>NZ_JXAK01000003.1 GCF_000829455.1 Gordoniibacillus kamchatkensis
CACCGACTGAATATTCCCTAGTTCCGATGGCAATGAAACGTACTTGAAGTATTCGGGAAGTTCAAATGTGACCGTAAAAGAATCCCCCGAAGAAGTCGCTCGCAAGGTGCTGGAATACAGGCTGGCGATGATTGATTTTCAAGTCGATGTCGAAGGAGCAGGCGCTTGGGCGAGAAAGCAACTTGAAAAGCTCGCCGGATTGGACAACGGTAAAGGAAAGGAATAGTCCTCGGCCCCCGCTTCGCTGGGTGGTTCGGTCGATTCGAAGCAAAGACGAAGGGGGTGCAGCATGCTCACACTCCAACCAATCACTTATGAGGAAGCATGCGAGTATGTCCGGCAGTATCATCGTCACCATATCCCACCACAAGGACATAAGTTCAGTATTGCAGTAGCCGACGAGGAAAAGGTTGTCGGTGTGATCATGGTCGGCAGGCCTGTAGCGCGCCACCTTGACAACGGACGAACACTTGAAGTGACGCGATGCTGTACGGACGGAACCAAAAACGCTGCTTCAAAACTGTACGCAGCTGCTTGGAGTGCAGCGAAGGCACTCGGTTACCGTCGTCTTATTACTTACACACTTGCATCAGAACCAGGAACGAGTCTGCGGGCGGCAGGGTGGAAGGAACTGTACAAAACAAGCGGCGGAAGCTGGAATGTACCTTCAAGGCCGAGAATTGATAAACACCCGATTGGACAGAAGACGATATGGGAGCAGATAGCAGAATGATTCAGGCCGTCAGGCCATCGAGCCGACCGAATAAGCGCGAGCCGTAAAGGAGAATTTCTATGAACTATATTTTCAAGCATCCCGAACTATTGGAAGGCTAGAAAGACAAAAGAAAAAACCCTCGCAACAACTTGGCGGAAGTGGTGCGTGAAGTCGTCGGTCTCTCCGGTACGCCGATCTACGGACGAGGAGGGGAAATCTTCAACATTATGGACGTTCTGGACCGTGGCTGTCTTGGAGATTGGGATTCATTCACTCGGGAATGGTGCGACGGTTATGGCAGCGACGTTGTAATGGATCCGGAAATGCTCGGCGCGCACTTACGTCGGGAGGGGTTAATGCTTCGTCGGACGAAAGAAGACGTATTGTCCGAGTTGCCACCAAAACGACGTGTCATACAGCATATCGACTCGGATGAGCGTGTTTTCTCTGCGCAGATGAAAGAAGTCATTCGCCTCATCGGGCAGCATGACGAAAGCACAGAGGCTTTCGAAAAGGGACGTCTGAAGCGCCAAATTGGTGAAAGGGTACGTCAGGCTACTGGCATTGCAAAGGCGCCATATGTGGCTGAATTTGTCCGTATGTTGCTCGATTCCGGCGAGGCCGTTGTCCTTTACGGCTACCATCATGAGGTATATCGGATTTGGAAACAAAAGCTGCAGTCGTACAAGCCCGTGTTTGTCACCGGCGAGGAGACGGAGAAGGAAAAGGACGAGGCCAAAAAGGCATTCATTCGTGGCGATACGAACCTCATCGTTATCTCATTGCGAGCGGCGGCCGGTCTGGATGGATTGCAAGGGCGCGCAAGCGTCAGCGTTTTCGGTGAGCTCGACTGGTCCCCGGGTATCCATTCCCAATGTGAGGACCGTTTGCATCGAATTGGTCAAAAAGATTCTGTGCTCAGTTATTACCTTGTCTGTAGCGACGGCAGCGATGAGCAAATGATGGATGCACTCGGATTCAAAACCGAGCAGTTTCTCGGTATCATGGGTGGCCAAGGAGAGACAGAGCAGGATCGCGAGCTCGCTCAAGTGGAAGTCGGTAAGCATCTTGATCGTGTCATGGCGAAATACCGGAAGGGCGTGAAGACGTGAGTGATGAAAAACAAGTGAAACATGTCGATATTGTCCGACATAAGCAGTAAGAATGGTTACAGCGCGGAACGGTAGAACTTTGTCTAAGACCGGCAAGAAAGTGCGTGTAAGATTTTTGAAAATCGATAACCCTGCCATTGCAATGAATTGGACGGTTTATTATCCCATTGAATCATTAGAGGTTATAAAGGAAGGAGAGGGGCTGAAATGAGCCCCCGTGAAATAGAAGTCGGTAAAACTTATCACAATGGCAATCAAGGAATGCTCGGTACAGCAAGAAAGGTGTTGGAGATGGGTGTCCACGTCAAGCATTTAGATGGCAAAGGAACCGAATCGGACACCGGTGTTCGGTTTAGACAAGAAAAAGGTCCATACAGCGGTCGGATATTTGTGATACCGCTCGTCAGCTTCGCCAAATGGGCAAAAGGTGAGGTTGAGGAAGGAGCTGCAATCGATGGGTGAGGCTCGCAGACGCAAATTGGCTGAAAGTACGACACAAGGAACGGAGAAGCAGATGCATCATAATTCAACGACCGGCAATCGCGCTGGAATTGTCGCCGGAGGATTTATTCCATTTGCTACTTTGATGGCGCTCATTATGGGGGGAAAAGGTCATGGCAAATCACGTTAATGCTTTGGAAGATATTTCCCCGGATTTTAAGCCAAACGCATATGATGCTTATGTGGCATCCGAAATCATTAAGTACGAAGGGACACCTTACGCCATCATTCGTTTTACCCAACTGTGTTTGGGGCTTTATGACAACGCTTTTTGGTTCTTTCTCAGCACGCTATGGGTTAGTTACTCTGGCTGGTCGGATTTGAATTTGTGGCGTAAACATTTCCGTAACAGCGGCCGAAGCGAAAAACGTCTCTCATGAAGCCAAGCGAGCTAACCGAATTTCATAAGCTGCCTGAAGTCATTATTGCCTATCGCGCGCATCGACCATGTGAAACGGATTGGATCAGCTATACCTTAGATCGGAATATTGCGGAACGTTTCGCCCTGGAACGCAAGGTCGATCATATTGCGCAATATCAACTGCGAAAACGCGACGTTCTGGCTCTATTTTTACGGCGTGGGGAACAAGAGATCATTATGTTGGATCCGAAAAAGGCTGGAAGGCCTCAGTATCTGTCTGTAGGAGAAAGGAGTAATACATAATGGCTATTTTTTGCCCGATTGTGATGCAAATTGTCTGGTACCTTCGAAAGAAACGGAAGCGGTAAAATGAAAAGGAAAAGGAAAAGGAAAGATTCAAAGCCAAATATTCCAATGCAGTGTCCAATATGTAAAAAGTATTTTCGAAACATTCGACATTTCCCAAAGCATTTGGAGCGATGCAGGGAAAAGTTTCTCGGATAAAGAAAAAATCCCCGCATCCTTTGGTGGGATCTGTGCGGGGCCTGTCCAAAAAGCTTTATCAACCATTATTTTACCACGCGAGAGGGATGAAAGGAAATGATGGTTGATGCAAAATTAGTCTCCGATGCCGGCACGATCGTCCAACAAATCTCCTTGTTCCCTGAAGTGACCGTTAAAAACGTTGAACGGACGCTAATGATCCTTGAAAAGTACCCCTTTATGAAAATTCTGATGCGGGACTATGAGGATAATGAGCACGAATTATTTATGACTGATGTCGAAGGGGAAACGGCTCGCCGATATGCAGACGAGGATACTCATGCCGACAAGACACCCAATGCTGTAATCTACCGTGAAAAACGTAAGGCAATATATCTGGAATATAAAATCTATACTCGGTCAGTTGAGCGCGCATGCTCATTAATTTTGGACCCGGAAGTCAGAAAGGCCATTCATTATCGATTTATCGAAGGTCATAGGTATAAAGACGCGATATTGTTCTTTAGGCGTAGCATGAGCGAAGCAACATTCAACCGAAAAATCAATGAAGGCGTTAAAACCATCGCTCACTCACTCTTAATGTTCGGGGTGCTTGACCGGGAATGGAATTATTAATAAAGGAGATGAGCAGTTTGCCAAAGCAAAATATGCCCCCCAAGCGATATGCTCGTGAAAGGGATTTCTACGAGAATAAGCTGAAGCGCGTTATGGACGAATTGGATATGAGCTATGAGTTGCGTTATGACCGCTGGGAAGGCGCAGCCATCGATTTTACGACACCGAAAGGTATACGGAGACGATTTGAACGGGTCATCGATAAGCAGACCATTCATTACTCGAGCGACGTCTAGCGCAGATCGTGTTATGGATGGAAAAGGTTGCTTGGGCAAAACGTGAAGGGATATTTGATATAGATGAGGCGGTCGCCGGCTTGCCGGCGCTGCCGCCACCAATGCCCGAATGTTTCTGGAAATTGGGATTCGGTTCTGTCCCTAACGAGCAACAGCTTACCTCACGATGGAAAGAACTACTTAAGACGGAGCATCCGGACATTAAGAAAGGAAACGATGTACACTTCCGTGAACTAAAAGCGGCATATGAGGAAGCAATAAAACTATTAAATCGTTAATAGGATGGATTGTTCCTAGGCAAAGTGGTCCTATCTAACCGGGTAATTTTAACTCATTCGACAAATTACAGCAGGTAAATACAGGTTATTTGTTGAATTATCCAGGTATCGGAGGTGCGATGGTATGGTTAGAATTTTATTTTTCTTGTTCCGCATCTTGTTCAACATAATGTTTTTTATTTTTGGGTTTTACTTATTGAAAGAGAAAGATGGGGTCTACATTTATTGGCATTCTTATGAAGGGTACTTTTTAACGAGCCGCCAAGTTTGGTATCGGTTCAAAATAAGATTAACATGAATCTTTTTGTGAAAAAAATGAGAGTAAGTTGAGTGCAGGTTGAAAGTATCTTGGAAGCATATCCGTGCTATGATGTATTTGTCAAAGTATACCTAATAGCAGCCATTAGTTAGCGACGGCCCTGCGGATTGCTCAAAGGATATTATGGTGGAAAATCCAAGTCGTGAGGAGAGCCTATTTGATGCAATTCGCGGTGTTTTCATTATTATCCACTATTGAGTACCTGGCCATGTTCGCGCTGATGTTTGCTATGTTTCGATTTTCCTACCGGTTCTATCACATCAATTCGATCTTTGCTAGTTTGATTCTCTGCTTTGTTTCGTACACCTTGAGAATGAAATACGATCAAGGTATTGCTGCAACCGTCATACAGCTTTTCCTGATGATTGGTTTCGTGTGGCTCCTATACAGAGTCCAGATTTTTTTCGCAGCCATAATGGTGGTAAAGGTCTATATTGCCTATGCCATTATCCAATTCATCGTATTTTTTATATTTAACCATTTTGGTCTACTTTCACTTGAAGAGCTCAATAACACCGATGTATACAATTTCAAACTACCGCTAACGACAGCTGCCATTACCTTTTTGATTACTTGGTTCTTAAAGAAAACAAACGGCGGATTTTCTTACATTCCTGACAGTCAAAAGGCACGCATAATATTTAAAGGTGTGAATCTTGCATTTCTTATCATGCTTTTGGTGGCACTGGCTGCATATATTATTTCATTTTACCTAATTGGTACGAAACAATTAGACTCGATGTACATCGTTACGATTATCCTGGTGGTCGTGCTTGTCCCGTTGTTGATCTTATCTACGAGAAAGGAAAGAGAACCTTGATCGAAAACGCAGCACATTGGTTAGCCGCGCGAATTAAAAGGGCAAACCCGGAAGAAACCACATCTGTTGAGATCATGCGGTTTTCGTTGATTATCTTGATTAACGCGATTTCGATTTTCCTCTTCTCGTCACTTGTTGGGTTTTTAACTGGGAAATTGGTGGACACCCTAATCGTGTTTGTTCTAATGTGCGTGCTGCGCTTTCTCTCAGGTGGGCACCATCTAAGTACCCCGACTGGCTGCATAGCCTTATCAACCATTGTGGTTAGCTTGGTGCCGCACATACATATTACCTCTATGCTTGTAATGGTTTTTAATGGGATTAGCCTGCTGCTAATTTTATTTTTGGCGCCAGCGGGATTGGAAGGGCATACTCGCGTTCCAAAAGAGTATTACCCCCTATTCAAAGGCATCTCAGCATTGATGGTACTGAGCAACTTTTGGTTTCGAATTGATCTGTTTGCTATCGCTTTTTTCATACAAGCCCTTTCGTTGATTCCCTTTAGAAAAGGAGGTGAATAATTCTATGAAAAAGCTTGCTGCAAAGCATACCTCGATGATGCTTTCTTTGATCGCATTGGCGTTTGTGGTGGTAGCCTCTCCGGTTCTCTATCATAGGCCGCAAGTCCCGCAAGATTTGCTCAAAAAATGATTCCTTTGGATTCTGAGACAATTTGCAACCTCCCGTCGTCTAATTTATTAGGCGGTTGTGTGCACGGGAGGTTGCATTCAAATCATATAAAAAGGACGAGCATCGATGGCTTACAAAGTCGGACGATGCTTGCTCCAAAGAAGGCTACAAGAAGCTGGTATGACACAGCAAGATCTCGCCAATCGTATCAACATGTCGCGGCAGCAAGTTTCTGATTATGCAACAGGCGTTAAAAATTCCATGCATCTCAGTACTGCAAAAACCATCGCCAGTGCGATCGGCTGCTCAATCGATGATTTGTATGAGTGGATAGAGATCAAGCCTTCAAAACGGAGCAAGCGGGCGGAGAAGTAATTCTCCCGCCGGATGACTTTGTACGCTAACGAGTGTACATTTGATGCTAGGTCGTTGACGGGAACGGAGGAAAGTATGGATCAAACAGAGCGATTGTCGGTCGTGCGACGCCTTGCGAACGGAACCGATCAACTCGTTAATGTCCCCATATCTGATATTCGAGGCATCAAAACCTACAACTCAGTCGTAACGGTTCACATGAAAGATGGTGAAGTATTATATGTTCCGGATTATAGTATTGATGGGTACTTCTCTTTACTAAAACCATATCATTTTGAAAAATTGGATCGTAACAACCTGGCAAACATGGAAGAAGCTGCGGTGTATGACGGGGATGCAAAACGACTGTATTTCGAAGAGAGTTTCGATAAGGATTCATTTTATGTAACGGTTTCGGAACCGAACATTCCGAAAGTAAAACACCTAAATAATAAATCAGCAACTGCACCCGAGACTAAGAAAACAAAACCACGAAATCGACTGGTTTATTGATAAATTTAGGACAAGAAGGGCCGCACTTAAGCGGCTCTTTTTGTTTCCTCAAAACAAATGAAAGCGGGGGGCCCGAGGTGAATTCATTCTTAAATCGGGATGATCGCGGCGATCAAAAGCCAGATTCCCCTCGTAGGCAACCTCACAAGTGCCGCGGCTGTGGCTGGGGAAGATGGGACGGAGTGAAGCAGTTTTGCATGCTGCCTTCTTGCACCAAGCCGGACGTGCTGCTCCCAATGAAAGAATGGGCAGAAGTCATGCTGTCTGAGGATGCAGAATTCAATCGGATTCCGTTCGAAGATAGATGGCACATGTACCAAGAGTATAAAAAGCGAATGAGGACAACGCAGAAAGCGGGCAAGCCTCCCAATTCTTTGAAGGATGATCGAAGTTGAAACGGGTACTCGCGATCAGCGACATTCACGGATATATCGATCCGCTGCAGCGCCTTTTGGAAGAAGTGAAGTACCGCTTTGAGGCGGATCAACTCATTTTCCTTGGCGATTATGTTGATCGCGGCCCCGACAGCAAGGCGGTTATCGAGCTTGTTCGGCAGTTGGTTAAAGATGGTCTCGCCATAGCGCTGCGCGGCAATCACGATCAGATGTTCCTGGATTTCCTGACGAATCGGAACAATGACGCTATGGCCGACACCCTGTTCATCAGGAATGGCGGCATGAGCACCATACAGAGCTATTACGGGTTAAACTGGTTCGACGAGAATAACCAGCGCGGCAGTATTGCCAGGGCTCGCGAGTTCATTCTTAGCAATTATAAGCATCATGTTGAGTTTTTGCGTTCACTGCCTTTTTACCATGAAACGGAACGTCATCTTTTCGTGCATGCCGGCATTAATACACGGCATGAGGATTGGCGCCGACAGCCGAAGGAAGATTTTCTTTGGATCCGCGGCGAGTTCATCAATAACCCACATTCTGCCGGCAAGATGGTCGTGTTCGGTCATACGCCAACCGTAAACATTCACGATAATTTGGCTATTTGGTTCAGCGGCGATAAGATCGGAATCGACGGCGGATGCGCGTTCGGGTACCAGTTGAACTGCTTAGAAATCACCGAGGACGGGTACAAAACCTACTCGGTGCCGCAGAAAATAATGACGGAGGAGGCGGTATAAATGGCGATCCCAGCGACTCCCCACAAACGGGGCAGCATGATGCTGAAGGTTTATACCATGTACGTGCACCAGGAATTCTCGACAATCGAGATCGGTCGCAAACTGCGAATTGATCCGACAACCGTAAGCGACTATCTGAAAAAGGTTGAGCAGATGAGCCCGGAACTCCGGAAGCATATACGCCGGCAGCGTAAGAAAAACGAACGTGACCGGGCTTACAAAAGCCATCTCGTTAAGACGCCGGAATGGGTGGAGGCGTAACTCCATGCTCGAACTTCAGCCAATCACTTTCGCCGAAGCATGCGAATTCGTTCGCCAGTATCACCGGCACCATCCACCGACGTTAGGCCATAAGTTCTCGATCGCCGTCGCAGATGGCGAGAAGGTCGTCGGTGTCGTCACGGTCGGCCGCCCCGTCGCCCGCCACCTCGATAACGGACGTACGCTAGAAGTTACCCGCTGCTGCACGGACGGTACGAAAAATGCTGCATCGAGCTTTACGCAGCTGCTTGGCGCGCCGCCCGGGCGCTCGGTTACCGCCGGCTCATCACTTACACGCTGATAGAGGAACCTGGTACCAGCCTTCGAGGTGCCGGGTGGAAGGAACTCTACAAAACAAAGGGTGGTTCTTGGAACTGCCCGACGCGCCCGCGTATCGACAAGCATCCGACCGGGCAAAAGACGTTATGGGAGCTTATAGCGGAGTGATGGACAAGTTTGAATACGGTTTGAACGGGTTATATATTGCATTGGCAGATTTCCCGTCTGTCCTGTTTGGATGGGCGTGGTACAGGGAAGATCGTTGTTTTGAACTTCATTTTGGTTTCTTTACTGTTGGCTATCAGTTTTAGAAAATGGAGGACATTTCGATGTCACATACCCATTACCGCGCGAAGTGTCCGCGCTGCAGCCATCCGAACACGCTGCCGATCCCGGCGAAACAGACGCGGACGACACTCGATTTTGTCTGCAGCTACGCGCCGCCCGCCGGCCAGCAAAAGAAAGCGGCCGACGACGTGCGCTTATAAGCCCATTTGGACTCGCTCGGAAAGAAATAGCACCATGCTGCTGTTTGGAGGTGATCGTCGTTGTCCAGAAGCAGAATTGTCATAAATGACGATACCGGCGAGATCATTTCAAAACACAAGTCAGACCGTTTCGCTATGAAGTTTACGGAGGTGTGGCGATACGTGTACAAGTCAAACCTGTTCACAGCGGCGGAAGAGCGAGTGCTAAACCGGCTGGCCGAATATCTGCAAATGAATACGAATGCGATCGTGAACCCGAACGGCAGCATTATGACGGTTGAGGACATGGCCCGCAATATTCGCATGGACCGGTCGGATATTCGCAAATACCTCCGGCAGCTCGTCCGGAAAAACGCCCTGGGTGTCTGGAAGAGTGGTTATGACGAAACTTATTTCATGAACCCTTTCTTGTACGTTAAAGGCAAAATCGAGCCATGGCTTTATGAACGGTTTGAAGAGGAGTTTGGCGCCAAGGCCGTCAAGTCTAACGAGGGTAAGAGATTCAAAGCCGGCAAGAAACTGACTTCCCTTGTCGCGGCTGTATAAAAGATATTAGAGAAAGAGTTAGCCGACGCGCAAAAACGCCGAAATCCCTTATGGGATAAGGCCTGACAGCGAACTTTCTTTGTAGGAGTTTTCCTGTGAAAATGTAGGGATTTTCCTACAATTCTAATAGAGCTCGACTATCGACGGGCATTATGATGATGGGTCAAATATGAAGTGATATATATAAAAACGTATGTTCGTATTTGTTCTTGATTTCGAGATCTTTGCTTCAATCATTTTCGTTTTGTTACGCTATTTCGTAATACGTCAAAACCCTTGATTTATAAGGCATTAGATGTAGCAATTTTACTGTTACGTTTCGATTGTTACGTAATACGTTTCGTAATGTTGGGAGTTGTTTCGAAACATGCCACGGCCGAATAAAGTTGAGCAGCTAGGACTACAAGAAATCGTCATTAACGGCTACAAAGCTGACCTTCCTGACCGTGAAATAGCGCGTCAATGTTCGGAGTGGGCCGGCGAACCTGTTTCCTATAACGCGGTTCGTCGCTGGTATGAATCGTACAAGGAAGGCCAGACGAAAAAGGCCATCATAACCGAAGACAAGCGCAGGCTCCTTAAAGCAGTTAACCAGGAGCTTGATATTATAAATCTTCAGCTTAGAACAACGTCAGCGCTTTTAGAGAAGTTCCAAATGCTCGATACCCTGCCTGATATGGTCAATGAGCGCATGGATAAGCTCATCGAAAATTTATCGGAGCGCGGGGAGGACTTTAATTACATCGAATATCTTCAGGACTGGCAACAGTCCTTTGAAAAGGAACTCCATCGTAAGGTGTACGAGATCACAGCACTAAACCGTGAGCTCCGGGAAAACAGCAAGTTTCTCGCCGATTTGCGCGCCAAGGCGTTTGAGTTCAGTCTTATACAGGAATACCTCGCGTTATTCATGGAGCTTTTCCGGGAGGAGGACAGGAGCGGCGCGTTCGATCGGGCGGTACAGCGGATCGCGGCGAATCCGCGGATGCAGCAGATCGTGGACCAGCAACGGATAATGATGGGAGGTCAATAAGGGTATGAAACCAGTATTTGACCCGGGTTTACTCGAAATGGCGACATTCAAACTTAATGACTTAGATGGAAAGAAGGTTGCTTTACGATTCATTGAGTCTGAAGGCTTGGAATTGTTGTATGCATGTGAAGGGGATCAGTTGTATTTGATACAACACAATCTACCTGAATGATATTTGGGGGTGGCGGTTGATGTGCTATTCAAAATCCATGATTACATCAGGCAGACGGCCGCGTCCGTCGCCGAAGTAAAAAAGATCGAAATTGATTATACCAGGCTGGAAGCGGATTATGAGGCAGAAGCAGAGCGGTGCTTAGAACTCGCCAGCGGGTTCAATGAGCTCGAGCAAAGCTTAGTGAAAGAATCGCTTCGTCGCTGGCGTGTGCAGCGCGGCGAGAATGATATCGAATGGTTCGCACGATATTATTTTCAGGAGTACGTTGAAGACGAGACGCCTGAATTTCATTACGAGCTCAACGATCTTGTTGAAGATGCAGAGAAGGATAAGGAACATTACCGCGGCCTTATATTGGCTGCGCCACGGGGCCATGCAAAGTCGTTTCGCATAAGTTTCTTGAAGGTTATTCATTGGGCTGTCTTCAAAAAGAAAAAATTTGTAGTACTCATTAGCGATACTGGCACGCAGGCTGAGTCGATGACGAGTGCAATCAAGATAGAGTTTGAGCAAAATGACCGGCTGCGTGAAGATTTTGGGGACTTGGTTGGCGAGAATTACGGCATGCGCTGGACCGCCGGCGACTTTTACATCACGTTCCCCAAGGTGGATGCGAAGGGGATTGAGGTCAAGGATAAGCGCGGGAAGCTGCGCCCGGGATACACCTGCCGGATCGTGGCGCGCGGCACGAATGCCGGTATGCGCGGATTGAAAAGCCGCTCGGCCCGGCCGGATCTGGTAATCATCGACGACGGTGAAAACGACGAGCTCGTGCAGACGCCGCTGCAGCGCAAAAAAGTATGGAACTGGTTAACCGGTGCCGTCATTCCGATGTTACATCCGAAAGACGGCCTTTTTGTTGTGGTTGGGACTGTCCTTCACTTCGATTCAATGCTTTCGCGACTTTTGACAATGACCGATATTTACCGGGTAAAGCGATATAAGGCCATCAAGGATGACGGGTCGTCACTCTGGCCGTCGCGTTTCCCGCTGAATATATTAGGCAAACTAAAACAGCAGCTTGGCACGCTAAAGTTCAATCAGGAATACCAGAATGATCCGATCGATGAAGATTCGCAGGCATTCCGGCCAGAGTGGTTCCGTTTCTACACGAAAAACGAAATCAGCTTCCACGACGGCAGCTGGTGGTATCATGAAGAGCGCATGACCATCTGGCAGGGCGTAGACCCAGCCATCAGCGAGAAAGAGTCGGCGGACGATTTCGTCATCTTTACAATCGGTATTACCGAGACACATAAGATCATTCTGTTGCAGGTTTTCCACGGGCATTTCGACTTTATCACGCAGGTCAATAGCATCATCAAAAAGTACCAGGAGTGGCTGCCGGCGCGCGTCGGGATTGAAACCGTCGCCTATCAGGAAGCACTTAAGCAGCAGACAATCAAAGATGCGCTTATACCGGTGAAGAGCCTCGATCAGCGCGGCGATAAGTTCACAAGAATCGTCACTATGTCGGTATTCTTTGAAAACAGACAAGTTTACATCCGGCAAGCCCTCGACAACGAAGAGGGCTTTGTTGATATGACGAGGCTACCGAATGTTCGCATTCATCAGCATTTCTATAAGTTCTTTTACCAGGCGGTACAGTACGCTCCGAAGGCGGCGCAAGACGATATTCTCGACGCGCTGCAGAACTGTTTCGAGATCGCCCGGCCGCCGCTGCTGCCCAATGAATTCTATCAGTAATGGAGGATGCATGAATGATTGAATTGCAGATTCAATGTAAAACCCAATGCAAAGGCATAATACCAGCCATAAAATATAGGTTAGACCCGGATCTTAGCTTGACAGTTACGCAAGGAGATGCCGTTCTTGGGGTTGTCCAAAACGTGATCGCAGCTGCAAGTGATCCCGGCTCCATCCCAGAGGAACTTGGAATATTAAGAATTGAGGTTATTCCTTTGTCTGAAACTGGGATGGTGGTGCAGCGTGGGACGATTTTTTGAAGGATTCCGGCCGCCGGCCGCTTCCGCAAAAGTCATTTGGCAGGAGCATGAGAGCCTGTTTCCGTTTAAATGCGGGCAATGCAAGCGGGAATTTCCGCAGGGCGGCAAGCGGTACCTGGCCTCATCCTTGTCGAACCATTCGCACCATGCGGCTGCCGTCCGTTGCGACGACTGCCATAATGGCATCGATCCGAATCGCCGGAAGGCGCCGGTGCTCGCCGAGCGCAGGACGGAGCTGGATTGACTTAAGTTAGGGTGGGAGGCCTCAATTCACTCCGGGGAACGCCGGTGGCCGGCAGAGAGCGAGCAATCAGTGGGGGCGACTCTGCAATGATATGGTGGCGGAATAGGTAGACGCTCGCGAGTGGATGCTCCTGCTACTAAGATCGCAACTTGGCGGCATGATCACTCGTTTACGGTAGAGCATCATGTATGGTGCAAATCCATACCCATATCAAGGAATCAAGGGAACGCTGGCAATGCCTTCAGGGTGTTCGGCGGCGTTCCCTCATAACGTAAACCCTGAGTGTGCATCCAGGTAGGCGAGAGCCGACAAGCGAGAATTATAGGCGGGTGTGAGACCGCCGGGTGCATGCGACCATGCCGATATACCGCGATGGGTCACGCGGGATAATAAATTTGGCCCTTATCAATTAATGCGGTGTCGGAATAGGTAGACGATAATCAGGTATAGGAGAATCATTAAGGGATGCGGGGATGTAGTTTAATCGGAAAAACAATCGTGATCATGTCGGGGATCGGGACGCCGTGAAACGATATATATGCCACGATACGGATGCGGGTTCGAGTCCCGTCGCCCCAGGCTTAATGAAACCAGAAGTAAAACGAGGCGTCCTCCCACGCCTATCCTATACTACGCAGGGTGCAAATCCCTGCCCGCATTCAAGTTAGGTGACCCGCGCAGCAGACCCGCCGAACATGTGCTGGATGAAACAGGCCGGACCTATAGCGATCCTCTGCGCCTCACATATAAAACGCGATATGCTGAGTACCATAAGGTTTTCTACGCCGCCTCGCAGAGGTCGTTGGGATTGACAATCGGGTAAGTGCGTAGCCGTTTGAGACGGAAAAGGGAAGGGGTCGCCCGCGCATCGCGACAGCCAGCAGCAGAATAGGGCGTGTTGAAACAAGAGTGCCTCACGTTGCCATCCAATATAATCCGGGGTCGAGTCCGGTGCATGTGAGGGTGGCAACGGCTGCTGATCAAACATCACTGAAAAACGGAGCTAGAAGGAGCAATCGCGAGATCGTGATTTTCGTTTTCAGGTCCGCTTTTTGCATTGTTCCACGGAAGCGAAATCAACCTAGACGGCCGAAAATGGCCGATTTTGAAGCACGGGGCGAAAAATGATTACGAAATATATATATTATACGTAATGAAGTTGATGAAAATAAGAGAATGGACCATAAGGACCATCCCCTTTCACTTTTTTAGCTTTCTATTTTGGGATCTTGATCTGAGGATGGAAAAATACCATAAAGTATCGAATTTCTCAATTCACGAGTTTCAAGCTCTTTTTGTCCAAGTTCCTGGAATCTCTGGTCAAATTGTTCGGGAGTGAATATGCCGGCATCTTCCAGTAAGCTAATTATCGTTCTTATCCGAAGTCGGTTCATAACTGCTTCCGAAGCAACAGCAGCTTGGATGTTATGATCTGCTGGCACATCAGGGTCTATTTCAGTCAATTCTATACGAACGTTGATTGGTGAAGATCCTAATGGCTCGCTGTACGATGATGTATGGTTTCCTACTTTTACATTTAAGTCAATTTCATCATGTGGAATCTCCAGACGAATCCTGTTCCTGCCGATTACTGTGTTGTAATTGTTAAACATTAATTGTGAATGAAGCGTTGCACGTACTTCAAATCTGCGAAGAGTCCTCCCGGTCGGGGGGCTTGTAACTGAGTTTTGCTCATTAAATTCGGCTTGCATGATAACGAAATCATCGAGCTTAACGATTTGCGGCAATGGACTCATCTCCTAATTTATGGCATCTGATTTTTAATTCTATCATAACTACCAACGAGAAAACAGGGAACGGCCTTCGGGTTCGTTCCTTTTTCTATAAATGATGAGGAGGAATCTGGGATGGAATTGAATCGGATTATTCATAATGATTGTCTGGTCGCCCTAAAACAGTTGCCGGCCAACAGTATCGATTCAGTCGTCACGGACCCTCCTTATGGACTTTCGTTTATGTCCAAGGGATGGGACACATTCGCCGGTAATAAGCAGTATGGTGAATGGTGCGAGCAATGGGCGCGTGAGTGCTTACGTGTGCTGAAGCCGGGCGGTTATTTGCTTGCATTCAGCGGCACCCGCACATATCACCGGCTCGCACGCGGCGTCGAAGATGCCGGTTTCGAGGTCCGCGACATGATCGAATGGCTTTATCTCTCCGGCTTCCCGAAATCGATGGATATCGGCAAACAGTTCGATAAGCAAGCCGGGGCTGATAGGAAAGTAATTGCGGAAGGACCGACGGTAAAACGAATGATTCCGGGTGCAGATCAAGATAAAACCGGCTCATGGATAAAGGACAACGGGAGAACATTTACCCATACGATCACTGCCCCGGCGACGGAGCTCGCCAAGCAATGGGATGGTTGGGGCACAGCGCTCAAACCGGCGCATGAACCGATTGTCATGGCGCGCAAGCCTTTTCCCGGTACCGTCTGCGCGAATGTCGAACTGTATGGTACAGCGGCTATCAATATCGACGGGTGCCGTATAGAGCGTGGCGAGAATGACCGTTATGACTATGGAGTGACCGGAAATCAAAGGGCAACAACTGGCCTATATGGCATTTACGGCAAGTACGGTGCTGTGGCTTATGAAGTGAACGAAGCAGGACGATTTCCCGCCAACTGCATTACAATCGATGCGGACGAATGGTACAGCCCCTACTTCAACATATCGCCTCAGGAAGTGAGTAAAAAGGCCAACAAGGCAGATCGTGGGGAAGGCAATACGCACCCTACAGTCAAGCCAATCGACCTTATGGCATGGCTTATTCGTCTTGTGACACCGCCGGACGGAGTGATCGTTGATCCATTCGCCGGCAGCGGCTCAACGCTTGCTGCGGCGAAAAGGGAAGGGTTCAACTATATCGGAATTGAGCGCGATGCAGAATCTGTTCAGATCGCGCGCGCAAGAACAGAAAGTGAAAGCATTCAACATCAGGCACTCGTTGATTCGGAGGACCCGAACCAGTTAGTGCTTTTTTAATTGATCGATCGGAGGTCAGTCGTGATGAAGTTCAATCCGGGGGATGAAGTGGTTATTGTGGGGGACCTGCTTAATTTGGGTCTCCCACTTAATGAATTGGCCATTGTTGTCTATGTAAATGTGAACCTCCTTGATTATCGCAATTACTTGATTCGCATTCCGAAGAAAAAGGCCGATCATTGGGTATGCGAAAAGGACATCGAACTCGCGTCCGTCGTAAATGCCCAGCAGGCCGATGTAGCAATGAGGGAGTATATGATCAACGTTTCACTGGAAACAAAGGACAAGGAGCTCTTCAACAAAGCAACTCAGTCCGGCGCCGGGTGGCAATAAAAAACGGGGAGCGATGATCATGCCGTTCAAACGATTATTACGCTGGATGCTGAGGCATGCAGCCTATCAGAGCGCTGGGTATCCGCAGAACCGAGACCAGCGCCGGAAGTATACGAAACGGAGATGGTAACAGTGCCAATAGATGGCGTAGTTCGTCAGATCGATGCCGCAAACGGCCAGTATATGGGTGGTCGTGTTGTTCAATGCTCCATTTCTGAACGGTGCTTTATAGAAAACGGCAGCCCCAATTTGGTGCCGGGAGCCCCGCGGAAGTGTTTGCTCTCAGTCGAGAATCATGGCAGTCGTTGCTCTGCATGGGAAAGTGATGTAACCAAGTGGCTGATTGATGCCGACATCAACAAAATCAAGCAATTACCGTAAAAAGGAGCCATCGTCATGACACAATGGGTGATGCAGAATGGTCTCGTCGTGCCAGAGGGCGTGACGATGGCCAAGTGTCTCATGGATGCGCAAAAGGAACGAACCGCGAGCGGCAAGTTTTTCAGTTTGGCCACCTACAACCAAGGCGCCGTCAGCTACGGATATACGAAGCCGGCCGATACGATGCCGTTCGATATGCTGCGGCAAGCTCGGGAAAAATCCTTGATCGATAAGATCATCATCAATGCTCGTATTACCCAAATGAAACATATCGCCAAGCGCGTAATCGTACCCGGCAAGCAAGTTGGTTTCCGGGTTGTGCATGAGAATTACGCAGACCCGAATTTCAAACCTACACCAGACGTAATCCGGCGCTGCAAAGAGATGGAAAAGATCGTCAGCAATGTCAATATGGAAGTTCATACCGCCGGATTTGTGGATTTCGCTGCGAACGCCATCGATCAAGAACTGACATACGACAGAAAAGCCATGGTCATCTTCCGGGACCGGACGGGCAACCCGATCATGTATCACCTAGTCGACGGTACCACTGTCCGCCCGATGCTGCTCGTGCTTAATCAATATATGCAAGACAAGAAAATCAAGAGTAAGGATGAAGCCGCCGACCGCTTCTATCGTGACTATCAGATCGATCTCACCAGCGCTGCCTATGTGCAGGTCATCGACGGTACACCGGTGGCCTCGTGGACGAAGGACGAGATGAGCGTCGACATTTCGAATCCTTCGGTCGAAATCAATAAATGGGCGTATGGCGCCGGCAGCTTGCTCGAGCAATCGATCGCAGCGACGGTGACATGGCTCAATGCCTGGGCCTACAATGATGGACTGTTCAATCAGGATAGCCCTGAGAGCATGCTGTTTCTTTATGGTGACGTCGATCCGATCGGGCTCGGGGCCTTCCAACGTCAAATACTGGATCAAACCGGTTCCGGCGATTATCAAAAGATCCCGGTGATTCCGGCTGATAAAGAATTTAAAGCGGAACTCGTAAAAATTCGCGAGTTGCCGAAGGACATTCAATTCCCAGAGCTAATGCGGATGAATATTCAGCTTAAGACGGCTGCCTATCGCGCGCATCCGAGTATTGTAAACTTCAGCGTTGATAAAGGCGGAAGCGGCGGACTGAACATTGGGAACAACAGCGAGGAAGAACTCGTTAAGCAAAGTCACGAGGAAGGCTTTCTCTCCATTTGCCACCGGCAAGCGGAGTGGCTAACGCGCGTCATCATCCGGCCGCGCTATGACGATCTGATCATGATTTACGACGTCGACCTAGAAGACGAGGCGCGCCGCATTGAACTTATCAACAAGCAATCAGAAGTCGCTATGACGTTCAACGAGGCACGCCGCGCGCAAGGCTTGAAAGGTGAACTGGAATACGGCGACGTACCCAACAATGCGAACTACATAACTGCTATGCAGGCGCTCATGGGAGCCAAACAGCAAGAAGCAGCAGCTGCTGCCGGTGGAGATGGACCTGATCCGATCGGCGATGAAGAGGAGCAGCGGTCGGCACTAGATGCCAAATCCAAGTCGCCGACGCAGCCGGAGTCGCCGAAGAAATTCGAGAAAAGCTCAGCCAAGAACGATGAGAAGTACCTGTATATTGAAATCGTGGAATAAGCAGGTGACGCAACTCCTTTTGCCGAATCTCGTAATACTGTGCAAAGGGGGTTGTTTCATTTGTGGTGTTTCTTAACGAATACGAATAATTCAGCAGCATTACAAGCCATCGGTTCAATTTTAAGTGTAGTTGTAGCTGCCTTAACCGTTATTGTGACGATTATATTAACCAGGACGAGCGTCGAGATTTCCAAACGACAAAAGGAAATTTCCGAGGAACTTATTCGAAAGCAAGATAGAGAAAATGAAGAGCTTAAGAAGAAAGTCAGCGCTGCGATACAATACAAGCTAATTCAAATCGAAAATGCACTTATAGAAATTAGATCACGATCAAATCCAAAGACATTTTGCGAGATGTCACTTGAAATAGAAATAAGTGAAGAAATGATCATCAAAAGTTACGATACTACAATGTATCATCGTATCATTTCATTTTGGAATGAAATTTTAGCGTTTCGACGAGATTATAGCGAAAATATGGATCCACATCATTTGCATCTCCATCGATATAACTATAACAATGGTTTCAATATGCCGATGACGCAGGCATCTTATTTAGTTCAAAGATCAGAAGAATTACGGGAAGAGCTTCGTAAAATATTCGATATTAATCAAGCCGGAACATAATTCGTTCCGGCCTCTTTATTTTGGGGGTGAATCTTTTGCAGGTTCGCATCAAGCGTAAAAACGTCGGTGATCGGGAGCTTGCAAAAGCTCTCACCGGTCTCATCCGGGGTGAAGGCATCGAAATGGACGTGATAGATCGTCTTTCCAAGCACGAGCACCAGGAGCCCATTCCGGAAATGTATATCAGAACCATCGTTGAACGCTTGAACCGATCCGTGCGGGCAATCCTTGCTTCGTTGCAGGACAACGTTTCCCTATGGTTCGCAGCGCAAGCAAATGTGCCAAAACGCACGTTTCTGAGAAAAGCGGACGATCCAAGGCCACCATTCCTCACCGACGAACAAATAGACGAACTACGGCGCCTCATTGAGGCGCATTTTCGTGTTGCCATCGGTATATCCGTTACGACGCCGAAAACATGGCAGAAGGCCGGCATTGAGCTGCCTGACGATGATTTGAATAGGTGGCTCACCCGGGCTTATGTGGCCGGCCGTCTGGCCGAGGTGCTGGATAACGGCAGCAGCTACGGCGAGATGATGAAACTGGCCAAGAAGCTTCGCATGAGTCGCCTTGATCAATTGGTGCTGGAGGCGGCCAAACAGAACGCCGGAAAATACATCAAGGGGTACGGCCGGAAGCTAGCTGACGTCGCGGAGGATGTGCTAGTGCAGAATCACAAGGCGAGCCTGCAGTCCATCGTGCAGAAATATTTCAGCGGCGAACTGAAACATACCACGTACAACGATCAAGGCTTTACGCCGGCCGAGGTCGAGCAGATGCTCAGTACCAATAAAGAGGTGCGCGGCTGGAAAGAACTCGCGACTGAGCTTAAGAACCGATTCAAAGCGGCCGACATCGGCCGGGATTGGGACCGCATTGCAGTCAGTGAGGTTCGTTTTGCAACCAACCTCGGCCGGCTGGTCAACATTCAGGTTGAAGGCGGCGGAGATCCGGAAGACATCGAGGTCTATTACCATGTGCAGTCGACGGCGTGCAAATACTGCAAGGAGCTCTATCTCGAACCAGACGGCACGCCGAAGATATTCAAACTCTCCGAGATCATGAACAACGTCATGAAGACCGGCGGCATGCAGACCGGGCTGCGTGCGGGGTTGATCGGAGAAGAAGGCGGCTGGGTGGCTAATGCACTTTGTCACCCCTGGGGGCATTGTTATCCGGTCCGTAAGAAAGCCGGCTATGACTTCGTACCAGTCGGAGGCGGCCCGGGTGATTGAAATTTGGGACATTTGGAGCCATATCGATGTCATTACAAAATCAAATGAGGTGAAAAACGATGTTGGGGAAACGACCGGAACAAGTTCTGATCAAAGGAGAAACGCAAACGACGAATTGCCCGAGCTGCGGAAAGAGCATCACGGTTGATTCGAGGACTACTAGTTACAATTGCAGTTGCGGCGAGTCTGTCAACTGGGGGCTGAGGAAATGAAACGGATAGTTCCGCTTGAAGAAAGATACTGGAGCAAAGTAAAGAAATCAGAGAATGGCTGCTGGGAATGGGCCGCTTCAATCGACACCCATGGGTATGGGCATATAAAAGTTGATGGAAGATTGAAGTTATCACACAGAGTAGCTTATGAATTAGCCTTCGGGACGATTCCCGAAGGCCTTCTTGTTTGTCATAAATGTGATAATAGAAGATGCGTGAATCCTGATCATCTTTTCCTTGGTACAAATGACGATAATGTCCATGACGCTGTTGTTAAAGGGAGATTACATACTCCACAGTACAGGGCAAAGTTAAGTCAAAGGATGAAAGGTTCTAATAACCCTTGCTTTAGAAAAGTCTATTCGCAGGAAGAACGAAAAATAATGAGCGAGCAAAGAAGAGGTACGAATAGTGTTTGTTACGGAAAGAAGCGATCTGAAGAGGACAAGAGGAAAATGCGTGAAGGATGGAAACGAAGGAAAGAGAGGTTGAAAGTTATAAATGAAAAATAATACACCATCAATAGGTAAAATATATGCGATTTGCGATCATTTCCAGCAGGAGACCGGGCAACCGGTACTGGCCAGCATCTTAAAGCAATCCTCCGGCGTCACGCGGGAGCAGTTGCGGAAATGGGTGCGTGAGGGGCGGCTGCAGGAATACGACGTTACTGGGCCGCATGGTCAAATGCAAAAGGGATATAGCCGGCCGAAGCCGGTAGAGGAGCGTGCATCCAATGGCTAAGTGGACGCGAGCTTATATTGATAGCCTCCCAGACTCCGCATTCTTGATTATACTGCCAGGGGGCGAGAAGGAAGACGGATTTACCGAACCGAGAAGCAAGCGTAAATTTCCGGTGCGGGACAACAACGGCAACGTCGATAAGGCACACTTGGACAATGCATTGGCGCGAATCCCGCAGTCGAATATCTCGGAAGAACTGAAAGCAAAAGCTCAGCGCCGGGCGGAGAAACTGCTGGAACAATTCAAAGGCGAAGGGCATGGAAATATGAAAAAGTCTCTCGGGAAAATGAGCTATAACGATCTTCGTAGCGAATTGCAGGCCATCGTTCAGCAAAAATACGGCCAAAAGAGCAAAGACGGAAATTATTGGGTGGATTATCCGTGGGTTGAGGATGTCTACGAAAATGAAGTCGTCGTTCAAAAAGATGGTCGTTACTACATTGCCGATTATTCAGTGAATGCGGACGGCAAAGTCACAATCGGTCCATTCTACAATGCAAGGAAGCTGTATAACAAAGACGGTAAGCAGCCGGTACACCGTATGGGTAAACCGAAACCAAGTAACGAGGTAGCGGTGGAAGCCAGCTCGAGATAGACTACTTCTCCTTCGAAAGGAACCAATTATGATATAATCATGATAGATAATTGGTTCCGTTAGAGGGTGAGTAAAATGCCAAAAGCGCTGGAATTATCTGGACAGAGATTTGGTAGATGGACTGTTTTACGTAGGGCAGACGCACCAAAGAATGGCTGCGTAATGTGGGTTTGCATTTGTGACTGTGGTACGCAAAGAGAAGTCACAGGGAAATATTTGAAAAACGGTCGAAGTCGGTCATGTGGATGCTTAGAAAAAGACGTATTTAAAGTAATGATCACAAAGCACGGACTCTCAAAAGAGAATCGAGCAGAGTATGCTACTTGGATCAGAATGAAGGAACGGTGTTTTAATAAAAATAACCATCGATTTAAAGAATATGGTGCCCGTGGAATTACTGTTTGCGATCGTTGGAAAGAAAGTTTCGAGAATTTCCTTCAGGATATGGGTAAGAAGCCATCTTCAAAGCATTCGATTGATAGGAAAAATAACGATGGGAATTACGAACCTTCCAATTGCAAATGGTCAATACAAACTGAGCAAACCAGAAATCAAAGAATTCGAAGAGATAATACAACGAACATTCCCGGTGTTACTTGGCATAAACGATTGAATAAGTACAGGGTTAGAATTTCTGTAGAAAACAAAAGAATAAGCCTTGGATGTGCGGATACATTAGAAGAAGCCAAGGAAATGCGATTAGCTGCAGAATCCAAGTATTGGGGCAAACAAACACTCGATTAAGTGATTGAGTGTTTTTTATTTTCAGGGGAAGGGGTGATTTTGTGTTCATTAAAAGAAAGGGACGAGTTTTCGTTAAATCCAAAAAAGAAGAAAAAACATATTATCCATCTGAGCGTTACGCTTACAAAGTGCATCATTCTAAGGATCCAATTTATATTCCGGTAAATCGAATTAACACCCCTTTCCAGACTGATGAAGCAATTGATGAGGAAAAAGTAAAAGAAAATATAGATAAAATCAATAACGGCGAGTATTTGGATCCTATCATAATTGGCTATAAAGATTACGTTTTGCATGATGGACATCATCGATTAGAGGCATCGAAGAGATTAAAATTCACACACGTTCCTTGCATCGTCGGCGGCCGTAACGAGCGGCGTGTCCAAGCAGCTGAAAAGCGGTACCGACGCATTTGGAAGAATGCTGAAGGATCGCCAATCATGACGGACCCTACGCACACGCTAACCATGTATCATGCCACATGGGAAAAGAGCTTGAAGTTCGTCGGGGATCGGCCAATCAAGAATTACAATCAGATCGGCTCTTGGTTTACGAGCGATCCGGAGAAGGCCCGGGAATATTATGGGCCTTATGTGCATGAGGTGCAGGCTCTTGTCCAAAACCCGCTCGAGGCTGATACCGACGATTTCGATAAGTTTTTTTACAATCCGGATATCGCCCCGCGGTATTTGAAATTAGGCAGCAAGAAGAGCAACGTGACCCGGGAAGACATGACGGAACTCATGGACAACCCGCGGTACATCAAGGAGTTCAAAAACGATCTTGTCCGGCGTGGCTATGACGCCATCGTGTGGAAAAATAGCACGATCGATCTTCCGCCGGATGGAACCGAAGGGCGCCATACGGTTACCATCTTGCTGCATCCGGAGAAGCAGATCAAAAGCCAGAAGCTGCTGCCGTCGGTTTCGAATGACCTGGGCAAGTCCACTGTCTTTGCCGGCGGCCGATTGCTGATTAAAAAGAATGGGGATGATTCTGAGGGCCGGTGGGTGACTATCCGCGGGCATCACGTTAAAATCAATAGCCACGGCGAAATCATCGAGGGAAATATTCCGGACTGGATGAAAGGGAAAAAGCTAAAGAGTCGTCCGGTTACTCAAGCCAGCAAGAAGCTGACGCCTTACGATACGCCGGAAGTCATTGCATCTCGGAATTACGTAAAGAAGTTGAGTTCTACCCATTTGATCAATACACCTGAACGGATCAAACTAAGAAAGCAAATCGTCGATAAACTATATGGTAAAGGAGCAAAGCAGAAAAATAGAAGAATCGATATTGTGATCGGCCCACCAGCAGCCGGAAAATCTTCAGTCTTAGCTGACCCGCTTGCCAAGCAGCATGGTGCTTTATTGATTGATGCAGACAAGGCCAAAGAAGAGTTGCCAGAATTTGAAGGTGGGCTTGGTGCAAATGCGGTTCATGAGGAATCTTCCGAAATCATCGAAGGAGAAGAAGGAGTTTTGATTAAGGCTCTCCGGAATGGGGATAATATAGTGTTGCCCATCGTAGGAAGAAGGGCCGAAAAGCTAAGAGATATACTCAATACATTTAAAGAGCTTGGTTATGAAGTCCACTTACATTTGAATGAACTTTCACCAGAAAAGGCAGCCCGGCGCGCTGTTGAACGGTTCAAAGAAGAAAAGCGTTTTGTGGATCCTCATTATGTATTACATGGAGTTGGCTGGAAACCTTCGGAAACCTATGATATATTAAAGAAGGAAGGAGGATTTGATTCTTATGAAAAATACTCTAATGATGTCCCAAGAGGACAAAAACCCATTCTCATTGAAAGGCATTCCAACTTGGGATCTGACGCAACAGCCTCCGGAAGACGTCAGACAAGAGGAACGGATTCTGAGGACTTTAAAAAAGGCTTTGAAAGAGAAGCAGGAAGCAGAAAAACAACAATCCTAGATGCTCACCGACGAGACGTTGGAAGGCATTTTTTATTTGTCCGGAAGTCCGTAGGCGGACTTTTTATACGAAAGTAGGTGGACCCCTTGCAGGTCACACAGGTTTTTACGGATAAAACTGAATATAGCCGTTACCACGATGAACTGGCCATTATAACAGCCATCATCCTGGTAACGGCACCGACTGCAGGAGCCACCCTTTCGGTGGCTCTTTTTCGTTTGGACGGATACGGTGTAGTAGTGACAAAAACGCTAACCCTGACAGCCGCCACGCAGTACCAGGTAACGTTCGACCTCAACCGAGATACCTACGATACGTTGAACATTTACCGGGCTAAGGCGGGCGATTACGTCGTTCAGGTGACGGATCCGAACCAGAACATCAACAAATCCAACATGTTCGCGGTATCGATCGTACCGGTGAAAGAAATCAAGGGTATATGGGCGTTCGGGGTTAACTTCCAGCTGTACGAAGTTCTGCAACCGAAAGTACAGCCTGTGAAAATTTCCGGAGTCGAAGTAACGGAGGTATCGGCCGGCCATTATAAGGGCGCCTTTGATATGACATTCGATCCGGTGGCCAAAACGATTTTATGGAACGGTGGGGCCGCGGTAGCGATCAACGGGCTGGCGCCACAAAGCCTTCTCCTGCTGGATGCGGATAAAGGCGATTATATCATGGTCAACGTCTACCCATGGTTATTGCCGGCCGGGACACAACCTATAACGGAGACGCTGGTCATCGATAACGGCAAGATCACCGATCGGGACATCATACGTGCGGCTCGGAAGGCCGCCAATACGATACAGCAGGACATCATAACGAAAATCGAGCCGATGATCATCGATACGGATCCTGGAAGCAATTACTGCGATGATGTGGGTATGCCACAGACCTATATTCGGCCGCGGAACTACAACAAATGGATGTCGTTTCAGATTCCCTATCCGAATGTGTTGGATGCGGCCGTTACCGGATTTATGAATCAAACTCAGGCTGCCGTTGTGCCGCGGGCGTGGACGGTATGGGATGAGCGGACCGGTATCGTGGAACTGGTGCCATCAATGAGTGCGCAGGTCATCTGGACATTCTACAACAGCATTTTCGTCTTGCAGTACCTTTTCAATTTTCCGAGCATCCCGGGGTTCTGGCATTACCGGATCACAGCCGGTTTACGGGATTTAAACAATGATCGTGAAATTATCCGGGAAGCCATTGGCAAGAAGGTCACACTCGAATTGCTTAACTCCGCGGGATCTGCCTATCGTGCCGGCTATGCTTCGCAGGCAACATCGAGGGACGGCGTAAGCGAAAGTGCCGGATATACGTCGTCGGCCATGTATGGCGTTTACGGCGGACACTTCAGCAGTTACAAAGAATGGCTGACTGAGAATATCCCGAAAATGCGCACACGTTTTGGCGGGATTCAGTTTGTATCGATTTAATTTTGGGGGCATCATGATGCCACAAGTTCGTCATTTTTACTGTTCTGACTGCAAACTCAGGTTTGCTGTCTTTCGCATCAAACGCGGGAAACGATTTTGTCCAGAATGCGGTGATACGATTGCTGTAAGTACTTTTAATCCTGAGATTCATGGCAAACCAATAAGAAAGAAACCGGAGAAGGCTTGGACGCTTGGGGAGGAACGTAAACTCCTGCACTTTCTTTATGAAACGGATTTGTACTACAAAGAAATTGCGGTAGAGCTCGGCCGCACTCTCCGTTCCGTTCAACGCAAAATCGAGCGTAAGCAAACATGGATTGGAAGACATCAAAAGAAGGTGTAAATCATGCCGTTCGATAATACGTCGGGACTCAACATTAGCGCTCAGCGGGAATTCATTATGAAGCATGGTGAAAAGGTCCACTATTACACCGGCA
This sequence comes from Gordoniibacillus kamchatkensis, assembly GCF_000829455.1. Taxonomy (GTDB): domain Bacteria; phylum Bacillota; class Bacilli; order Paenibacillales; family NBRC-103111; genus Gordoniibacillus; species Gordoniibacillus kamchatkensis. The sequence continues at coordinate 26,427 of NZ_JXAK01000003.1, forward strand.
TGAAATGCACATGCGCGAGCTCGGTTCAACCTACAGGCAGTAATCTGTATGATCCGAATCGGGCAAACGTCAGCTGCGCAGCGTGTAAAGGCATAGGCTGGGTATGGCTAGACGGCGGGAAGATAATCGGCGTTGTCGAGAATATCAACCAGCACAAGGATTTGCTGAATAGCGGTATTGCAGCGCCGGGCGATCTAGTCTTTTCTCCAGACCTCCGGGTGACTCTCTCGGATTACGACAAAATTCAATTAACTTGGCCACAAGGAATCCCGTTCGAATGTGAATTGATTAGCCGCGGCTCTGGTGCTTCTGATTCTACTCTCTATGGCGTGATGAATGTGATGCAATGTATTGCCGTCGATCCGGCATCCGGAACAGTCACGGCTTACAATTCAGGCGTCGATTTTGTTTACGACAAAAATACGCCGGCGAATCAGATTACCTGGCAAGGGGCTCATGTGCCGGCTGCCGGCGTCGTCTACTCCTTGAAATATCAGGCACTTGTCGATTGGATCGTTTTTACTCCTCCGCAGCCGCGACGGGAACGCGGTACCAATTTGGGGCAAAGAGTTATTCTGCGGAAAAGACACATCGTTTTCCCAGGGGTGTGATTCCGTGTTTACGATCGACGTGGACTTTTCCAAATGGAACGAGATATACGACGAACTGGAACCAGACCTCCCCATTTTGCAGCAAGGCATCGTAGCGGCAGCAGAATACGTTCGTGATGTCTGGGTATCGGCTGTACAGGGAACTGTGCTGCCCGGTATGACTCGACCGGTGAACGACGTTGCATATGCCAAAAGCTTGTCGACGGGCGAATCGATGAAATTTCCCGAATTCTTTTACGGCGTCGTTATGCCGGTCAATTATGATGACGGCGCGGAGCTGATCGAGACGGGATACGGTCCCTATGACATGAAGCCGGGGCTATTGAACGGGCCCAAATCACGGCCGACGGCGGACGGCCGGGGACGGTTTAATACGGTTCCCTTCCGGCATTTCACGCCACAGGCGAACAGCGGGATTTCGGTTAAGATGCGAATGCCGGATGAAATTTACGCTTCGGCCAAACAATTGAAGCGCAGCATGCCGGATGAGAATGGTGTCATGAAATGGGCGGACTCGCTTGAATCGGGGATGATGCCTAACACAAGCTTTACAGGGTACCAGCATCAAAGCAGCATCTATCAGGGCATGTACCGTATTGGCGACGTTCGACAGACCCAATACCTTACCTTTCGTCGTGTAAGTACACCACGAATGAAGCCGACGCGAAACGGTTACAAGCAGATCGGCAGCGCGCCGAATTCGTGGATACATCCGGGGCTCTCACCCAATCCAGTTGTGGAAGCAGTTTATAATTACTGCATGCCATTGATTGAAAAAAATCTAATGGACCTTGCAGAAAAAGCATTTGGTGCTAGATAACTCATCCTTCGGGATGGGCTATTTTTATGCATACATTTAATCCTGCGAAGGAGGTGATGAAGCATGCAAGGGTTAACAAGAGAACAAAAAACGAAATTCAACCAGAGCATTCCTGGTTTGGGCACAATCGGCTCTGGGAAGTCGGCAGGGGAAATCATCGACAGCCTATTTAAGCTGGGGGGGGCCATTGTAAATTATACCTCCAACGCCACAGCGAATACGCAAGATACTGTGCCGCACGGTCTCGGATATACGCCGCAAGGCTATATCGTGATCGGAAAAAACGTAGCTGCTGATGTTTACATTGGCACAGCTGCCGACGACAACAATCTTTACCTGAAATGCACCGTCGCCTCCGCGAGTTTAACGCTGCTGGTCTTCTAAAGGGGGGGAAGAGAGGATATGAACAGCTGGCGTTTTTTCGTCCCTTGCGAACGCGATGAAGAGTTGGTAAAGGGCGAGCGAAAACGATTCCTGAAAGGCGTGGCCGCCACAGAACGATTGGACAAGCATGAGGAGGAAATGGTCCTTTCCGGCATGGATTTCGGTCCATATTTGGATAGTGGTCATTTGAACTGGGATCATATGAAAGGCCCCCAGTACATTCTCGGCAAGCCAGTCGAGGCGAAGATCGTATCTGACGGCAGCGCGCTTCGCAAGGGTATTTCTGGACCTGCCTTTTGGCACCTCTGTGAGCTTTATGATACCGAACCCGGACGCGCAGCTTGGGACCTTATGAAAGCCGAGAAGGATGACCCGAACCGCAATCATGGCTTTAGCGTCGAGGGAGCGATTCATCAAACTAAGGGTGTAAAGCTTTTGAAAACCCGCGTGGATGATGTGGCATTAACGCCGAAGCCGGCCAACGTCGATACGTTCGCGGAACTGGTTAAGTCCCTGAGCACGCAATCGGCTTCTGCTCTGCAGTTGCAGCAAATCGATGACAATCAGGATCCCGGCGAGCGAGCAAAGCAGGCGCTGACCGGCGTACCGCTGGACGAGATTTTATGGGGGAAATGCGACAATGGCTGCTATGACAAACATGGCAGGTTCGTTAAGGGTGCTAGAAGCGCCTATCTCCATCTCGTCAAATGTCATGGACATGATGAGGATGAAGCTTATAAGTTTGTCAAAAATCTCGCCAAGTGCGGGATTTTTTAATTCTCACCAAATAAAAGGAGCGATCCAAATTGGAAAAGATTCTGAAGGTTGTTCAAGGCAGTTATGAACCGAGAGCTCTCAATTTGCAAATGTTCGCCGCAGCCGGCGAAGGAAAAACAAAGTTGGAAAAGCATCTGGAAGAACTCGGCGAAAACACTTCCGGCGGCGCGCACGACGCCGTGACATTCAGCGGTAAAGGCCTCTCTTTTCTGAACCGTCTTTTTAAATCGGCGACCAAAAAGAAACCGGTCGACGATGAGGACGACGACTACGATGACGATGAAGACGAGTTGGATAAAAATGCAAACGGCGGAGACCTCGAAGAGGAAGATGAGGACCCGGATGATCCGGCTGATAAAAACGGCGACGACATCATCTCCAATAGAGGCCAGCGCAAGCCAAAGGATTCGCTGCAAAACGCCGTTTCCAAGTCCATGCACTTCGATGAGATCCGCTTCGAGAAGAGTGTCGAAGATGAATTTGGTGACATCTTGGACGCTACACCGGCTCTCGCAGAACTAGCCAAATCCATGAAAGCCCTCGGCAAGTCGATGAATGGCGCCGTCGCCACTATTCAGGAAGTGCAAGAGCAAAACCTCATCCTTGCGAAAGCTGTTCGCGAGTTGCTGAAATCTCAAGCAGCGATGGCAGCCGACCTGGAACTGGTGAAAAAGCAGCCAGCCACAAGCCCTGCAACCGGCTTTGTCGTTCTCAACAAAGGTGAGGGCGGTAAAGGACGCAAGTTGAGCAAATCCGAGATTGAGGATTCGCTTACTGACCTGATGAATGCGGGCATGGTCGACCCCCGTACTGTTTCGCGGCTGTCCTACCTGCGGAGCGATTCCGAGCTTCGGGAATTTGTCGATAGCCTTCCGCAAAGCGTCCGTGAAAAACTGTAAGGCCGAATCCACAAAAACAGGAGATGATTGAACAATGAATGGAGTTCTCGAAAAAAAGTTCGTAGCGAAGACGTTTAACCAGCTTTGCAAATCGGCGTTCGGCCCCCGTTGGTCGGGAGTTGACGATTATATGAGTCAACTGTCCCAACCGCTGGCCAAGGCTCTCGCAACCTCCGGTATCCCCGGATTTGCTGACGGCAGCAACCTGGTACTGCAAAATCTGGACAGCATTATGTCGTCGGTGCTGTTCGATAAGCGGCACCTCGTCAAACAGCGCTGGATCGAGAGGGTTCCTTCTATCAACCCGGTTTATCAATGGAACCGTAGAAATACCTACGGGTCGACCGTGGCGCCATGGGCTTCGCAGAAGGCGGCATCGGTCCGGTAGGGCTGTCCTCCTGGGCGAGAAACACGGAGTTCGTCCGGTTCTTCGGAATTCAGCGCGGGACGACCGTGATTGCCAACCTGGCCGGCGCGCTTGGCGGAATGTTCGATAACCCGGTCGAAGAAGAAGAATATGACGGTACGATGCAACTGCTTGGCGGCGTCGAGCGCGCTCTGATTTGGGGTAACAATACAATCAAAGATGCGAACGGAAACGACATCTTCTACGACGGGACTTACCGAAAATTGAAAGCTCGCGCGGCTTCTGGCAAGGTATTTCCTAAAAACATCATCGATTTGCACGGCAAGCCGATGAACTTTGACGTCATTTCGGAAATTGCCGCAGAGCTGGCGAAAGTCTTTGTTGTCGATGCATCCAATGTGGCGGGCTTCATTCCGCCAGATCCGCTGCAAACGCTGCAGCTTCTGAAATCGCAAGCTGAGCGTCGTGATCTCGGCGACAATCGGGATGGTGGCTATACTGCCGGTACGCCGATCAACGGATACAATACCCAAATCGGCTTCATTCCGTTCATCCAAGACGTATTTACCGAGCCGGTTGATGGTGGCAAAGCTCCCCTGACCACGGCCGACCCGGGTTCTCCTACCGCAGTTTCGACGGTCACAGCAAGCGCAAGTGCTCCGACAGGCGGGGTAGTATCGAACTGGTTGTCTTCCGATGCCGGTACCGTATACTACACTGTTGGCGCCTTCAACGAGAAGGGCGAATCCGTAGGATACACCTACGGCACCGGGGTCGTCGTGGCGGCCGGCCAAGTAGTAACGGTAACGATCACCAAAGTAACCGGTGCGATCGGATATCGCGTATACCGCGGCCTTAAATCCTACGGCTCTGATGCGCAATGGATCGGCGAAGTCGCCGAGTCTGGTGCCGCAACAACAGCCTTTATTGACGACAATAGCGTCATGCCGGGTACGGATGTTGCAGTGTTCTTCGAGCGCTCCCCGGAGAACCTAGTCATTGCCCAAATGGCGCCGCTGCTCAAGCTGCCTTTGGCCATTCAAAGCACGACAATTCCGTTTGGCCTTCTGTACCTGCACACCTTGGCAATGAAGGTCCCGGAGCGTCAGTTCATGGTCGTAAATATTGGGAAAACCAATTATACGGCTTAAGGGGGGCGTAAATGTTGAGACTCTTCTCTAAGCATCATAAGGAAGTTATCGGTACCGTGCCGGGCTCTGATACTCCGTTCACCGTTACATTCGATGAATCTGGTCATGCCGAAGTGGAAGATGAGGCTGTAGGGACTTACCTCCTGCAGCTTCAAGCCGCCGTTATGGCAGAGCCGTCGAAAGAAGGTGGTAAGGACGGAAGCGGCTCTGGCGGCGGGGAGCAAACCCCAGAGTTGAAACCGGAGGACATGAACGTCCCGCAATTGAAAAAGTTTGCGAAAGATAACGGCATCGATCTCGGCCAAGCAACCAAGAAGGACGAGGTTCTTCCGCTGGTTCAAGCGTACCTTGAGCAAAAGGCCAAGGAAGACGAGGATAAGGCCAAATCTCAAGGCCAAGGTCAAGGAGAAGGCGGCGGAGGGACCGGTGATCAGCAATGATCCTCACGCCTGTCAACGCTAACGCTCGCAGTGCTACACTTCCGTATATGCCGGGACCCGGTGCTGTAACTGCTCAGGCGGCCTTTTATCAGGCCGCCTTTCCTCTTGAATTTCAGTTAATTCAAGGTGCAACTGCGGTAACGCCTTTGCCACTCACGGATTACATTGAAACGCTGGGTCGTAACCAACTGGCCATCCAAGTTAGTTCGTCAAATGGAGCATTTTCCGCATCGGTTTTGATTGAAGCAACGTTGGATGAGCAAAAATGGTTTACACTCGACACCATCAACGCTGAAGGCATAAAGCAGTATTCCGGATTATACAAAGCAATCCGCGCATCGATTTCGTCCTATACTAGCGGTACGATTGATGTTTATGCGATTAGTCAGAAGGTGTGAACAACATGATGGCTGAGACATATGTCCTTCAAGCGTTGCAGCGCGGATTTCAGCAGGTGCAGCAAAATCCTGCCCTCCTGGATGACATTCTTTCTGCTTTAAATGCCAATGAACTCGCTGCAGCCAAAGGTTGGTTTGGAAATTTGAACCTTACCGCGGCCAATATTGCGAATAAAAATCGGCTGATTATTGCTCCGGGTTTCCCTGCGGCCCCGGAGCAACTGCCGTTTATTGGCGTTACAGTCGCTGAAGGTGGTCAAATCGAGGGGCAAACGGGTATCGGCCTACAATATTACACGGTTTCGGATGATGCAGGAAACGTTGTAAATGCCCGCGGCGCGCGCTTTAACGGTTCGATCAAAGCAACCATCTTTACTCCAAATGCGGATCTTATCATATGGCTATCACAAGTATGCCTTTGGGCACTTTTGACTCAATATGATTGGTTCGCTTCCGATGATGGTGGAGGCATGAATGAAATTGTTATCCGAATCGGCGATTATGAACCGCAGCCGATTTTCCTTCCTACCTATACGTTTGCACGCGGCGTTTTTCTTAACGCCGAGTTTGACATTGTCTTCACCACCAGTGCAACACCAATAACCTCATCGATCGTGAGCGGTTCATTTGAGACTTATCAAGGATAAGGGAGGTTCGCTATGACAGTCAAAGGGAACAAGCAGACTGAAGACCCGGCACTTGCTGTTTCGCCCGATCAAAAGACCGCCGCTGTTGGGGATATGGCGGGTGTAGATGCGAATGCGAATTTTGCGGACGCTGATGCTGAGTACATGCCACTTCGAGTATTCGCCGACCAATTTGGATTGAAGTATGGAGTCGAACTCATGGCCGGCTTTTATCATGAGCAAGAAAAGGAAAAGAATTTCGCCGAGTTGGAATCCGTCTGGCATCAAAAAATTGTAGAGTTCAGCAAACGGGAGGTGAGGTAAAATGCCGTGGACTTACGGGGGGCAAACCATTTCGCAGCCTGGTACGATTGTCGTTGCGGATAATTCCGGAATATCGGCGCCTCCGAATACGAATATTAGGGAACTCGTTCTAATCGGGAGTTCCGGCGGTGGAAAGCCAAAAACTGTTTTGACGATTACTGACCCTACCCAAGCGCAGCAACTGCTGGTTTCGGGGCAAGGTCTGACCGCAGTATTGCGTGCTCTGAGGCCGTCCACTGATGACAACCGAACTCCAGGGGTGGTCAAGTTCGTCCGCGTGGATCCGGCTCTGCAATCCACATATAACCTGGTCAATGGGGCTACTACGGTCGTAACGCTGACGTCAGTTGATTATGGCGACTACACCAAGCAGATTTCGACGCAGGTGCAAGCCGGCAGCATTCAAGGACTAAAGGCAACTATTACACCGGCCGGTGGTGTGCCGATAACGCAGGATAATATTTATCAATCCCTTATCAGTGTGCAATATACAGGCGCGGCGGCATCGGGACTTCTGACTGTATCGAATGCCAGCAACCAAATGCAAGGTCTCTCCGGCGCTTCAGGATCGGAAACCGTTCAATGGACGGCGAGTTTTGCGACGTACACAACCGTCCAACAGTTAATTAATTATATCAATTCGCAGCCTGGTTGGACGGCTTCGCTGCTAACAGCCAATCCGAATAGCGCCACGGCGAATGGGATGGATGACGCAACAGCAGTTCCTTGCAAAGCGTCGGCTGCGACGATTACTGGAACACTGCAATCGCTTGTGAACTGGTACAATTCGACTGGTATTGTAACGGCTACCCGCACCGCAAACACCGGACTGTTGCCTTCTACTATGTCGGCGCCGGCATATTTCACTGGCGGTTCCAACGGAACCATTACAAATACGGACTGGTCGGATGCGTATAAAGCGCTCCAAAATGAATCTGCAGCGCGCATTATTACTCCAATCTCAGGCGATTCCTCGATTCATGCAATGGGCGATGCGCATTGTGCGCTTATGAGCGATCCGAAGACGCGTAAAAATCGTGTTCAGATCGTCGGCGGCGTAAAAGGAGAGACCGTATCACAAGTGCTCGCCCGCGCCCAGTTGCTGAATAGTCGTCGCACTACGCTGGTATGGCCGGGAATTCAGGACATCGATCCGTTCACGCTGACATTGACGACCTACGATCCGTATATCGCGGCCGCGCAGGCAGCCGGCATTCTGTCCAGCATGAAGATCACAAATGCCCTGACGCGACAAGTGATAGCGTGCAAAGGGCTTGAGGGAACTTTGCAGCAAACTTTGCTTGATTCGGATTACGACAACCTTACGGACAATGGCGTAATGGCTATTAAGTTCTTCTCGAATACGCAAGGGAATGCATTCCGCTTTGTTCGCAGTGTAACCACCTGGCTGCAGGACAAGAAGCTTGTCAACGTGGAAATCTCATGCGTATGTACCGAGGATTATGTCAATATCCGCGTCGGTGATGCGGTAGATGCATTGATCGGACAAGACGGGGCGCCGGTCACGGTAGGTATGGTTTCTTCTGCAATCGATAGCCAGTGCCGGCAATTGTTTGAAGAACAGGTCCTTGTCGGTGATACTTTGGCTGAATCATACGGAAACATTCAAGTTAATTTAAGCCAAGGCGCAGTTACTTCTAGCTTCAATGCGACAATCCCGGCTCCCTTAAACTTTGCAGGCATTACAACGAAATTCGGCCTCTACTCCTCAAATGCGGCCTAACGATGGAGGGATAGCAAGTGGCAACGATCAATAAACAGGTTCAGTCAGCCAACCTACTTGTGATTCAATTCGATGGCCAGCAAATTGGCATCGTCAATTCTGCTCGATTTTCAGGCGATTTTGGTCTTACTGACGAGTCGGGTATTGGGGATAACGTCGTTGTTGAATATGTGCCAGGCATTGCTCACGTGAACGTATCCGCCTCAGGTATCGTATTGATTCAAAAAAATCTCTTGAGTGCGGGCATCGTACCTTCTTCCAGCGTACGTGATATTCTTCAAGGCAAAGTGTTCGATATCGGTGTTTTCAATCGTACTTCTGGTGCATGGTTGTTAAAGGCAAGTGACTGCAGTGTTGCTTCGATTGACATTGCTATCAACACGGGACGCGCTGTTTCCTTTGACGCATCGTTCAGAGCCCGCGATTTGTCGGGTACATTACTGGGATAAAGGCAGGCTCCCTCGGGAGCCTTGCTCATTCTTTACAAACGGGAGGAGTTTTTAAGTGGATATCTTAACTCAAAAACAAACAACTGTACTTCCGACAAAACTGGGTGAAATCGAAGTACAGATTCCTTCGCTGCAAAAGAAGCTGGACATAGAACGTCGACGCTCATTTTATGCTGGTGGGTTGACCGTGATTTCTCAAAATGGTGCTGAACTGGCGGACATGTTCGCAAGGATGGATGTGGTTATGACAAAGTGCCCTTCTTTGACCAGAGTGAAAAATGACCCGACTTCCTGGGATTACGATGGTTTGTACGACGAAGATGCACTGCGCGATGCTTTCCAAAAGGTGGAAGAGTGGCAAAACTCCTTTCGAAGAGATGTGGCAGGAGAACAAGCGCAAATGGGCAAAAATTGATTGTAAGTCTTATCGGTATCTGTACCGAGTCAAGTATAATGTCCCGCGGCTCCCTGTGGAGCAGACAAATAACCTGACGGAGTACGAGTTTGAATATGAGTTTTTGCTTTCAGAGGCTCATCAAAATTGGCTGGAAGAAGCCAGGAATATGCAGCCATTACAGCAAGATGACGGGAAATTCAGCAGAGCGTTTTCGATGGACAAGGACGAATACGAACACATTGTTAGTCTCGCACAGCAAAATGAGTTCATTGATTTTGAAATTCCGCGGAATGCACCGGAAGGTAGGCGCATGAGCGAAAGCGCGCTAGGTATCTCGCCATCAGAGGCCGACTTTGAGCCTGTAAACCTGGAAGAAGAGTTCTCGGATAATTAGAGGCGGAAGAGAGGGATGAGATTATGGCTGATAAACAAATCGGCATTAAACTGGACGTAAAATCTACGGGGTTAAAGCAGGTCGATGACGCCCTCAATTCCGTTTCTAAAAGTCTGAAAGAAATGAACGGTAAGGTGATAGACCAACAGCAAAAAGGCTGGGGGTCCGAAGCACAAACCAAAGAACTTCGTGAACAGCTGCGATATATGCAGCAAATGCTTCAATTGGCCGAGAGGATGGCCAGAACTCGGGGCATTCAATCTGACAAATTCAGTCAGTATAGCCGAGAAATCAGTTCTATGCAACGGGACCTGGCTGGCGTTCCAACATACCAAAATCCGGGTAGCGGCTGGATGCATAATCGATTTGGTATCGGCCCGGCGTCTGCATTCGATAGAGGCATGACATATGCAAGCCGGATCGGTGCGGGGCTTGTTGCGTTCGATCTGTTAAGTACACTTCGATCGGGAATTTCAACCGGCACCCAGTTGTCGTACGGATATGGTGACCTAGCAAAAAGGATGTCGCCAAGCGGAAGTGCTCTTAAATACGGAATCAATTTATCCAATAGCCTACAGGGATATGGATATGACGATACAGCATTATTGCAAGGCGCAACTACTTATGGCGGCGCAACCGGACGAATGGATAGCGGTCAATTTCAAAAGCAAATGCTGTCCATCTTGCAAACTGGACGCCGTTTTGGACTTGATTTATCGCCGGTTGTTCAGAACTTTGCGGGCATGTTTCAAGCTGGCGTGACCGGTGGGTCGAATCAGCAATTAAGTCCCCAAGAATATGCGAATCTGGTTGCCAATGCAGTTAACCGCGGAAATATGCAAGGAAGGGAGCAGCAACTCCTCAATCAGCTTTCCCAAGTGATTCAGATGGGGGTTTCTCAATCTGGCCAAGCCGGCGATATTCGCCAACTTGGCGGCCTCCTGACGCTAATTAACCGCAGCGGTAATCAGGGATTGATCAGCAATGCGGGAACTGTCATACAGGGTCTAAACAATATGATTACCAGCCCAGGTGGAGGTTACGCCGGGCAGGGTCTTATTATACAGGCACTGCAGCGCGCGAACCCCGGTATGGGATATTTTCAGCTTATGGATCTGGCTTCACAAGGTCTTAGCAATCCTACCAATCTAAAATCTGTAATGAGCTCGCTTTCGAAGTATACGAAAGACAAGGATCAGTTAGCCTACCTGATGAGCCAAATGGGAGGCGGAAATCAACACCAACTCCGTCAATTTCTCGATTCCGCTATGACTCCGGACGGAACCTTTAATCAACAAGCGATCGATGACTTTGCAAAGTCAGCGTTAACCCCACCGGCTCCAGTGCCTCAAAACGATGTCGACTCCGCGAGAAATCGGACTCAAGGAGAAACGCATGCGGGTAATATGGCCGGCCAAGAAACGCTTCAAGGTAGGAGTTATATAGATTCGATTCAGGGAGGTTTGCTTGATCATTTCGGGCCGGCTGCGGTATATGGAGCCGAAGGACTCATGGCATTAAACATGGGATACGGCGCTTATAAATTTGGACGAAAGATTTTTAAGCGCGGAGGAGGTCCTGCTGGTCCAACCGGACCAACTGCACCGACGGAGCCGAATATACCAAGAACGTCAGCGAGGCCATCCACTACGCCTCCACGAACTCCATCGCTTCCCGGAGGAAACATTCCGACCTCAAAGGCACCACTTGGCGGAGGAGCGAGTGCATTGTCGCGAATGTTTGAAATAACTGCACTATTCTCGGCAAATGACTGGGCTGATTCCGCATGGGATTGGATGTTCGGCCATTCGAAGGGTAGTTATAAGATGGGGCATGATCCTTTCCACATGGAGAAATGGACGGACGATCGACCTTCACTTTGGCAACGGTTAACGGGCAAAGGTAACAAAACGGACGAATCGGCATCCAATAATCCAAGCAATTCGAGCGTCGTCGGTTCCACGGTTTCACTGAGCGGCAGCACACTGGCACCAATCGTAGCCAGCACCATCGTGGCACTGGGGCCATATATGGGGCAGCTTAAGCCATATTTGGCTGTAGACAATACCAAAGGGCCCCAGCCAATGAATGACTTGGTTTATCGGGGGCAAGGATTCACCGCAAACGATCTTGTTTACCGCGGAGGCGGTAGCGGGCTGCAATTGGTTAGCATGCCGATGTCAGGCGGCGGAGTGGCTATGCGACCGGCAGGAGCCGGAGGCGGGTCATCTGCTTTTACTGGTTCGGCCAGCTCATTCGTGAAAAAAATGCTTCCTTATGCTCAAAAAGCCTCTATGAGAACAGGACTTCCTGTGGAGTTCATCCTGGGGCAATGGGGTCATGAAAGCGGGTGGGGAACTTCACAAGCAGCCAAAATGGACTTGAATTTTGCCGGGATTAAGCCATGGGACGGTGCAGCAGCTGGCCCGGATTCCACTTATGCTGGCTACTCGTCATTGTCTGATTTTTCAGACGGATACGCCGATTTCCTAATCAAAAATAAGCGATACAAAGGGCTCTTGGATGCAGCAAGAAATGGCGCTAGTGACGACGAATTGGCTAAAATCATGGGCAATACCGGATATGCTGAAGACCCTGATTATGCAAGCAAGTTAAGAGGTGCGATCGGAACCGCCCAGCGATCTATCACGGTTAAAGGCGAGGTGACGATCAACGTCAAGCAGCCAGACGGCAGTACGACACAAGTCAAAGCACCACTCTCAGCAGATTACACAGGAATTGCTATCTAAACGGTGAAAAGGGTGACGATTATGGCGGCTGAGGATTCTGGTATTGGTACAGGAATCTCTTCAGGAAGCAATACTTTTTATACGTTTCCGAGCGTCACGCTTAAAAAGTCCCCGGGAATTCTATTTAACGCTGGCACGCTAAGCAATGTGAGGACTGATCAATATACGATCAAATTGAAGGTAACGATTTATCACAATGGTACGGCTTACGATGTTACGCCGTACATTATGCAATTACGTACTCATATGGGGCTTGGTGAGCCGGCTGGGCGCTTCTCCCTCCTGCTTAGTTTTCAAAAACGCTGGGATAAGTTCGTTCAGGCACAAGACTATGTTGAAATACAATACGCTCGCTATTTGAAAGTGCCGCCGGTTATGATGCGCGCATTAGTCTCAAACGTCAGGCGGACAAGGATCATGGACGAGTCGGGTAAACTGCACCGGGTCATTACGATCAATGGTGAGAATTACGGAAAATTGTGGAAGCAATATGATATTAATTACTTGGTGAGTCTGCCCGGACAAACCAACCTCGGGGGTGTCGATACGGACCCGGCCGCCGGACTTATGTTCCCTATGCTGACTGAAAACTACGGCATCGGAGCACAGGACATTGGCGGCCCCGTGGCCCCGGGGGATTTAATGCAAGGCATTACCGATAAAATGCTCAATGCGCAAGTGCGCGTCATGCAGCAGATCAATCCACAAATGCCTTTACTAAAATGCATCCCAACCGTGCTGCCGGAATATCAAATCAACTGGCTGCAGATTCAGCAAGTTCAAGGCAAGGCGTTTTCTTTGGTTCAGCAGTTCGGTAACGCTCCATGGTGTGAATGGATCATCGACGATTTTACTGACGGTGCTGTTTTTTTCTACCGGAACACGCCGTTCAAAGGTGAAGACGGTCAATACATTTTCCCGGAGTCGGAGCCGGATAAGGACTACTTCCTTTACCCGGTAATTTCGGACATTGACATTATCGAGGAGGATGTCGGGAAAAGCGACGGTGAGACATACTCGTACTTCTTCACTTATCCCAGTACGTACTTGATCGATCAGTTTGCATTCAAGGCCCAAGCTATCGCAAGCGAGGGAATCGATTCATTGGCTGAAGAAGCCGATCCGACCACAATTACGAATCCACATGTGGTACTAGACCATCTATATCGATATGGTTTTCAAAAACTAGAACTGGGCTCACCATGCATTCAGACGAATGACTTTGATACCGGTCTTGCTTTAACTCTCAAGTTGAACCGATGGCTGGTGAAGGCGTTTAATTGGACGCCATTTATGTATAACGGCACTATTCGGATGAAAGGAAACGAGCATATGCGAATCGGCCGATACTTTTTGAATACGAGCACGAATGAAGAATATTACATCGAATCAGTCGATCACGTGATTACGATCGGGCAGACGGATTCGATTGGGAACGATAATGTATATAATTTTCAAACCACGGTTGGAGTAACAAGGGGGCGCGAATTGAAATGAAGATGGGTGATTCGGCAGCGCATACCCACGCTGCTCTTTCCGGAATACCAATTGATCCTAGAGCAGGTTTTGCTTATGAAGGAAAGGTTATGGCTATTAATCCGGCTGATTCGACAGTAGACATTCGGCTTTTTAATGGACAACCACTTCGCCGCGTGCGGGTATTATTCAATTCGGCGAATACGGTGGCAGGATTCAGATACTTAGCTTCGGTGCAAAATAATGCCCCCCAAAATACACCCTCGGGAGTCATAGACGACGGGGTTTTGACGCACCTGGCCGACACAATTGCAACGATTATTTACGTTCAAGGTGATACGTTATCGCCGCGCGTCATTGGATTTTCATTTCCGCTGGATGCGCAAATGCACATAAATGAGCAAGGTTTGGCCATGTTCCGGCATGAATCTGGGGTGTACTCCTTAATCGATAAAACGGGACATCATGAAACTCACTATCCGGATGGTTCCTACATCATAGCGGCGCCGGATACCTCTCCTAAGCCGATTGGAAGCGAAGGGCAGCCATGGAATCCTCCTACCGGTGCCCCGAATATCAACATCACTATACATCTTGCACAAGGATTCGATATCAGCATTAAAAATGGTGTGCTCTCATTAGCCGGTGGTACGAAAGGTGTGGCGCGCGTCGGGGACTCGGTACAAGTAAACGTTGGCGGCACCATCTACACTGGTACAATTACGGGCGGTTCAAGCAAAGTGATAAGCGGATAGGAGGATGACGGTTATGCCGAATCAGTATGATCCGCCACGGACGCAGTTTAATCGAAATTTAACGATACGATTGTTAAAAAAAGGGACATTGGTTGATTCCTTTACCTTCCCGATTAAACCTGGTGAATTTCAGTCTGATCACCCGGCGAGGATGAGTACGACGCAGACTCTTCAGGGAGCGTATCAGGACTTCGGAGGTCTTGGTGTGCAAAAACTCACCTATCAAGGCCACACAGGTTGGCGACGTAGAGCTCCTAACGCACCGAATGACGGTTTTGAAGTGTTCCAAGCTTTATATAATCAAACCTATAAACAGTACCACAAACTAATGCAAGAAGCGGACGATCCTTCGCAGGTCAGTTGCTTGGTGATCGATGATCTCTACGATACCGTTTATGAGGTTAGTCTGGATGATTTCCAGGCAATCAAAAGCAGATCGACACCTTTATTGTATCACTATATCCTCCACATGACCGTAATTAATACGCAGCAAAAGGCAAGAGACCCGAAGGATTATTTGGGTTTGCAAGTCCAAATTAATGACCAGATGATCACGGCTGATACCATCAATCAAGCACTCCAGAGCCTCATTCAATATGGAGGCACGGCTCCAAGAACATATTTGGTGCAGCGAGACGATAGTCTTCAGTCTATTGCGAAATCCTATGGGGTCGATCCGCTGAAAATCGTACAAGCAAATGGACTGCAGCCGCCATATATCTTTAATCCTGGGATTGTTCTGAACATTCCATATTAAGAGGGTGGAAGAGTTGACGACCACGCCGGCCCAGTTTACGCAGCAATACGTTTTGTCTATTTATCCATGCTTGAATGCTTGGACGTTATTCGCTCAGAAGGCATTTGTTCATTTATTGGACTACTCACCGACGGCCTGCTCTCAGGTATCCATGATAAGCCAGGCTGCCATGAAAACATTCGATTATATCCAGCAAAACGAACCCAAAGCCTGTGTGATTCGGGTCATGAGGATGATGAACGATTTATATGACTCCGCATGGCGAGGGTGGACCGGCTTTTATGCGCAATCAACAAGGGCAACTGGAACTCGGGAATTATCATTGCAGCCTATCGTTCTTCAGGGTATCTCTTCCTTTCAAAACTGGGACATTGCGCTTAATGCAACCCCTGCATTCAATCCACCGGACCTTTTAAATAACATGCTTGGAGGCGTTACGCCGTGAAATTATCGACCTATACCGTGGCACAAGGAGATACGCTGGAGGTTGTTTCAACAAAACTACTTGGCTCAAGAGACCGCGTATCTGAACTAATTCAGATCAATCGATTGCGTTATCCTTATATTTCTGATAACCCAATCGATCAATTTGCACGACCAAAAGGCAATGTATTTTTGACCGAAAAAGTGAGTGCACCGACTTCGTTGCGTATAAATAACTCGAACAGTATCGTGATTGCTCCGAACGATACTGTTTTTTTGTTGCAAGGAGATGACTATGGCTCCGCAATTGTAGAAGCCGTAAACGGAAATACGATTGTTTTGTCCTCCGCCATCCAAGGTAACTTTGACCAGTCGGCCATTGCCATTATATATGCGAATCAAGAAAACGTAACTACGCAGGTGCTTCGTACCGGCGATACACTACTATACCCGGTAAACTCGCAACAGAACTCTGGCATGAATACGTTAGTTTTTGGAACTGATTGGAGATTGGACGATAATGGTTTTTTACAAAAGCAAGACGGGGATATTTCAACAATAAGCGGAGCGGACAATTTGACCCAAGCGTTAAAGATGCGTTTCAAAACTCCATTGGGAGCACTTAATCTTCATCCTGACTATGGAAATTCGTTGTTTTCGATTCTTGGTGAAGCTGGGGCTCCATACTTTAAGTCGCTAGCCAGCCATTATTTAGAGCAGTGCGCTTTACAGGACATAAGAGTCCAAAGTGCTAAGATATCTGAATTTATCATTACGCCAGAAGCATTTTTTGCGACAGCAACGATTGTTCCCGTTGGGTCGCAAGACCCGATTAACCAACCGATCACTATACCGATTGGGGGCAGGTAACGATGCCTTATTCGCCGCTTGATGAGGCGCAAATCGTAGCCAATATGATCAATACTTACGTGTCTTTGGTTCAAACGACAGATGACATCAATCCGGGAAGCGTGCTGCGCTCGTGTTTTGAGGCATTTGCTCAGGAACTGAAAAAACTTTACTCCAACATCACCGACGAGGCAGCTCAAACACAAAATCTCGCCATGTATTCGGTGTTCAAAAATTTTGCATTATTGCCGGCACAGGCGGCTTATACCATGGTTACCCTGACCGTAACACCAGCCCCAACAACGGACACGCCCATACCCAGCGGTACGACGTTTTCGGTACCTGGAACGAACATTCAGTTCAAGACGCCTGCCGTCATCAATTGGCCGGCAAATAGTACGTCGGTTTCGGTCCGTGTTGTGTGCACGCAAACAGGCACCATTGGAAATGTGCGCGCCCATACGATAACGAATCTTGTTACGCCCATTCCCGGACTGCAGAATGTCACCGTAACCAATCCCAAGGCAGTAATTACTGGCACCGACTTGGAGACGGAAGACCAAAGAGCTAACCGATTCCAACAACATATCAACTCGTTACACCGCGGCGATAAAAACTCCATTCCTTATGGGGCGAAGACGACCCGAATTATAGACGCTTATGGCTATGTCTCTGAGCAGGTTGTTAAGGCACAGTTGGTGGAAGGAGTCGGCTCCAATGCACTCTATATTGACAACGGAACCTATGATACCTCTGATGCGCTTGTCACTCAGTGTCAACAAGTCATTGATGGATATATCGATTCAAGTGGCAATATTGTGATTGGCTATAAAGCTGCTGGCATACCGACGACTGTTCAAAAAGCCCTGCTTCAACAGTTGACGATTGCCATTAAAGCAACACCAAAACCTGGTTATACGTTTGCCATGATTCAGCAGTCCATCGTGGACAGTGTTACGAAACTGGTGCAATCGCTTGAAATCGGATCTCCTTTGACCTTAAATGCTCTCAATCTGGCGATCGGAAACACGCCGGGCGTTCTTAATTTTCAGCTTTTGGCGCCGACGGCGGATGTCGTCCCTTCGACCGGAACATTGCTGCAGCTTGGAGCAAACCAACCGAATGTCACAGCTGCGTAGAAGGGAGCTGCTGAGCGGTAATGCTAAGAGAAATTTTCAATAATTTGCACCCAGCCATCAATAGGGATCCGCAAGAGACGGGGGCCATCCAAATCACTGCTGCGAGTGGAAAGGCGATCATCCAAAACGATATTATGCAACTCACCGGGCCGACGACATCGGCCCAGTTTAATTTGCGGTCATATACTCTTGAGACATTGGCTCAGGATATTAATGCTCTTGGTGGATTCACGGCGACGACGCTGATGCCGGGCACATTATCCGCTCTTGTTTTACTTGATGGGACATATTCGTTGCCGTTTACGATTCCGATGTTCACATCATTTCTCTGGCAGTTTTTTAAGCCGGTGGCTCTCGCTCTGGTCGATGCTCTTGGGGCAGAGAATCAAGCTCTATTGGAAATGGTCCTAACCTCATCCGATGGGGCATGGCTCAATGAATTCGGCGAAACGTTGTTCGGGATTTATCGTCAAGATGGAGAGCCAGACGAGCTCTATGCGATACGTATATTTGATTTTGCCTTGGCGCCGCGGATCAATAATATGGCGATCAAAAAAACGCTACAGGATTTAGGTTATAACGCCAACGTCACCGATAACGGACCTGCAACCTTTGACGTTGACGTTGTATTGCCTTCGTCACCGCCCCAAGGCTTCGTATATTCGTATTCGCAAATCGGAGACTTGGTTGGTCTTTTAAAAGCAGCAGGCACCACTGCCAATATTATTCTATCGAGCGGCTTGACGGATGGAATAACGTTATCGGAAAGTTTAACGTCAACTTTGCGACCTTCTTCATGGGTGTGGGAGTCATTTATTTGGGATCAATTTACATGGGGGTGAACCAGTTGACGAAAAAATTCAGAGAAGGTGTCCATATTTTAGACAACGTAACCGTCACTCTTACGGATACCATTACCGGAGAGAAGACGGTTTTTTCTTGCCATAATATCGAGCTCAACTATACTCTGTCTGCCTTAAGTCAGTGGATTTCGGGAAAAAATAACGTCGGCTACCAACCTGTTTTTCCTCCAAGTAGATGCTCACTCGGTAGTGGATCAGGTACGCCGGCAAAGACAGACACCAGTTTATTCACACCAATCCCCAATAGCACGATATCCATGTCTAGTGCGACTCCCGATTCGCCGGCAGTCGGCACAACGACATTCATTTTTCAGTACCCAGCAGGCCAAGTGACAACGCAAGTGACTGAGGCCCTAATGAGCGATGTAAACGGTAATGGATGGTTTCATTCTAAATTCGCCTCACCATTTACACCTTCAGCATCACAAACAATAACTGTCCAATGGCAAATCACATTCAATTAAGTAGTAAGGAGGGACGATCCAATTGACGAACCTGTATCGAGTCGGTGGAAATGGTAATCCTTCGGATGCGAATCAAATAATCGACGCCTTAAGAGGAGAAAACGACGTCGGTGTTATTCAGGCGTACCCGAAAATCAATCCTCCCGGAGCCATAACAGCTGCAATCAACACGACCACAGGTAATTTGACAGGGGACTATCAGTATAAGGTTGCATTTATTACTGGCTATTGGAAGGGGCCAGTAGGAACAGGGACCCTTTATACGCAAGGAAACACAGGTGGAGGACCTGCAAGTAACACGGTTTCGCCAAGTGGGCAGCAGGTCAATTTGAGTGGAATCCCAATTGGCGGTACAGGTGTTGTCGCCAGAGCAATATATCGCACCAAAGCCGGCGGTTCAACGTTCTATTTCCTCCAGCAAATCAATGATAATGTATCTACAACCTGGGTGGATAATATCGCTGATTCCGCGCTTACCCAAGTGATGCCAACCACGAATACAACCGGATCTTATTTTTCTGGTGATGGTCATGGACTTACGAATTTGCAAGGTGTGGTGTTACCGGATGGCAGCATTCCTATGACCGGTCCGCTTACGCTCCCTGGCGACCCTGCACAGCCTTTGCAAGCCGCCACAAAGCAGTATGTAGATAGCTTCAGCAATTCGATTCCCGCACCGACGCCCATCTCATTATCAAACGGACAGCAAATCATTACCACAACAAAAGCCGGGATGATGCAGAATTTCAAGGTGCTTGGACGGACGTTGGTGAATTTGCTCGGGCGGCTCGGCCTCATGGCGACTACAGGGAAGATGTACTTGTCCAGCGTCACCGAAGCATTTGATACAACGAACTATGCCATAGGTACTGCCTCGTTAAAATACACAGCGAGTGGCACAACCGCGGTTGATCATTACTTCAACTTCGGGGCACCCTACGTACCAATTACAGCAGGGCAGTATTACTTGCTTGTGGCGATGGCTAAACCGAATGTTGGTCAAGCCCGCATGCGGGCTATTGTCTGGAATGGAGCCAGTGGCGGCACAGTCCTGCTAGACAACAGCGCAGATTTTACCGATACGACCAAATTCACGTCTAAGCATATAGCATTCCAAGCGCCGACGAACTCGGTAAGCCTCGAAGTACGCGGGCATGTTTTAAATGCGTCGGGAGCAAGTCAGTACATCCCGGCAGGGACAGCCGAGAACGCCAACTTTAATGGGTATAGGCTGTTCGCACTTACGCAAGCGCAGTACAACGAAATAGCGACCTTAACTGAAGATCAAATCGCCGCTAAGTACCCATATGTGAACGACGTGAAGCATCTGAGTGGGCTTTATGTGATTCGGTATGGCGAAAATTTGCTTGATAATTCTAATGTCGTTGCTGATGTCACTAATGGCGGGACGAAGACAATCATCGATCCGTACACCATGAGCATCAGTAAGACTTCGACAAGCAGTTCCGATGCGAGGTCTTTGTCTGTTCCCGTGGTGGCAGGGCAAAACTACGTGTTTACGTCGAACCTCACGATTAGCGGTTACGGCGGATCAGGCGGCGCGTACATCCAACTGAATTTTTACGACGCGAGCGGTGCGCTAATTGGAACGCAGCCAGCGAGCGCAGTACAGACTGCGAATGGTACTTATACGCTGACTGCAAGCGGTCAGGCTCCGAGCGGTGCCGTTTCTGTACTTGCTTATTTCCTCATAGGCACAAATCCGACAGGAACATTCACATGGTCCAATTGGCGACTCAACATCGGCACCGTGGACAAAGGATTCAAACAGCGCAACGATGACATGATGGTGTTCCCGGTTTCGTTCCCGATTGGATCGAACGTAGACCAGTCTGTAGTAGATGAAATTTATCATCGTGACGGGCGATACTGGCGAGAGAATCGGTTCGTCAAGGATATGGTGCTGGATGGGAGCTTGTCGTGGGCTTATAGTGCAACGGCTACCGGTTACAAAGAGGTAAAAGTTCCGTTCACCAACCAAGCATCGGGAAATAAGCAGACGGTAGTTAAGTACGATGGTAAGATTTTAGTCAACGTTTCTTCACCTACTAGCGGTGATCAATGCGCGATGGATGGTTCTTACCTATACGTGGAAGTTTCCTCCGCAGACACCGGTTGGGGCGACTCGTACACGCCGACAGCAGCAGAGATTCAGGCGTATTTCTATGGCTGGAAGATGTACTTGTCTGGTTCTTATCCAACCGTCTATAACGGAACTGGAACAAAAGCGTGGGTACGAATCACAGATGGCCAAGCGGCTACCTTAACGCTTCCTACATCGTACGCGAGCGGAGGCCCGCCATACATCCCTTACAAGATCACCTACCAACTCGCCACGCCGACATGGGACGATCTAACCGAAATCATGGAGGGCGAGATCCACCTGCTGGAAGGTCCGAACATGGTCGAAGTCGGCGTAGGGATGATTTTGCGGGAGCGAATACAAGCTCTTGATACGAATAACACAGTTGGAGGGTATTTTAACGGTTCAGGAAATACGCAAAGCTTCCCGAAACATCCTGTCAACAAGATAATTGCTCTATATGGAAATGGAGCCAATACTTCGGCAACGATAGCAGCAATAGCTAGTGGGGCGGCGAATCAAAACATTCGGGGTTTACAACAGGCTTATATCCCGTTCTCAAAATACGACCCAACTGCCACCTACGAAGCGACATACCAAGCACTCGACCAATACCTGATCACACCGTCTGCTGTTACGACGATCACGGCTGAGTACGACACGAATATCAAGACGGTGCTGGATCGGTTGGGTCAGTCTATGGCGGACTATGGACAGCGGCTTTCGGTTGCAGAGATGTTGGCAGCGCGGACGTTCCAAGTGCCGTTCAAGACGCTCCAAAGCATAACGTACTATGTAGATGGCACGAACGGGAGCGATAGCGGGGACGGAAGCGCAGCAAGACCATTTAAGACCATCGGAAAAGCTGTTTCGATGATTCCCCAAGTGCTGAATCACACGTATACGATCAGTATTGCTCCGGGGACATACGCAGAAGATGTACTTATTGTAGGAATCGTTGGTTCTGGCCTATTAGTGATTCAAGGCGACTCTATGGTTTCGACCAGCCGTTCCGTTCAGTCCATTTATGTGCAAAATTGTGGCGCTAGAATAACCATAAAGGGCATGAACTTCACCACAACAACAAGGAACTGTGTGGACACTGCTGCCTGTGCATATGTCAACGTGCAATACTGCAATATGGTTTCAAACAATACCCAATGGGGCATCAGAAGCGGTGCTTCTACGGTCTACGCTTTTGCTAATACCATATCGAATCAGACAATCGCTTTGATCGCAGACTCGGGTGGCACGCTCTACTCAGAAAACAACAATGGTAATAACAATCAAAATGCGTTGTATGCTTACCTTGGTGGTAAAATCGCAACTGCGGGGACACAACCAACGGCTGCATCGGCGACAAATAATAGTTATGCTCTCAGTGGTGGAATGATAGTAGGAAACCCTGTCGTCAACCCTTGGGGAGACAACACGCTTTCTAGTCGTAGCAGTTCGAGGGCTAACCATACAGCACAACAAAGCTTGTCAGCTAACGTTGCTACAAAGATCGTTTTTAACAAACAGTACGACAACCTCGGTGAACTCGACTCCAACGGTAGATTCACGGCAAAGCACAGCGGGGAGTATTTGTTTACTGTTGGTCTAGGGTTCGTTTCCAACGCAGCGAGCTTTATCGCCCAGTTGTGGGTTTACGTAAATGGGACACAGGTTGATCAGGTAGCTTGGCTAGGTGTGTACTCCAATTTAAGTTATTCGACTTTTCCTGTCTCCGCATTCAAATGTCGTCTCAACGCGGGCGACTATGTGGAGATTTATGTAATACCTTCTATCACGATAAGCACTAATCCTGATAACAGGATCAGCTTCTTTGAGGAGACACAGATAGCTTAAAGGTAAGGAGGAGTTAAAAGTGGATATTGTCAAAGCTATTCAATACCTGCATCCCAATTCCGTACCATTGCGTGATTTTATGGTTCAAGACGACAGTGACGGAAACGGCCCATACATCGCCCAATGGAATGTGAAAGACGCAGACGGAAACGACGTACCACAACCAACCGATGAAGAGCTTCAGGCTGCATGGGAGTCTATGCAGCCCTCCGAAGCCGATTTACTCGCTGCTGCTCAAGCTGCCAAGAAAGCAGAAGTCAGCGCAGCCGTCGCTGCAAAGATAACGGCAGGATATCGATCGACGGTAGTGCTCGCCAGCACAGGCAAGGCGCATTTTTACGGAACCGATCTTGTTGACCAGCAGAACATGACGGCAAGTCGTGTGTGGGCGGATAACCATCCGACGGAAATTGTGAAATATCGACCACAAGATGAACTTGCTCGAATCGATCATACTCACGATGAATTTGTGCAAATATCGACGGCGGTGTTCGATCGAATTAATTGGTATCTTGATCAAGGCTATGCCTACTACCGGCAGATTTACGCGCCGGTCGCGACCGTGGATAGTGTGAATGCAATTCAGGTCGTCATTAACGATCCGTAGGAGGCGTGATCTGTAATGGACATTCGACCTGCTGACCTTATTCTCGTCCGCGGCGAAGACTTGATCGGTAACACGATCGAGCTCATCACGCACAGCCCGTACAGCCACGTTGCGGGCGTGGTTAAACCGAACGAACTATTCGAGGCTCAGGCATTCCGGCGCGCCGGATACCAGGGCCTCGATTTTTATGCCGGCAGAGTTGACGTTTTTACGTGCGACGAGTTGACGGACGAGCAGCGGGTGCAAATCGTAGCCGAGGTCGAGAGGTATGATGGGCGACGCTACTCCTATTTGCTGCTTCTGTGGGAGCTGGTCCGATATGTTTTCGGTCTTGCATTGTTGGCACCGAAAGATTGGCAGCCGGTGATCTGTTCAACACTTTGGGTACGGGCATATCGAAAGGCTGGCATTGATCTATGCCCCGGCGTTCGTTTTCCCTCACCGGCTGACATGGCAGATTCGCCAAAACTAAGGAAAGTAGGTGCTTATTGAGTGGAAAGAATTTATAATTTGAAACCGGATAAACCAGACACACGCGACTTTGTTTTTCGCTCAAACCGGTACGATACCGGAGCCGACCTACCGCCGGAAGTCGATCTCCGACCGCACATGTCGCCCATAGTCGATCAGGGCGCGCTCGGCAGTTGTACAGCGAACGCAATCGTGTCCGGCTTGCGTGAATACCATCTAAACCGAGACGCCAAGCCCTACGCAGCGCTTAGCCGTCTATTTCTATACTGGCATGAGCGTGAGCTCGAAGGGACGATCGATGAAGACTCCGGCGCCTACATCCGCGACGGCATGAAGGTGCTGCAGCAGCGCGGTGTGAGCCCTGAACTCCTGTGCCCGTACGACATCCCCCACTTCCGTGACCAGCCGTCGGCTGACGCCGAGCAATCGGCCGGCGCCTATAAAGTGCTCGAATATCACCGCGTCATCGACTACCAGTCGTTAAAGGCTGCACTGGCCGAGGAACTGCCGGTCGTCATTGGCATTGCCGTTTACGAGTCTTTCGAATCGCTTGATGTATGGAGCTCTGGAATGATTCCGATGCCGAAGGCGAGCGAGAAATTACTCGGCTATCATGCGGTCCTTGCGTGCGGATATAAGACATTTTCAGACGGTGTGGAATATATTTTATGCCGGAACTCATGGGGCGCGAATTGGGGGCAATTCGGTTACTTTTGGCTGCCAGCGACGTACTTCACAACGGACGGGCTGGTTACGGACATGTGGACGGCCACGACGCGGATCGGCGAGAACGACATCACCTTTGAGCAGGCGATCGAGCTATTCGTCAAAGAAGGTATTTTCAACTCGCTCCCATTCTGGCAAAACTTCGAGGCCAAGTATAAAGCCGGCCAGCTCACAAATGCCGATTTCGAATTCGTGTTCTTGGGCTTCCGGAAGTTAGCGGCGCGTGACATGAACAGGGGTGAATAACGGTATGTCGCAGGAGGATCTGCTTGTGAAAGAAATCCGGGAACTTAAGGATGAGTTTAGAGAAGCTCGCCGAGAGAGTCAGGATTTGCGCGATCGCATGGCGCGAATGGAAGGTAAAATTGATGCAATGTCGACTGTGAAGGAAACGGCCGAAAACGCTAGGTCGCTCGCCGACAAAGCCATGGATCACGCCAGGTCTGCCCATCACCGTATTGACGAGATGCGCGAGGATAACACCGAAGATCGGAAGGACACCGAGAAAGACATTGCCGATGTAAAGGACGACATTAAATGGCTATGGAGGTATGCTATTACCGCATTAGTCGCTGCACTTGTGGGCATGGTAGGCGCATTATTTAGTTTCATCGGAAAGAAGTGATTCAATTGGAACTTTTCAGAAGTCCTGTTTTATGGATAACGGTCCTGCTACAGATGGCAGGGCCGGTTCTTTTTGGATTCGATAAATGGGCCAATGTCATACAGTACCTTAGCGCCTTTGGAATGGCCTATGCAGTTCACGAGTATTTTGTCCGGCATCGTCGTGAAATCGAGCACCTGAAAAAGCAAATCGCTCACTTACATGAGAAGCATGATCAGCTGAAGGAGGTTATGAATAACAGTGAATGAGCAAAAAATTGTCGCAGCCCATGCAGAGACACGAACTATCAAGGTCCGCGTCGTCGATCCGGATCATGCCGGCCGGGTCGAGTCAGAAGAATTCAAAGACGCGAAACGCCGGTTAAGAGAGGATGGCCATTACAAATGCTATATTTGCGGCCGTGAAGTTACCGAAGCGCACCTGCAGGTACATCACCGGGCCGCCGAGTACATGTTCGGGAATATCGTCGACTTCGACTTACTCAAAGCGTTCTGCGAGGAGTGGGACATTTATGGCTACGGTCGCCTACTCAAGCACAAACCGATGACCACGGTCGACGACGTGCGTAATCAAATGGTGCTCTGTTTGTCTGGGGATGCCTTGGTATTGATGGCTGATGGATCGAAAAAGCTAATTGAACAAATAAAACCTGGAGAATTTGTTATCGGTGGCGATGGACTTCCCCACAAAGTAACAAGAACCTTCTCCAGGTTATTTGATGGAGACCTAATCGAAATTTCTCCTGAAACGTTCGCTACTCCAGAACACCCGATATGGACTTCCCGAGGGTGGGTGGCCGCCGGAGAGTTGCAAGCGGATGATTTCGTTTATACTGTCGCAAAGGATGGGAATGGCGAGTTTTTTACTCTTCAAAATCTCGTCGGAGAATCTTACAGTGGTAAATCCTTTTTTAGCCAAGATCATATCTCGGAGCCCGTCCTTAGAGGCATGTTTTCTGTGCCAGTAAGCCCCATCGACTTCGATAATGATGTTGAAGTCGATAAGCAAAGCAACTGCGATAAACGCTCCGATCGCAACATATTTCCGGAAGTTAAGCTGACATTCTTCCAACGCTTCGTAAAGCCATTTTTCAAGACAAGTAGACGATTTATCCTCAGCCAATTTAGCAAGACTTTTAGAGCGCCTATCGACGTAAGAAGCGTCTTTCCACATGCATTCTCTGGAGCACCATTTTTGCGTAGCTCTCTTTTGACGAAAACTGCTCCCGCAAATTTCGCAGTTACCGGTACGAGGAATTCTTCTTTCTCTGTTAGATTCATTCAAGGTAAACAGTCGGCATTCGTCAGAGCAAAACATTCTCTTTTCGGCGATAATGCCCGGTTTCGGGTGAAACACTTTATTGCACCGTTCGCAGGTTTTGGCAACTGGCTCAAACTTTCGATGAACCTTGGAATGTCTCTTCGAGGTGCATTCACGAGAACAAGCGGAATATCGATGTTCCAAACTTTTAGGAACAGCATACCTTTGACCGCAAATGGAGCAGGATTTGATGACAGGAGTGTCCCACTTTTTAGAGGCTGGCCTTCTGTCAACAACTCCTTCCGGGATCGCGGCCGCAGCCTTATCGGCAGCAATCCTTTTTTTAAGTTCGTTTCCGCATTGATATCCGCACGTTCTAACTTTGGAGTAGACGGAGAAGAATCGAGAGCCGCAAATGATACAGTTTTTCCATCGCAGATCTCCTTTAACAAAGTCCCGGCCGGCCAACTTAACAGATCGTTTGTCCATGACTTTATTGTATACGATTTGGAAGTTGAAGGGGCACATTCTTTTATTGCTGGAGGGATTATTGTTCATAATTGCCAGGAGCATCACACCGGCGTCGATCATGAGGACGGGGGCAGCGCGGAGGGCATTCATTATCTACCATTTCCGGAGTGGATTATGCAGAAGCTTGCGATCCCCGGCGCGAACCCGGTACCGCAGAAGGGCGAGACGTTCGAACAGGCGATTGAGCGGGTGAAGGCTCACGAGCGGAAGGATGAGATAAATGCAATCTCGTAACCCGAATAATAGTCGCGGAATTGACATTTCGCATTATCAGACGGTTTCCTCCTGGCAGCGTGTTCGCGATTCCGGAATTGTCGACTTCGTTTATGCCAAGGCATCGCAGGGCATTAGTTGGGTCGATTCATCTTTTCTTACCCACGTTGCCGGTGCGCGCTCCGTCGGGCTGCCGGTGGGCGCCTATCATTATCTCGATGCCGGTGATCAAGCGACGGCCATCGCCGAGGCGGAAAATTTCGCGATGGTCATCGCTGGATTACCGCTCGAACTTGACCCGGTCGTCGATGTCGAGGATGCAGCAAACACGGCAGAAGCGGCGCTCGCGTTCCTTCAACGATTTGAAAAAGTAACCGGTCGCCGGCCGATGGTATACACCTACCCGTCATTTATCGATGAGAAGCTGAGTAATGCTCTGGCGGATTACCGGCTTTGGTACGCTTATTACAATGCCGACGGCACGCCGGCGGATCGGGGCGGCTGGACGGAATGGACGTTCCTACAATATTCGGAGAAAGGTTACGTGCCGGGTATAGACGGACCGGTAGACTTAGACGAATTTAACGGGAGGGTGGAAGACGTGTTTAACGAAATCAATAAACTGCAGGCACAGTGTCAAACGTTGCTGAACACGGCGGAGGCGCACATCGAACGGATTGTGCAACTCGAAGGGGCCGTTAAGCAACTCAACGAAAAAAACAACATGTCGTGTCCGGATTGGGCGAAGGATGCCATTGTCGCGGCGATGAATACGACATTGCCGAACGGCCAGAAACTCGTCGATACTCCGGATGGTGGAAGCTACGATTTCTACCGCTTGGTGACGATCCTGCACCGAGCCAATATAATTTAAGGCTTGTGTTAAAAGATCCTTGCTGAGTGCAGGCAGGGATTTTTTTTCATCGGTTTTACTTGCCTTCGGGCAGAAAAATAAAAAATCAAAAGGAGATGTTTTTTCATGCATGACTTTCTTCAACCGTATCTGAATGATGTCGTCAACGCCGTCGTCGGTCTGGTCGCCGCCTTTATTGTCGCCGCGATCGTTAAACTCCGTACGAAATTGAATACGTACATTGACGCCCATACGACGTCCGTGCAGCGCTATCTGCTGCACTCAGTCGCAGCGGAAGCTGTAGCATATGCCGGCACGGTGTTCAAGGAGCAGGGTGGCGAGCAGAAACTCGATAATGCTTTGTCTTATGTCAACACTCATTTAAAGCCTTATGGCATATCGTTTACCGAAGCGGAGCTCCGCGGTGCAGTCGAGAAGGCGTATGCAGATTATCAGGCGAAGACAGCGGGCGCGAATGCACCGGCACAGGTACCAGTTACACCAGTGGCGCCGACCCAAACAGCTTAATTATGTAAAAAGTGATCCCCGCAGACCTTGTGGTTGGCGGGGATTCTTTTTAAAAAATGATTGAAACTCGTCCCTCCTCAAAATCCCAAGATTACATATCCTTCTTTCACGAATTGTGGGTCGTTGAGAATATAAACGATGAACCGCCCCGTCTCCTCGCCAGTATAACCTGTTGCTGGATCGTACTCTCTTAACCACAGTAAGTCACCGACTTTAAAGTCCCGATCATTTTTCCTAACTTCAAATTTTTTTCTTCCGCTGGCGACTTCTCGGTAATATCCAGGCCCCGTTTTCAACTCGTGTATATTGTCCCATAACTTAGGTATGTAATGTTGTTCCCTATTGGATTGATCGGAATTTAGAAGATCGACTATATTCTCAACCTCTTCCTCGTTCCTTACAGCTCCCGCATGAAGCCATAGGATAACGCGACCATCTCTTAAAATAGCTTGCGCGTGGCCGGCATCGTTACGTTCAATGGTGAATGTTTGATTCATACTTTTTCCTTTCTTTATGCTGTATAGTTAAGAACATTGCCTTACATCTGTCTGCTGCAGAGGCGTGGATAAGGGACAACATGTCGTCAATGGAGGGCGAAACGTCAACGTCAACGTCCAATATGTCGGCGAGGTTCAAAAAGTAATATCCGCGCGTTTCAGCATCCTGCATGATCTTTTCTTCTGCTTCCATGGCTGCGGAGATGTCGGATGTGGGGAAGATCGGCGGCCATTCCGACCATCCCATTGCTTTTACAATCCACGCATCACGTTCTTGTTCACTCATTGCTTCCCAAGTCATGGGTTATCTCCTTTCCAGCCGTGCGATTCAACACCTCGCGTTTACCGTCCCATTTCACTTTTGGGAACTTGCCGTGCCACTTTCCGCCTTCCGGATTCGGTCTGCCATCCGCATACTTATCAGGCATACACTCTGTGCAGAGGGCAGTCCCATGCGGGTACGTCGGGAAGGCAACGATGTTCTTAGCCCAATAATGCCCGAGAGCCGTATTCTCGACACATCCGCAGTTGTCACAAACGAATAATCCCATTGGTTATCTCCTTTCCCTTCATTGGCCCGATATCGGCCTCTGCGCTGCGCGCAAACCTTACTCGATGGACTTTGGCTCAACAGTGCAGCATTCATCGAGGTCACCTTAGAAACCCCAGATCGAATCCGCCCAACGAAGTTGGGGCCGCATATAGGTTTACTCTCCCTTTATAGAGGGGCTTCCTGCTTCTTCAAAGTGTTTGCACGCCGACTCGTATGAACCTTCATAACGACGATTATTTACGTACACAACGTATTTCCCTGCCCACCAAAATTCTTCAATGAGATTTCCGTTAATTGTTTTATAGCGACTCGGATTCACTCGTATTCTCCTTTCCTACTTCTCCACGGATGAGGGAGAGAGCTTCGCGTGCAATAAGTCCGGCTGATGTAAACGCGTGGTAGCCTTCCGTGATCTTCTCCAACGCTTCTATAGCCTGTTTCAATCGCTATTGGAGGGATTCGATTTTCTCATTCTGCCACTTGAGCCATTCGGGGGCGTTGGCGATGAGATGGGCATTATTTTCATAGTTGTCGAACTTAAATTCGCCACCTGGTCTCTCACCCCATAACTTACAAATTGCACCCGATTCAACAAACACCTCAGTACCATATGCATACCACGGCCCCGGTGTAGCTTTCTGTAACGCTTCTCGTATCTCTTGTACTGAGGGATTCATATGGATACCTCCTAGGCTTATTAGGGGCTTTGACTTCGCTATTCAGAAAGGGATACAAACTTAACTACTCCCAATCTCTCGGCGATTCTCATCAAGTTAGTTGCTGCAGGATCTTGATCATAAAGGGTATTCGGATTTTAGGGTTGAAATGGGTGCTTTAATTTCCAGTAATATGAATCATTCCAGTAGATCATCGTCGAACTTACTGCCGCACATAGGGCAGAAGTTTGGCACTTGAACGCCCTGATCCGTAAACCCGTATCCCTGCCGCTCACAATCTCCGATAAACGTCCAGTGGCATTTCATGCATTCGCACACTGTGAGCGACATATCCCGACTCTCATCATCGGTGTCAACGCCTTGCCGTAAGGCTTCAATCTCGCGTATAAATTTAACCTTGGCTGTCTTCATATTCCTTCACTCTCCTTCGCTTTTTTGTAGACTTTGCAACACCCATTTACTTACATCAATGGAATA
This sequence comes from Gordoniibacillus kamchatkensis, assembly GCF_000829455.1. Taxonomy (GTDB): domain Bacteria; phylum Bacillota; class Bacilli; order Paenibacillales; family NBRC-103111; genus Gordoniibacillus; species Gordoniibacillus kamchatkensis. Next base: position 57,657 of record NZ_JXAK01000003.1, read on the forward strand.
TGAAATTTTCGTTTCAACTCAATAATCCGAATAGCCATCATAAAAACCCCGGCAGCAAACGTCTTTTCCTTTAAGCGTTGCCTTATGGCAGATAAAGTGGGCATCGTTAAGAGCGCAATCAGCCAAAACCTCGGCTTTGCGCTCGTCCGATACGATCTTATTTGCTGAAAATAAGCATTCGTTGCAGCGTTTCTCTGCGACTTGAAACATGAATTTTCATCCTTCCTAGTTAGGGTCGTTTGGTTCCCAGTCACCGATATCCAATTGCATCAGGCGATCGAATTGCCCAGTCTTTCGAAAGTAATCAACCTTCGATCGGATACAGTGTTCGGTGCGGCCAATGATCAAGGCAAGGTTTTTAACCTCACCGCGTCTATAATTCTGCACAATATAAGCGGATTCTTTTGTGCTATACGGCTTTTTATGGTTGAAATGAAACTCTGGATGATATTTCATTCGCCCCCATTTGTCATACTCAATCGGAACTTCTACAGCTTGCATTTCCAATCACTCCTCACGAAACTTAATATTCATTTTGTTACCGGCTCCTGCGCTCTACCCAAATGCTGACAATATGAACCTCCACAGCTTGGGCAATGCGGTTCCTCAACCTCGTCATTCTTCGGTTGCTCTATCGCAAAGCGTCGGCCGCATTCCTCACATTTGAATTTGTCCCAATCCATTCCTCTCACCTCACATCGAAAGCTGCAGTTGGCCAATCTGCTCAGCGTACCGCTCAAAAGTAAGCCTATTTTTCGAACCAGTGCAATGCTCTGGCAGATTCGCCCGGACCAGTGCTTCGGCGAATTGCGGCGGCACCGAGTTTCCACATCGCGCCACTTGATCTGCTTTCGTAACGGGTTTGCCGTTCACATTGTACCCGCTAATGATGTAATTCTTAGGGAATCCTTGCGCCGCATAAAGTTCGTGTGGCTCAAGCATCCGCATTCCAATGTCCACGATTTCATACAGCACGTCGTCAATCTTCAACAACACGAGGCCATAGCGGTCATGCGTAGTCACTGTGCCGATCGGTTGGCTGAGCTCTTGCCCGATGCTGGCGCCGTAGTAAGCTGTCAAAAAGGCATATACGAGGCCGTGATGGTTTCCGCCTGCTGTGACGGTGTGCAGCGGCTTGTCTACCGGTTGACCAACGTTTTGGTTGCGAAATTTGACCAAGTTGGCCGCGATGAGCGCACTTTTTCCACCACCGCCCGCCGTCACTGTACCGAGAGGATCGTTCATGCTGCTACCGATCGATTCGCCAAAGTGCCGGGCGATATACGCGGTTACGAGCCCGAAACGGTTGCTCGTATCCTGGGTCAGCAGCGGGCTGTCGATGTCTTGACCGCGTACACTACCGGTGTTCGTCTCCGTGTGGTACTGCGTGAGGAAGGCAGTTACCAGTCCCATCGCATGAGCTGCGCCCGCCGGCCGAATGGAGCCGGCGCCGGACGTGATAGTATGAAGTGGCTCATCAACTGCGCTGCCGGTCGCTCCGGTCCGAAATTTGGTAATATGCGGAACGATGAGCATGTGCTCGTTCTTGGTTGTAATCGTTGTTAGTGGATCGCGAAGATCATAACTGAGCCGATCACCGCCGAAACCTGTCTGCCCGATTCGGGTTATATACGGCGTGGAGATACATTCAGTCGGAGCGATGAAAGGTCGCGGGTTGTTGATAACAAACTTGACCAGCCCGCGGGCAATCCGACGTAGAGTATTATCTGCAAGTGGGCGAACAACTTTGATGCCGTATTTTTCTTTGATTTCTTCAGAAGTATCGAAGATGCTCGGCACCGGAATTGACCAGTCGATACATTCCGCCGCTGTTCTCCATGGCTGGCGCTTACCGGCCTGAACCTCCAGTGAATCTGGCGCGCCATAGGTCGGCTCCGGCCAGACGATCGGACGGCCGTCACAGCGAGCGACGAGAAAGAACCGTTTCCGGATCGTAGGCGCACCGTAATCACATGCGCGCAGCTCGCGCCATTCAACGTCGTATCCCTGAAATTTCAGCGCGTTCACGAAAGTCCGGAAGATACGGCCTTTCTGCTTCTCGATTGGCTGCCCGTTCTTGTCGAGAGGTCCCCAGGTTACAAACTCCTCAACGTTTTCCAACATGATGACGCGCGGACGTCGAGTTGCTGCCCAGCGAAGTGCAACCCAAGCGAGGCCACGAATCTTCTTTTCCCGCGGTTTGCCCCCGCGCGCTTTGCTATGATGCGTACAGTCAGGAGAGAGCCACAACAGACCAACGCGCCTCCCCGGCATGACTGTCCGCGGATCTACGGCCCAAACATCTTCGCAATAGTGAAGGGTATACGGATGGTTTGCTTCATGCATGGCGATGGCGGCGCGGTCATGATTGATTGCAACGTCGACGCTGCGTCCTGTTGCGAGCTCGATGCCGGTACTGGCGCCACCGCCACCTGCGAAGTTGTCGACGACGATTTCGTCCTGCCAGTAAGGCTCATTTGATGCAAGGGTTCGTAGCCAAATCCTTCGGGATTCTCCGACTGCTACGGCTAATCGCTGGCGCTTCCGCCATTTCCGTCTGTTATTCATACGTTCACCTTACTCCCTTTGGCCGGTCTGGATTGTCCCTTGCGAATTATCCACGTTTTTCCGATCTTAACGGCATCGATTTTCCGTTTGGCACACAGATTTTTTATATAACCAGGTGAGAGGCCCCACAGTTTTGCGGCCTCTTCCACACCCATAATTATCTGATTGAGTCGGCTCATGGTATCACATCCAAACAATGCTTTTTAATAAAGGTCGCCATCACCATAAAGCCGATGCATCTCGTCTCGGAATTCCGCATCATATGCCAGATCGCCCAGGGGAGCGAAACCGCCGGCACCGTAGCGAGTAATCCAACTGTCGGTATGGTACAGCACCCAGGTGAACCGATTGGGATTATCCGTGTTCAATCCGAGATGCGAGAGGACAGAGGATTGGAACCGTTCGTCCATGGCATTTGTAAGCGTCATGCCGCCATGCAGCTTTTCAAGGTCGAGCAGGTGGATCACATCACCGTCGCGCTTGACGGCCACTGTAGTGGTTCCGATTTTGACTTGTTCCATGCAGTTATCTATCCTCCGATTTTCAAAGAGTGATCTATATGAAGGGCAGCTTGCGCGTCTACCTCGTAGCGGAATCCCGCGACCGTCGCGCCGACATGTCGTTAGGTTTCGTCCGCTTCCGCCGCGGACTCGTCAGGCGGGTTGAATCAATGTCAACTCCCACTCGCTATTCGTCGCAACCCCACCAGGATAGCGCACAAGCACCGCACATCCGAGATAATTAGGGTCTACGACTGTGCCGACATATCCATCATTGCCTAAAACCCGATCACCTTTTTTAAATTTGCTCATTCCTCATTCACTCTCCCTTTCTGGCCCCCGAAGGGGCCGTTGATTATTTGCCTCTGACAATCTCGATCGCCCTACGTAATCCCTCAATCTGACCGGAGTAATACGCCGCCTGTTCCGCGTCTCCGGTACGTTCCCGCATATCTTCCAGACGCCTTATTATCTCTTGCATCTTTTCTTTGTACCCTTTTGCCATCCTCAATCCCTCCCGCGTTTAAGGCCCGTCGGCCGTAAATAGTAGAGATGACCTCTGCCTAAACCCGTTCTGCAAGTTCGAGAAGCTCTTTAAATATTTTTGGATTCTCCAGATATCTACCGCTTCAAATCCTTTAAAATCAGGGATTCCTTTAGTCATTACTTCGATTAACTCAATACCTCTTTCGGCGACGGTTTCCCATTTTCCAAAAGGGTATCTTCTCATGATCAAGAAGTTAGCGCCTTCGTAGTTTTCAGCGGCGAAAAGATTTTGAATTTCGTCATCTTGCAGGATCATCTCATGTTGTGTTCGTGCGGTCTTATAGTCAAATAAAGCTGCTCTGATTCCCGCCCTGTTCAACATACCGGATTTCCTCCCATATATCAGACTCATATGCTTTTTGTATTGATTTCACGGATCACTTTCCGCGCAATAACCGGATTTGTCACCGCTAAATATCTTCCCTGATCGTTGTTTTCGATCGCATCAACCATTTCCGCAATTTCATCGCGATTCATTTCTTTAACCAAGTCCATAACCTGCTGAATGAGCGCATTTTCTTTCTGACGTTCTTGCTTTGCTGCTGCTGCGGGTTGAAAACAGATAACATTCGCCATAACTTTAACCTCCATCTTAGTGCGGTATCGCATCTATCCCTATTATATTGTGAAAAAAATACACTGTCAATAATAATTGTGAATAAAAATCACAATACTTGAAGTTTGTATCTAGTTTGCATATAATTGTTACAATAATTGCGAACAAATGTTCCGTAGGTGGTGCATATATGGAAAAACATTTGCGACGATATCTAGGTCGGACCGTCGAGTTGATCTACATTGACCGTCGCGGCGTATTTACGAAGCGGATCGTACAAATGCATAGCGTTCGCGAAGGTGCCGTCAAGGTATTTTGCTTGGTGCGGCAGGCGCCGCGTACTTTCAAGGTCGAGAACATACTGGCGGTGCAGCCGGTGATTCGACGTGCTGTCTGATCTGGAACGTAAAGTGTTGATGATCCTCTGGAATCTCTATCGAGATACCTGGTCGCGACCAGACTTGCTAAAGGTTTCACGGCTATCCGGCCGAACCGAGCAGAAGGTGAGGGAGGCTATAAAGGCGCTGCGCGCCGCAGAATACATTGAGGTCCGGATTGGGGAATTGCGTGTTTTGAAGGTATGGGAACAGCAGGTACCAAGAACATCTTCAAATCTGAGCATATTTATCGATTAGGGGCGCGATCTTATGGGAAAAAAGCTTGAAGGCAATGGAAGATGGGGGACTCGATTCATCCTCCCTGAGTATCAAGAAGGATTTCAAAATCTGAAACGCATGCAAGAAAGACATGAGCGTCCCATATTAGGTGAGGATGAACGAGATGAGATCAACCGTGCAATATTGGAGTCGGTGCATACTGGCCGCCGCCTGATGTTGACCATATATGATCCGTTTCAAGACTATGAGTTAGCTGGTATCGTAACGAAACTCGACCAGCAGATGCGGCGGATTAAGATAGAGCATGGTGAAGAAGTAACCTGGGTACCGTTTGAGGACGTGCTGAAAGCCTTGGTCGAGGATTAATTTTTAGGTGAGGTCGGACGCTATTTACGTTTGTGGCCAGCGACCGTTAGCTACAATATAGGAGATGAACGAGCGTATGATGTAAAGTCATACGCTTTTTAATATCAAACAAAGATGGTAAGCACTTTATATCACGTGAATTCCATTACCCTTAGATCCATTCGGTCTTAGAATTCTAATGACGAAGGAATTTCGATGGTTGTATAATAAATATGTAAATACAAAAATATCCATGGGAGGATTTATGAAAAAATTCTTAGTTTTACTTGCCGTATGTCTTATGTTAAATATGATGAATTCTCCGTACGGCATTGCAGCTGCTACCGTCTCTACCTCGAACAATGGATACCAAGATGTCCCGCAAGATTTCTGGGCTTACCAAGCCGTTAACGACTTGTCAAAGAGAGGAGTAATCTCTGGTTATAGTGATGGGACTTTCAAGCCTCAATCATCTGTAACTCGAGAAGAATTTGCGAAACTCGTTTCAGCAACATTCAATATGGATCTTATAAACCCGGCACATGCGGATTTTGCGGATGTATTGCCGAATCGATGGTCCTATCAATATGTCGAGACGGCAAAAGATTATTTAACCGGATACTATCCTCCTAACGGAAGGGCATTTTTTGACCCAGAAGCCTTTGCAACTCGTGAAGATGTGGCGGTCGCCCTTGTAAAGGCACTAGGATTGTCGGCCACCGATCTGAAGGATAAAAATATCCTCAGCGAAAAATTTTCAGACGTTGATAAAATCTCTTACAGTCTCAGAAATTATGTTGCGATCGCGACGGAGAGAAGCTTAATTAACGGGTACGACGACGGAACATTCGGCCCAGATAGACCAGTAACGCGAGCCGAAGCGGCAACTCTTATTTATCGCTCAATAAAAGGATCAAATGCGGATGCAAACGCACCTTTGCAATTACAAGCCGATGTGTTTGGAGTGGCTGGTTATCTTGGTTCTTTCCAGGTAGGAGGGAAGACTGAACCAGGTGCTTCCGTAGCAATCAATGATCACACGGTTACAGCGGACGATAAAGGTAATTTTGATGCTGTGTTCCATTTTGACAAAGAGGGCATCTATACTTTCGATATTACCGCTTCAAAAGGCGGGAAAACGGCACATATAAGCAAAGACCTAAACTTCACAATACCGGCACCGGTTATCAATGTTGACATTCCAGATACAACCTCATCGTCCCAAATAAACATAACGGGCACGATTTCGGACATATATGATCAAGATGCCGCCTTATATTTGAATAACGATAAATTAAACACATACAGCCTTACGGTAACGAAACAGGGATATACGAAAAAATTTGATCAAATTTATTCACTCCAGAGTGGAGATAATACAATTACTCTTAGAGCGAAAAACAGTTATGGTAAGGAGAATAAAATAACTAAAACAGTAACTCTAAACGCGGATGGTCCAAAAATAATTATCGATAGTGACATTCCAAGCACAACATCGAATCAAACCTTAATTATATCGGGAAGGGCCCAAGATAAGAATGATGACAACCCTAAGATCTATCTTTATCTCAATGATGTGAATGTGGACTTATTTTACGGGCAATTTTCCAAATATCTGACTTTAAAAAATGGCTCTAACACAATTATGGTCAAAGCCGTTGATAATCTGAATGAAACTTCCACTGTAACAAAAGCTGTGTATTACAATGCTCCTGCCAATCAATGACGTACATATCTCCGAAACTTAGTTAAGATCAAAGATCCGGTCACCGGCGAGGAAATGGACCCCGACGAGCGGCTCATGCGCTCGATCGAGGAGCAGATCGGCATATCGGAGAACGCGAAAAAGGCGTTCCGCGAAGAGATCCTTATCCGCATCTCTTCCTACTCCCGCAAAGGCCGCAAGTTCGATTATTCGAGCCACGAACGGCTGCGCGAGGCGATCGAGAAGAAGCTGTTCACCGACCTGAAAGATATCGTGAAAATCACCACCTCCACGAAGACGCCCGACGAGACGCAGCTGAAGCGCATTAACGAGGTGACAAAGCAGCTGATCGACGAGCACGGCTACTGCCCGGTGTGCGCCAACGAGCTGCTCAGGTACGTCGGCTCGCTGCTTAACCGCTAGAACGGCCCGACATGCAAAATGAAGCCGCAGACCCGGCATGGGGCTGCGGCTTCATTTTCATAAAGTGTCTTTCCGGGCCAACCCGTGATACAAAGTTTGCACGCACAAATGCACCATGTTGTCGATCGCTTCGGTCCCCTGCAGCGACTTTCGGATCACGTAGTTTTCCACGACCAGGGCGGAAAAGCCGTGAATCATCGACCAGATGATCAGCGTCAAATGCACGTATTCCGTCTTGGCGATTTCATCGGCGGCCTGGCTTTGCTTGAGCGTCGATACGAGCGGCTCGAACAAATAGAGGAGCGCTTGCCGCAGCGTCGGGTGAGCGTCGTAGTCGGTGTTGATGCCGCTGAACATTTCCCGCATGAGCTGCGGATGAGCGATGGCGAACTCGACGTATTCCCGGGCGAAAGCTTCCAGCTTCGATAAAAAGTCGTCGGGAACGGTCTCGATCTTGCGGTGCACTTTATCCGCCAAGTTGCGCAAGCCCTCCTCCGCAATAGCGGCCATCAGCTCGTTCCTGTCGGCAAAATGGCGATAGGGGGCCGTATGGCTGACCCCGACTTTGCGCGCCACTTTGCGCAGGTCGATTTGCGCCCCATGCCCTTCGGCAATCAGCTCCAGGCCGGCATCGATTAACGCCTGCCGCAAGTTGCCGTGATGATATTGCTTTTTCGGTTTCGGTTGGTCGGATTTCGGCATGAATATGCAACCTCCGGGATCGTACGCGCATGAAAATATGTTGACCTCGTAAACATGGGATTCTATAATAAGTTTGCGCTGTAAACATATCGTGTAGCTGCCAAGGATAATAAAGTTAGCGTAGCATAAAGGGTTTTGCTTGACAACAAACCTGAACGACTCTTTACATTCGAATGTTTACATAGTAAACATCGACGTACATAACGGTTAGCGGCAGGAGGTCAAAAGGATGGCAGAAGCAAATGTACCGCGCTCGGAAGAGGCGGCATCGATCAATTGGGTAGCGCTCGCGGCAATCGTGCTGGGCACATTCGTGTCCGTGCTCAACAACAGCTTGTTAAACGTCGCATTGCCGAATCTCGTCAACGTGTTCGGCTCGACGACCCAGACGATTCAATGGGTGCTCACCGGCTATATGCTGGCATCCGCCGTCGTTGTGCCGATGAGCGGCTATATGGCCGACCGGTTCGGCGCGAAGCGAGTGTTCGTCATTACCTTGATCGGCTTTACTTTGGGGTCGTTCTTGTGCGGGCTTGCATGGAGCGATACGTCGCTCATTTTGCTGCGCATTTTGCAAGGCTTGTTCGGCGGGTTTATCGGCCCTATTTGCATGACCGTCGTCTATGCCATCGTTCCGCGTCAGAAGATCGGCATGGCTTTGGGGCTGTGGGGGGTCGCGATGATGGCCGCTCCGGCTATCGGCCCTACGCTGAGCGGCTATTTGATCCAGCATTTCAATTGGCGGCTGCTGTTTTTCATTAGCGTTCCGGTCGGCATATTCGCCGTTCTGGTGTGCGCTCTGGCGCTGAAGGAGCTGCCGAAAAAACCGACCTGCAGTTCGACCTGCCCGGCTGCGTGCTGTCCGTCATTTGCTTCGGGACGCTCCTTTTGGCCTTGAGCAAAGGGCAGACGGAAGGATGGACGTCTCTCTTTATCGTAAGCCTGTTTTTCATCGCTTTCTTCAGCTTGCTGCTTCTGATCTGGGTGGAAACCGGAAAAGAGCAGCCGCTGCTCGACCTGCGCCTGTTCAAAAACCCCGTCTTCACGATCAGTCTCATCGCAGGCTGTCTCGTCACGGTCGGCTTGTACGGAGGCATTTTCCTCACGCCCTTGTATTTGCAAAACATATTGGCGGAATCGCCGGTGCAGACCGGCCTCACGATGCTGCCGCAGTCGCTGGCCATGGCGTTCATGATGCCGGTGAGCGGCAGGCTGTTCGACAAAGTCGGCGTCGTTCCGCTCGGCTTGACTGGACTTGTTTTATTGAGTACGATGACTTTTGAGCTGCATCATCTGACCGCTTATACGTCCAGGCATTGGCTCGAGCTCATCCTGACGGTGCGCGGGCTCGGGATCGGTTTGTGCATGATGCCTTTAACTACGGTGGGCATGAACGCCGTCGCCGCCGTCGCCAAAGATAAAGTCGGCCGCGCCTCGTCGCTGTCCAATTTGATCCGGCAGGTGGCGGGCTCGCTATCGATCGCCGTCTTGACCGCGATTATGGTCAACCGGCAAGTGCTGACAAACGCCAAAATCGCGGAGAACGTGACGGGCGATTCCGAAGCTGTCAAAAATTTTATTGCCGGCATGAGCAAAGGGTTCGCCGTTTCCGGCATGGACAGCGGCTCGGCGCAAGGAGCGGCCGTCTATGTGCTGGCGGGAATGGTGCAGAAAGAAGCTTTGGTCAGGGCGATTGCCGATACGTTCCTGTATTCCGCGCTCCCGCTGTTCCTTTGCATACCGGCCATTTTTCTTTTTGTCAACCGCAGCAAAAAGAAGGAGCCACATATTGCAAAATCCGGCTCTAGCGGCGGTTCCCCCGCAGCGAGCGGCACGTGAGAAAAACTCCTATCGAAGTAATCTCGAAGATGAGCGACCTGCAAGTTTTGCGGAGCAAAACTTACTTCGTAAGCAAGGAAGCTTTTATCGCCGTTCAGAATGATTTCCGTTTCGCTATATCGCTTTATCGAACTTAAACATTCTGAATCGGCAAGCGAACGACGGCCGGGCATTAACGCCGCCGCGCGTCGGCAACGGTTTCGTCGCATGCCAGGCCGTTGAATTTGTATCCCATGCCGCGCAGCGTGATGATGTATTTCGGATTGCGCGGGTCGCTCTCGACCTTTTTGCGAAGGTTGCTCATATGAACCTGCAGCGTACGAACGTCGCCGGCCGCGTCGACTCCCCATATGTGGCGGAACAGCTGATCCGGACTGTAGACGCGGTCCGGCTGTTTGGCGAGCGCGTACAGCAGTTCGAACTCGGTGGACGAGAGCGGCGCCGTCTTGCCCGAAACTTTCACCTTGCGGGCAATAACGTCGATCTCGAGCCCTTTGAAGCGCAGCGTCGGCACTTGTGCGGCAAGCGACTGCTCCTGTTTGCGGTAACGGCGCAAATGCGCCTTGACGCGGGCGACAAGCTCGCCGGGGCTGAACGGCTTCGTGATATAATCGTCCCCGCCCAGCGCAAGCGCTATCACCTTGTCTGTCTCCTCATCTTTGCAGCTGACGAAAAGAACGGGCGCATCCGATATGCTGCGTACGGTCCGGCACAGCTCGTAGCCGTTGTCGCCAGGCAGCAGCAGATCGAGCATAATAAGCTGCGGTTCGTGCTCGAGACACAGCTCGCGTATATGGTTTCCGTTCGCAGCGGCAATGACCTCGAATCCTTCCCGGTTCAAGTAAATGGCAATGAGGTTGCGAATTTCGTCGTCATCGTCGACTACGAGAATTTTGTCTCCGGCCATGATCTCCCTCATTTCTCCGCCGCTGTTTCTCTTTATGCAACATAATTCAAGTATGTCAAATTCCGGTTGAGGAAGCAAGAAAAATATGCAAAAATGGGGTAGAATGATGTCGATAAATGGTCTTAAAGAACTACCGAATTAATAGGTACATAGGACTACATTTGAACGGTGGTGAGCTATGAGAAAAGCCCGCATCTGGCTTCCTATTTTCTGCTTGATAGCGGTTGCCTTCGTTCTGATCGGTCTGTTTGCCGGGGTGCCGCCAACCCGGGAGTCCCCGCATGCGCTGCGGGGCGAACTCGATTTGCGCGGGTGGCGGTTCGAGCAGGGCGGCATCGTCCGGCTCGCGGGAGAATGGGACTGGGGCTGGCGGCGGCTGCTCACGCCGGAGCAGCTCGGCGCCGCAGCCGCGGCCGGGGAGCTGGGCACCATCCGCTTGCCCTCCTCTTGGAACGGCGCATCGGGCGATCGCTGGCAGCCGGCCCAAGGGTACGCCACGTTCCGGCTGCGCATCCGCTGGAACGACCCTCCGCGCCTGCTGGCGCTTCGTGTCAAGGAAGCGGACACTTCGTACCGGCTCTGGGTGGACGGCGTCCAGCTCGGCGGGCTCGGCCAGGTCGGAACGAGCCGCGCTTCCTCCGCGCCGTACGTCGGGCCGCGAACGTATTTGTTTCCGGCGCAGCCGGACGGGGCCGAAATCGTCATTCAGGCGGCCAATTTCGAGCATCGTCTGGGGGGCTTGTGGGAGCCGCTTGAGCTCGGTACGCCGGAGCAAATTGAGGGCGCGCACGAGCGCAGGCTGGCGCTCGATATGGCGCTTTTCGGGGGCCTGTTCATGACGGCCGTTTACCATCTCGCGCTGTTCGCGATGCGCCGCCGGGACCGTTCCGCGCTTTATTTCGGGGCGTTTTGCCTGATCATGGCCGTGCGCACGACGCTCGTCGGCGAGCTGTTTTTCGATAGGCTGTTCCCGCAAATATCTTGGGCTTGCCGCTTGCGGTGCGAATATTTGGGGGCCTTTGCCGGACTCCCGTTATTTGCTTTGTTTATCCGCGAGCTTTACCCGCGCGAAATGTCGGTCTGGGCCGTCCGGCTCATTACGGCCGCGGGCCTCGCGTACACTGCCGTCATGATGGCGACCCCGCCGTCCGTCTTTACCCGGACGATTCCGTCTTACCAAGCCGTTATCGTGATTGCAGCCGCGTACTTCATTTGGGTGCTGCTGCGCGCCGTGCGCCGCGGCCGGGCAGGGGCGCTGCTCTCGTCGATAGGCGCCTTGATTTATGGCGTGGCCGTGGTGAACGACATTATGTACTTCAACGTCTATATTCGCACCGGGTCATATGCGCCGCTCGGTTTCACCGTCTTCATTATGCTGCACTCGGCGGCGCTGTCGCTGAAATTTTCGCGGGCGCTTGCCTCGGAAGATCGATGACGCAGCAGCTGGCGCTGCAGGCGCAAGAAGTGCGCATGCTTAACGAGCGTCTGCAGGAGCTGAACCGCGGTCTCGAGGCGAGCATCGCCAACCGGACTGAAGAGCTGAAGCAGTCGAACGAGAACCTGGCCCGCAAAGCTGCCGAACTCGTGCGCATGGATGCTGCCAGAAGGAAGCTGCTGAGCAATATTTCGCACGAGCTGCGGACGCCGATGACTTCGATTCGCGGTTACGTGGAGGCGATACTCGACAACCTGTTCGCGACGGCCGAGGAGCAGCGCCACTACTTGCAGCTGGTGCTGAGCAAAATGATCGGGCTGAGCCGCCTCATCGCCGATCTGTTCGAGCTTTCCAAGCTTGAGTCCGGCCAGCCCGATTTGCATTTTCGCACCGTTCCGGTAGCCGTCTTCTTGGAGAGGACAAGGCAGAAGCATGAGCCGGACGTCGTTCACAGCGGCTTGCGCTTCGTCTGGAGCGAGGACGGACTGAAAGGGCTTGCCCCGCATGTCAGCGTCGTTCTCGATCCGGAACGCATCGATCAGGTGCTTACCAATCTGATATCGAATGCCGTTCGGTACACGCCGCCGAACGGGGAAATTCGTCTTCGCTTCGCCGTCCGGCAAGGGCAGCGCGGCGGCGAGCCGGCGCAAGAGCTTGTCGTCGAAGTGGAAGATACGGGCAGCGGCATTGCCGAGCAAGATCTCCCGTTCATTTTTGAGCGGTTTTACCGCGGCAAAGACCGGGCGCCCGGCGGGAGCGGCCTCGGCCTTGCCATCGCCAAAGAAATTGTGACGTACCACGGCGGGAGCTTATGGGTCCACAACCGGGAAGGAGCGGGCAGCGTTTTTGGTTTCACCTTGCTGCTGTATGAGGAGACGGAGTCTTGATCATTCGAATTTGCTTCGATCGCGATACTGTTTGGCCGTGCAGCCGAACCGCTTTTTGAACACGTGATGGAAATAGTTGCTCGTCGAGAAGCCGTGCTCAAGCGCAATGCGCTCGATCGGCTCGTTCGTCTGGACAAGCCGCTCGCACGCTTTGGCCATCCGCACACCTTCCACGTATTCGCTGAACGTCGTGCCTCCGCGCTCCGCGAAAATGCGCTGCAGCTGCCGGCCGCTTATATGGATGCGTTCCGCAACGGTATCCAGCGTAATGCAGCGGCGGAAGTTGTCCTGGATGAAATCGGTCGCGAGCCGGAACCGGTACTCGTTCATATCGCGCGCCGGCGGCTCTGCCGCCGATTCGTCGGCGCCGGCATAGGCGGCGCGCAGCATAATTTGCATAATGCATTGCCGGATCGTGACGGACAGCCCCGGCTCGTGGCTGAGCAAGGCACGGTGCGCCACCGGGAACCAGGCGGCGGCGTCGTGCCGGTCCGGCATCGGCACCGGGGGCAGCCGGAGCAGCCGCTCGATGCATTCGTCGGCCTCGGCGGTATCGCCCTCGCCGCTCCGTTCCCCGGCCGGCGAGGTAGGCGCTGCCCCGGCTTCCGGCCGGTCGATGTCGATGTGCAGGCACAGCTCCCGCATCGGGTCCCGCGCATCGGCGTATTGCGCGTGAACGACGCCCGGACCGGTCAAGTAAAATAGCCCCTCCTTCAGCTCGTAGTCGATGCCCCCCATCGTGACGACGCCTTTGCCGCCGCATATGAAGTGAAACTCGTATTCGGAATGCTGATGATCGGGGATCGTATGCCCTTTCTGGAACATGGCGAGGTGGAAGCGAAGCATGCGGATGCCGTAACGCCCCCAGCGAAATTGCAGCTCCAGCCTGTCAAGGGCGTGGGGCTGTTTTTCCATGGCGTGGTACGGGTACGATTTAGGGGCGGCGGCCATACAAATCACCTCGCGTCAGGTTTGTTCTTTAAGCATATCACGGTTGGCGCCCGGGCGGAACAGGCGCCTATTTTGCAGCCTTGCGCTCACCGGCCGGGCGAATGCTCATATGATACTGTAGGCTTTTATCCTATGGACATAATGCGAGGGAAGACGAAAATGGCGAAACGCAAGACGATCACGGCAGCGGCGAAGCCGGCGGCGAGCGCAGCGGGGAAAAGCGCGAAAACAGCCGCTAAAAAAACTGCGCAGCCGCAGCGGCTGGCACCAGTCGCTTACGCCGGGGCCGGCGGCTACCACGACTATCGCGGCTACGGCCACGGCGGTTACGGAGGCCACGGAGGCTATGGGCATCACCACGGCGGGGGCTGGGGGTGGATCGCTCCGTTCGCTGCCGGGCTGGCCGTTCCGTATTTGCTCGGCGCAGTGAGCGGTTATCCTTACCCGTATGGCGCCCCCTATTACGGCTATCCGCCGTATTCGGGTAACCCGGGCTATCCCGGTTATCCGCCATATCAAGGTTATTATCCGGGGATGTATCCGTACGGGGCCACGACGGTAACGACTACACCCGCGATGGGTACGACCGTGACGACAACGAAGCCTTAACCGGACTAGCCGCGCTCAGCAAACAATCCCGTTCGCTTCCAGGGGGGAGGCGGACGGGATTGCCGTTTATCTTTGCTCCATCAGAAAGGAACAGCTGAGCCTGTACTTGGGCCGATTCCGTGCGAGAATCGGGGAGCCGCCTGGAACGGACGGCTTTGGCGGTGTCTCCTTAGCGCTCTATATCCTCGGGTCAAGGCTCCGGCTGCGCGATCGGCAGCGACACTTCAACCGTCGTGCCTCGCCCGAGCTCGCTCGTGATGGACATGCGGCCGTGATGGTTTTCGATAATTTTGTAGCTGACCATGAGGCCGAGGCCGGTGCCTTTTTCCTTCGTCGTATAGAAAGGTTCGCCGAGCCGGGGAATTCGCTCCTCGGGAATGCCGACGCCTTGATCCGTGAAGAGGAATACGATATTGCCGTTTTTGGCGAACACTTCGATGACGATGACGCCTCCGTCGGGCATCGCTTCGATCGAGTTGTTCAGCACGTTGATAAACACTTGCTTGATCTGGTTTTCGTCGCACAGCACGGACGGCAGCGGCTCGTTCAAGCGGGTAGTGATTTCCACATTTTGCATAATGGCCTGCGTGTTGACGAGAGCGACCGTGCTGAGCAATATGGAAGCCGTGTCCTTGACCTGAAACTTGACGGCTTGCGGCTTGGCGATGACGAGAAATTCGCTGACGATAAAGTTGATGCGGTCAAGCTCGGACAGCATAATATCGAAATAGTGATCGTAATCGTTGACTTTCGATTTGAGCAGCTGCACGAAGCCTTTGAGCGACGTGAGCGGATTGCGGATTTCATGGGCGACGCCGGCGGCCAGCTGGCCGACGACGGACAGCTTCTCCGACTTGATCAGCAGCTCGTCCGACCTTTTGCGCTCGGTAATGTCTTTGGCGATGACGTAGACGCCGTTAATACCGCCGTCCACATAGATCGGCACGTGAATAAAGCTCATAATCGACGCAAGCCCGTCTTTGCGGATGAACGTCTGCTCGAAATATTGCGTCTGTCCCTCGAGCGCCAGGGCAAAATGCTTCTCCCACCGCGTCGACTCGCCGGGCAGCAGCAAATCGGCGATCGGCTTGTGCGTCAGTTCCTCGGCGGCATAGCCGGTGATTTTCACCATCGCCGGGTTGACGGTAATAATGCGCCCGCCGGCATCGAGCGAGCAGACGGCGTCCGGATTGTTCTCGAACAGCGACTTGTAG
Source organism: Gordoniibacillus kamchatkensis (assembly GCF_000829455.1). GTDB lineage: Bacteria > Bacillota > Bacilli > Paenibacillales > NBRC-103111 > Gordoniibacillus > Gordoniibacillus kamchatkensis. The sequence continues at coordinate 73,461 of NZ_JXAK01000003.1, forward strand.
CGCTGCTCGCTTTCGACCAGCCGTTTTTCCGCCCGATTGCGTTCGTATACCGCATGGATCATCGAATACGAGCGCAAATACGGATCGTCCTGGCTTTCTTCAATCAGTTTGCGCAGCTGATCGTGCGACGGATCGTTTTCCGGATACCCTTCCTTCTTGGCGGCGCTGGCGATGCGCAGCATTTCCATCACATTGATGATATGGTCGCGGTGAATGCGCGCCGCAGACGCTTGTTTGCGCCGCTTCCGGCCAGGGACGCCGAGCGTTACGACACCGCTGTTGCTGTCGTAATTGACGACGTAATTCATGTTGACGATGTTAGTGCGGTCGATGAGACGGAAGCCGTCTTCATAGAGCCACTCCTCCAACGAGTCGAGCGTAGCGCTGAAATAGTATACTTCGTCCAGTGTATGGATAAGCAGTTGATTTTCGCGAAAGCTTTCAACCTTGACGACATCGCTCGACGAAATGAGCAAGATTTCCGAGTCCTTGCGGCCGTCTCGGGTGACCGGAATTTTTCTCATTCGCCCAGCTCCTGTCTGTCGTGAAGATAGTTTGCGCTGCCGGAAGCGTCATCGATCGGACTGTCCCAGTGGAACAGTATCATTATACGCTGTGGCATTCAACCTAGTAAATGACATTTTGAATGAGGACAGACCGGCCGTGAATACGATATACGGTACTATATTTGCGTGCATTGGGTGCCGAGGTCGGCCGGTCAAATTTGCAGTTTTGCTTGGCATTTCTATTAAGCTGGAAAACTTCGGTTGGTCGCTCGTCCGATAGCGGAAAATTGTTCCGTTATCGTTCCATTTCCCAGGGATTTCCCGAAATTAGCGGAACAGCGGTACGTTATTACCGCCTTTTAAACGGGAATCGCTCTTGTTCCGGACCGATAGCGGAACCTCGTTCCGTTAAGGTGCAGCCGGTGTCACTTTATGCGTGCAATAACGGAACAACGTTCCTCTAAGGTCGCGCTGCTAAGGTAATTTCCGCTGCGGCGTGCGGGCATGGAGCTCATGCAATCCTAATAATGGAACCGCCCTCCGGATCAGGCCTCTGCCCGCCCTCTCAATCAACCTGTTACAATCTCATAATGATTTTACCATTTTCCCGGATTTCTGAGAATAGCCGGGATTTTAGATAGAGTTTTCCTAGTTGCTGCTAGAGCGATTGCCGGGCGAGAACCGGACCGTCGCAAAAATGCTCCCCTCCGCGACATTTGGCGGTGGAGAGCATTGTGCCTCACAGTATAAAGCTGCAGATTCGTTCCGGTGCCCTGCACATGCGGCGTGCGATTGCGCCTGGCGGCTATAGGCAGGCGGTGATTGCATACTAGAGTCGCATCCTTGCTCAGCTGCGGGACCCAGCTTCTCCGCTATTGCTTCGGCTTCGTACCGGCGGCGACGGCATCCTGGAAATACTCCTCGAGCGTAATGCCCTGCTTGGCGATCTCCTTCGCCACGTCGACGCCGACGTAGCGAATATGCCAAGGCTCGTACTCGTAGCCGGTAATTGATTCCTTGCCTTTCGGATAACGGATAATGAAGCCGAAATCGGCAGCGTGAGCGACGAGCCATTTGGCCGCAGGGGAATCGGCAAAACATTGCTCGACCGCGCACTTGGGATTGCCGTCGCCGACGTCGATGGCGAGGCCGGTCTGGTGCTCGCTCTGTCCGGGCTTGGCGCTGAATTGGGACGCCGTTTGCTCGCCTTGCGATTTTACGTTTCCGCCGAAGATCGATTTTTGCGTCGCATACGAGCGGTAAGCGGAGATGCCGTACAGCTGAATGCCGTCCTTTTTGGCGGCGGCGAACAGCTGCTCGAGCGCTCCGGCCGCTTCGGGACGCATCATGCGCTTCTCGCTCTTTTCCTTGAAGGTAAACGGCACGTTCGGCTCGATGAGCTTCGGTATGTATGTGCCCGGCATGCTGCGCTGCTTGTTGACGACGACGTCGAGCGCGTCGGGGTTCGTTACGGTCGGCACCCCGCCGACAGTGGCGATCGTATCGTCGAGCGACGTTTTGACGGTGACCGGAATGTCTTTCTTGAGGCTGCCGTATTGGACGGTGACGATGGCCGTTTGCCCGGTTTTCGCTTGGGCGGATGCAGCAATTGTTCCGTCGGCCGCCGCCGTTACGATGTCGGGCGCGCTGGAGCTGAGCGTCAAGCTTTTGTCGCCGGCTAGCGGCTGTTTGCTCTGATCTTTTTTGACACCGGATACGGTTACCTGCTTCTTCGCTCCAGGCGATAAAGACAACGTTCCAGGCTCGACGGCCAGTGCGATATAAGAGCCCGACGGCTTAGTGGCGCCGGCGGGCGGCGCTGCTGCGTCAGACGGGCTCGGAGCCGCCTTGCTGCATCCTGCCAGTAGGGCGGCAGACAACAGCAGAGCAGCGGCGGTCCTGCGGGCGAGCGGTAATCGGTTCACGGGAGCAGCTCCTTTTCGTGCGGTTGATCGGTGGATCGCATGATGACAAGGTTTTATTATAGCACGATTTCCCGAAGGCACCTTAATTTTACCTTAAAAATGCCTGGCGTACGGCGAGAAGGGCGGCAGAACTCCGGATCGGCATATGGGGCTGCGGCTCCGTTGAACTCGCGTTCCCATGAATGAACCAAAAGGCGGGAACGCGAGTTCAAAAGTCGCTCTGCGCCCCATATGCCATCCTGCGTCCTGCCGCAGCTCTCGATTATAGGCAACCGGCCGGCGGCATTCGCGTTCCCGTTCCATAAAAATCCACATTGTGTGAACGCATGGCAGCAGGAACTTGCCGCTTCGGCGTCGAATCAAAAACGACAAACTTCGACCAGCGCAGCGCTTCGGTTTACAGCAATCGGAAGCGCTTACAATCAGAGGAGGAATGTGCCGATGGCGCGTCGCCCTAAGCCGCGGATTTATCGTTGTCGGCTATCGCATGTATTGGTTGCAGCGCTGCTGCTTTTTTTCCTCGTCCCCGACGAGGCGATGATTACCGCCGTCGGCGAGACGACGATGCCGAAATTTGTCATGCTGCGGCTCGAGGATGTCGGCCCCGGCGGGCAGTATGACTCGCTGGAGCAGCTCGGCAAGCTGCGGGCCGTAATTGAATATATGCAGGCGCGGAACATTCCCGTTCATCTGGCCGTTATTCCGCGTTGGCTGAACTATGGCGATGGCGGCTCCGTCTACGACCGGTCGCTGGACGATGCGGGCGACCCGCTGACCGCCGCGTTCGGACGCGTGCTGCGCGCCGCGGTGCAGCGCGGCGCGTCGGTCGGGATGCACGGCTATACGCACCAGGCAGGCAACGCACCGCGCAAGGACGGGTTTCAGGAATCGGGCATCGGCAACGAATTCAACGTCGAGGGGTTGCCAGATACGGACGCCGCCGCTTACGCCGACGCCCGCTTGCGCGAAGGGCTGCGGATTATGAACGCTGCGGGACTGCCGCCGCGCTTCTGGGAGGCGCCGCATTATCATACGACGGCCGAGCAGGACGCCGAATTCCGCCGTTACTTCGGGCTGCTGTATCAAGCCGACGTGCACGCGAACCGGAATGCGCCGGAGGCGCAATATCGCAGCGAGCGGCTGCAAGGGCGGGGGTTCGGCGCGGTGAACGTGCCGACGCCGTTTTCGTATATACCGTATAACAAAGACGAAAACTTGATTCTCGACAAGCTGGGCAAATCGAAAAATATCGTTTCCTTCTTCTACCACCCATTTCTCGAATTCAAGCATCTGGAGCAGGTGACGGATAATGCCGGACTGCCCGTGCTGCGCGACGGAATACCGGAGTACCGGTATCCGGACAAGGCGCGCACGCTGCTGCAGAAGCTGGCGGCGAAGCTGAAGGCGCGAGGCTACTTGTTCTATTCCATTCACGATTATGTACCGTTTACGCCGGCGGCGATGGCGTCGCTCGGCGTACCGGGCGGCGAGCAGGCGCTGCTCGGCGACATCGACGGCGATGCGGCCGCCGATCTGATACGGTGGGAGCGGACGAGCGGCGCAGTAACTGCCGCTTCCGGCGCTTTGGGGAGAAACCGTTACGATGCGGCGCCGGAGGCGAAGCGCTGGGCCACGATCCCTTATGCGCCAGGCTCCGTCATGGCGCTCTGCGACGCGCGGGGCGACCGCTTCAGCGACCTGTGGGTGCTGCGCGGCTCCGGCAAAGTGTTGGAGCGATACGCCAATAGCGGTGCAGCGTTAGCGCTGAAGCAGACGTGGCAGGTGTCGCTGGGCGCGGCGCGGGAACTGTTTGTGCTGCCGCAAACGAAAGGCGGCTTCGTCGTAGCTGCGCTGGCTGCCGACCAATCGGCGCTGCAAGGCGTATACGTGAAAGGGGACACAGCCAAGCCGCTCACGCCGTTCCGCTTCAAAACGAAGCATGAGAAAAGATTCATGATCAGCAGCGACGCCGGGGGGCTGGGGCGTCCGGAGGCGCCGGCGCTCGTGCTGTCGCGGCGGGATTCGTCGACGCTCGTCGGCTTCACTCCGGATCTCAAGGAGCTGGGCTGGACGATGCAAACCGCCGATCTCGGCGTGCCGGCCGAACGAGGCGAGCTGGCGCTCGGCGATTTTAACGGCGACGGTCGCGAAGATGCCGTTTGCTTCGATACCGAGCGGCGTACGTACACCGTTTACTTGCAAGGGCCGGACCGCAGCTTCGCGCTGCTGTCGTCGTTCGGCCCGTGGGGCGGCGTCGGCGGCAAGCTCGCGGTCGCCGATCTGGACGGCAACGGCAAGAGCGACCTCGCCCTGTTCGAACATGACGAGCCCGTTGCCGATGCGGCGTTGTCATACGAAACGAGGCTGTCGCCGGTATTGGCCGGGAAATAAGCTGATGGAAAAAGGCTGTGATGCCGCCCTGCCCGGTCATCGCGGCCTTTTTGCCTGCGGCGCCAGGCACATTTCTCCGCCGAAATAGTCCCTTAGGTACTAATGCGCAATTTTCCGGAATATGCTAGAATAAACAGCTAGAATAAACATTAAGAAATGATAAAGAACGGAGCCTTTCCACATGATTGAAGACGATAAGAAACCGGACGACACGCAGCAGCGGCTGTCTACTATCGGACAAATATCGGCGGGAATCGCTCATGAAATTCGCAATCCGCTGACGGCAGTGAAAGGCTTCCTGCAGCTGATGCAAAAAGAATACGAGAGCCGCTATTGGGATGTCATCAACTCCGAATTGGAACAAGCCATTTCCACGGTTCAAAACTTGCTGGTCGTCGCCAAACCCGAAATGAATGACGAAAAGCTTTCCGAGATCAACTTGTGCCAGCTCATCGAAGGCACCTTGTCGTTGTTTCACAACGAAATGTACCGGGTAAAAGTCGAAAAACGGTTCTACAATACGAACTGCTTGATTTACGGCAAACGAAACCAGCTGAAGCGGGCCATTTTCAATTTGTTTAAAAATGCGTTTGAAGCGATCGAAGGCGAAGGCACGATAACTGTCGAGCACTTCAAACAAGGCGATAAAGTGTGCTTCAGCATTCGCGACTCCGGCAAAGGGATACCGAAGGACAAGCTGGAGCTGCTCGGAACCCCGTTTTTCTCCACGAAAGCGGATATCGGAACAGGACTCGGATTGCCGCAAGTATATGCGGCCTTCAACGAACATAAAGCCACGATTCAAGTCGAAAGCGTCGAAAATGAGGGAACGAAGTTCACCTTTCATATCCCGCTGCTTAATAAAACGCTGGAGGATCGGATGCAAACCCATTTGGTCATCGACAAATCAATGGACGTCAGGCAATTTTTTGCCGCCAATCAACTATTGTTCAACAAGCAATTGGAAGCCGAAGCGAAAACGACGTTCGAAATCGTGGCCGGCCTCAAATTCGTCACGACCCGGGATTTGGTCGATCATGCGAATCAAATCATGTCTTTGGTTCATGACGGCTTGACCCAGGAAATCATCCAGCTTGCCCAGGAACGCGGGCTGGCATGGGCGAAATCCGACGTGCCGATCATGACGAAGATGGAATGGTTTTACGCCTTGCGCAAAGTGACCTGGTCGTTTTTGCGGCAGTATCATCTATACATAGGCATCTCGGCGGAAGAAGTGTTTGAATTGTCCGACCGGATCAGCGACGCTCTGGACAATTTCATTATCCATTTCAACGTAAGCTTCACCAAGTACAGGGACGAAATCCTGAAATCAAAGCAGGCCATCATTGACGAGCTGAACGTTCCCCTCATACCGATTTTCAATGGAATCGCCGTACTGCCCCTCATCGGAACGCTCGATGAAAGCCGCATCCGTTTCATGGAAGACAAGTTGCTTCAAGAACTTGAACATCGCAGCATTCAAAAAATATTTATCGATTTGTCGGGAACGACCGTGCTCGATGCGGAAATCTTCAAATTGCTGCTGAGGATTATCGACGGCATCCAGCTGATGGGATGCAGTGCCGTGCTAACCGGAATCTCGGCCAAGCTGGCCAAGCTGATCCTCAATATCGGCAAGGAGTTAACGGACAAAATCACGGTCGAAAGCACTTTGCAGCAAGCGATATTCAAAGAATCCAGCAATCAGGCGGCCATGTAAAATACGGCTTCAACCAACATTTAGGCGCCGTCCCGGCGGGCGGGCCCGGTTGCATTCCATCCTCGCCGCACGGTATAGTCAGAATTAGGGACGCATCGTTCTAATGAAGGAGGAATACCGCTTGCCGAGAGTGACCGAAGCCTACAAGGAAGAACGACGCGCCGCCATCCTCGAAGGAGCGCTCTACATCTTCGCGGAGAAAGGGTACGCCGCGACGACGATTGACGATATTGTGCGCCACCTGGGCATCAGCAAGGGCGCCATTTACAATTACTTCACCAGCAAGGACGACATTTACACGCAAATTATGGACAGCCGCATGAACCGGTTCGCCCAATCGCTGCGCGGGAGCTTCGGGCCGGAGACGTCCGCGGCGGAGAAGCTGCGGTATCTCATCCGGCGCCTGACCGACCAGCCGCTCGGCGATTTGCGCCGCCTGCTCAGCTTCCATATCGAATATTCGCTGCGCGCGTCTCGCCAGGAAGAGCTTAAAGCCGCCATCCAAAAGCACGCCGAAAGCGCGCTCGCGTTCATGACCGAGCTCATCGCCGAAGGCAAAAGGAACGGCGAATTCCGTGCCGACGCCGACGAACGTGTCGCAGCCTCGATGTTTTGGGCGCTGCGCGACGGCATCGCTTTAGATTTGCTCAGCCACGGGGAGCAGGACGAATACAAGGGGCTGATGAACGGCATGGAGGACATGCTGTTCCGGTATTTGCGGCAATGATCCGTTTCTTCGCGCAGCTATGGCGGTTCGGCATGCAGCAGGCGCTGTCCTGTCTGTTCCCGGCCGCCATTTTCGCCGCCCTTTTCCTTCTCCAGATCGCGCCGATTCCGCACGTTCCCCGGTACGACGCGATGCTCATCATTTGCATTGCGCTGCAGTGGCTCATGGTGCGCACGAAGCTTGAGACGCTCGACGAGCTGAAAGTGATTTGCGTCTTTCACCTGATCGGCCTTGCCCTCGAGCTATACAAAGTACGGATGGGCTCGTGGACTTATCCGCAGGACGCCTACACCAAAATCGGCGGCGTTCCGCTGTACAGCGGCTTCATGTACGCCAGCGTCGCCAGCTACTTGTGCCAAGCGTGGCGCCGGCTCGACGTCGAGGTGCTGCACTGGCCGCGCTCTTACTTTACCGTTCCGCTGGGCGCCGCCATTTATTTGAACTTCATGACCCATCATTACATTCCCGATTTGCGGTGGGTGCTGACGGCGCTGTTGTTCGCCGTTTTTGTGCGCACGTCGGTAACGTTCCGGGTCGGCGGCGCCCGCTACGGCATGCCGCTTACGCTGAGCTTTCTGCTCATCGGCTTTTTCGTCTGGCTCGCCGAAAATATCGGCACGTTCCTCGGCGCCTGGCGTTATCCGAATCAGGAAGCCGCGTGGACGTTCGTGTCGCTCGGCAAGCTCAGCTCCTGGTTTCTGCTCGTCATCGTCAGCTTCATCATCGTGGCCCAGCTCAAACACGTCAAACGCGGGCTGAGCCGCCGCTCCGGGGTGGAGCTGCCGCCGCACGCCTGAGTCCCGGCCCGCTTCGCCTCGCAGGCCCCGGATACGCGCCCGGCGGCAGCTCTCCCGTCAATCCTTCAACCAATACGAGCTGCCGTCGTCCAGGCGATGCATAAACCCGTACTCGATGAGAAGGCGGCGCAGCGTCACGTATTCCTCGTCATGCACCTGCTTCAGCACGTCGTTGACTTCCTTCTCCGAATACTTGACGCCGCGCTTGAATTTGCCGGCGATATGGTTCAGCACGGCCACCTTGCGCTTTTCCTTTTTTGGTACGCGGTCAAGCGGTCCGTCCGGCCCTTGCTTGAAATAGGAGAGGAGAATGTCTTCGTTCTCTTGCTCCGTAATCGCATAGCGTTCGTCCAGCATCGTTGCCGTTCTTGGCACGTTGATGAAAGTTCCCGACGGCTCGGCCTTCGTTTGCGCGAGCTCCATGATGGCGAGATACAGCTTGGCCTGCTTCTCCTTCTCGCGCATCGTGAAGCGGTGGTGGCGGATCGTCGATTTGCTGCCGCCGCCCAGCTTTTTGACGATGTCCGCGTCGCTGAGGCCTTGGTGAAAGCAGTCGAGCAGCGTTTTTTGCAGGTCCGTAAGGCCGGTCAGCTTCTTGTCGAGCTGCAGCAAGTAGCGGAACATGGAGACGTGCTCTTTGCGGATGTGGACTTCGGCATATTTTTCCGCTTCGTAGAACGTATCTCCATCCTTATAGATGATGCCGCGCGCAAAAGAGCGCCCGCATACTAGGCAGACGAAGCTGTCCGTCTCCGCAACACGAACGTAGCCCCTTTTCAATTCCTCGACCGTCGCCGACCAGAACAGATCCGATATTTGATCGTTCAATCGAATCACCTGCTTGTTTGGTTTATGTATAAACGATCATATAGTTCGTTTGTGTGAATGTCAACGAAAGGGAAACTTGTTTGCCTTGCTTCCATTTTCGTCCCCCATCGGATCGCGCTCCGCGGGCGGGGGCCCATAGTGCTTGGCCAACCGATCGCGCCCACCCGTACTGCAATCTGACTTAAGCCGCCCCGAACCGGCGACCCGGAAAGCAGCCTTCAAGAAGCGGCCGCCACTTTTGTCAAAATCGCGGTTGTATGCCGATTTGTCGTTTTTTTATATGCTCCGCCGGCAGGAAAAATCGTGTATGGAGGAGAATAAAGTTAGGTAGAATATGGTAAGCAAACGTAACCGAGAAAGAGGGACATCGCATGAACATCCGGATCGATACGGCGGACATGTCGTACTCGAAGCAGGACGGCTATTTGGGACATGTCGAATTCGCGGCGGAAGGCCATCCGCACGCTTATGAAATAACGCTGCAGAGCAAGAACGCCAACGACTGGGCATACAGCCTGAATTTCGCCCGCGAATCCGGAGAGGAAGCGCATATCGAGGCGGTGGAAGCGGCGCTGGAGGAAGACGACGAGCTGTTCGACGAGCTTGTGCAGGCGGCGATGTCCAGGCTTGAGCGGTAGTTGTCGTAACTGTCATAAAATTGATAACAAAATTTCATCTCTTTTTAAGATTTCTCTATTACAATGATGCTAGGTTTTGGTAGTAGTATCGAAGGGATCCGTGAAGGAGGTTGCCGGAATGAAGCTGCTCATTAACGTGCAAGACCGCAAAATTCCCGTCTATTTCACCAAGTTTAGCGATAAAGCAATGAACCTGCTGACCCAGACGCTCAACCGCAAGCTGGTCAGCGGCAAAAAAGCTGTCAAGCTGTGCCTCGATACGCTGATCAGCATTGAAATCATCGACAACGAAGCGATCTTGCACGCCTTCAACGAGCAAGATACCGTAGCGTTATCGCTATATTGAAGTATAGCCGACAAAATCCGCCGCTCCTTCTTCGTGGAGTGGCGGATTTTTTTTGTAGTATGGGCAATGGAGTCGAATTACTGCAACTTTTGTGCTGTTCCGTTCGTATGAAAATAACAGGTTAAGTCGTATGCAATCGACTACTGGAACGATTTGGAGGCGCGCGATGAAAGTCAGACTGATGCAAAAGCTGGCGGCGGGAGAGCCGGCCGCTATCGACGAACGGAATTGGACGGCGGAGCTTCTCGCTTCTTTGGAGCATGCGAACTATATTGTAGTGAACGGCCAGGAGTACGAAATGTTGGAAGGCCGCTTGAACCTCGACTCCGGAGCGCTGGAAGTGCTCGTCGTTCCGGTGGCGGCGGAGGTCCGGCATTAGGGCGGCAGTGACACGGAGCGTTACAAGAACGGAGGATACAAGCATGAAGCAACCTGAAGAGCAGCGCGGCGAAAAAGGCACCGGCGCAGGCCCGGCGAAATCCGGCCGCAAGCCGATGAAGGTGCTGTCTACCTCGCTCGGCGTGGCGCTTGCGGCGAATTTGCTCGCCGTGCCCGCCGTCAGCGCGGAAGGCGGCGACGGCGCCGGCAAACCGCAGCCGAAGCTGGTGGAATGGTCGTCGGAAGCCGTCAAAAGCTATTACGATCCGGCGATCGACTGGAATATTGCGCTCCCGGACGGGAAGAAGCCTGATGGCGCCGCAGCGGCGGGACAAGGCGCAGCCGCGGGCGCCGGAGGCGCGGCGTCAAGCGGCGGCAGCGGCGGAACGAACACGGTGATCGTCCATTCCGGCGGAGGCGGCGGGATCGGCTGGGACGACCTGCTGCTGTACCATTTGCTGGTCGGCAACGGCGGCGTCTTTTCGACGAGCTCGTGGAGCCAGTCGCACTCTACGGTGTACGCGGGCAACAGCCAGCCTTATCAGGCGCGATCCTACGACTCCGACACGTTCCGGAGCAAGCCGGTCGCAGGCTCGGCGGTGCGGCCGCCGCAGACGTCGGCGTCAAGCGGCTCGTTCTCGACGGGCAAGAGCCAGGCTTCAACGGGATCCGCGGCGAAAGCGGGCAGCAGCGCGACTTCCGTCTCCTCATCTTCCGTTCGTCATCCGGTCACGAAGGCGCCGTCGACTTCGACGTCCAGCGGCAGCTTCTCCAGCTCGTCGAAAAGCTCGTCGGCGTCGTCCGGCAGCATCGGCGCCGTTCGAGCGGCTTCAGCTCGTCGTCCGGCGGCTAAAGGAGGCGGCGATGAGCAAGCAAGGCGATGTGTTCCGCGTCGTCTCCGAACCCGCGGCCGATCGCCCGGCTCGAGTGGAGGAACTGCGGAAGCTCGGGTTTACATGGGCCGATCAGGATGGCCAGCCGTATTGGATCGATCAGCTCGTAACAATCGACAAGGGCACGTACGAGCGGCTTGTACACGCGGCGACGCTGCTCTGGACAGTGTTCGACAAAGCGGCGCGGTTCGTGCACGGACGTCGTGACTTGTACGAGCTGCTGTCCGTTCCCGAAGTGCTGTGGGACGGCCTGGACCGGCTGCCGCTAAGCGAGCCGGGGCGGCTGAGCCGTTACGCCAGATTCGACTTCTCGGTGTCGTCCGGCGGCGGCATCAGGCTGCTGGAGCTTAACGCGGACACGCCGACAGCATACGTCGAAGCGTCCGTAGCGACGCCGTGGCTGTGCGCGCAGCACGCCGCGGAAGGCGTGCGCTGCGTCAACGGGCGCATGCCGGAGCTGCTGCGCCGGGCGTGGGCGGCCGAGCAGCCGGAGGCGGCTTGCTGCGCCGGCTACGGCACGCACCTCGAGGATTCGGGGACGATCGACATGCTCGTCCGCCATAGCGGGCGTGCGATGCGCTGCCTCGACACGCTGTCGCTGTCGATCGACGAAGGCGTACTGAAGGACGGCGACGGACAGCCGATCGAGCGGATATTTATGCTGTACCCGAAAGAATGGATGGGGATCGACGACGGCGGCGAGGCGCTCGCTTACGCGGCGGAAACCGGCCATGTCGCGATTTCCAACTCGTATCACGCCGTGCTGCTGCAGTCCAAAGGGCTGCAGGCCGTCATCTGGGGGCTGCACGAGATCGGGGTACCGCTTTTCAGCCCGGAAGAGCATGAGGCGATCGAGGCTTACATGCTGCCCACGTACAACGAGCCGGTGCTGGCGGGCAATTACGTTTCGAAGGCGATGTTCGGCCGCGAAGGAGGCTCTGTCGAGCTGTACGGCGCGAAAGGAGAGCTTGATGCGCGCGACGCGGACGGGTACGATACGAGCCGCTGGTTCCGGCGCGTCTATCAGGCCCGGGCCGATTTGCCGGAAGTGGGGCTGCACGCCGAGCCGATGCGGCTGCTCACCGGCATGTTCGTCATCGACGGGGAGCCGTGCGGCATTGTCGGACGGGCGGGCGGACTCATTACGGGCAACGCGAGTCATTTTGTAGCGATGGGGGTTAGGGAATGAATGCACAGCGGATCGTAAGCGCGGTCTTGATCGGCGTCCTCATCGTCGTCATCATTACGGCGGTGGCGAGCTCGTTCGGCTCCAAGGACAAGGGCAAGAACGCCGCCATGCCGCCGGGCGGTTCGTCTGGCACGAAGAGCGTCCAGGCTTCGCAGACGGCGAAGCAAGGGGAAGCGAGCAAGGTCGTTCCGTGGGATTACAAAGTCGAGCAGAAAAAAGTCGGCGACCTCATTAACGGCGACATGTCGCTGCAGCCGGACAACGAGCTGGTGCCTAACGACGACAATTACGCAACGGGCGATTCCGTATGGGTGTTGTCGGTCATGAACGCGGTAATGACGACGCAGGCGGACGGGAAGAACGACGTCACGCTGACAGCCTGGAAGCCGATCAAAACGTTCCGGCAGCAAGATGCGGCGGGCGCCGACCTCGGCAAGCTGAAGGAAACGGTGCAGACGGACGTGGAGCTCGTCGGCGTATACAAAACCGAGCTCGACGGCAAATACCGCGAATTTGCGGTTATCACGCTCCCGTCCGGGCAAAACGTCAAGCAGCCGATCGACGAGGCGCGCTACAACGACTTCAAGACAAAAAAGCAGGTGAAAGCGTCGCTCGAAATCGTGCACGATTTCAACGATTACGATAAGGCGTATCCGAAATTCAGGGGGTGGGCGTCGTGATGACGGCCGTTAACGTTTTTGTCAGTTTTGTCGTCATAGTGCTGCTGCAGCTCGCCGGCATGGTCATTTTGAGCAAAATGACCCCGTTCAACGATATCGAGGAGCTGAACAAAGGCAACGTTGCCGTCGGGCTGACGTTCGGCGGGCAATTTCTCGGCATCGCCATTATTCTCGGCGTGGCGGCGTATACGAACTCATCGATCGGGCATATGGCGCTTTGGTTTGCGGTCGGCTACGCATGCCTGGTGTTGTCGTACTGGATTTTCGATTGGCTGACGCCCGGCATCAAGCTATCCGATCAGCTGAAGGACGGCAACAAGGCCGTCGGGCTGCTGCTGGCTTGCGTGTACATCGGCGTCGCCTTCGCGGTATCCAGCCTCATCGTCTGATACGTCGGCCGCGGCTGTCGCGAAGGAAGGCCGGCTCCGGATGGAGACGGCCTTTTTTTTGGGGAAAATAGGGCAATCCGCAGCGCAGCCATACTTTCTTAGGCGACCTGCGTCGCTTCGGATCATTTCCACCCTCCGCTCCGCATTTTCCGTAAAGATCAACCTATCTCGTTTCGGCTCCCTACCGAGCCGCCATGAGTATTTCCACGTACTCTCTACTCTTCCACCGCAAAAATAGTATCGACCACGAGGGGCAAGTTGTCGCGAAGCGTCACTGCCCCGCATATGGAACGGGCGTGGACGCCCTTCTCCCCGAACACTTCTCCCATCAAATCCGAAAATCCGTTCATCACGATGTGATGCTCGCCGTAGTTCGGGTCGGCATTCACGAATCCTTGCACTTTCACGACTCTTTTTACTTTGTCGAGCGTTCCGAGCGCGGATTGGACGACGGCAAGCACCTCAATGCCGGCCATGCGAGCAAAGCGGTACCCTTGCTCGGTCGTGAACTCTTTGCCGAGCTTGCCCCGCGGGTTCCCGGACGGCCCTTTGCCCGATACGAAAAGAAAGCCGTTCATCTCCACGAAATTCGCATAATTTGCCACGGGATTGCTCGCTTCCGGAAGCACGATCCCAAGCCTATGCAGTCTCTCCGCCACCGATTCGTCTGGCATGTCCGCCACCATCTCCTTCCAACCGAATCAGAATGTATAAACTTTCTGAAGTGCTCCCTGATTCGGCATGAAAAGCTACCTCTTCCGCAGGGTCATGCATCGTGCAAAAGGCTCCGAATAGAAGCTTTTCCTATAATTAGAAACATAATACCCGCGAAACGGGCCAGTGTCAACATAGCTCGATATTGATCTATACGAGCGCCGGGTCGACAAGGTAAAATACAAGTAGACTCGCAAGAGGAGGGAACTGCCGTGTTCAAAAGAATGCTGGTTCGCCGCCGCAGCGTAGTGCTTACTTGGCTCATTTCCTATTTGGCGATATTGCTGCTTCCGCTCGTGATCAGTTTTTACGTCTTTACGGTGTCCAGCCGCACGCTGAAGAGCGAAATCCATCAGGCGAACAGCTCCCTCCTCAGCCAAGTGCGCGAAGGAATGGACAACTATTTTCAGGCGATGCAGCGCCTCAATTTCGAAATCACCTGGAACGTCCGCGTGCAAGACTTGCTATACTCCAACAAATATTTGGCCCACCCCGCCGACTACAATTACGACACCTACCAAATTTCGCAAGATCTCAAAACCTACCAATCCGCCTACACGCTTATCGACAGTTTCTACATCTATTTGAAAAAATCCAACACCGTCATTATGCCGTCAAAGGTTCGTGAAGGCGCTTACGCGTACAGCCTGCTGCACGGCGGCGGATCGCTTTCTTACGAGGATTGGCTCGGCACCGTAGGCCGTAACGATTTCCACGGCTTCGTGCCGGTCGAGCGGATCGACGATCAAGGCGCCGTGCACAAAAGCGTCGCCTACATTAGCTCCTACACGCTCGACAAGAACAGCTCTCCCGCCGCCAACGTCATCATGGTCGATCAGGAGCGCATGCTTGGCGCGATCGAGAACGTGGAGCTGTTCAGCGAAGGGCACGTGTTCATTTTGAACGAGAACAACCGCGTACTCGTGTCCAATTCGGATGCAGCGGCGGCACAGGCGATCCCCTTCGACAAAATGGTGTCGTCCTCCGGGATCGTGTACGCCACCATCCAGGACCGCAATTACGAAGTGCTGTACATGAAATCGCAACGCTCGGGGCTCAAATACGTCTCCATGATTCCGAGCACGCTGTATTGGGGGAAGGCGGAGCTGATCCGCAATTTGACGATCGCCGGCAGCGCGGTCAGCATTCTTGGCGGCGTCTTGCTGATGACGTTTTTCGTGCGCCGCAATTACAACCCGGTGCGCCGGCTCGTTCAGGCGTTCTCCGGCAAGGCCGATCTCGGCTTCGGCGGAGCGGGCGGGAACGAGTTCCAATTTTTGCAGCAGGCGTTTGACAAGACGCTCGTTAAAATGGATACGATGCAGCTGCAGATGGAGCGCCAGAAACACATTTTGCGCAGCAACTTTTTGGCGAGGCTGCTGAAGGGCAGGCCCGACGGCTCGATTCCGGTCGCCGAGTCGCTCGCCGCGTTCCATATGCGCTTCGTCTCCGACGATTTTGCCGTCATCCTTCTTTACGCAGAGTCCGCGGAGGAATTTTACGCCACAGTCGAAGGCGTAGAGTACGGCGACAAGCGGAGGCTGCTGCATTTTATTATTACCAATGTGGTTGAAGAAATCGTCGCTCAGCATAACGAAGGCTATGTGGCCGAAATCGACGACTCGCTCGCGTGTCTGGTCAATTTCCGGCAAACGCCAAGCGATGAGCGCGGGGCCGAACTGCAGCGCATCGCGCGCGAAGCGCAGCGCTTCCTCGCCGACCATTACGCCATTCATCTCACATTGTCGATCAGCTCCGTCCACAGCCGCATCGAAGGGATCCCGCAAGCGTATCAGGAAGCGCTGGACGCTATGGAATACAAGCTCGTCGTGGGCAGCAAGGAAATACTGTCTTACGAAGCGCTGCGCCGGTTATCGTCGGAAGAGAGCGGATTCGGCTACTACTACCCGCTGCAGGTGGAGCAGCAGCTGATCAATTATTTGAAAATCGGCGATTTTGACAAGGCGAAGCAGACGCTGGACGAAATTATTGCCGGCAATTTCGACCGCCCGGCCGTTTCCGTCGCCTTCGCCAGATGCCTGATGCTGAACATGGTCAGCACGATGATCAAGGCGGTCAGCGAGCTCGGCAACATTCACGACAGCTTCCTCGTCCGAAATCCGCAGCTGATCAAGCGGCTTACCGCCTGCGAGACGATTCGCGACATGCAGCAGCAAATGACGCAGTTTCTGAAGACGGTGTGCGACTACACGGCCGCGAAGCGGCAGCATCAGCTGCAGGCGAGCCGGCAAGCGGCCCTGAACAATCGGATCGGGGACATCGCGGCGCTCATCCGCGAGCGGTACCACGATCCGAATCTGAACATCTCGATGATCGGCGCCCACTTCGATATGAAGCGACGTACTTGTCCAAGCTGTTCAAAGATCATACCGGAGAAGGGCTGCTCGACTTTATTAACAAAACGCGGATCGAAGCGGCCAAGCGCCTCATCGCCGCGAAGAACAGCCACGTAAACGAAATAGCGGGTAGCGTCGGCTTTAACGACGTCAACGCCTTTATCCGCACGTTCAAGAAATACGAAGGCATCACCCCGGGCAAATATAAAGAAACGGCTGCAGGGTGGAAGAGCGGCGGGGATGCGGCCAGCGGCTGAACATTTTGCCGATCGGATTGGCGAAATTGATGATTCTCATGACGGACTGTAAGGAAGCGGTTGGATATTTTGCCGATCGGCTTCTTTCTTTTTCGCGATTCGTTTGGCGATATTCGAGATAGTTGAATTGTAAGCGCTAACATAAAATAAAGCTGCGAGGAAATCGGCCGCAAGCGTGCCGGCATCCTCCGGAAAATAAGAAAATAAACAAATTCGCACTAGGAGGTCCGTACATGAGAAAGAAGCTTATCCCTGTTCTCGCCGCAGCGCTGGCTCTGAGCGGCTTGACGGCCGCTTGCTCGTCCGGCGGCAAGTCCGAGCAGCCGTCCGCTGGCGGAAGCAAAGACGCTCCCGCCGCAGCCGCCGGGACGACATCCGCGGCTGTCACGTATCCGCTGAAGACCGACAAGACGTTAACGTATTGGGCGGAGCTCACGGGCAACTTGACCGGGGTGAAAGGCTCCTTGGAGGAAGTGCCGTTTTTCCAGGAATGGCAAAAGCAGACCGGCGTGCCGCTCAAATTCACGACGATACCGGCGACGAAGGGCAAGGAGCAGCTTACGGTTATGCTCGCCACCGGGGACTTGCCGGACCTCATCGAGTTCGATTGGGCGAAAGGCTTCCCCGGCGGGCCGGAGAAAGCGATCAAGGACGGCTATATATTGAAGCTGAACGATCTGCTGGCCAAAAACGCGCCGAATTTGATGAAATATTTGAAGGAGCATCCGGAAGTCGACAAGATGGTGAAAACCGATAACGGCAGCTACTACGTGTTCCCGTTCATCCGCGGCGACGATTATTTGAAAGTGTTCCAGGGCCCGATCATCCGCAAGGACTGGCTCGACGAGCTCGGGCTGCCGGTGCCGGAGACGATCGACGATTGGTATACGGCGCTGAAGGCGTTTAAGGAGAAGAAGGGAGCAACTGCCGCTATTTCGTTCGTCGGCCAGCCCCGCCCTCTCAACGATTTCACGAACGGGGCGTTCGCCGGCGCATTCGGCGTGACCAAGGACTTTTACCTCGATAACGGCACGATCAAATTCGGACCGATGGAGCCGGGCTACAAAGACTTCCTGGCGACGTTCCGCAAATGGTATGCCGAAGGGCTGCTTGACAAAAACATCGCCACTGTCGACACGAAGGCGATGGACGCCAACTTCGCGAACAACGCCACCGGAGCGACAGTCGGCAACGCAGGCGGCGGCATCGGCCGCTGGCAGCCGATCGTGCAGGGCAAAGATCCGAAGGCGGTGCTCATCGGGGCTCCGTACCCGGTGCTGAAAAAGGGCGATATCGCCCCGTTCGGGCAAAAAGATTTCGCTTATTCCACTGCCGGTGCGGTAGCGATATCCGCCAAATCGAAAAACGCGGAGCTCGCCGTTAAGATGCTCGATTACGGGTATACGGAAGCGGGCCACATGCTCTTCAACTTCGGCAAGGAAGGCGTCAGCTACAAGATGGACAACGGCTATCCGCGCTATACCGATCTGCTGATGAAGAACCCTGATAAGCTGGCTCCGTCGCAAGCGATGGGCCTCTACATCCGCGGCAACTACAACGGGCCTTTCGTGCAGGATAAGCGCTACATCGAGCAGTACTTGGCCTTGCAAACGCAGCGCGACGCCGTTGCCACGTGGCAAAAGACGGACGTCGACAAGCACCAGCTGCCGCCGATTACGCCGACGCCCGAAGAAAGCACCGAATTCGCCAAAATTATGAACGACGTCAACACGCTCGTCGACGAGATGACGCTCAAAATCATTCTCGGCGCCGAATCGCTGGACAGCTTCGATGCGTACGTGAACAAGATGAAATCACTCAAAATCGCCCGTGCGCTGGAAATCGAGAAAGCGGCTCTCGACCGTTACAACAAGCGGTAAAGCAGCACATCAAGCAGCGGGGAGAGCGCCGGCTCTCTTCGCTGCTCACTAAGACATAGCAGGAAGGAGCGGAAGAGACGGATGGCCAAGACCGCGTCGCCAGCTGCGGCTTCCGCCGGAGTCCGAACCCGCCGCCAGGGCGGCTTCGGGCTGCGGTTCGTCCGCGATTTTGCATTAAATAAATACTTGTATCTGATGATGCTGCCGGTCGTCCTGTATTACGCCGTCTTCCATTACGCCCCGATGTACGGCGCGCTGATCGCTTTCAAGGACTACACTCCGATCAAAGGCATCATCGGCAGCGACTGGGTGGGCCTCGCCAATTTCAAAGACTTTTTCAGCTCCTATTATTTTTGGCGGATTTTGAAAAATACCGTCTTGATCAGCTTCTATACGCTGCTGTTCGGCTTTCCGGCGCCGATCGTGCTCGCCTTGCTGCTCAACGAGGTGCGCAGCCGCTATTTCAAAAGCTTCGCGCAAACGGTCAGCTACATTCCGCACTTCATTTCGCTCGTCGTCATCTGCGGCATGATCGTCAGCTTTACGAACAACGACGGCGTGATCAATAATCTGCTCACGCATTTCGGGTACGACGGCCAAGCGATGCTGCAGAAGCCGGGACTGTTCCGCCCGATCTACGTCTTGTCCGAAATTTGGCAAAAAATCGGCTGGGAGTCGATTATTTATATCGCCGCGCTGACAGGCATCGACCAGGAGCAGTACGAAGCGGCGCGCATGGACGGCGCAAGCCGGCTGAAGCAGATGTGGTACATTACGCTGCCCGGCATTATGCCGACGATCGCCATTATGTTCATTCTGCGCATGGGCAACCTGCTGAATATCGGCTTTGAGAAAATCATTCTGCTGTACAATTCCGTCACCTACGAGACGGCCGACGTCATCGCTTCGTTCGTGTACCGCAAAGGGCTGCTCGAATTCGGCTGGAGCTACAGCTCGGCGGTCGGCCTGTTCAATTCCGTCGTAAACCTGCTCTTGCTCATCGCCGCCAACCGTTTGACGCGCAAGCTGAGCAGCAGCAGTTTGTGGTAAAGGGGGCGAGTATATGAGAAGAGAATTCGGCTTGTTCGATACGCTGCTCGGCTGGTTCATTCATGCGCTGCTGCTCGTGCTGGTGATCGTGACGCTGTATCCGCTGTTTTACGTCGCCTTCGCCTCGTTCAGCGATGCCGGGCGGCTCGTCGCCCACCGCGGCTTTCTGTACGCTCCGCTCGGTTTCAGCCTGGAGGCGTACGCCGGCGTGTTCAAAAACCCCGGCATTCTGACCGGTTACCGCAACACGCTGTTCATTCTCGTCTTCGGCGTCGCCGTCAACCTGATCGTCACCGCCCTCGGCGCCTACGTCCTGTCGCGCAAAAACGTGCTGTGGAACAACTTTTTCATGATCGTCATCGTGCTCACGATGTTTTTCAGCGGCGGCCTCATCCCGCTGTACTTGATCGTGAAAGGCGTCGGGCTGATCGATTCGCTATGGTCAACGATTATACCGTTCGCGGTCAATACGTTCAACCTGATCATTATGCGCACGGCGTTTCAAGCTGTGCCGGACAGTCTCGAGGAATCGGCCAAAATCGACGGAGCGAACCATTGGACGATCCTGATGCGGATCATTGTGCCGCTTTCCATGCCGGTCATCGCCGTTATGATTTTGTACTATGCGGTCGAGAAGTGGAACGGCTGGTTTTATGCCGCCATTTTCATCAAGGACCATAAGCTGTATCCGCTGCAGCTCATTTTGCGCGAGATTCTGATCTCCAATTCGACCGAAAGCATGGCTACCGACGCTTCGAACGCGGACCGGTTCCAGATCGGGGAGACGATCAAGTACGCGACGATCATGGTCGCTACCGTGCCGATCTTGTGCGTATACCCGTTCGTGCAGAAGTACTTCGTCAAAGGTGTCATGGTCGGGGCGCTGAAGGGTTGAGTTGTATGCGAAAATGGAGCGGCACCCGCTTTCGGCAGGGGGGGCCGCTCCATTTTTCCATATCCGGCATATTCGGTTAAGGCTTAACGGAACGTAGTTCCGCTATAGGTCAATTTCCCGGTTATTTCCATTTACAAAAACCGCCTCTGGTGCTTCTTCCCGTCGTAGGTGAAGAGCACTTTTTTGTCTTCCACGACCGTCTCCAGGTGGATGCCCCTGCCCCACAGGCGGTAAATGTACGGCATCGTCCGTTCCACGTATTTGAGATCGAGCTCGACGCCTTCGTACGAATGGATCAAATAAAGCTCGCCGAGGCGGGCATGGTCGCCGTCCTTGACGTAGATGACGGGGAAGCCGCCGTTGACGCGGGAATAGACGAGCTGGTCGCGAATTTTTTCCCACGATTTGTCGGTAATTTTCCATTCCGGGCCGCGTTTCTCGAAAATGTACAGGTCGAGGTCTTCGACGAGCTGCTTCGTCATGTAGTTGCGAATGAACGATTGGTCGGAGTCGAACTCGCGCACTTCGAAAATTTTGTCCCGGTCCCACCGCTTCTCGATATCTTCGAAAATTTTGAGCCCGAGGTAGTACGGATTCAGGCTGTGGCGCGACGGCTGCACGACGCCGGAGTTGAGCTTGGAATATTCGATCGTCTCGTCCTCGGTCAAATCCAGCTCGCGCAAGATGCGCTGGTGCCAGTACGACGCCCAGCCTTCGTTCATGATTTTCGTCTCCAGCTGCGGCCAGAAATACAGCATCTCATCGCGCAGCATCGTCACAATGTCGCGCTGCCAATCTTCCAGCACGGTCGAATATTCTTCGATGAACAGCAGCAAGTCTTTTTCCGGCTGCGGCGGAAAACGCTTCTCCGGCTCCGCATCCTTGTCCGCGTTGCCGGCGGCGCGGTCGTCGAGCTCCCACAAGTCTTCGTAGCCGGTGCGGCGGGCTTTGGCCGCCTGGTGCGTCTCGCTTGCCTTGCTGCCGCCGCTGCGGCCGCGCGCCTTGTCGTAGCGCTGCTCCGACTCGCGGTACGGCTTCGTCAGCGACGGGTCGATGTGCTCCTGGATCGCCAGCACCGCGTCGATGAACGCCTCGACCTCGTCGACGCCGTATTCGAGCTCGTAGCCGCGGATGCGCTCGGCGGTCGCCGCCATGCTCTCGACCATGTTGCGGTTCGTGCGCGAGAAACGGGCGTTGTTTTTGAAAAAGTCGCAATGGGCGAGGACGTGCGCGACGATAAGCTTGTTCTGGATGAGCGAGTTGCCCTCGAGCAGGAAGGCGTAGCACGGATCGGAGTTGATGACGAGCTCGTAAATTTTGCTCAGGCCGAAATCGTATTGCATTTTCATGCGGTGGAAGTTTTTGCCGAAGCTCCAGTGGCTGAACCGTGTCGGCATGCCGTACGCCCCGAACGTGTAAATAATGTCGGCGGGGCAAATCTCGTATCGCATCGGATAGAAGTCGAGCCCGAAGCCTTTGGCGATGTCGGTGATTTCCTCGATGGCCCGCTCGAGCTGCGCGATTTCGTCCTTGTTCATGCTGCTTCCCCTCCCGTAATAGAGCCATATTGTATTTGTATGAAGGGAGGAGCAATTGAAAACAACTTTGGGCATTTTGATGGCCGCCGGTTACTGTTTGTTGAATACGAATGCAACTCTTCGAAGGATGGCTTACTGTTGAACTATCGGAAGAACTTCCCCCCAAAGAAAGATTAACGAATCATGTCACAAATCCGCTACACCCTCCATCTTAGTTCATGAAAGACTAAACAGCGAAGGAAGGTATGGACGATGAAACAATTTGATGTGGCAATCGTTGGTGGAGGCATTGCGGGTTTGGTGGCAGCGATTGATTTGGCCCAGGCAGGCAAGTCCGTTATCCTTTTCGAGAAGTCCAGCCAGCTTGGCGGTCGGGCAATATCTGTCAAGAAAAACGGGGCTATCTTCGATATTGGCTCGCATGCCATAATCAAGGGAGGGGCATTGCATGAAATCTTTCAAGATTTTGGTATAAGAATGGAAGGAGGGTCTCCCGGGACGAACGTATCCTTCCTATGGGACAATAAGGTAACCCATATGTATAATTTTTTGCTCTCGCGAAAACTGAGCTGGTCAGGTAAGATGCAGTTTATGAAGTTTTTTAAAACGTTGACGAAATTCGATGCCGATTCAGTGCCGGCGATCAGTCTGCGAAGCTATATTGAACAAGAATTTAGCGATCCGATGACTCGTCATATCATTTATGCAATGCTAAGGACCAATTCGTACGCACAAGCCATAGATCACCAGCTGGCTGGTCCCGCCCTACGTTCTATAGCACGCACGACCAAAAAGAATAGCATTGTCTATATTCAAGATGGCTGGCAAACTTTAGTTGATCAGCTTTACGAAAAAGCGGTTCGGTCGGGCGTCTCCATGATCACAGGAAAAAACGTGACGGCAATCGAGCATGATAGGGCCGTTCGTAAAATAAAGTTTGCCGACGGCCAGGAGATGGACGTCACGCATGTGATTTCCGCCATCCCACCGGCAGTAACGTCCCGGCTCTTGGGAGATGCGGGTTGCAAGTCGGTTTTACGCTGGAAAGAACAGGCTCGTGTCATTGAGGCGGCAAGTTTGACTCTTTCTTTGAAGCGGCTTTCAGCACCGGATCATTTTGCGGTTTTGGGTCTTGATCAACCCGTGTACTTCATTAATCAATCGAAATTTACTCGACTAAGTGAAGATGGCACTTCGGTGGTGAATATTACGAAACAAAATGGCACTGGCGGAACGGATGCAAAAGCTGACGAGCGATTCCTCGAACGGACGTTGGACTTGATCCAACCGGGCTGGCAGAAGGAAGTCGTCGCCAGGCAATACCTCCCCAATATTGCGGTAGCCTACGACTTTATGAACTTAGGCAGGGAAGATCGATTTCCGGGCCCGGCCGTACCCGAAATTGCAGGGCTTTACGTGGCGGGAGAGTGGGCTACCCATGGAGAAAATTTGGCAGATGCTGCGGCGGCAAGCGGAAGACGAGCGGCGCGGCGCGTGTTAAAGGATATGGAGGCAGTCCGTAAGTCCGGGCGGGAAACCATAGTGGTGTGAGTGACAGGAAGAAAGCGGGGGGGCCGTCATCTTGGAAAACATGAAAACCGAGCAATTATATTCCCTATACAAACCGGTATTGTTTTCCCTTGCTTACCGAATGCTGGGCAGTGTCATGGATGCGGAAGATATTGTTCAGGAAGCTTTTTTAACCATATATAAATCCGGTTCTGACCACATTCAAAATATGAAAGCATACATGTGCAAAATCGTAACGAACCGCTGTCTCGAACTGCTTCGTTCTTCGAGCAAACAGCGGGAACACTACGTCGGGGCCTGGCTGCCGGAACCTCTCGTGACAACAGCAAGTGATGAAACGGATCCGATGCAATCATACTTGCAGAAGGAGTCGGTATCGACCGCTTACTTGCTGTTGTTGCAGCAATTATCTTATGTGGAGCGAGCCGTATTTTTGCTGCGCGAGGCGATGCAGTACGATTATGAGGAGATTGCCGGCATCGTTGGCAAGAGCAGCGCTAACTGCCGGCAAATATTTCATCGAGCTAAACGCAGTCTTCGTGTCAAATATGATCCGGATCATTCGGACCGCTTGGATCAGGAGCAAACCACCAGCTTGGTGGAGCAATTCATGTATGCCCTTGCTTCGGGTAACGCGGCCCAAATCATGAAATTTCTATCGACGGACGCGGTACTCTTGACAGACGGGGGCGGCAAAGCTCTACTGCAACCCCTTCATGGGCACATACGAATTTCCCGCTCTGTAACGGATTTTTGGAAAAAGTTTACTGAACATTTAACTTACCGTATCGCCATGGTAAATAGCCTGCCTGGAATCGTCGTATATATGGATAAAAAAACGTGGGCTGTCATTTCATTCAAGGTTCAGGATGGCCGCATTGATAATCTCTACTTTGTTGCAAACCCGGATAAATTGACACATGTGCATTAGTTAGATGATTTCACATTGTATTTGATAAGTTGTTTAACCTGCGTATTGGTCGGGGTATATCTTGCGAACTTCTCCCCATTGCATAGCTGATCACCTGCTAAGAGTTATCCATTGTATCAGAAAGCTTGCAACAAATAAGCTCTCCAGACGATCCCTATTCGTTTCCGGAGAGCTTATTTGTTTATGAACCTCCACTCGCGTTCAGTTTGCCGTCGCGGCAAAAAAGGCGGTGCCGCGACGGCACCGTCCCCCTAATCAAGCGTGCCAAATCCGCGGCATAGGCATCGATTCCTTGCCCAGTTCGGCCCATGCGTATTTAAGCAGCAGCTCCGTTTTCAATGAGGCAAATTCCGGTTTGTTCCAAAGATTGTTCAGCTCGTTCGGATCTTCCTGCAAATCGAATATTTCCCCGTACGTCTGATTGTAATAGACGGTGATTTTGTAACGTTCGTCCACATACGTCTTCTGATGGATCGTTGTCGGCTCATGCCGGAATTCGCAGATCGCATGGTCTCTCGCTTTGTCCTGCTGCGCGGTCCATGCTCCGCTCTGGTCGACCCCGGTCATCGCATGCGGAACGGGAATGCCCGTCATGGTCAGGAACGTCGGCGCCAGATCGACGAGCGACTGGATCGCTCCGGAGACGCGGCCGGCCGGCACTTTGCCCGGGTAGCGCACGAGAAAGGGCACCCGGATCAGATCCTCGTAATGGAAGCCGCCCTTGTATTGAAGGCCGTGCTGGCCGAAAAAATGGCCGTGGTCGGAAGTGAACACGACGATCGTATTGTCCGCAAGCCCGAGGTCGTCCAGCTTATCCAAAATTTTGCCAATATACTTGTCCATCATGCTGATCATGCCGTAATACGTGGCGACGAGCTTTTTGCGCTCGCTCGGTGGAAGCTTGACATGCGAGTGATACCCGTGAATGCCTCTGCCGGTTTCCCGCAAATGGGAGAAGTCCGGATCGTCCAGCTGCGTCATCCCGAAATGAGGCGGGTTGTTGTCGTGTTCGCCCGGCGTCACCGTCGGAATCGTCAGCTTGTCCGGATCGTACATCGTGTCCCACGGCTCGGGGACGAGATAATCCGGATGCGGGTCGAAGAAGCTCGCCCAGAGGAAAAAGTTCTCGCCGCTCTGCTTGTACGTGTCGAGCAGCGCGTTCGTCCGCTCGGATATCCAGGTGTTGTAATGGTACTTTTCCGGAATCGGCCATTTGTGCAGCACGGATTTGTCCATCGTGCCGGTAGGGGGGAGGAAATAGTCCCGCCAATTCATGCAGCCGTTCTCTTCCATCCAGATGGCGTAATGCTGCCCCACATGCGCTTCGTTCGTATGGTTCCGGGCGAGTTCCACGTGCTCGAAGCCGTAAAAATCGTCGTCGAACTTTTTCCAAAACTCCAGGTCCTGCAAAATCGGATACGATTCCAGCGACGGGAACTCTTCCGTGCCGTGCAGCGGCTGAAAATGCGCCTTGCCGACAAGCGCCGTCCGGTAGCCGGCTTGCTTGAAGTCTTCCCCGACCGTGTGGCGGTCTTCCAGCAGTTTCGTGCCGAGCGTCCAGGCGCCATGCTGGCTCGGGTACATGCCTGTAATAATGGAAGCCCTGGTCGGCGTGCAGGTCGGGTTCGGGCAGTACGCTCTGGCGAACGTCGTTCCTTCCTTGACCAGACGATCCAGATTCGGCGTGGAAATTTCGGGATTGAACGCCCCGATCGTATTCCAATGCTGCTGGTCGCTTGTAATAAGCAGAATGTTAGGTTTTTGCATGCGCGTTCGTGCTCCCTTCTATTTGCGGATAGCCAAATCATATAGCAAGCTGATCTTGCCGGAAATAACAGTTTGTTGTGTCGGGGTTATCAATTTGTGAGGCTTGGCACGAAGCGTCCGATTTGGACGAGCGGCGCAACTGTTCATCGGGTTGGGACCGAGGTATAATATAGGAATATTCCAGATTTCTGGCTAATGAAGGAGACCGTACATGAACCCGTCTTCACCACCGAAAAAGGCTCGTCCCTCGCTCACTGAAGGGCCGATCGCCAAAACGCTGTTTCTGTTCTCGCTGCCGATCTTGTTCGGCAACGTGCTGCAATCGCTCAACGGCTCGATCAACACGGTGTGGATCGGGCAGTTTCTCGGCGAGACGGCGGTAGCCGCTACGTCGAACGCAACATCATTATGTTTTTTCTGATCAGCGCTATTTTCGGACTCGCGATGGCGTCCGTCATTTTGATCGGGCAAAATCTCGGGGCGAAGCAGGTTGACGAAGCGAAAAAAGTCGTCGGCACCAGCATCGTCTTCTTTCTGGTGCTGTCGCTCATCGTCGGCGGCATCGGGCTGCTGTTTTCCGGGACGATTCTCGATTTGATGAACACTCCGCCCGACGCGAAACAGTTCGCCGTTTCGTACACGCGCATTATTTTCGCCGGAGTTCCGTTCATGTTCGGCTTCAACCTGGTGATGGCCGTGCTGCGGGGCGCGGGCGACGCGAAGACGCCGTTTTACTTTTTGCTGCTGTCGGCCGTGCTCGACGTCGGGCTGAATCCGCTCCTGATCGAGGGATACGGTCCGTTCCCGCGGCTGGGCATCGCCGGCTCCGCCACCGCCACATTCATCGCCCAATTCATCAGCTTCGTGCTGCTCATCCTGCATTTGTACCGCAAAAAATATTTTCTGCGCATCACCCGGGCCGACGTTCATTTGCTGCGCTTCGATTGGAGCATTATCCGCACAACCGTGCAAAAGGGCGTGCCGATGGGGCTCAATATGGTGGTCGTGTCCGTGAGCAATTTGCTGCTCATTCATTTGATCAACTCTTACGGTTCGGAAGCCGCCGCCGCATTCGGGGTGGCGATGCAAATTTCCAGCTACGTGCAGATGCCGGCTATGGCCATCGGCGGGGCGGCCACGTCGATGGCGGCGCAAAATATCGGCGCCGGGCTGTGGTCGCGCGTGTCGCGCATTACGTGGATCGGCGTCGGCTTCAACGTCGGGCTGACCGGGCTGCTCGTGCTCGTGCTCCATTTGTTCAACCGCGAAGTGCTCGGATTTTTCCTGCCGGCGGGCAAAGCGATCGATCTCGGCATGCAGATCAACGACATTTCGCTTTGGTCCTTTATTCTGTTCGGCATTTTCAACGTTTTGGCCGGCGTCGTCCGTTCATCGGGAGCCGTGGTCGCGCCGCTCGTTATCGCGTTCATTACTTTGCTGCTCGTGCGCATTCCGCTGGCAACGTATTTGGGGCACGCTTACGGCTTCAACCCGATCTGGTGGAGCTTCCCGATCAGCTTCGCCGTAGCGGCCGGACTGAACTTGCTGTACTACCGGTTCGGCAACTGGAAAAAGGCGTGCATGCTCGGCCGGCCCGCGCCCCGCGGCGGCACGGCGTAGAGGAACGCTGCGGCAGGCCGTCTGCGGAGCGGGGCGGGAACGGGCCGAACGCCGGGCGGCCGCTCGGGTTCCGGCCTTCGCGCCGCTGCTTCGGCGCTTGCCTAACGCGTTCGTCTGGGGTATACTTTTCTCGCCAAAACTTTCGAATTGAGGGAGTAATCCGATGGACAAAATACTGATTTTCGGACACAAAAATCCGGACACGGACTCGATCTGCTCGGCGCTCGCCTATGCGGATCTGAAAAAGCAGCTCGGCCACAATGTTGAGCCGGTGCGGCTCGGCAGCGTCAATGGCGAAACGCAGTTCGCCCTGGACAAGTTCGGAGCCGATGCGCCCCGTCTCGTCGAGACGGTTGCGAACGAAGCCAAAGGCGTCATCCTCGTCGACCATAACGAGCGCCAGCAGAGCGCCAGCGACATCGACCAGGTGCAGGTGCTCGAAGTGATCGACCACCACCGCATCGCCAATTTCGAGACGAGCGCACCGCTCTACTATCGCGCCGAACCGGTCGGCTGCACGGCTACGATCTTGAAAAAGCTGTACAAGGAGAACGGCGTCGCCATCCGCCCGCAAATTGCCGGACTGATGCTGTCGGCCATCATCTCCGATTCGCTGCTGTTCAAATCTCCGACATGCACGCCGGAAGACGTTGCCGCAGCGCGCGAGCTCGCCGAAATCGCCGGCGTGAACGCCGAAGCGTACGGCCTTGACATGCTGAAGGCAGGCGCCGACCTGAGCGACAAAACGATCGCCCAGCTCATCTCCCTCGACGCCAAGGAGTTCTCGATGGGCAGCGCCAAAGTCGAGATCGCCCAAGTGAACGCCGTCGACGTGAACGACGTGCTCAGCCGCCAGAGCGAGCTGGAAGCCGCTCTGAACGATATTATCGCGAAGAAGGGGCTCGATCTGTTCCTGTTCGTCGTCACGGACATTTTGAACAACGACTCCGTCGGAATCGCGCTCGGCCGCGCCGCAGGCGCCGTCGAGAAAGCGTACAACGTCAAGCTCGAAAACAACAAAGCCGTCCTCAAAGGCGTCGTCTCGCGCAAATCGCAGATCGTGCCGGTGCTGACGGAAACGTTCAACAATATGTAACGGAAAGCCATCAGCAAAAATAGGGCCGTCCTGCGCGCTGCGCGGTGACGGCCCTATTTTTGCATTTGGACTTGGAGAAGTGGCTCTCAAGTATAGCGGCAGCGCTTTTCCCTGTCGTAACGCCTTATTCTTCTGTATAATTGTCAGTAAGAATGGCATTTTCGCAAACGGGGTGTGCAAGGTGTTTAACGAACAAGAAAAAGCAGCGCTGTACAAAATCATATATGCGAGAAGAGATATCAGAACGTTTTTATCCGATCCCATTCCTCCCGAGATTATCGAAAATATATTGGATGCAGCCCACCATGGCCCTTCGGTAGGCTTCATGCAGCCTTGGAACTTCATTTTGGTCGCGCAGGAAGAAATCAAAACGCGGCTCGCATGGGCGGCGGACAAAGAGAGAAGAGCGCTTGCCATTCATTACGAAGCGATCGCCAGGACCAGTTTTTGAGTCTGAAAGTGGAAGGGATCAAGCAAGCGCCGCTGACCATATGCGTTACGTGCGATCCTACACGGGGAGGTTCTCATGTGCTGGGACGAAACTCGATCCCGGAAACCGACATTTTATCCACTGCCTGCGCCATTCAAAATATGTGGCTGGCCGCGTGCGCGGAAGGTTTGGCCATGGGCTGGGTCAGCTTTTACAAAAAAAAATGACGTGCGCGATATTTTAGGTATTCCTCCGCATATTGAACCGGTTGCTTTGCTGTCTGTCGGGTATACGGAGCATTATCCATCGAAACCGATATTGGAATCGGCCAATTGGGAGAAGAGGAAAAATTTGAAAAACCTCATCTTTCAGGACAAGTGGGGAAATCAGCCATAACCGGGAAATAGAGCCGCCCCGCGCTGCGCGGGGACGGCTCTATTTGTATGAGGGCATGTGCTGCTATAGCGTACCCTGGAGGAATCTGGCTCGAATCCATATTCAGATCGTCCCACTTGCCTGAGTTTCACCGCCGTCTCTGGCCCATCCGTTACCGAGATGCATGGATTAGCCTCGGGTGGGAAAAATTACAGTCATTCTCGGGCACTGCAGGAGTAAGAACGGCCATGCACCTTTCGTTTTTATCGGATATCAATTTTTATGGGATGCCGTTACGTGCGCTTTGCTGGTTGTCGCGCTCCTCGTCGTAGTTCCGGCAAACCGTGTACGGGAAGCATGGGTCGGCTTCCTGAACATGCAGGTCATCACATGGGCGGTCGGCACCTTGCTCGTCGACTATGGATTGACCGTATGCCCTGTCCGGGTATTCCCGTTAGCGACCCGGGGAGATTTCGTCGGGGACTATTTCATTTATCCCGGCGTAGCGGTGCTGTACTACTTTCTTATTCCCAAAAGATCGCGTTCGGGGAAAGTCTGGTTCACGCTGGCCGGCTCGATGATCATGGCGGCTTGGGATTATTTCATGCAAAAGCTGACGGATTTGCAGGAGTATGTTCGTTAGAACGGCTTTTATCAATTCGTGTTGGTGGCCGCTTCTTTCATGTTCTGTTACTGGTTTACCAAGTGGTTTTTCCGGCAGCCTTTATCCCGGGAGGAAATGAACCGATGAACATGAATGCGCTCATCGAAGCGTCAGTGTGGGTCATATCCGTATTGCTGCTCCTTATTTTTGTGCCAAGAGCCAATGTTCGGGAGGCATGGATCAGTTACATTTTTCTGCAGCTTCCGACATGGTTCTTCGGTTTGGCCGCCGTGCAATGGGGGTTGATCATTTACCCGAGCAGGTTTTTCGATAAAGCGGTCAGTACAAGCTTCACCTACGAATTCCTTGCTTTACCCGTGATTAGCGCCGTTTTCAATCTGCATTATCCCAAAACGAGAAGCTTTTGGCCGAAGATCGTTTATATTCTCGCTTTTCCCACGATATTGACGTTAGTTGAAGTGATTCTGGAAAGGAACACGCTGCTTGTTGCTTACATCAAATGGACCGGGTATTACTCGTGGATAACCATTGCTTTTACATTATTGCTAGGATATTGGTTCTATAAATGGTTTGCGTTCGGTTCATTGCACAGCTTCGGCAAACGCTGACGTGTTAGGGTGGGGCGCGGCTTGCCGAAAACAAACTAAATTGTTGTCAACATCGTTCATGACGAAATGACGTTTTCCTTTGATTGAACGTGAAAGCGCTTTTGCAGTACGATATGCACGTAGTCGATTACAAAACGGTTCACTAACATAACATAAAGGAGGTTATCCCGATGGCTACAGCAGCAGCGCAAGCTCAAACTTCCGGGGACATGAAGGTCAAAGTCCAGAAGTTTGGCCGCTTCTTGAGTGGCATGGTGATGCCGAACATCGGCGCATTCATCGCCTGGGGGATCATTACCGCATTATTTATTCCGACGGGTTGGATCCCGAATGAACATCTGGCTAAGCTTGTAGGTCCGATAATAACGTATTTGCTGCCTGTTCTGATCGGCTATACCGGCGGGCAGATGGTGCACGGCACTCGCGGCGGCGTCATCGGTACGATTGCTACGATGGGTGTCGTCATAGGGACCGATATCCCGATGTTCCTTGGGGCTATGATTGTAGGTCCGCTCTCCGCCTTTGTGTTGAAGCGATTCGACCGGTCGATCGAAGGCAAAGTGCGTTCCGGCTTCGAAATGCTCGTCAACAACTTCTCCGCCGGCATTATCGGCGCCATTCTCGCCTTGCTTGCCTATACGGTGGTCGGTCCGGTGGTGCAGATGATCAGCAAGGCGCTGGCGTCAGGAGTGCAAGTGCTGGTGGGCGCCGGTCTGCTGCCGCTGGCCAACCTGCTAATCGAGCCGGGTAAAGTGTTGTTCCTGAACAACGCGATTAACCACGGCGTGCTTAGTCCGATTGCGTTGGATCAGGCTTCCAAAGCCGGCAAGTCGATTCTGTTCATGCTCGAATCGAATCCCGGTCCCGGTCTCGGCGTGCTGCTGGCTTACTGGCTGGTCGGCAAAGGCTCCGCGAAGCAATCGGCTCCGGGCGCTATTATCATTCACTTCTTCGGCGGAATTCATGAGATTTACTTCCCGTACATCCTGATGAATCCGCGGCTGATTCTGGCGACGATGGCCGGCGGTGTAGTCGGCACGTTCACCTTCTCGATTTTTGGCGCGGGACTCGTGGCGCCGCCTTCTCCCGGCAGTATTTTCGCTTACATCGCCATGGCGCCTAAGGGCGGGCTGCTGCCGGTGTTTACCGGCGTCGTCACCGGGGCCGCGGTATCGTTCCTGATCGCCGCGCTGCTTCTCAAAACAAGCAAGAAAGAAGAAGAGGGAGACGATCTGCAGACTGCAACGGAAAAAATGAAGCAGATCAAAGGCGCGCCGATTGCCGCAGCAATTAGCGCCAACGCCAACACAGCTGTAGAACCGAAGAACAAGACGGAGGTTCGGAAAATTGTGTTCTCCTGCGATGCCGGTATGGGCTCAAGCGCCATGGGAGCTTCCATTCTGCGAAAGAAGCTGAAGGAAGCGGGATCCGACGTTACGGTCGTCAATACCGCAATCAATGAAATTCCCGGCGACGCCGACATCGTCGTAACTCATAAATCGCTAACCGATCGCGCCAAAGCTAAGGCGCCGCAGGCCGAACATATTTCCATCGATAATTTCTTGAAAAGCCCGGAATACGACGAATTAGTCAAACGTCTGAGCTAATAGCTGAAGAAAGCTTCTCCCTTAACGCTGGCCGTAGCCGGCGTTAAGCCCATTTTGCCGGTGAGGAAGATTCGCATGCAAGTTTCAGGCAGGCAGCGCCAAATTGTGGAGCTCCTCTTGCGTCGCAAGGACGAGATTACAGCCGCAGAAATCGCCAAGGACATCAAGGTAAGCGTCAGAACCGTGCATAGGGAGCTGTCCGAGCTGGAGCCGATGCTTGCCGCATACGGGGCGGTTCTGCACAAGAGATCGGGCAAGGGGATCCGGCTCGAGGCTCCGCCAAATAAGCTGGAGGAGCTGAGGCAGCTCGCTATAACAGGAGGAG
Organism: Gordoniibacillus kamchatkensis; assembly: GCF_000829455.1. Taxonomy (GTDB): domain Bacteria; phylum Bacillota; class Bacilli; order Paenibacillales; family NBRC-103111; genus Gordoniibacillus; species Gordoniibacillus kamchatkensis. The sequence goes on from NZ_JXAK01000003.1 coordinate 106,473, forward strand.
CGGCGGATTACTCCTCGGAAGAACGCAAGCTGCTGATTCTGATGACGCTGCTGGAAGAGTCGGAGCCGTTAAAGCTGTACGCGATTGCCCACAATCTTGGCGTCGCAGTGCCGACGGTCAGCCACGATCTGGATGAGCTGGAAAGCTGGATCGCAGGGCGCGGTTTGAAGCTGGTGAGAAGAAGGGGCTACGGGGTCCAAATTACCGGCCCCGAGCAGCGGGTGCGGTCCGCGATTTGCGAGCTGGCCGGCAATTACCTGGACGATTCCGATTTGTTCGGCAGCAAGCCGGCACAAAATCAGTCCCTTGTTACGGCAAAGCTTCTTGGCTTTGTTGGCAAACAACATTTGATGACGGTTGAAGAAGCTCTCTGGCAAGCGGAAGACAAGCGCCTGAACGAGCTGTCCGAAAGCGAGTATACCGAGCTTCTGATCCGAATCACGGTAGCCGTGCATCGAATGCGGCAAGGCAAGCTGATGGAAGCGGAGGACGGATGCAAGGCGGAGAGCTTGAGCGAAGAAGAGCGGCGATGGCTGAGCAGTCTGTCGGACGCGCTGCTGCTGGAGCTGCCCGAAGCCGAAGCTTGTCATCTGGCCCAGCTGTACGAACGGGCCGGCGTATCGGACCATCATCTGCTTTTGGCCAAGAACGAGCTGAGCAGCAGGGAGCAGGCGGGACGGCTCATTTCCCATATGGAACAGCAATTGCAGGCGCCGTTCGGCATGGATCGTTCTTTGCGCGAAGGCTTGCTCAGTCATATGGATAGCGCCATGGAACGGCTGCGGGCAGGAGCGATCATCCGCAATCCGCTGCTGGCGCAAATTAAGAAAGACTATGAACAATTGTTTGACAGCATTCGCCGGGCGGTGAACGATTCGATGGCCGGCATCGATGTGCCGGATGAAGAGATCGGCTTCCTGGTTATGCATTTCGGCGCTTCGATGGAGCGGCTTAAGCAGCTCGGACGGAGCGTCAGAGCGATCATCGTATGCACCAGCGGCATCGGTTCGTCCAAAATGCTGGCCGTGCGTCTGCGCAAGGAGCTGCCGCAAATCGAAATCGTCGGCCATGTTTCGTGGTTTGAGGCTTCCCGTATTCCTGAAGAATCGTATGACCTCATCATCTCGACAGTGGATCTTCCCATCGAGCCGGACCGCTATATCAAGCTCAGTCCTCTCCTGACAAAGGATGAGGCCGAAACATTGCGCTCGTATATCCGGGATGTTACGCTGCAGGAGAACCGCTCGCGGCACGCGGCAAAATCGGATGGGACGGCTGCTCTGGAACAATTGTATCGACTCCAGAAGTATTTGAACGAGATCGTGAGGCTCATCGATCAATTCGAGATCTATGAGCTGGATCCGTCCGGTTGTTCGCTCCGTGACATTTTGCGGCGGTCATGCGGGGCAATCGCCGATCGCGACGGGATGCGGAACTTCGAGGCGGTCGTACAGTTGCTCATCGAACGGCAGAAGCTCAGCACCCAAGTCATTCCGGACACCCGCATTGCGCTGTTTCATACGAGAAGCGAATATATTGCCAGGCCCAGCTTCACCTTATTCCGTTTAAGCGACGATCTTCCCTTGGAGGACGATAGCTCCGCCGGGGTCCGGCATTTGCTGCTGATGCTTGGTCCGCAAGATCTGTCCAGGGAAAGCCTGGAGGTGCTTAGCGAGATCAGCTCGTTCCTGCTGAACGAGAAGATGGCCTTGCTGCTGGAGACCGGTACGCGGCAGGCGATTCAGCAATTTTTGTCGCAGGAGCTTGCTGCGTTCTTTATAAATATAAACACGGATATGAGGAGAGACCTGCTATGAGTATTTTAGCGATCAATAAATTGAAACTGAACGCCGCACCGAAAGACAAATTCGAAGCGATTCGCCTGGCGGGCCAGCTGCTCGTGGATGCCGGGCACGCCGCTCCCGAATATATCGACAAAATGTTCGAGCGGGAGCGGACGCTGTCCACCTACATGGGAAGCGGACTTGCGATTCCGCACGGGACGCAGGATTCGAAGGAGTTGATTGCCTCGACCGGATTGTCGATTGTGCAAATACCGGGGGGTGTGGATTTCGGCGAAGGCGAGCGGGCATACCTCGTGATTGGCATAGCGGCGGCGGGGAACGAGCACCTGGACATCCTGACGAATGTGGCGATGATCTGCTCGGAAGAAGAAAATATGGAGCGAATCGTGAAAGCAAGCACGGCGGAGGAGATTATTTCGATTTTCGAAAGCGGGCTGGAAGCATGAAGGTGGTCCATTTCGGAGCGGGAAATATCGGCCGGGGGTTTATCGGGCTATTGTTGTCGCAATCGGGATACGAGGTCGTCTTCGTAGATGTAAGCGACGAGTTGGTGTCCCGGCTGCAGGAAAAGCAGCAATATGTCGTCAACCTGGCTAATGACGAACGAGAGCAGATCGTAGTCAGCGGCGTGACCGCGATCAACGGCAAAGAGCCGGAGCGGGTTGCGGAAGCTGTGGCGCAGGCGGATCTGGTGACAACGGCCGTGGGCGTCAATGTGCTGAAGCATATTGCGGAAGGAATCGCCAGAGGCATTGAGAAGAGGCTCGAGAGCGGCGGAGCGGGTCCGCTTCATGTCATCGCTTGCGAGAATGCGATCGGAGGAAGCACGCAGCTGAAGGAACACGTGTACGAACGGCTGAATGAAGAGTTGCGCAGCAAGGCTGACGCCATCGTCGCTTTCCCGGACGCCGCGGTGGACCGGATCGTGCCGATTCAGCACCACGAGGATCCGCTCATGGTAACGGTAGAGCCATACTGCGAATGGGTCGTCGATCGGTCGCGGATGCTTCCCGGCGCGCGGCCGATCCAGGGAGTCCACTATGTGGACGAGCTGGAGCCCTATATCGAACGCAAATTATTTACCGTGAATACAGGACATTGCTGTGCCGCTTATTTAGGGTACATTTACGGATATGGCACGATTCAGGATAGTATGGCGGATGCCGGCATCGTGGCCAAGGTGCAGGCTGTGCTTGAAGAAACGGGAGCGATGCTGATCGGCAAGTACGGATTCGACCGAACCGAACACGAGCAGTACGTCGCCAAAATTGTGGGGAGATTCCAGAACCCGCATTTGACGGACGAAGTCGTGCGGGTCGGACGCTCGCCGATACGCAAGCTTTCCCCGAACGACCGGCTCGTTCGTCCGGCGCTGCAGCTGTACGAAATGGGGACCGCGCCGGTTCATTTGGCGGGGGCCATGGCTGCAGCATTGTTGTTTGATTACCCGGAAGATCCGGAAGCGCAGGAAATTCAAGCTGAGATCAGGGCGAATGGACTCGCTGCGGCGATCAGTAAATTTACTGCGATCGGCGAGGAGCATCCGATTCATCGAAGTGTCATTCGCGAATATGAACGATTGCAGCGGTTAGCCGTTCGCAAGTGAGGAAAGGAGCAGGGACAATGGCGAACATGATAACGAGAGTGCTGACCGGAGTGGCCGCGTCCCCCGGTATTGCCATTGCGAAGGCGTACAGGATGCAGCGTGCGGAGTTTGTGCCGGTTAAGGAGAAGATCGGGGATGCCAAGAGCGAGCAAGAGCGGCTTCGGACAGCCGTCGAGGAAGCGCGCGTGGAGCTCGGGAAGATCAGGGAGCTGACGGAACAGCGGCTCGGCGCGGCGAAAGCGGAAATTTTCGAAGCTCATATCATGCTGCTGGAAGATCCCGATCTGATCGACGCTGCGCTGGAGAAGATCGAGAACGAAGGCGTGAATGCCGAATATGCGCTGTATGAAGTAGCTCAAAGCTTCATTGATATTCTGAGCGCGATGGATAACGAGCTGCTGCGGGAACGCGCCGCCGATGTGCGAGACGTCTCCGGCAGAGTGATCGGCCGCCTGCGCGGACAAACGCATACGGCCGTGTCCGACATCGTGGAAGAAACGATCGTCATTGCCGACGATTTGACTCCTTCGGATACGGCTCAGCTCAAGCCGGCTTACGTGAAAGGCTTCGTTACGGAAATCGGCAGCCGCACGTCCCATTCGGCGATCATGGCCCGTTCGCTGGAAATACCGGCGATTGTAGGCGCGGGAGCCGAAACGTCCGAAATCCGCAGCGGGATGACCGTTATTCTGGATGCGGTAGAGGGGCGAGTACTGGTAAACCCTTCTGAGGAGGAGCTTGAGGAATACCGGCGCAAGAAAGAAGCGTACGAGCGGCGGCGGGCAGAGCTTCGCCGTCTTGCCGGACTGCCGACGGTGTCCAAAGACGGGCATAGGGTTGAACTGGCCGCCAATATCGGCAGCGTTGATGATTTGCAGAAGGTGCTGGAGAACGGCGCCGAAGGAATCGGGTTGTTCCGCACGGAGTTTCTGTATATGGGACGCAGCTCTTTGCCTACGGAGGAAGAACAGTATCAGATCTACAAACATGTTCTGGAGAAGATGGAAAACAAGCCGGTCGTCATTCGGACGCTGGATATCGGCGGAGATAAGGAATTGCCGTACATGAAGCTGCCGGTGGAAAGCAACCCCTTCCTAGGCCTTCGGGCCGTCCGGCTGTGTCTCAGCCGTCAGGACCTGTTCCGTACCCAGCTGCGGGCGCTGCTCCGGGCAAGCCGGTTCGGCCAGCTCAAGATCATGTTCCCGATGATCGCGGTCGTGGAAGAATGGATGGAAGCCAAACGATTGCTGGAGGAAGAGAAGCAGAGGCTGCTTCAGGAAGGCGTGGAAGTGTCGGGGCGGATCGAAGTGGGCATGATGATCGAAGTGCCCGCCGCGGCGCTGGCGTCCGAAATGTTCGCGAAGGAAGCGGACTTCTTCAGCATCGGCACCAACGACCTGATCCAATATACGATGGCCGCCGACAGAATGAACGAGACGGTGTCGTACTTATACCAGCCGTGCCATCCGACGATTTTGCGGCTCATCCGCATGGTCATCCAGGCGGCTAATAAGGAAGGCAAATGGGTCGGCATGTGCGGCGAGATGGCCGGCGACGCGAGAGCGATTCCGATTTTGCTCGGAATGGGCCTGTATGAGTTCAGCATGAGCGCCGGCTTCATCTTGCCCGCCCGCGAATTCATTATGCAGACGTCCCGCACGGAGTGGGCCGCTTATATCGACAGCCTGCTTGCGATGAGAAGCCAAACGGAAATCGAGCAGTTTGTTCAAGCGAAGAAAGGGAGTGCCTCCGAATGATATCCAGGTCGTTTACCGTATTGAATCCTTCAGGCTTTCATGCGCGCCCCACGAAGCTGTTCGTGCAGCAGGCTAGCGCATTTCCTTGCAAGATCACCGTGAGCAAGAACGATAAGAAGGTAAATGGGAAAAGCTCGCTGAGCATGCTCACGCTCGGCATCGAACAGAACGATGTGGTTACGCTGGAAGCGGACGGAGAGCAAGAAGAACAAGCGCTGGCCGAGCTCGGACAGCTGCTGACCAAAATTTTTGAAGAATAGTAGGTAACGGAAAGCTGCCGAAGCCCAAATAGGGCCGTCCTGCGCGCTGCGCGGTGACGGCCCTATTTTGCATGGGGAAAACCGGCTTATGCGATCGACGTCGGTGCGCCGAACGGGCTCGAATAGCCGCTGATGCCTTGCAGCACTTGCTCTGTGCGTTCCCGGTCCATGGACCCGTAACGCTTCACCGCATCCAAAATTTTCGGGAACAAATGGATGTCCCCGGCGCTGGCGAAGCCGACGACGCTTGGGAACGATAGCACGAAGTGAACGCAGGCGTCGATCACCTCCTGCACATCGAACGGTTCGTACCATGTCGCGTACGGGCGCGCCTGATCCGGCGCCCACGGCCCCTTGGCGATCGCCTTGATGACGCGCACGGCTGCGCCGCTGTCCTCGGCGGCTTGGACGAGCATGTCGAAGTCACGGCGATAGTCGGGTAGCGAGTACAAGTAGTAGTTGAGCGGGAGCAGAACAGTGTCGAACGGAAACCGCTTCAGCGCTTCCGTATGGACGGCGGGCGCCTGATGGCCGTGGCCGGTAATGCCGATTGCGCCGATCAGCCCTTCTTCCTTGGCCTCGAGAAGCGCTTCCAACGCGCCTCCGGGCCGGGTGCACATGTCCAGGTTCTCCATATCTCCGACGGCGTGCAGCTGCAGCAGATCGACCGAATCGACCTGCAGCCTTTCGAGCGAGCGGTGAATTTCCGCTTTCGCTTTCTCCTTGGAGCGTTCGCCCGTCTTCGTCGCAAGGATGATGTCACTTCGAATTTTGGGCATCCACGGACCCATCCTGAGCTCGGCATCGCCGTAGCTGGCCGCAGTGTCAAAATGGTTGACGCCCTGCTCGAGCGCAAGACGGATCGATGCGTCGGCCTCCTCCTGCGTGACCGAGCCGAGGCTGGCAGCGCCGAACATGACAACCGAGCTTTCCCGGCCGAGCCGGCCTAACGGACGTGTCAACATACGCACCATCTCCTTTCGTTATTTTACGTCCAGTATAACCCATTTATTGGAGAAAAGCAGGTGCCGATTTTTCATAAAAATATGTAGCTTCCGCCCGGACATCTCCGTTGGCGAAAACTGCCAAAGCCCAATGCAATAAAATGGAACCGGAATCTGCATTCTAATCCCGATGGACATTTTCAACAGGGAAGGATGGTCGGCTTGGGCAGAGCTCTCGTTACGGGTCTCGTCGGCGTAGGACTGGCGCAGGTGCTGAAGCTTCCGATTCATTACTGGAGCCGAGGGGAATGGGACTGGTCGCAAATGTTTTCGAGCGGCGGCATGCCGAGTTCGCATTCGGCCGGAGCTGCGGCGCTCGCCGCCTACCTCGCCATGAAGAAAGGAGTGTCGTCGGCCGATTTTGCCATAAGTACGGTGTTCGGCCTTATTGTGATGTACGATGCCATGGGCATCCGGCGGCATGCCGGGGAAATGGCCGTAGAGCTCAACGGTCTCGACGCCCAGGTCGAGAAGCTGGCTAACTTGCATCCGGGCGTCTACCACCGCCGCCGCGAAGAAGCGCTAAAGGAGAGGCTTGGCCATTTGCCGCGCGAAGTGCTTGCCAGCGCTCTGGTCGGGGCCGCGACCGGCATCGCCAGCTACTGGGCGGAGACGGGCACGCTGCGCCCCCGCCGGTAAGTTGAGCACGGTCCGGCATTCCGCCGATGGCGAAGCGCCGGGCCGCGCCATCGAATGGAACGAAGGAGGCGGAAGCCGGGGAAGGCGGCCGCCTCCTCACATAGGCCCGTTTTTGCCGGGTTTGCGCCGCAGCTTCCGGGATCCGCATTCAGCGCGGAGGGGGAACGGAGCAATATTCGCAAATCATTTGTTCCTTTATTTCCTGGACAGGGTAATGCTCCGGATAGGTGGTAATCATGAGCATTGCTCCATGGAGAGTGGAGGAGAAGTACAGCGACCTTAGCCGCGGCTCCTCGGTCCCAAGTTCGGCGAACATCCCGCATTGCACCTCGAATTGGTCCGCCATTTCCCGATTGAGCATTTCGCTGTATTTGGACAGCACTTTGTCTTCTTCCGGCAGAGATTGCAGATGCAAATAAAACCGGTGCACTTTAGGCTGCAGCTTGACGTTGTCGAGCGCGCCTTCGACGATGCGCTTCAATTGTTCGGACGGCGAAGGCAAAGCGGACGCCTCCTGCATGACCCGGACGATTTCGTCGATCCGATGCTGAACCGCTTCGGCGAGGAGCTCCTCTTTCCCCTTGTAATAATTGTACATTAAGCCTTTGGAAATGCCGGCTTTCTTCGCAACATCGTCGATAGATGCGGCATGATAGCCCCGCTCGATAAATATGTCCATGGCAGCGGCGCGTATTTTTTCTTTGGTTAGTTGTCGAATTCGGTCATTCTCATCCCGGGTGCGAGGCATTGCAGATTCACTCCTCCGTCAAAAAACGCAGGATGAGGCCCGCGAGCTCTTCCGCGTGCGTTAAGGTAAGCATGTGATCTGCCCCTTCGATTTGAACAAAGCGATGGGAGGGGACACGCTTAAATTGCTCGGCGACGCGAAGCATATCCGGCCATTCCACCGTTCCGTGAATAAACAACGTTGTTGCCGCAATTTCCTCCAAACGTTCGATCGCAGGCGGCTGAGGCCAAACAACCTCGAAGCTCTTCCATTCCGTAAACACTTTGGTCATATAATGGACGGTCATTTCACGCAAAAAATCCCGGTGCGGACTGGCCGCAGCGATTCGATAGTTAGGTCCGTTCAAGGACATCTCCACCATTTTGCCGAGATCGGGAGCAAGCGAGTTAATTTGGGCCATCCACTCGGTAAACTCCGGCGAATAAGCAAAACCCGAGAGCGAAGGGGCGATCAATACAAGCCGTTCTACCAAGTCGGGATAAGACAACGTAAACTCGGTCGCCGCTTGCCCGCCCATGGAATGCCCGACCAGCGTCACTTTAGTAAGAGCCAGGTGATCGAACAGTTCCCGCAAATCGTCCATGATGCGGATCGGCGACAGCGGAGCAGGCGAACGTCCGCATCCCCGGGCGTCAAAGGTAACGACTTTATTGGTTTTGGCCAGGAGCGGCGCGACATATTTCCACTCCCTCGAATCCACGCCCGGGCTGTGAATAAGGACGACAGGCGAGCCTTCTCCCGCAATTTCATAATATAAATCCATTCTTTCTCCCTCCCGATAATGCCAATTTGTTCCTGTACCATGTTATTATATTTTATGACTGAACGTACAGTCAATAAAAAATGCAGAGAGGAGTATGTGGCGGACCAAATGAAACTTGTCGTATTTGCCGCAGTCCAGATACCGCGCTCCATAAGGTACGCGGCATCAGTTTCGTCAATCGGAATGTCCGTTTGTGACCACCGCTTTATTCGGATAGACGATGATTGGCGAGGCTTGCCGCAAGAAAATACGATGGGCAGCCTCGCTGTTTTACGGACAGATTAGCTGAATAACGAAGGTATTGAGTCGGTATTATCGAAATTAAGTCCGTTCCGGTACGCAGACGAACCGTTTCATGCGCTCAAGCGCTTCGGCAAGCAGCTGCGCCGAAACCGCATACGAACATCGGATATGGCCTTCTCCTCCTGTTCCGAAAACATGGCCCGGAACGGCTCCAACTCCCGCTTCTTTTAGAAGCAGCCGGGCGAAATGCTCGGAGCTTAGCCCTGTGTGCGCAATAGAAGGGAAAGCATAGAAGGCACCCTGCGGTTCATGGCACGGCAGTCCGATTTCTCTCAATCCTTTGACGAACATCCGCCTGCGTCCGTCGAACGCGTCTTTCATCGTTTCCTTTGCTTCCAGACCGTTGCGCAGCGATTCGATGGCGGCGATTTGTCCGAGAACCGGAGCGCACATCGCCGTGTATTGATGGATTTTGAGCATGCCGCCAATAAGCTCCCGGCTGCCGCAGGCATAGCCGACACGCCATCCCGTCATGGCAAAAGCTTTGGAAAATCCGTTAATCACGATCGTCCGCTCCTTCATGCCCGGAAGCGAAGCGATGCTCACATGCCGCGCTCCGTAAGAAAGCTCGGCGTAAACTTCGTCCGAAACGACGATCAGGTCGTAACGCACGGCCAGCTCGGCAACCGGCAGCCAATCTTCCTCCGTCATAACGGCACCTGTCGGGTTATTCGGGAAATTTACTACAAGCACCTTCGAGCGAGGTGTCAACGACTCGGCCAGCGCCCGCGCAGTCAGTTTGAACCGCTCTTCCGCGGTCGTTTTCACTTCGACAACTTGAGCACCGTGAAGATGGGCGATGGGGGAGTAGGCGATATAACAGGGAGTATGGATAAGCACCTCATCGCCCGCCTCCACAAAGGTCCGAAGCGCCAAATCGACCGCCTCGCTCGTACCTACCGTTACGAGCACCTCGTTTGCGGGTTCATAGCGGAGACCGAATCCATTGTGCAGATACGAAGCGATTTCCTCCCGCAGTTCGTACAGACCGGCATTCGGGGTGTACTTCGTCCTTCCTTCATGTAGAGCGCGAATGCAGGCCGCCCGGACATGTTCCGGCGTAACGAAATCCGGTTCTCCGATGCCGAGCGAGATCGTATCCCGATTATTTTCGGTCAGTTCGAAAAAGGCGCGAATTCCGGAAGGCGGAATGTCGCGAACGCGCTGCGTCACATATTCATTGCGCATAACAAGTCATCTCCCGTTCTTTCTTTCGCTCTTGCATGGATAATTCGATAATAAGGTTCAGCAGCCGGTCAAACGATATGCCCGCCGCTTCTGCGCTTTTGGGAAGAAGACTGGTAACCGTCATACCGGGCAACGTGTTGGCTTCCAACACGTAGGGGATGCCGTCCACCAGCATCATATCGATTCGGGCGTATACGCTGCATTTAAGAAGGCGGTAGCAAGCGAGCGCCGTTTCGCGCACTCGGGCCTCCAGCTCGGCCGGCAACACGATAACCTGTTCGTCCGCTGCGCCTTCTGCATACTTCGCTTGATAATCGAACCATCCGGATTGAACCGGACGGATGCCGACGATCGGCAGAAGCTCGCCGTTTAGTATGGAGCAGGTCAGCTCGTCGCCTTTCATATACTGTTCAACGATGATCGACCGGTCCCAGCGCAAAGCTTCCCGGACGGCCGAACGAAGCGATTGCCGGTCTGCCGCCATTTGCGCGCCGATGCTGGAACCGCCCCGGTTCGGCTTTACGAAGACCGGAAAGCCGAGCCGTTTCTCGACGTCTTCCGGCGCATATTCGTCCATCCCGGTCCAACAGAACCAATCTGGCGTCGGGATTCCTTCGGCCAGCAGCAATCTTTTGCTCAGGTCCTTATCCATGCACAAGCCGCTCGACAGTACGCCGCTGCCCGTATACGGAATGCCGAGCGTCTCCAGCGTCCCCTGGACCGTACCGTCCTCGCCGTAAGCGCCGTGCAGCGCAAGCAGCGCGATATCGATTCCTTCCGTCATGCCGACAAGATCTTCCCGCTTCGTAAGGACGATCGGAACCGGTTCGTATTTGTTTCGGTCCAGCTGGTCGATCATTTGCCTGCCTGTCTTGAGCGACACTTCGCGTTCCGACGATACGCCTCCCATAATGACGCCAACCTTCATGTCAGCACCTCGTTATCCTATAAGTTGTCTGGCCGTCAGGCCGATGATTTCAAGCCCTCTCTCGATATCTTCGAATTTCACTCTGGAGAAGCCGAGCCGCATCGTATGCCGTCCTCCGCCGTCGGTGTAAAACATGTCCCCCGGCGTAAAAATGACACCTTGGCCTGCACAGGCGTTAAGCAGCGCCGTCGTATCGAAACGCTCTTCGAATTCGACAAACAGATGCAAGCCTCCGTCTCCCGATAATTTTTTATAAGGGAGATGCGTTTCGCAGCAAAGCTTCGTCCACTCGTATTTTCGTTTATATTCGGAGCGGGCCTTTTTCAAATATTTCTCCAAGTTGCCGTTACGAAGATATTGATAAAGCACCGATTGATCAAGCGTCGAGGTGTGAATGCTGCGCGAGCGCTTGATGCTTTCCAGGCAATCGATGAGCCGGCGGTCCGCCAGTACCCAGCCCACCCGGAGGCCGGGGAAAAGCACTTTGGAGAAGCTGCCGAGATAAATAACGCCGTTTCCCTGCCCGGCTGTTGCGATTAAAGGGGAAACGTGCGAGCCCGAATAACGCAGCTCTTCGTTAAAACCGTCTTCGATGACCGGGATACCGTGTCGGGCCATAAGATGCATGATTGCCGCTCTTTTCACGGGGGACGTTACGATGCCGGTAGGATTGTGGTAGGACGGGATCAAATATGCGCAATCGTAAGCCCGTTCCGTTAATGCGCGTTCCAGCTCGGTCAGATTGATGCCGTCATGCTCCATCGGAATGCCGGTAATGTCGAAACCGTTCAGTTTCAAGTTTTTGATCGCGGTGTAGTGGGTCGGATTTTCGCAAACGACCGATCCGCCTTCTTTTCTGCGAAGAGCGGACAGGACGATGTCGAACGCTTCCGTGAAGCCGCTCGTTATCAGCATATCTTTCCCGCTCAGATCGACGCCCTTATGCTCCATATAATTCAACAAATAATCGATAAGCGGCTTATAGCCTTTCGCATAGCCGTAATTGAGCAGAACGTTCCCCTCGATCGCCATACGGTCAAGAAAAGCGCGCTTCACATTATCCAGATCGAATAGCTTCTCGTCGGGCGCTATGCTGGTGAAGGAAATAACGTTTTTCTCCGCGCGAATGCCGCGCTTCATTCGGTCCAGCTCTACGGCTTGCCGCGCATATCCGTTAATGCGCGATGGCCAATCGATTTCGCAGGATGGAGCGGCTGCAACCGGGGGTGCGGAAGCGGCTGCAACATAGCTGCCTTTTCCCTGAACTGCATAAACAAAGCCATCGTTCTCCAGCTCGGAGTACGCGGAAATAACGGTGTTGCGGCTGACGGAGAGCAGCAAGCTGAGCTCGCGGGTGGAGGGCAGCTTCTGTTCGGGTTGCAGGGATCCTTTTATAATCAGACGTTTCAAGTAATCTTTCACCTGGATAAAGACAGGCCGGTCTTCCGTGGCCTTGAAGTCGTTAAACATGTTCATCGCCCCCATAAACATGATGGCACAAACAGGGAGAGGAAAGAAAGAACCACAACCCGGCATTTTTTGCCGGGTTGTGGTTCCTGAACTGTGTGCGGGGCATTGTATAGCATTTGCTCGGTCCCGGTTTTAGCAGGCATGCTCAGTCCCTCTTGCTGGCAATGCGGAACTGGCCCGGGGTTTGATGCTCGTATTTTTTAAACACTTTGTAAAAATGTCTCGGGTTTGCGTAGCCGACTTGCTCCGCTATCGCATCGAGCGGCCAGTCCGGAAATTGGCTCATCAGCTCTTTGGCTTTATGGATGCGGAACGAATGCAAATAATGAAGAAAAGTCGTCCCTTTCTCTTTCTTGAACAGGATGCTGATGTAGTTCGGATGCACCTGGACATGCTCGGACAGCAAGTCCAGCGAAAGGTCCTGCTTGTAGTTTGCTTCCACGTAGCCGATGATTTTATCCATCGTATGCTGAGTCGAATGCTTCGCATCCGTGCGATGCACAGCTTGCAGCACTTGGCTCCATAAGGCTGCCAGCGCATCGCCCTCCAGCCGCTCGCTGTTCTGGAAAAGCTCGGCCGCCGCTTGCGGGCCCGCGATTTTTTCCAGACTTGACCCGATGTGGTGCAAGTAGACAGCGATGCACACGAGCAGCGGGCGGTGATCCCGGCGAAAAGACGCTCCGGCGGCTTCAACAGCCCTTGTATCTCCAGCGATCCCGTTGGAATCGACGTCCCCAACATCCGCAGCATCCCCGGCACCCCCGTTGGACCAGGCGCTCCCTGCAACCCTAGCATCCCCGGACCCTGCGCCCACAGCGGCCCCTGTATCACCGGCAACCCTACTGGCCCCGGCGCCCCCAGCAACCCCGCCGCCCGCACCGGACCCCGCATCCGGGGCACCCTCGGCCCACCAGCGCGCTATGTCTTGCCTGATTTGCTCCGGCGATTCCCACCGCTGCAGCCGTTCCTCAACCAGTCGGTGCAATCGATTCAAACCCTCTTCAATCCCCAGCTCATGCTGATCGAATACGGCCATGATCTCGCCCTGCGCATAGCGGCTTACGATCGCTGCCGCAATCGCTTCGTTGTAAAGCTCCCGCAGCTTTCCCGCCGCATGTTCCCGCTGGCTGAAGCCGATGCCGAGCTTGTGCAGGCGCGGGTCGCCCGAGGCGAGCAGCTTGCCGCGAATGCCGCTCAGCTGCGCTTCGGAGATAGCCGATGCGCTGTTGATGAGCACGACGGCCTGGCCGAGCTGGCGGGAATGCAGGACGACAGCTTTCCCGTTCAATCCGAATCCGGCCTCCAACTCGGCAGCAAGCCGATTGACGCAAGCCAGGAACGCCGGCAAGCTTTCCGGTTCCGCACAGCCCGCCAGCAGACCGATGTGCGGATAGGGCAGCATCGCCTTCAGCTCGTCGGGAGAGACAAACTGCTCGTCAAAAGGGCTATTGTACAAAATATGCTCTTTTAACTTGAGCAAATCCAGCTTTCCCGCAGCCGCGCGCTCCTTCTCGATCGACTGCGCGGTGCGAACGAGCAGGTTCAGCAGCTCTTCTTTATGAATCGGCTTCAGCAAGTAATCGATCACCCGGTAGCGGATCGCTTGCCTGGCATATTCGAAATCGTCATAGCCGGTTAAAATGATGAAACGGTCGCAATAGCGCCGGCTCTGCACCTCGTGGATCAGTTCGAGCCCGTTCAGCTCGGGCATGTGCAAATCCGTGATCATCAAATCCGGCCTGAAACGCTCGAGCAGCTGCAGCGCATCGATGCCGTCCGCAGCTCCGACCACTTCGGTGAAAGGAGTGTTTCCTCTCTCGATAATCCGCATTATTCCGTGCAAAATGACGGGCTCGTCATCGACGACAAGCAGCTTCAAGCCGATTCCCCCTTGCATAGGCGGAGTGTGCAGCTCGTGCCTTCTCCATAAACGCTTTCGAGCCGAATTCCCGAATCTTTGCCATAGAACATTTTAACCCTTTCGTTGACATTATAGAGACCTACGCCGCCGCCGGCCGCAAGCGAGTCCCCGGCGTCCGCCGCCCATTTAAGTCCCGCTTGAATGTGGCGCAGCCTCCCTTCCTCGATACCGGCCCCCGTATCCGAAATGTCGACGTACATATGGGAAGAGTCTTCGTACACCCGGATCGTCAGCGTGCAGCGCTTCCGGACGCCGGCGATGCCGTGCACGATGCTGTTTTCCACGAGCGGCTGCAAAATAAACCGGGGACAAACGAAGCTGTCGACCCGGGCCGACAGTTGGAACGACACCTGCAGCCGGTCGCCAAGACGCACGCTTTGAATATGGATGTACTCTTTGACGTTTTCGATTTCCTCGAGCAGAACGGTTTCGCTCTTGGCCGACGACAGGCTGTACCGCAGCAGCTTGCCGAGCGAGTAGGACATATGGGCGGCGTCGGGATCGTCGTTAGCCTCGGCGATCATCCGGATCGATTCCAGCGTGTTGTACAAAAAATGAGGCTTGATCTGCGCCTGCATCATTTGATAGGCGGCCTCCTTGCGCATCATTTCCGAGCGGTGCACCGAGTTCACCAGCTCGTCGATGCGATGAATCATTTTGTTGTAGGAGATCGTCAGCTGGCCGACTTCGTCGTTCACGATATCGCCGCGATAGAGCGGGAAGTAGTCTTCGCCCACTTTGCGCATATGGCTCGACAGCTTCAAAATTCTTCTCGTTATCGACAGGGCGATCATGTAGTACAGCCCCGACAGCGCGAGCAGCAAGGCGGAGACGGCAAGCAGCAGCACGATGCGGTTTTTGTTAATGCCCCGGAAGACGTCGTCGATTCGCTCCAGCACGATGAATTTCATTTGCAGCCCGTCGAAGTAGAACGACTCCATCAGCATTTTTTCGCCGTTCACCGTTTGGTACGAATGGTAAGAGTCGCGCTGCGGCGCCAGGCGAAACAGCGCCTGCTTTTTCTCGCCGCTCAGCGGCTTCGTCTCCATCCGGTAAATTTCTTGCCCGCTCTTGTTCAGCACATACAAATTGTTGCCTCCGTCCGCGCCCAGGGCGCGAAGCAGCGGAGCGATCATGCCCGAGCTCACGGAAATGTCCAGCAGCCCGATTTCCTGCTCGTAATTGCGGTTGCCGATTTTGCGGAAATAATGCAGATTGATGCCGGGCGGCTGGCCGCCTGCGGCCAGCGACTTCCACTCGCCGATGCCGAGCGGAAGCGATTTGACGGCATCGCCGTAAGGGAATTCGTCCATGCCCGCCATCTCCGGGCGGAACACCATGTCGTTCTGCTTCGGCAAATAAATTTTCACCGTGTCGACCAGCTTGTTCGAGGAATAAATGTACGAAAACAGCGGGCGGATGTATTTGAGGAAGTTGTTCACCTGGTCGAAATCCGTCCGGTACGTCCCGCTTAAATAATCGACGGTGTTGGAATTATATTGGAACAGCTCGAAAACGGACTCGATCTGGATCGTGTTCACTTTTAAATTGGACAGCACCTGGTCGATAATTTTTTCCCGGCCCCCAGCGTACTCGTCCAAAATGCGGTTATAGTTTTGGTTGTACAGGATCAGGCCGAACGAAATGATCGGAATGAAGACGATGACGAAGTAGCCGATAGCCATCTTTTTCACGATGGAGAGGTTGCGGAATTTGGACACGAGACGGGGCAGCACGGACAACTCACCACCTTGCCAATATTAAAAATGGACGGTTCGGCTTATAAAATGGTCGCTATAACCAGCCTGGCCTTTCTCTTATAATCTTATTGTAAACGCTTAACCTCAAGAAGAAAAGGAGAGTGGGGACGGCCGGCATGCGGATCGCACTCGCAAAAATGAGAAAGAGCTGGCAATTGTACGCCATTTTGTTGCCGTCGCTCGTGTATTTGCTTGTTTTTAAATACGTCCCGATGGTCGGAGTGCAAATCGCGTTCAAAAATTATGTGGTGACGAAAGGCATATGGGGCAGCTCATGGGTAGCTTCAAGCATTTCGCCGATTTTTTCCATCTGCCGATCTTCTGGAACATCGTGAAAAACACGTTCCTGATCAGCGTCTATTCGCTGCTGCTCGGCTTCCCGGCGCCGATCTTGCTGGCGCTGGCGCTGAACGAAGCGAGAAGCGGGGCCTTCAAGCGAATCGTGCAGCTCGTTACGTTCGCGCCTTACTTTATTTCCACCGTCATTATGGTCTCGATGATCATGCTGTTCCTGTCGCCGCAAATAGGCGTCGTCCATTTCCTGGCGCAAGCGTTCGGCTTCCCGGCGGACAACGTGCTGACCAAGCCCGAATATTTCAAAACCGTCTACGTGCTGTCGGAAGTGTGGCAATTTACGGGGTATGCGGCGGTCATTTACATGGCGGCGCTCGCCGGGGTCGACCCTCATCTGTACGAAGCGGCCAAAGTGGACGGGGCGTCGCGGTTGCAAAAGCTGATTCACATCGATTTGCCCGGCCTCATGCCGACTGCCGTCATTTTGCTCATCCTGAATGCCGGGCAAGTGATGAACATCGGCTTCGAAAAAATTTATTTGCTGCAAACGCGATCAACGTCAGAACGTCGGAAGTGATTTCGACCTACGTGTACAAAATGGGCCTCGTCGGCGCCAACTTCAGCTTCTCCACGGCGGTCGGCCTGTTCAATTCCGTCGTCAATCTGCTTCTGCTGCTCGGCGTCAACCTGATTGCGAAAAAATATTCCGAGCATAGCCTCTGGTAAAGGGGGGAACGCCTTGGCTTTGCACCGCACCGGCGCCGCCATTCGCGAAAGCTTCTCCGACAAAATGTTTGCGGCGTTCGTTTACGCCTTTCTCATCGTCTGTCTCGTGGTGGTAGCGTACCCGCTCGTTTACATCGTCAGCTCGTCCTTCAGCTCGTCCGCTGCAGTCATTTCCGGCCGGGTGTGGCTGCTCCCGGTCGAGCCTACATTGAAAGGATACAGGGCGGTGTTCGAGAACCCGCAAATTGTAAAAGGCTACCTGAACTCGCTGTTTTACACCGGCTTCGGCACGGCCATCAGCGTGGCGCTGACGATTACGGCGGCCTACCCGCTATCGCGCAAAGACATGTACGGGCGCAACGTCATTATGGCTTTATTCGTGTTTACGATGCTGTTCAGCGGCGGCTTGATCCCGTACTATTTGACGGTGAAGGGGCTCGATTTGCTGAATACGAGATGGGCGATGGTTTTGCCGGGCGCCCTGGCTGTCTGGCAAGTCATCTTGGCCAGGACGTTTTTCCAAACGTCAATTCCCGCCGAGCTGACGGAAGCGGCGCATCTCGACGGCTGCGGCGATGCGAACTTTTTGCTGCGGGTCGTCCTGCCGCTGTCCAAGCCGATCATCGCCGTGCTCGTCCTCATGTATGCGATCGGCTATTGGAACGCGTACTTCGACGCTTTGATTTTCCTGAAGTCGCCGGATTTGTACCCGCTTCAGCTCGTCTTGCGCAACATTTTGATTTTGAACTCCATCGACGCCACGATGGTCAAGGATGTGAAGGAGCTGGCCGAGCGCCAGGGACTGAAGGAGCTGCTGAAATATTCGCTTATCGTCGTGGCGAGCGCTCCTATCCTTATCATATATCCGTTTGTGCAGCGCCATTTTGTGAAAGGTTTGCTGATTGGCTCTCTGAAAGGATGACACCCCACCGACAAAAGGAGTAGATCGCAATGTCTACAAAACGAAAGGTTACGAAATGGGTAAGCTTGGCGCTGATCGCCTTGCTGCTGATGCTGACATTCGGCTGCGAGCAGAAGGCGGACCAGCCTGCTGCGGCGCCGTCAGCTTCTGGCGATGCGAAAGCGGGGGCGGCGCAAGGGAATTTCCAGGCTGCCGGGTTCCCTATCGTCCAGAACAAAATTACGATGACCGCCTTCGCCCCGCAATCCGCGAACATCGCCGATTTGAACACGAACTGGTTTACGAAATATTTGGAACAAAAAACGAATATACATCTGGATTGGCAGCTCGTTCCGCAGGACGGCTTGAACGAGAAGAAGCAGCTGCTGCTCGCCAGCGGCGATTACCCGGACATTTTCATGCAGGGCAATTTGACGAAAGAAGAGCAGCTGCTGTACGGCCAGCAAGGCGTGTTTATTCCTTT
This sequence comes from Gordoniibacillus kamchatkensis, assembly GCF_000829455.1. Classification (GTDB taxonomy): domain Bacteria; phylum Bacillota; class Bacilli; order Paenibacillales; family NBRC-103111; genus Gordoniibacillus; species Gordoniibacillus kamchatkensis. Next base: position 125,030 of record NZ_JXAK01000003.1, read on the forward strand.
GAACAAGCTGATTGACCAGTACGCTCCCAACATTAAAAAAGCGTTCAAGGATATACCGTACTTGGAGAAGGCGATCACGGCACCAGACGGCAACATTTATGCGATTCCTTCCATCAACGAGTGCTTTCACTGTCAATTCGGCTCCAAAATGTGGGTCGATTCGAAATGGCTGAAAAACTTGGGAATGGAGCCGCCGAAAACGACGGACGACTTTTACAACATGCTGAAAGCGTTTAAGGAAAAAGACCCGAACGGCAACGGCAAGCAAGACGAAATTCCGCTGACCGGCTCGCCGACCGGCTGGTACACGGATGTTTTCTCCTTCGTCATGAACGCCTTCATTTATTTCAACAAGGATAACAACTATTTCGATATGCATAACGGCAAGCTGGAGACGATCGCCGACAAGCCGGGCTTCAAGAAAGGGCTGCAGTATTTGCACAAGCTTTATGCGGAAGGGCTGATCGACAAAGAAGCGTTCACGCAAAAATCCGATGCGCTGGCGCAAAAAGGCAACCATCCCGACGTCGCGATCGCGGGAGCGATTCCAGCCGGCTGGTTCGGCGAATTTACGGACGCATCGCCGAACGCTACCCGGCACAAGGAGTACGATCCGATCGCCCCGCTCACCGGGCCGGACGGTATCTCGTACGCAGCGCACTATGTCGGCGTCGGCAACTCGGTATTCGCTATTACGAACAAAAACAAAAACCCGGAAGCGGCGATCCGCCTGGCCGACTACTTGTACTCCGAGGAAGGGACGATCATGTCCAACTTCGGCGAGGAAGGGAGAAACTGGGTGAAGTCGGGCGCGGACGAAAAAAATTTGCGGGGAACGGCGCCAAAAATTACAATCAAGGAAACGTCGTACGGAGTCGGCCAAGTGCAGAACGACCATTGGAACCAGATGGGACCGGGGCTGCGTTCGGCGGAATTCCGCGAGACAGTCATGGCGACGGGACAGGATCCTTACACGATGGACGGACTGGAGCTGCGACTTTATAACGCGACGAAGAAGCTGTACGATGGCCATCAGCCGAAAGAGGAGTTCCCGACCGACATTTTCCTCACTCCGGATCAATCGAATCAGGTCAAGCAGCTGAAGCCGATCATCAAAGACTATATCGAGCAATCGATGCTGCAATTCATTATGGGAGCGAAAGATCTGGATAAGGACTGGGACGCTTACGTGAAAGGGCTCGGCAGCTCCGGAATCGGCCAGTTCCTGCAAATTTACCAGGACGCTTACGACAAAATGAACAAAAAGTAACGGCTGCGGCGCAGCGAAAGGAGCATGGCGATGAACGAACGCCTAGAACGTACAGCCTGGTTTCGGGAAGCGCGGTTCGGCATGTTTATTCACTGGGGCTTGTACGCCATCCCCGCCAGGGGGGAATGGGTGCGAAGCGTGGAGAAGCTGAGCAATGAGCAGTATGAGCCGTATTTCCGGGAGTTTCGCCCGGACCGGTACGATCCGCGGGCATGGGCGAGAGCGGCGAAGGCGGCGGGGCAGCAATATGCTGTCCTGACGACGAAGCATCACGACGGGTTCTGCCTGTTCGACAGCGAGCAGACGGACTACAAGGCGACGAATACGCCGGCGCAGCGGGATTTGATCAAGGAATACGTCGAGGCGTTTCGCGCGGAAGGACTGAAGGTCGGATTCTATTATTCGCTGATCGACTGGCATCATGACGATTACCCCGCTTACGGCGACCGCATTCATCCGATGCGGGACAACGAGGCTTACAAAGACCGGCCCATTCAGTTCGAACGGTATGTCGATTATTTGCATGCGCAAGTGAAGGAGCTCCTTACCCGGTATGGTAAAATCGACATTATGTGGTTCGACTTCTCTTACGACGACATGACCGGTGAAAAATGGCGGGCCACCGAGCTTGTGAACATGATCCGCTCGATTCAACCTGACATTATGATCGACAATCGGCTTGGCGGCCATATTTTGGCGGCCGAGCCAGAACCGTACGCCGGCGACTTTTACTCGCCGGAGCAAATTGTGCCGCCGGGCGGCATCGTGGACGAGAACGGGCTTCCGGTTCCGTGGGAAGCGTGCATCACGCTCAACGACAACTGGGGCTATCACGCGAAGGACCACGCTTACAAATCGCCGAAGCAAGTCGTGCGCGCGCTCGTGGAATGCGTCAGCAAAAACGGGAATATGCTGCTTAACGTAGGCCCGAATGCGCGCGGGGAAATTCCGGCGGAGTCGCTGCGCATTTTGGAAGCGGTCGGCGAATGGATGCGTCATAGTGGCGACAGCATTTACGGCTGCGGCGCCTCAAGCCTCCCGAAGCCGGAATGGGGACGGTATACGCAGAACGGGAACATGCTGTACGCCCACGTGTTCGACCGCGGCATCGGCCCGATTTATTTCCGGGGGCTGAAAGGGAAGATCAAGAAGGCGAGGCTTCTGGCCGACGGCTCGGAGCTCAAAGTATCCGTGCCGTGGATGGCGGAGCAATATTCGGACACCGACAGCGGCGCCTTCATCCATTTGGCCGGGGCCGAGCTTCCGGACGAGATCGACACCGTGATCGCGCTGGAAATCGAATGAACGAAAGAGGGGATGGACTTGAAAATCGGACTTAGCACGTACAGCTTGCTAAGCGCGTTGAAAGCGGGAGAAATGACGGTACTTGACGCGATTCAGTGGATTGCCGACAACGGCGGCGAGCATATGGAAATCGTGCCATACGGGTTTACGCTGGTCGACCAGCCCGAGCTGGCGGACGCCGTCCGGGACAAGGCGAAGGAAGCGGGAATCGAGCTGTCCAACTATTCGATGCCGGCCAACTTCGTTCAGCCCGACGAAGCGGCGTTCGAGGCCGAGGTGGCGCGGGTCAAGCAGCATGTCGATTTGGTGCACCGGCTCGGCATGAAGCATATGCGCCACGACGTGACGGCTTTTACGCTGCCACCGGAGATGATGACGATTCATTGGTTCGAGGAAAATTTGTCCTGGATGGTCAGGGGGAGCCGGCTCATCGCGGATTACGCCGCTCAGTACGGGATCACGACGACGATCGAAAATCACGGCTTCAGCGTGCAGGCGAGCGACCGCGTGCAGCGCGTTCTGGCTGCGGTGGACCGTCCCAATTTCCGGACGACGCTCGACGTCGGCAACTTCTTGTGCGTCGACGAGCAGCCGCTGGTCGGCGTGCGCAACAATTTGCCGTATGCGTCGCTGGTCCATGTGAAAGACTTTTACATCAGGCCGTACGACGAGCCTCCCGGCGCCGGCCCCTGGTTCCGAAGCGCGCACGGCAACTATTTGCGCGGCGCGATCGTCGGGCAGGGAGATCTCGATATGCGGCGCATCTTGAAGCTCATTAAGGAGTCGGGCTACGACGGATATTTGACCGTGGAGTTCGAAGGCATGGAGGAATGCAGGGCAGCCTCGAAAATCGCGATGGACAATTTGCGCCGGCTGTGGCAAGAGGCATAAGCGGCTGCCGGTCAGGAGCGCCGTACACGAAAAGAACGCCAAACCCGAAGGAGAACGCCAAACCCGAAGTTGGCGTTCTTTTCGTTTGGCTATGGGCATAGCGGAACGGGGTTCCGTTATCGGCGGCATTTCCCGGTATTTCCCCAAATTAGCGGCACAGGAATCCGTTATTTGCCTGCAAAAACGGTGTAAACCGGGTATGAGCAGGCGTTTCGACGGCGATAGAGGAACGTGGTTCCGCTATTTTCTCGCAATCATTCTCAATTTTGAAAATAGCGGAACACCGTTCCTTTATGACTTCTGCAATAGCCTTACGCTGCCAACCCGCCGAAGCCTGCCGAAACTCCCGGGGTGGGGCTTGCTTACTGTGCGCTGTCATTTTCCTTCTTCAGCTTGTTCATCTCAGCTAATGTCAGCTCATTGCACTGCTTGATAAAGTCAAGAATCAACTGCAACTGCTGATCCGTATATTGCGAGATGATCCGGAGCGTCGATTGCATGACCGATTGGAACATGGGTGAAATGTGCTCCGATCCTTCCGGCACGGGCTTGACGACTACGCGTCTTCGATCATTCGGATCCTTATCCCTAACAACATAACCTGTTTGTTCCAACCGATCGATTACGCTCGTTACGGCACCAGTTGTAAGGCCGGTTAGTTGTGCCAACTGTCCGGCTGTTACGGGGCCGGTGCGATTCAAGTAATCCAGGCATTTGTGATCGGTGGCATTTAGCCCCAACTGTTCGGAAATGAATTGATGAAACATGACGGCGCGTGCGCTGTTTTGCCGCAATTCATGCAGTAAATCTTGCTGTAACGAAGTAAGTTCGGCGGAAGGAAAATTATCCCTTGACATTTCTATACCTCCACATTAAGATGATAATATCTTAATTAATCAAGATAATTAATTTATCAAGAAAATGTACGTATTAAGTTTTTTTCGCTCCCAAGTATACCACGAGTTATTTGAATGGCCAAACAATTTTATCGCGGAAAGGAACGATTCGAATGACAAGACAAGAAGATCTGAAGGAAATGGCACAGGAGATTAAAGAGATTGAATCCCTTTTTCAAAAGTTGAAATTCGCATGGGATAACGGGGATGGAACGGCTTATGGTTCTTGTTTTACGGAGGATGCCGACTATGTGACGTTTCAGGGAGAACATTTGCAGGGGAGAAAAGCGATTGCCGAAACCCATCAAGAACTATGGAACAGTGTATTGAGAGGGTCGACGCTGGAAGGAGAGATTAAAAACATCCGCTTCATTTCGCCGGAGATGGCGATCTTTCACGGACTCGGAGCCGTCAAATTAAGGTGGCAAAAACATGCCCCAAGCAAAAGAGACTCTATAAATACCAACGTCGTGGTGAAACAGAATGGCAAATGGGTAATAGCGGCGTTTCAGAACAGCAGAATCTCGGGACCGGGCCTGATGCAAAAAATATTCATGAAGTTAAGCAAATAGCGAGGAACTGAAGAGATAAGGGATGTGCCGTATTGGCAACGACAATAACAAAATTATGTTATTACTGTCTGTGCTCGTCACAGACGTTTTGTTTTGTTCGTGTATTCCGCCGGCGAGAACATCGCTAGCACGGTAAGATCCGAAAGCGGAGATTGCAGGTCCGCGTCTCCAACTTTAAGCCGATAAATTCCGGCACTTATGGACGGAACACGAAGAAACTCGTGCCATGATTTTTCTTTCAGCTGTTTTACTATCTCATCGTACCGGAAAGCCCTGCCTATATCGGTTTCCGCCCCACTTCCTTATGCTGCCCGAAATTTTTGCTCTACGGTTCATTATAGATTCGCTTTTTAAGAGCAAGCAACTGACCGTTTCGTGCTATACTGTTGTTAAAGGGAAAATATGTAAGGAGGCGATTCGGGTGAGCTTGGGCGAATGGATTCATGCGGGGACATTGGAAGCGTTGAAAGCCGAGCGTTCGAAAGTCGTAAAGGGAGGCATCGCGGTTTTTTATCACGAAGACCGGGTATTCGCGGTCGACAACCGGTGTCCGCACCTCGGCTTTCCGCTCCATCTTGGAACCGTTTGCGACGGCATGCTGACGTGCCATTGGCATCATGCCCGCTTCGACGTGGGCAGCGGAGGCACGCTCGATCCGTGGGCGGACGACGTTCCGGCGTACGACGTCAGGATCGACGATGGCGGTGTGTGGGTTAGCCCTGTGCCGAGGCAGACCGACAATACAGGCAGATTAAAAGCGCGGCTGCGGCAAGGGCTGGAGCAAAACATCGGCATCGTCATCGCCAAAGCGGTAGTCGGGCTGGTGGAGGCAGGCGTGCCGGCGGACGACATCGTCCGCGTCGGCATAGCGTTCGGCACCGGGCAAGGAACGGGCTGGGGCGCAGGGCTTACGATATTGACGGCGATGCGGAACGTGCTGCCCAAGCTGGACCGCACGGGGCAAATTCTCGCCCTGTATCACGGTCTCGTGCATGTGGCGCGAGCGAGCGCCGGACGCGCTCCACGCCATTTGCTGGGCCCGTTGCCGCAAAACGGCGCAGGTGTAGAACGGCTCATGGCATGGTATCGCAACTGTGCAGAAGTCCGGGATACGCAGGGTGCGGAGAAGGTGCTCCTGACGGCCGTCGAAAGCGGCGTTTCTGCGGAGCGGCTGGCCGATATGATGCTTGTCGCCGTTACGGATCATTTTTATTTGGACGGCGGGCATACGTTCGACTTCCACAACAAGGCGTTCGAAGCGCTGGAGACGATGGGGGCGGATTTCACGAAGCCGGTGCTCGCTTCGCTCGTGCCGCTTTTGGGCGATCCGACGCGCAGCGAAGAATTGCACCATTGGCAAGCGCCGGTCGATCTCGTCACGCCGCTGCGGCAAGCTTTCGAACGGCTGCAGGCGGGGAGCGGCGCCGCGCGGGAGGGCGTGCCGGAGCTGGACGAAGACGCTTTGCTGGAGCAGCTGCTGAGCGACAGGCCTGTCGACACGGTGGAAAAGCTGACGGAGCTTCTTCTCTCCGGGATAGCTCCATCCCGCATCGCTCAGCTCATCGCGCTCGCCGCCGCCGAGCGGGTCGCGCGGTTCCATACGCAGAACGATTTCGGCGACTGGGTGGCGGTGCTGCATACGTTCACTTACGCTCATGCGGTACATGAACGGCTGCTCCGTTCGCAGGAGCCGCTGCTGAACCGGGCGCTGTTTTACGGCGCGGCGGCTGTGTACCACGACAGGTTTCTGAACGTCCCTCGCGCCCCAGCCCCCAAACCGAAAGCATCCGCCACGGACGGCGATTACCGTCTGGAGGAGCTGCTGGAGCTTACGGACCGGAGGCAGCAGGTCGACGAAGCGGCCGGCTGGGTTGCCGACTACGTCCGTGCAGGCCAAGATTGCGATGCGCTGCTCAATACGCTCGGCCACTGTCTGCTCCGGGAAGACGCCGAGTTTCACACGTTCCAAATGTACGAGGCTGCCGTCAAACAATTCGAACGGTGGCGGGAACGGTCGGACAGTTTCGCGGAGCGGGCGAAGGAGACGCTGCTGGTGGCGTGCGCGCGGTATTTGGCGGCGCACGCTCCGACTGCACGCGAGCTGCCGCATACGGCAAGGATCGCCTGGAGGTTGTACCGCGGGGAGCGGCTGTTTGACGAAGAGGAACGCTCCTGATGGTGCCGGACCGCGTCGGCAGGACGATGAACCGCTTGGCCGAGTCGCTTGCGGCCCGCTTGCCGGGCGCCTTGGAGGCGATTTATTTGTACGGCTCCACGGCGCTCGGCGCCTATGTGGAGGGCTCGAGCGACATCGATTTTATCGCCGTCGTCCGGCGGGCGCCGGCTCGTTCCGACATGCAAGCCATAGCCGAAGCGCATGGCGAAATCGAGCGCGAGCTGGCAGGCACCGACTTGATGGGGGCCTATATAACCCGTAACGACCTCGGCAAACAACCTCCGGAGCTAAGCGGGTTCCTGACTTATTTCAATAAACAACTCCACGACGACGGAACCGGAGCCGACTTGAATCCGGTCACCTGGTGGGTGCTGCAAAAGCACGGTATCCGGGTATATGGCGACGATGTGCCTTTTGCGTACGAGGTACCGGAAGATAAGCTAGCCGACTATGTTATCGACAACATGAACACGTATTGGGCCGGTTGGATCGATCGGCTGGCGCAGCATGAATCCAAGCAGCCGGCGGAGCTTGACACACAAGCTCAGCGCTTGGATCAAGCGGTCGAATGGTGCGTGCTCGGCATGCTGCGGCAACTGTATACGGTCAGCGAATGCGGCGTGACCGGCAAAATCGGCGCCGGCACCTACGGGCTCACCGTTTTGCCGGAACGCTGGCATCCGCTGATCCGCGAGGCGATGGCGATCAAACGCCGCCGCGCGGAGCGGGAATACGGCTCGCAGCAGGCGCGGCTTCGCGACCTGGTGGAGCTGCTTAGGGCGATTCGTACCGAAGGCAATCGCATTTACCATACAAGGAGAAGGTAACATGTCTGCATTCCCGGTTATTTCGCAGCACCGCATGCTCGAACGTTTGTCCCATCCGCAGCGCAAAGTGCGCATCGTGCTCGACACGGACACGTTCAACGAAATCGACGACCAATTCGCCGTCGTGTACGCGTTGAAATCGCCGGAGCGGATACAGGTCGAAGCGTTTTATGCGGCCCCTTTTACAACGACTTGTCGACAAGCCCGCAGGACGGCATGGAAAAAAGCTTCCGCGAATTGCATCGCATCGCCGCGCTCGTCCCGGAAATGACGGGCATTCCGATATGCCGCGGCGCGGAAACGTATTTGCCGGGGCCGCACGCGCCGGTTGCGAGCGATGCCGCGCGCGACTTGGTCGCAAGGGCGATGGCCGCTCCCGAGGATGATCCGCTGTACGTCGTCGCCATCGGGGCTATCACGAATATTGCCTCAGCCATTTTGCTTGAGCCGCGCATTATCGCCAAAATCGTCGTCGTCTGGCTGGGAGGGCACGCTTTGCATTGGCCGGATACGAGGGAGTTCAACCTGGCCCAGGACTTGCACGCGTCCCGCATCGTCTTGAACAGCGGCGTGCCGCTCGTGCTCATTCCGTGCATGGGTGCCGCTTCCCATCTGCAGACGACGCTTTCCGAAATCAAGGATTACGTGCAGCCTAAAGGGCCGATCGGGCAATATTTGTACGATACGTACGAGCGCTGCAGCAGCGACCATTTTGCCAAATCGAGGGTCATCTGGGACGTCGCCGCGATCGCCTATCTGGTCAACGAAGCTTGGCTTCCCAGCGTCGTAACGCACAGCCCGCTGCTGTCGGACGATTGCCGCTGGAGCGTCGACGCTTCCCGGCATTTCATCCGCTATGTGCGGCACGTGCACCGCGATCTGGTGTTCCGCGATCTGTTCGGCAAGCTGGGCTAGCCGCGAGCGGTGCCGGCGAAACGGACTGCCGGCCGCGGTGTGCGCCAATCCCGGGTGAACGGGCAGGTCCCGCCGTGGTACAATGATACGGATGTGTTCAGGCTGCGCAAGAAATCATGGCTGCGCTGCGGATTGGAAATGTGCGTCTACGCCTTTCTCGGGCAGCCTGATTTGCCAGCACCTACAATCATTGTCGAGGAGAAGCTGCACGATGAGTTGTTACAGCCACGCACGAAGCGGCGTTTTTCCTGCCGTATGCTCGCTGGATTGCCCGGACCAATGCGGGCTGCTCGTTCATAAGGAAGACGGCAAAATCGTGAAAATAGAAGGAGACCCGTCGCATCCGGTCACGCAAGGCGCGATTTGCAACAAAGTCCGCCATATGGCGGAGCGCATCTACGACCCGAACCGGCTTATCTATCCGCTAAAGCGGATAGGGCGCAAGGGCGAGAGCCGCTTTGAGCGGATCACGTGGGACGAAGCCGTCCGGACGATTACGTCGCAGTGGAAACGGCTGATCGCGGAGGAAGGAGCCGAATCCATCCTGCCCTACAGCTTTTACGGCAATATGGGCCGGATCGGCACGGAGGGGATGGACCGCCGGTTTTTTTACCGCCTGGGCGCGAGCCGGCTCCTGTATTCGATATGCGAAGCCGCGGGAACGGAAGGGTACGCTTATACGATGGGCGGCAGCTTCGGGACCGATCCGGAGGATACGGTGCACGCCAAGCTGTTCATCATGTGGGGCATCAATGCGGTGAGCACGAACATGCATCAGGTCATGCTCGCCGAGAAAGCCCGCAAGAACGGAGCGACGATCGTCGCCATCGACGTGCACCGCAATCGGACCGGCCGCTGGGCGGATTGGTTCATCCCGATCAGACCCGGCACCGATGCGGCGCTCGCGCTCGGGATAATGCATATTTTGTTCGAAGAGGGAATGACGGACGAGGCGTTTTTGCGCGAGTATACCGTCGGGCACGAACAACTGCGCGAGCATGTCCGGCAGTATGAGCCTCATACCGTTTCTGCTGTCACGGGAGTTCCTGTCGGCGACATTTACCGGCTAGCCCGCCTATACGGCCGTACGTCTCCGTCCTTCATCCGGATCGGCAACGGCCCGCAGCATCACGATAACGGCGGCATGTGCGTGCGGACGATTTCGTGCTTGCCGGCGCTGACCGGCCAGTGGCTCCATAAAGGCGGCGGAGCGATTAAGGGCAACGGGGCGTATTTGGAGCACAACGCGCCTGCCCTCCGGCGCCCGGATTTATTGCCGAAGGCGACGCGGTTCGTCAACATGAACTTGCTGGGCAGCGCCTTGCTCGAGCTGGATCCGCCGATCCGATCCCTGTACGTGTACAATTCCAACCCGGCGGTGGTGGCTCCGCACGCCAACAAAGTAAGGGAAGGGCTCGCGAGGGAAGATTTGTTCACGGTCGTGCACGACCTTTTCCTGACGGAGACGGCCGCCTATGCCGATATCGTCCTGCCGGCGACCTCATCGTTCGAAAATACGGACTTATACCGTTCCTACTGGCATCATTATTATCAAATCCAGCAGCCGGTCATTGAGCCGTATGCGGAAAGTAAGTCCAATGTCGATGTGTTCAAGCTGCTGCGCGCGGGATGGGATTCGAAGAGCAGGCGCTGCAAGATACGGAGGAGGACATGATCCGCCAGGCTTTGGATAATCCCGACAATCCTTGCCTGGACGGAATTACGTACGAGGCGCTCGTGGAGAAGCAGTTCGTGAAAGCGCAGGTGAAACCGCTGTTCCCCGGCAAGCTGCGAACCCCTAGCGGCAAAATCGAGCTGTATTCCAAGCTGATGGAGCGCAAAGGCTACCCGCCGCTGCCGACCTACGTGCCGCTGTGCGAAGACGAGAAGTTCCCGTTCCTGTTCGTTCCCGGGCCGAACCACAATTTTCTCAATTCCACGTTTTCCCACAACGAGAAGCACGTTCAGATGGAGAAAGCGCCGAAACTCCACATGAACGCGGCGGACGCCTCCGCCCTCGGCATTGCTGACGGCGATGCGGTCCGGGTATGGAACGAACGCGGCGAGTGCGAGCTGCCGGTATCGGTTGGCGACGACGTTTTGCCCGGGGTTGTGGTCAGCCAGGGGCTTTGGGCGGGCGGCGCCGGCGGCAAACGGCTCGTCAACGCTTTGACTCCCGACCGCGTCGCCGATATGGGCGGAGGAGCGACGTTCTTCTCCGGTACGGTGCAAGTGGAGAAAATTCCGTCTGCAGACGGAGGAGAAGTTCATTCGGCGGATGGTTCTGACGAGGCGTAACAACGCTTATACTGTAGTCAAAACCAGAGCAAAGGAGAGGTTCGGCTTGAACAACGGAACCCCTAACATCCCGACGAAGGAAATCGGAGAATTGCTCGAAGTCGTTTCGGCCAAAGTGCCCGGATTTTTAAACGATCTGCTCGGCATCTTGTATTCGGCGGAGGCGGGAGCTCGCGTCGGCAAAGCTGTCGGAGCGTTCTACTCGGAGCTGACCCGGTCCGGCATTCCCGCTAACGAGGCGCTGCAGATGTCGAAGGATTACATGAACTATGTAAAATCGGTCGCCTCCGAGCTTGTCCCCAAGTCGATCACGCAGGACAATTCAGTCCGCGGCTTGCCGCGTCATTGACGGCCATCATGCCGATGCTGAAGATCTTCGCCCATCTCGCGGCTATCGTCTGCAAGACGCCAGGATTGCTTATCCGTTATTATTACCATCGCCGGATCGGCGCCCGCACATTTCGGCAGGAGCTGCTGAAAGCGGGAATCGCGCCCGGAAAAGCCGACGAATTGACGGCAAGCTACAAATCGATGTTCGTTCCGCAATGGAATCGCCTGTTCTAAACTAAAAAAACCGGCCGGCTCTTTACGAAGAGCGGCCGGTTTTTTCCGTCTGCTGCGGTTGCCCCCATTTCAACGCCCACTTCTCCATCTCCCTCAGCGCCGCTTGAAAATCGCTCCCTTTGTCCGTTAGCGAATATTCCACGGTTACCGGCACGGTTGGATAAACTTCGCGCCGCACGATGCCGTTTTGCTCCAGATGGCGCAGCGTATCCGTTAAAGACTGGGTTCGGATGACAGCCGTATCCCGCAGCAGCCGGTTGAACCGCTTCGGGCCTTTGGCCAGCTCGGCGATGACGAGGAACGCCCATTTGGCGCCGAGGATGCGGAGCACGTCACAAATGCTGGAGCTGTCGGTAACTTCACTCGATGGTTCCACACAATCACCAGCTTACTAAAAATTAGTTAATCAAAATGTCAGGATAATATCCAAATACTTTGCGTTCTTACATTATTATAGTCGACTCTTTATAATGTCAACAAGTGAGTCATGCTCACCATCGGAATGAACCGCAGAGAAAGGGATGAGAGAACCATGAACCGTCTGCTTGTTTACATGATCGCCTTAGGCTGTTTTGTCGTTGGCACTGTCGAACTGGTCGTGGCGGGAATTTTGAATTCCATCGCCAACGATTTGCACATTTCCATCGCCCTTGCCGGACAATTGATCACCGCATATTCCCTCGCTTTTGCAATCGGCACTCCGTTGCTGGTCGCTGTTACCGCCCGCATGGGACGCAAGAGCGTACTGGCCGGCTCGCTCGCCGTTTTTGTGGCCGGCTGCCTCGTTTCGTTCGGGAGCCCGCAGTATGCCGTCCTGCTCGGTTCCCGGGTCATTCTCGGCCTGAGCGCCGGCGTATTCAGCGTCGTGGCGATCGGCTCGGTTGCCAAGCTGGTTCCCGCGGACAAAATGGGCGGCGCCATCAGCACGATAGCTTTGGCGTTCGGCAGCGCTTTGACGTTTGGGGTGCCGCTTGGCATCGCGATCGCCGGCTGGTGGGGCTGGCGGGGGATATTTGCCGTATTGGCGGCTGTCGGCCTGCTGATTATGCTCGGGATGATTCGCCTGCTGCCGCATATAGAAGGGGACGCGCCCGCATCGCTCAGGCAGCGTTTTGCCGTGGTCGGCAATCCCGTCATTGTCAGCGGATTGTTTTTGTCCTTCTTCATGAACATGAGCAATTCGGTCATGTTAACGTATTTAACGCCTTTCCTGCAAACGATTTTTCATTTGAACGTTTCCGACGTCGGACTGATGATGCTGGTGCTGGGCGTTTCCGGCATGATCGGCTCGCGCTTCGGCGGCTTTGGCACCGACAGGTGGGGGGCGGCGCGCATGATTTCGCTCGGTTTAACGATCTCTGCGGCGACCGTTGCGATTGTGCCTGCATTTGCCGCAGTCCCGTTCGCGGGACTGGCGATCATCGCGTTGTGGATGTTTTCGCTGTTTATGACGGCGCCCGCTTTGCAAACGTATTTCATTCAGCAAGCTCCGCAGTCTTCCAACTTCGTGCTCGGGGTGAACACGTCCATCATTCATTTGGGAATTGCGGCCGGAGCCGGAGCGGGGGGACTCGTTGCGGATGCCACCTCGACCGTGCTGCACAACTCATGGATCGCCGGCTGCACGTATGTGCTCGGGCTAGGGCTTGCAGGCGTTTCGTTCTCTTTGCGCAAAAAAATCAGGTTCGATGCCAAACGGGAAGTGAAATTTGGGAATGGATAATAAAGCAAGTTTCTGTAAATCATAACAAGGTGCATATCCGAGCACAAACACGGATTAAAGGAGGGAAGAACGATATGCCGAACGAACAACAAAACAACCGCTATACGAACGCTGCGGGGCAAGCGCAGCAAACAGCGAATCAGGCCGGCAGCGCGGCGGCGCAAAGCGCGGTTACGCAACAGGCGGCAACCAACCAAGCGGCGCAAAATGCCGCAGCACAGGCTGTGGCCGGCGAAAACGAGCAAGGCATTCAATCCGCCCAAGCCGGGATGAATCAAACGCGGGCGCAAGCGGGACAACCGCAAACTACCGCAGCTTCCGACACTTCCGAGCAAACGCAAGGATAAATAGCCGCAGTAGCCACGAAAAAGGGACTATTCCAAAATCTGCAGACGGCAGAGGAATAGTCCCTTTTTCATGTTCCTCACCGGCCATTTTTCCCATCGCGGTATGCCGCATTCGCAAGAATTTGTTGGCGTTATATGGATTTATGGTTTATTATTGGGGTGAGTTTCGATTCTGATTGGGGTGGTCGCCATCTATGATGTATCTGATTTCAATTGCCATACTGATGATATTTTTTATCGTCATCCTTGTTCTGCTGGTGAATGTTTTGAAATACAACAAGCATATGATGCAACAAGAGACCAAAATGAAAACCATGGACAAAACGATAGAGAGCCTTCAACAAAAATTGCAAGAAACGAATAAAAGGAAATATTACCGGGTCGCCATACCGATTACGGAATGCGAATTCGAATTTATGGACATGGGTAACCAACCGGTTGAAGGCGAGCGTAAAAAAGGGGTCGTACGGGATATCAGTTTGACCGGTTTGCGGTTTGACAGCCACGAAGATTTCCCGGTACGACAAAAATCGATCATCCGAATGTTTTTCATGCTAAACGACGAGCCTTTGGAAATTATCGGCAGAGTGATACGGAAAGACGAAGCTTTCGGCAGGCCGCTCATATCTTACGGCCTGGAGTTTATGAAAACCCATTTTTCCAAGGAAGAAGATTTGTTCCGCCTCATTCGAGAGGTTGAAGTGGAACTCCGCAAAAAAAAGCTGCAGGGGTAAACGCGAGATCGATGGCAGGTGAGCGAACATGACCATTTTCACCGAGAAAGTGATTGCCGTTATCCGCGCGATTCCCGAGGGTAAAGTAATGACTTACGGCCAAATCGCGAAATGTGCGGGAAGTACTAGAGGAGCGAGGCAGGTTGTCCGAATATTGCATTCGCTCAGCCAAAAGCATCGCCTCCCGTGGCATAGGGTGATCAACGCCAAGGGGGAGATCGCGATAGCCGATCCCGAATCGTACGAGCTGCAATCGTTCCTGTTGCGGGCTGAAGGCGTAGAGATCGAGAAGGACAAGTATGTTTGTCTGGAGCGATACCAGTTTTTCCCGGACGGCGATCCGGGTTTTTGACATAGTTACGTCACTGCCGCGGCTCGCTTCGGCTTGCGGTTGACGCAGTAAATGCTGACCATGATCAGTACGAGCCCGGCCAGCAAATACGCGGTAAACCGCTCATGCAGGAAAATGACGCCGACCGCGATGGCCACGAGCGGGATGAGGAACGTATTGGCAGCCACCTTGCTGGCTTCGCCCGATCCGATCAATATAAAGAAGACGGACCAGCCGATTGCGATAACAAAGATCGAGATGAACAGCAGGCTGACGATGTAAGGCATGCTCCACACGATGGCGGACCAGCTCTCCGTTGCGGCGCCGATTCCGGTCATGAACAGCCCGCCGGCGATAAGCTGCAGCGTCACGAGCCAGATGGAATCCACATTTTCCCCCGCTTTTTTCACGTATACGGTGCCCAGAGCCCAGCTTAACGCGCTCCCAAGGCCGAGCAGAATCCCCACTGCGGAAATATGCCCCGACAGTCCGCCAAGGCCGATCGTGGCGACGCCGGCAAATCCGAGCGCGAGCCCGAAAATTTTGACCCTATACATCGGCTCTCCCAGCCACAGCCACGAAAAAATGCCGACGAGAACAGGCTGCAGGAACACAAGCACGGAAAACAGCCCGGACGGCAAATGCTGGAGCCCCACCGTTTGCAGGCCATAGTACAAAATAATGTTCAGTAAGGCGGAAATGGCGTAAATATGCCAGTTTGTCCTGAACCGGACCGATTTATATTTGGGCAGCGCCGCAACTAGCAGGAATATGCCGCCAAGCAGCGTCCTCATTCCCGAGAACAGGATAGGCGGGGTGAATTGAAGCGCAAATTTGGTGACGGGCCAGTTGACGCCCCACGTTATGACGAGAAACGCGATTAACAATACGGTTTGCATGCGTGACAGGCGATTCATGTTGGTCCACTCCTCGGTTTTCTCTCTTTTATGCTGGATTTGGTCGGTTGTATTTATCCGGGTTTCCTTGCTCCGTCAACCCGAACTGCCAACCGCATAATGTGATTTCATTGGAGTAAATCCAATGAGGAACAAAACCACCTTGATTCAGGGATTGAAACACTGCATAAAATCCAATGACGAAGCAGCTGACGGGTTCGGTAAGTTTCATCAGCACTCTACTAGAATAAAACGAAACCTGACCTAAGTACAGGTTCAGCTTCGTTTTCCCCGGCCACAGCGGAACGTGATACAATACTTACAGATTTTTAAATAGAGGAGCCTGATCCTATGAAGCTGCGCTGCGCAATACTGGACGATTATCAGCAAGTAGCCTTGACGTTGGCCGATTGGTCCGCTATTTCGGACAAGGTCGAGGTTCGGGCTTTCAGCAACCATTTTGAGCGGGAGGACGAGCTTGTCGATGCTATAAGCGATTGCGACATCGTCGTGATCATGCGCGAGCGCACTCCTTTTCGCGCGCCGCTGTTTGCCCGTTTGCCGCGCCTCAAGCTGCTCGTCACGACCGGCATGCGCAACGCTTCCGTCGATTTGGCGGCGGCCGCGGCGCACGGCGTCGCCGTATGCGGCACGTCGGGCCACTCCGAGCCAACGGTTGAGCTGACTTGGGCGCTCATATTGGGGCTGGCCCGCCGCATTGTGCCGGAGAACGAGGCGCTGCGCACGGGCGGCCCGTGGCAAAGCACGCTCGGAACGGAGCTGCACGGCAAACGGCTAGGCTTGCTCGGCCTCGGCAAAATCGGCAGCCGGGTGGCGCGCATCGGCCAAGCGTTCGGCATGGACGTCACGGCATGGAGCCAAAACTTGACGCAGGAGCGGGCCGATGAAGTGGGCGTCAGTCTGGCCGCATCGAAAGAAGAGCTGCTGGCGAATAGCGACGTTGTTTCCATCCATCTCGTGCTCGGCGAACGGACGAGAGGGCTCGTCGGCTGTGCCGAACTCGCGCTTATGCGCCTTCGGCCTATTTGATCAACACGTCGCGCGCGCCGATCGTCGACCAGGACGCGTTGGCGGATGCGCTGCGCAGCGGCCGGATCGCCGGCGCCGCCGTGGACGTATACGAGACGGAGCCTTTGCCGCCGGACCACCCGTACCGAACGCTGCCCAATTTGCTCGCTACGCCGCATCTCGGGTACGTTGCGGAAAACAACTACCGTACGTTTTACCGGGGCGCCGTGGAGGACATCGAGGCGTTCCTGTCCGGCGAGCCGATCCGGAAGCTGAACTGACCGCAAAAAAATCCGCCAACCGCTGCGCACGCAGCGGTTGGCGGATTTTTTTTATGAGTGCCGTTGCCTTTATTGAATGATGATTTTGCTGACTGTCTGGCTGTTTCCTTGCAGCACGACCGGACGATTTTGCACCAGATTGGCCATTGTGCCGACGATCGTCACCGATGATGAGACGTTGTAGACGACTGTTTGCACCGTGCCGTTCGCATTCGTCTGGTTGATGGAAATGGTCGCGATTTGGCCCTGGTTGTTCAATGTGACGTTATTATAAGTGCCGGATACGGTAAAGCTGTAGCCGCTCGAGAGCTGCGTAACTTCGCCGTAAACGACGATGTTGTTGTAAAGACGTGCCGTAATGACATCGCCTGCCTGCAAAGCGGCAGCGGTCACCAGCGCCCCGCCGCGGTAGATGAACGCGTTCGGATGCAAGCTGAGCGTTACCGTCTGGTTGCCGCTGATCAGCGTCAGCACGTTGTTGGCGACGGATACGACCGTGCCGGATTGCTGGGTGATCCCCGTTTGCGTGGCCGATCCTCCCGCTAATTGCGTGACTTCGATGTACAGCACAACTCCGTTCACATAGTGAGCGGTAATGACATCGCCTGCTTGCAGCGCTGCGGCGGTGGTCAGGCCGTTGCGGTATACGAACGCATTGGCATTGAGCGTAAGTCTGACCGGCTGGCCGCCGCTCGTAATTGCCAGCAGGTTGTTGTTGGCAGGAGCGATAACCGTTCCGCTAATGTCTCCGGTCGTGTTCGACGGTTGTACGGCCGTTTGCGTTACTTCGACGATGGCAACTGAGTTGTTGTAGGAGTAGGTCGTTACGACATCGCCCACTTGCAGCGCCGAAACGCTTACCGCTGCCCCGCCGCGATAGACGAACGCGCCGCTGTTCAGCGTCAAGGCGTACGTCTGGCCGCCGGAGCTGATTGTGAGCACGTTGTTGCTGGCGGCGGTCGTTACCGTGCCCGACAGCACGCGTTCGTAAGACGGCTGAGTTCCCGTGCTGCCTGCCGGCTGCGTCACTTCGACAAAGACGACGGCGTTGTTGTACGCACGGGTGCTGACGACGTCGCCGACCTGCAAGCCCGATGCGCTGATTTGCGCGCCATTCCGGAAAAAGAGCGCGCCGGAGCTCAGCGGAAGCGCCATCGTTTGTCCGCCGCTCGTGAGCGTCAGCGCGTTGCCCGTTACTGCTACGGCCACCGTTCCCGTGATCACGCCGTTTGCCGGTGTCGGAACCGGTGTACTGCCGCCGCTCGTTTGCGTGACCTCTACGAAAATTACGGTATTGTTGTAAACGCGAACCCGTACGGCGTCGCCGACTTGCAGGGCCGATGCGCTCACTCTCGCTCCGGCGCGATAAATGAACGCGTTCGGATCAAGCGCCAAGCTGGCCGTCTGCCCGTTGCTAGTGACGGTGAGCGTATTGTTCGTGACGGGAGCCGAAACCGTGCCGACGATCAGGCCGTCCTGGCTGCCGGGAAGATGGTCGCCGGCGCGGTCCAGAAGCGCGGCGATTTCCGCCCGTGTGACCGGTTGATTCGGACGGAACGTATTGTCCTCAAAGCCGTTGATCAGCCCTTTATCGATCGCCACTTTGACGTATCCGACCGATCCGGCCGGTATTTGCGCGGCATCGGCAAAAGGCAGCTTGGCATTCATATTCGCTTCCGCCTCAGACTGCAGCTTGAGCGCCTTGACGAGCAGCGTCGTTGCCCAGAGGCGGTCCGCCGGCTGATTCGGATTCACCTTCGTTTCGTACTCGGAGAACAAATCGTTCTCGAGCGCCACGGCAACATAGCCGACAGCCCACGCAGGAATTTGGTTCGCGTCCTTGAAATTGAGCTGAGTCTGCATTTCGGCGGCGGATTCCGCCTTGTCGCGCAGCCCCATGACGCGCACGGCGGCCGTAATTGCCTCGATGCGGGAAACCGTTTGCTGCGGCCGGAACGTGCCGTCGTCATAGCCCTCGAACACTCTACGCGCCGCCAGATCGGCGATGTAGCGCATCGCCCATTCGAATTGCCTGCCCTGAATATCCCTGAAATCCATCTTCAACTGCCCGAGATGTTTGCCTTTGTTCCAGTTGAAATCGATTTTAACGTCGTCGTCTTTCTTGTCGTCCCCTTTGGCGAACGCAGTCGTCCCCATTCCCATCACGAGCGACAGGGCCAAGGTGGAGGCAAGCAGCTTTTTCATACGGCGATGATTCATACGCGATTCTCTCCTTAATGAAATAATGATAAAATGACTCCCTTCGGCAACGAAGCTCGAAGTCAGTGGTGCAGAACGCCTGCGTTGGAAGTATAATACAGCTTTCGAGCCGCGTTTGTTTTTTGAGGGGGGGAGGAAGCGGGACGCAGCGAAGGAATTGCAACGTTCCGGCAACGTTTTTTCACGCTGCCGGGGGCCGAAAGCATCCGCCTCCGGTCGCCTTGACAAGAAAATGCGCCAAGCGGGCGAATAACGTGTTATTCTTAGTTTAGAGGGATAACCGGTGCAAGGCCAAAATAGACGAAGGCAGTGAAATTGAGTGGATCATTTCGGATTGCCCGAGAAAGGCGGAACGGAGGATGAAAATGTGGGGCGGAGAGCGTAGCGTGCGCCTTTGAACTCGTGCACGTGTTCAAGGAAGCCGGAGACCCACATTTCCAATCCGCAGTGCAGCCATACTTTCTTGGGCAACCAGATAATTCGGGAGGGCGTGAACGGCTTTGAAACTGCAGCTTCATCTACGTTTGTTCGGCAATCGCAGAAATGCGCTCAAGACGCTGATCGTCTCCAACCTGTTCATTCTGCTGATTCCGATGGCTATGGGGCTGTTTTTGTACGCCAAGGTCGAGCAGAGCCTCGAGAAGAGCTCGAACCGCTCCAACGCGGCAATGCTGGAGCAGCTCAAGCTTCTGCTTGATAACAAGTTGGCGGAGGTAGACATTTTAACACATCAAGTCGTCTTTGACCCGAAGCTGGATTACATGCTGAAAATTTCCGATCTTGCGAACAGCGCCGACAAATACCAGTTTGTCGAGTTCATGCGGGACAAAATGACCCGGTACCGCAGCATGACCAGCAGCTTTATTTTCGACTATTTCGTTTATTTCTCGCGGAGCGATACGATCGTCAAGGCGGACGTGCTCACCGACTCGCGCTCGTTTTATTCGACCTACTACACGTTTAAAGGCCAGTCGTATGAGCAGTGGCGAAAAGGGCTCCTGACGAGCCCGCACAAAGTATCCTACTTGCCGGTTGCGTCCCTGTCCCGCGGGCTGAATCCGCTGGCGAGCATCGAAAATATTCCGAAGGAAGTCATCGTCTACGCGCAAACGCTTCCCGTCAACTCGCAGTCCGAGAATCTTGGGAACTTTTTCGTGCTGATCGATGTCGATCAGATCAAGAAGATGTTCGCCCAGCTCGAAGCGGCCAGCCACAGCAACATTTATATTATCGATAACGACGGCCAGACGATTATGAGCACAAGCACAACGCCGTTTCCGGCCGAGCTGCTGCAGCGCATGGAGCATACCGACGCGCCATTCGCGTACCGGCTCGCAGGCGTCGATCAGATGGTATCGTTCGTGTCGTCGCAGAGAGCGGGCTTCAAATACGTATCGATTACGCCGAACGATGTGTTCATGCAGCAGGTCAACCAAATTCAAAGATGGTCTCTCGGCTTGTTCGTCCTGTGCCTGATCGCCGGACTGCTGGCCGTCGGCGCCGGGGTATACCGCAGCTACAAGCCGCTGCAAAAAACCGTGAACGCGATCATGCGCGGCAAGCCGATGAGCGGGCGTCCGTCCTTCGACGAGTACGAGTTTATACGCCAGACGATCGAAGGCTCGATGCACGAAGAGAAGCATTTGCGCAACACGCTCACGAGACAAACGCCGTTCATCCGCGCCAACTACTTATCCCGGCTGCTGCACGGGTACATGGACGTGAACGTGTCTGCGGAAAATGAAGAGTCGCTGCGGTTTATGGACCTGAAGTTCATCAGCGACCGTTTCGCCGTATTGCTGGTCAAAATAGAGGATATGCAGCACTTTTCCGAGGAAGACGAGCAGCAGTGGGCGCTCGCGAGGTTTATCGTATCCAATATTAGCGTCGATCTGATCGAGCCCCGCCACAAAGGATTTCCCGTCGAGCTGGACAGGGATCGGCTCGCGCTTCTGGTCAATCTGGCGACAGAAAGGGAAGAGAAGGCGGAAGCCGATATTCGGGACATCGTTCAGTCCCTCTACGAGATCATTTCGCAAAGGTTCAAAATCGGCATAACCGTCGCCGCCGGAAGGATTCATCAGGGCCCCAAAGCGATTCGCGACTCTTATCCGGAAGCGCTCGCGGCTCTGGAATACAGACTGATATTGGGAAAGCATGCGATCATTTATTTTCAGGATATTGTGAGCACGAAACAGCACTATTATTATCCGCTTGAAATTGAAGTCCAGCTCACCAACTTCGTGCGCAGCGGCGATACCGACAACGTCGGGAAGCTGCTCGATAAAATATACTCGATGAATTTCGATTCCAGCCACATCACGCCGGAGCTCGGCAGATGCTTGTTCTTCAACGTGATGAGCACGTTTTTGAAAATTTTGAACTCGACGAACACGAATCAGGAGGACGTGCTTGGCACGGACTTCGACCCGATCAAAGCGGTGTTCAGCCATCCGACGGCGGAGGACATGCAGCGGAAAACGAAAGAGCTTTACGAAACGCTCACCCGCTCGTTTAACGTCGAACGGTCCGATCACAGCATGCAGCTGCTGCAGGAAATGGTCGCCTTCGTCGATTGCAGTCTCGGCGATCCGAATCTCGGACTCGCGCTGATCGCCGATCGTTTCCGGATGACGCCCCAATACATTTCCACGTTTTTCAAGAAAAATCAGGGGCAAAACCTGCTGGACTACATCACGCAGAAGAGGATGCAGACCGCAAAGAGGCTCATGGACAACAGGGAGCTGACGATCGCGCAAATCGCGCAAATGGTCGGTTACAACAACGACGTCGTCTTCATCCGTGCATTTAAGAAGCTGGAAGGCATTACGCCGGGGAAGTTCCGGGATTCGATCGCGCCGGACAAGACCGGCTCGGACGCATAGGGCAGTCTCATGGAGACTCAGGCTACCCGAGAAAGTGGGGCTGCGCTACGGACCTAAGAATGTGGGTCTCCGGCTTTCTTGAGAACCTCAGGCAGTCTCATGGAGACTGCCTTTTCCTTTATCGCAGGTAAGAACCGACGATTTTTAATGTCGGACCGATTTGTTTTATGCCGCCCCGCTTTTCTTACGAAAGTACAACGGAAATGAAAAGAAGGAAGTAGGCAAGTTCCTGCGCTTGAATATACACTTGGAACCGGAAGCCGGAGCGATGCGATTCGGTTTCTGCTTAGAGAGATAAGTCAACTAACACAAGGGAGGCTAGGAAATGAACAAACAAATGAAACGGGCAAGCTTCGTCATGCTGGTTTCCGCGTTGGCGGTTTCAGTCGCGGCATGCAGCGGACAAAGCGGGGGGCAGCCTTCGGCATCGCCGCAGGCAGGCAAAGATTCGCAGCCGCCGAAGCTGACCCATCTGACGTATTGGGTGGCGAATCACCCTGCGGCTGCAGCGCAGATGAAATCATACGCCGACATGGAAATGTACAAGGAACTGGAGAAAATATCCGGGGTGAAAGTCGAGTTCCAGCATCCTCCGCTCGATACCGCGCAGGCGAAGGAGCAGTTTAACCTGATGATGGCCTCGAACCAGCTGCCGGATGTCATCGAATACGGCTGGACCGGCTTCCCCGGCGGTCCGGAGAAGGCAATTCAGGATGGCAAGATCATCAAGCTGAACGACCTGATCGATAAGTACGCGCCGAACCTGAAGAAGCTGCTCGCCGATCATCCCGATTGGAAGAAGCAAATCACAACCGACAATGGCAGCATCTACGCCTTCCCGTTCCTGCGCGGCGACGACAAGGTCAGGGTGTTCTTCGGCCCGGCGATTCGCCAGGACTGGCTCGACAAGCTCGGCCTTAAGATGCCGACGACGATCGACGAATGGTACAACGTATTGAAAGCGTTTAAAGAGAAAGACCCGAACGGCAACGGCAAACCGGACGAAATCCCGTTCTACATCGATAAAGACTTGCTCGGCACCGACGCCCCGTTCCTCGGCGCGTGGGGCATCAACTACTCCTTCTATCAGGACGGCGGCAAAGTGAAGTTCGGCCCGATTCAGCCCGAGTACAAAGATTTCCTCACCACGATGAACAAGTGGTACAAGGAAGGGCTGTTGGACAAAGACTTCGCGGCTCCGAACGATAAGCTGTTGGACAACAAAATGACGACGAACCAGCTTGGCGCAACCGTCACTTACAACGGCGGGGGCATCGGCAAATATGCCGGCCTGATGAAGGATAAAGATCCGAACTTCAAGCTTGTCGCCGCTCCGTATCCGGTCTTGAAAGCGGGAGACAAATCGATTTGGGGGCAGAAGGATTTCGCATCCAACGGCGTCGGCGCCGCCATTACGACCGCCGACAAAAATCCGGTCGAAACGGTCAAATGGCTCGATTACGCTTACGGGGAAAAGGGCGATTTGCTGTTCAACTACGGCATCGAGGGCGCCAGCTATACGATGCAGAACGGCAAAGCCGTACTCAAGCCGGAATTATTGAACCCGCCGGCCGGCGTCAGCGCCCAGCAAGCCATCGCCAAGTATACCCGCGCGACGTGGAGCGCCCCATTCGTGCTCAGCGACAACTTCCAATTGCAATACCTCGTGCTGCCGCAGCAGAAAGACGCGCTGGCCATCTGGTCGAAGCCGACTGCCGAACGCAAGATGCCGCTCGTAACGCCGACGCAGGACGAGAGCGGCAAGTTCGCTTCCATCATGACCGACATCAACACGTACAAGGACGAAATGCTGCTCAAGTTCATTATGGGCGTGGAGCCGATCGACAACTTCGACAAGTACGTCAAAAAAATTCAAAGCATGGGCATCGACGACGCCATTAAAATTCAGCAGGCAGCGCTCGAACGATACAACAAGAGGTAATCGCCCGGGGCATGGCCGCAGAGACGAACCGGAAAACGGTTCGTCTCTCCGGACCTAAGCCTCGTGACGCGACCCGGACGGAGAGGTAGGGACTGGCGATGTCGCGAAGCACCGGAAACTGGGCTGCGCTGCAAACGATACGCGCCGATCTGAGGCGGCATTGGGCCGTATATGTGATGGCGCTACCTGTTATTGCTTATTATGTCATTTTCCACTATGGGCCGATGTACGGCTTGCAAATCGCGTTCAAAGACTTTCAGCCGGCGAAAGGAATATGGGGGAGCCCATGGGTCGGCTTTAAACATTTTGTGAGCTTCTTCAACGGCATCTATTTTTGGCGCTTGATCAAGAATACGATTCTGATCAACGTTTACGAGCTGCTGTTCGGCTTTCCGGCAGCTATCGTATTGGCGTTGCTGCTTAACGAGGTTCGCAACGGCGTATTCAAGCGGGTTGTGCAGACCGTCTCGTATTTGCCGCACTTCATTTCGATCGTCGTCGTAGCCGGGATGATGTTCGATTTCCTGGGCCGTACGGGCCTCATTAACCAAATTATCGGCGCTTTCGGTATCGAGCCGATCGACTTTCTGAAAGAGGCGGGCTGGTTCCGGTTTCTGTACGTATCGTCAGGCGTTTGGCAGGGAGTTGGTTGGGGTTCCATCATCTACCTTGCGGCGATTGCCACCATCGACCCGACGCTGTACGAAGCGGCGCGGATGGACGGGGCAAGCAGGTGGAAGCAGACGCTGCATGTTACGATTCCCGGCATCATGCCGACGATTGTGATTTTGTTTATTTTGCAAATGGGCAACATGCTGTCGGTCGGCAGCGAAAAGGTGCTGCTGCTTTACAACCCGCTTACGTACTCGACGGCGGATGTCATATCGACGTATGTGTACCGCAAAGGGGTGTTGGAGGCGAGCTACAGTTTTACTGCGGCGGTTGGCCTGTTCAACTCCGTCGTCAGCTTCATTCTGATCGTGTCAGCCAACAGCATCAGCAAGCGGCTCAGCGAGAACAAACTGTGGTGAGGAGATCTACGCATGAAACCAACCGTAGGGGAACGGGCATTCGGCTACTTCAATATACTCCTGATGATCGGTCTGTGCGTCGTCACGCTCTATCCGTTCTTGTACGTTCTGTTCGCTTCGATCAGCGAAGCGACGTCATTTCTGCAGCATAGCGGGCTGCTGTTCGGCCCTGCCGGCTTCGATCTCAGGGCGTACAAGGCGGTTTTCCAAAACCCGATGATTATAAAGGGCTACGAGAACACGCTTCTGTACGTGACGCTAGGAACGGCAATCAACCTTGTCATGACGGCGATCGGCGCCTATGTGCTGTCCAGGCCGAACTTGTATTTCAAAAACATCATCATGTTTTTCATCGTCGTGACGATGGTGTTTCACGGCGGTTTGATTCCGAGCTATCTGCTTGTCAACCAGCTCGGAATGATGAATACGATGTGGGCGATTCTTATTCCCGGCGCCATCAACACGTTCAATATGATCATTATGCGGACCTCGTTCCAGAGTGTTCCGGTCAGCCTCGAAGAGTCGGCGAGAATGGACGGCGCCAGCGACTGGACGATTTTGTTCCGCATCGTGATCCCGCTGTCGATGCCCGTCATTGCCGTCATGATTTTGTGGTATGCGGTAGGCCACTGGAACTCTTACTTTAGCGCTCTCGTTTATTTGCGGAACAGCGAAAAGTACCCGCTTCAGCTCGTGCTCCGCGATATATTGATCGCCAACAGCACCGATTCGATGATGACCGGTTCGGCCAGCGACGACAAGTATGCGATCGGAGAAACGATCAAATACGCGACGATCATCGTGTCGACGTTGCCGATCATTTGTTTGTACCCGTTCCTGCAAAAATATTTCGTCAAAGGCGTCATGATCGGGGCGATCAAAGGGTAGGAGGAAGCCGTGTGACAACCGTTACGTTCGATAATGCGCCGAGCGGCTGGAACGAAGCTTTCCCGCTCGGCAACGGGCATTTTGGCGGCATGATTTATTACGAGGAGCGGCGGCTGACGATAGCGCTCAATCATTACGAGGTTTATTACCGCAAGCTTCATCGATACAGCAAGAAGTATATGCACGGGGAAGAACCCGACTACAGCGTTCAATACGGCCGTACGTTCGAGCAGCTCAAGCAGAGGGCGGAGGAGATGTATCGCGATCCCGGAGAGGGCCCGCTCTTTTTGTACGGCGACGCGTTATCCGCAAACAGCATGTACCGAAAATACGGCAAACCGCACGGTGGGACATCCCATTATCCGACCGGGGAAATCCATCTGCATCCGTCGTTGGAGCTGGACGAGCCGGATTCTTACTCGCTGCAGCTCGACGTGAAGAAGGCGGCCGTGCAGCTGCGAATCGAGAAGGAAGGCAAGAAGCTTGACGCGAGCACGATCGTCGCCCAAGACAGCGATGTTGTCGTGACGGAAATCAGACAGACATCCGGTTCTTTATTACATTCGATAGCTCTGTCGATCCCGGCAAGACGATATGTGGACATGAATGTGACGTATCGCCAGCATGACGAGTCGACATTTTACTATGTGGGCTCCTTTTACCCCGATGGGGAGGACAAGGAGCGTTATCGCCCGTTTTCGTTCATCGTAATGTTGAGGCTGGTCGGAGCCAAGGGGAACGCAGAATGCTCGTCCGATTGCGCTCTCATACAGCTGCGCGATGCGGGGGAGCGCGTGACGGTGCTGACAACGGTCGTGACGGAGGAGCAGGCCGACGATCTGCTTCATGCCGCCTTGCACCGTTTGAATAAGTCCGTCACGCGAGTCGCGGACATGACGGCGAACCATCTGGATCATTGGCGAAGCTTCTGGCGGCGCTCGTCCGTTACTCTGCCCGACAAGCTGCTCGAGGATTTATGGCATATCAACCTGTACGCGATCGCCTGCTGCAGCGGCAAGGGAGGCACGATGCGCGAGCAAGCGTGCGGACTGAACGGCTTGTGGGACATTAAGCAGCCGACCAAATGGGGCAGCATGTGGTATTGGGACGTCAACATTCAAGCCGCTTTTTGGCCGCTCTATACGGCCAACCATCTCGAGGTGGCGGAAGCGTTCAACGACGGGCTTCTTTCCTACGCCGACAATGCCGGGAAGATGGCGAAGCAGTTTTACGGACTGGACGGCGTGGCCGGGGACTACCCGCATGCGCTGTATTTCAGCATATGGCCGTGGTGCGCGCAGTTTTTATGGGACTATTACCGGTACAGCATGGATGCGGACTTTTTGCGGGAGAAGGCGTATCCGTTGTTTCAACGGATTGCGCGTTTTTTCGAGGGGTATTTGCAATACGATGCCGGGAAAGGGCAGTATGATGTGTTTCCGGATATTTCGCCGGAGCAAGGGCCTCTCACGCGCAATTCGACGTGCACGCTGGCATCGGTCAAGTACTTGCTTCGAATTGCGGCGGAGGCGAACGAGCGGCTTGGCGAGGCTGCGGAAGACCGG
This sequence comes from Gordoniibacillus kamchatkensis, assembly GCF_000829455.1. Lineage (GTDB taxonomy): Bacteria > Bacillota > Bacilli > Paenibacillales > NBRC-103111 > Gordoniibacillus > Gordoniibacillus kamchatkensis. Next base: position 152,616 of record NZ_JXAK01000003.1, read on the forward strand.
CGCAAGTGGCAGGAGATCGCAGAGCGGCTCGCCCCTTATCCGGAAGCAGCTTCCGCGCGTTACGGCGAAGTGCTGCTCGATTCCGAGTGGGCGCCGGCAGACTTGCATTTGCGGCATCCGTCGCTCCTGATGCCGATCTATCCGGTTGGCGAAATCGACCGGCACAGCGAGGCACCGCTTCGGCAGCGGGCGGAGAACACGCTTCGCTATGCCGAGGAGAATACGGAATTCGGCATGTTTCAGTTCGGATGGCTGTCCTGCGCCGCCTCCCGGCTGGGCAAGGGAGATGCCGCACTCCGGCTCCTGTACGAGCAAGGCATCGACCTTTCGCTGCGTTGCAACGGATTGTTCGCGGAAGAGACGGAACGCTGGATGAATTATTGCAACATCACGAACGAGCCGCTGTACCATCCGCACATGATGGAAGCTTCCGGCGAAATCGTTGCCGCCGTGAACGAGATGCTGCTGCAAAGCTATGGCGGCGTGATCGAGGTGTTTCCGGCGGTGCCGAAAGGGGAGACCGAGCGGGAACGGACGGTTGGCCTGTACGACCACCTTGCCGGGGAGAAGGCGCGGGCTTACGGAAAATGGAGCAATTGCGCGTTCCGGGGGCTATTGGCTGTCGGGGGGTTCGAAGTCAGTGCGAAGATGCAAGACGGCCGTACGGCCTGGATTGGAATACGAAGCTTAGCAGGCGGTGAAGTTGTGCTGCGCAACCCGTTCGCCGCAGAGGTGGATGCAGCCGTCGTGCGCCTGGATGGGGCGTTGCGGACAGCGGTGGAGCATGTCCGTAGAGACGGATGTCTCTGCTTTGATACGGTGCGGGGCGGCGAGTACATCGTTTATTCGCGAGCAGATGCTATGCCGCCCGAGTGGCTGCCGACGGGTGCGGATGCGAAAGAAGGCGCTGCAAGCGGTACGTGCGGCCCTCGCGTTCACGAGGCGCACACGCGCCGGAGAGTGTTTCTCGGCAAAGACCGGGACACCGACCATTTCCGGCTGCTCGATCATTTTACATTCGACTATTATGCCGGCAACAGCCGGGAGTCGAGGCTTGCCGCCTATCGGCTCGATTTCGGGGTTAAGCCGGAGCTGCTGGTTAAAGATTACAACTTGGCATTACCCCGCCAAATTCATGTGGAGGGTGTGCTCGGCCAGGCGTTTCGCAAAATATCGCCGGAATCCGTCTTTACGCCTTTTGGCGGAATCGGTTGGGACAGCGCGGACAAGATAACGGCAATGGATCGCGGGGGGCCGGACTTGCTTCGCCGGGATTTCGTCGGCGGAACGGACGATGCGGCCTTTATCGTCGAGTTGCCGAAGGGAAGGTACGACCTGCTGATCGTATCCGGGGACAGCGCCGCACCGTCTTGCACGATGCTTGAAATCCCGGGACAGCCGCTTTGGAAAACGGAGAAAGCGCTGAAAGCGGGCGAATATGCGACGGATATCATACCGCTCACACGCAGAAAAAGGACGGCTACGTAACCATGCGGTTCCGCTCGTGTGCTGGTTTGCCATGGAGGGTGAACGTACTCATTATCAACAAGAACTACACGTACTTGTAATTTGCAGCGCTGAAAGGGGGTGATTCGTGTACTGTAAGAAGTCGGGGCAAGCGTTCTATATTTTCGAAAAAGGGGTGAAAAGCAAGAGATCCGGCTAAAAATCGAAATGCATTCCGGATTTTGCCGGGCGGGGATGAACAGAAGCTTTTGATAAAGGAGGCGTTGCGGTGCTGCCTGGGAGAACTCGTATTTCCGCCGGGGGATTGGAAAGAACGACCAAATGGCCTTCAACAAATACGATACGAGGAGGTAAAGTATGCGCGTTAACAAGAAAGTGAAATTGGCGGCTCGAATTGTTGTTCCGGCATTCCTGACGGTTCAGCTATTGGGAGGGCTGCAGACTGCCTATGCAGGGACGGAGAAATTCCCGACTTATGCGCAACACGCGGTCCCAAGCCTCACATCCGGCACTGCTGATATTGCCGGCTCTGCGTTCGTCGACAAGGACGGCGATTTTCATTGGATGTATTCCGTATCCAACTACGAACAGTCGGATAGCGGCGGCTCCTGGATCAAATACAACACCAATACGGACTTAGGCGCGTTAAATACGAACTGGGGCACTGCAACAACCTATAATTCTTACTGGAACAGGCCGGGAACTATCAATTACAAGATCGACGAAACCTACGGCATTCCGACTCTTTACCAGGATGACCACAACGACGGTATCGGCGTCTGGATTGACCCGGATACGGGATACTGGTATGCACTGACGAACGACGAGTATCAATTTAATCCGTTTGCAACAGGCACCCCGACGAACAATCAGAGAATTGCCACAGGTCTTCATAACAACCGCGTTCTGGCCACCTACTCGACGGATAAAGGGGTAACCTGGAAGTTGATCGGGCAGGTGGCCACTTCACCGTGGAACGACAGCAATGAAGCAGCTACCGCAACCAACTTCCCGGGCTCGACCTGGTCATACGGAGTTGCCGGCACCAGATTTTTCGTTGACAATGTTAACGGTTACTTCTATGTGTTGTACAACAATCACATCAATTGGAAGCCGGGTTTCAGCAACGTACTCACGTGGTTCAGCCTCGCCCGCTCTCCGATCAGCGCCAAGATGGCCGAAGGTTCATGGGATGTTTGGTATAACGGGACATGGACCAGATCCGCGCTTAAAGGTTATGCAGGATGGATAGGCAGTCCTATGGGGGCTGGGAGCGATCATAATCTGACGGTTAACTATACGCCGGCAACGGACAGCCTTACGTTAACAGGGACAGGAATGGACGGCTCATCCCTGAACATCAGCTACACGAAAATTCCGAGCAGCGGAGATTTTACCTTCCAAGATACCGCAGGCAGCACGTATACGGCGAACACGGTGGGCGGTACGATCATCAACTCTAGCGGCACCAGCATTCCGTCCGTCTCTTACTCCGATCCTGCTCTGGATGCAACTGTAACCGTTTACATTGAGAGCGGCAAAATAACGATCAAACAAGAAAACAATTCAACCGGCTACATTGCAACAGTAAAACCCGCTACGGGCAACCCGGTATTTAAAGATACGGCGAGCCAGAGGCTGTTTGTTCCGGTCAATACTCAATACGAAAATGCCTTTTCCTATAACGTATATAGCGGCAAGTACCGCTCCGTCGGCTATGACGGATACGTGTACGAGACAGATGATTTAGGCGCTCCGGACAGTTTCAAAATCGTAGGCAAGCTACCGGCTGCCGTAGGCAGTTATTTGTCCCAGATCGACACCGGCAGTCTTACCAATCAGCAAGTCAGCGGCTATTCGTTCAGGACGATCTCCGATTTATCCGGTAAACAAATCAATTATTCTACGGCTGATCCTGGTCCCGGGCAAACTTACTACTCCGCTTACAATCCGCCAAAAGACGCCAATGGAACCGCAATTTCGCCGTCTGTAACCTATACTGTTTCCATAGGCGGGAATGCGCTCAAGGATGGCACGGCTGATCAGTGGCAGTTTATTCCCGTTCCCGATGAATTTGATTCGTCAAAAAATAGCGGTTTCTACAGACTGCAGAATGTAGCTACAGGACACTATCTGAAGGTATCCGGTACAACGGCTGCAGCAACGCGGGCTATGGGAGCAAGCGTTAGCTTTGGTGCAGCAGACGCGGATGCGAATCCAAGCGGAAACGGCGGAAATGGCGCTGCAGCAGGCAGTGACCAATGGTACCTTTTGCCTGTCGGAAATGCAACCCCGGCCTACCTCACTCCTTCATCTCCTTCATCTACGATTTCAGCAGCGACAAATACAAGTGTAAGCGGGATAACCAAATATAGGCTGGTCAACAGAACAAGCGCTCTTGGAGTTGAGTTTGCCTCGGGTCAAGCAACCATACAGAGTATGAAATTCGGCGCCAACAATCCTCAGGTCATGACCATCACCCCTGCAGCACCGAATCCAAACATACCGTCTGCACCAACCGGTTTGAGCGCGACAGCGGCAAGCGGGTCGCAGATCAATGTCAGCTGGAATGGCTCTACGGGAGCTACAGGTTATGACCTTTTGGTAGATGGTGTGGTGGTAAGTAACGCAAGCAGTCCTTTTGCGCATACAGGGCTAGCGGCAAGCTCGACCCACACCTACCAGGTAAGGGCAAAGAATAGCGCGGGCTCAAGCATATGGAGTTTGCCGGTAAGTATGACTACCCAATCAGGTATTGTCTCGCAAGGCAAGCCAGCTACGGCAAGCTCGGTACAAACTGGAAATGCGGTAAGCAATGCAAATGACGGGAATACGACCTCTACCAGATGGGCGGCAGTCACCAATACATACCCGCAGTGGTGGAAGGTTGACCTCGGCAGCAGCATGTATATTTCGAAGCTGGAAAGCTACTGGTACAACAGCACGACCTATCCAAGGTACTACAAGTACAAAATTGAAGGCAGCAATGACGATGTGACCTATACGACGATACTTGACAGGACGGACAATACGACGCAAGGCTTGACAACAGATACTTTTAATGCAGTTTACAGGTATGTCAGGGTTACCGTAACGGGCTCCAGCTACAGTGGCGGTAGTGCTTCCAGTTATGAATTCAATGTGTATGGAGATCCAAACCAGACGGGACAGCTTCTATCGCAAGGGAAGACGTCTGCAGCAAGCTCGGTACAAACAGGAAATGAAGTGAGCAACGCCAATGACGGGAATACGACCTCTACCAGATGGGCGGCAGTGACCAACACGTACCCGCAGTGGTGGAAGGTTGACCTGGGCAGCAGCATGAATATTACGAAGCTCGAAAGCTACTGGTACAACAGCACGACCTATCCAAGGTACTACAAGTACATAATAGAAGGCAGCAATGACGATGTGACCTATACGACGATACTTGACAGGACGGGCAATACGACGCAAGGCTTGACAAAGGATACTTTTAACGCAACGTACAGATATGTCAGGGTTACCGTAACGGGCTCCAGCTATAGTGGCGGAAGTGCTTCCAGCTATGAATTCAAGGTATATGGAGATCCAAACCAGACAGTTAAGCCGGTGGCGGTCGGCTCGGAGCTGACCACTCCGCAAGACACAGCAGTGAGCGGGACTCTGAGCGCAAGCGATGCAAAAGGAGCTCCGCTCGTGTACAGCATCGTAACGAACGGCGCGAAAGGGACGGCGGCCATTGCGAATATTGCCACCGGTGCTTTTACTTATACGCCGAACCCCGGTGTGACCGGCACCGATACGTTCACGTTCATGGCGAGCAACGGCTTTGCCGATTCGGATGCCGCCACGGTAACCGTGCATATTCGCGACACGATCCCGCCGGTGACGGCGGATGACGCGAAGAGCGAATGGCAAAATACCGCGCAGACGGTTCATCTGACGGCAACGGATGCCGGAAGCGGAGTTGCTCACACATACTACAGCCTGGACGGCAGCCCGTTCTCGGAAGGAACCGCGGTGACCGTCAGCAGCGAGGGTGCGCACGAGCTTAAGTACTATAGCGTCGATAACGAGGGCAACGAGGAGACAGCGAAATCGGCGGCGGTCAAAATCGATATGACCGGTCCGTCGATAACGCCGACCGTTACGATGGCCGTTTACCAAACGGATGCGGCAACGATCGCGTTCGACGTCCAAGACGGCTTGAGCGGCGTTGCGGGCATGTCGTTCGAATTGGACGGCAAATCGGTCCCATACCCGATAACGCTCGAGCCGCTTAAGCTGAGCGTCGGCCCCCATACGATTCGGGCGACCGCATCGGATCGTGCGGGCAACGTAACGACACGCGATTTTACGTTGAACGTGATGATGGACATCGGCCATCTGCCGCAGCTCATGCAAGCTGGAGCGGATAAAGGCTGGATTTCGGATGGCGGCATACTGAACAGCCTTATGGCTAAAGCAAATCATCTCGGGCAAAAGCACGCCGACATCAGGAACGGGTTGAAAGCTTTGGAAAATGAAGTGCAGGCACAAGCCGGCAAACACATACAGGCCTCGTTCGCGAATGTGCTTCTGAGCGATATTGCGTATTTGAAGCAGCTTGATTTGCCATAACCGGCGAAGCGCGAGAAGAGCGGGAAAGAATGCCGTCGCATGCGGAGGCGGAAGCGAAGGAAGCCTGACGCCGGCGCCGGCATTCGAGCCCGCAAACTTGCGTAAACACCGAAAAAAAGGAGATGAAAAGCAATGAGAACCAAGAAATCGCGTTTTACGAAAATTTGTGCTTTATTCGCGATACTTCTCATGGCAACGCAGACTCTCGGATTCGGTATTTCAGATTTGACGGGAAACAGTACTATTCCCACCGCTTACGCTGCTTCAACAACGGTTCGATCGTCAGTCATGGAGGTTACGATCGACGACCAATTCCCCCGGGTTATTCAGTACCAATGGCTGAGCAACGGTAAAATGATGTACGGCCAAGAGGACGCAATTTCAACGGTGAACATCAACGGTGTCTCTTATACGCCAACGGTGCAATTCGCACAGACGGAACTGGATAAGGCAACCTATACGCTCACTTTTCAAAATATTGATGTGGTTATGACCGTCGTCATCGAGGTTGTCGAAAACGTGATGAACTTCAAAGTGACGAACATTCAGGAAAACGGTTCCACCTTAGTGAAAACGGTTGAATTCCCCAAGCACAGCTTGATCTCCATCCGCGATACGCAAATAGGCGCGCAGGAAACCGGCGTCGACGTCAGGTCGTGGAACAGCACGAAGGAAGAGTATAATCTGCTGGCGAACAAAGCGGCGGATGCAGCTCCGGTCGGGAAATCGTACGTGATTTTGAACACTAGCGAGCTTGCGGCATCCATTTACAGCAACGCGTTCGAGTTCGTACCGGACAGCAGCAAAAACAATCCGGACTACAACGACTACGAGCAGCATTATTATTACCAGACCGTAGCTAAAAGCGGCTATAAAAAAATGGGCGTCTGGAGCTATCCTTGGACGTACAGAGAAATATCGGGGAACGTCCAGGAAATCGTTGAGCTGCCGTATGTTAAAGTGGCCATTACTCCGGATGCAAACGGGGATGGAGTTGTAGATTGGCAGGATGGCGGCATTGCCTACCGCAAAATCATGACGTTGCCGTATGGCCATGAGATCATCCCGAAAGTGACTGCGGAAATTGCCCATAACACCTTAAGTATGACACAGTGGCCGTTCTTGCGAACGCTGGACATGATCAAGAAGTTTTACCTGTATACGGACGGCTTCGGCCAGTTGTTCCAGACGAAGGGCTCGCTGCGTGAAGGAAGCGCCGAACCGGATTATGGCATCGGCATCAATAAAAGAGCCGGCGGCGCCAGCGATCTGAACAAGTTCGCTACCGAAGCGGCCAAATACAATACGTATGTGGGAATCCACATCAACAACCGGGAGCTGAACCCCGAATCGCAATACTACAGCTACGAGAAGTCGTCGGGAACGATATGCTATGAATGGTCGGATCCGTTGGAATGCGTCAAACGGTACGACGATGCGATCGATAACGGACCGACCGGCTTGGCCGCAAGAATCGCGGAACTGCGCCGCAATGTCCCGAATTTGAAATGGACTTATATCGACGTATACACAGGAAACGGTTACAGCCAATGGAAGCTGGCGCACGAATTAAACCGGAACGGCTTTATGATCGGTACGGAATTCAGCGGCGCCCTCGACAGGTATAGTATTTGGAATCATGTGACGCAGAACGAGAGCAAGGTGGAGAGATTCCTAAGAAACCATGTGACCGATGAATTTATGTACGACCCTATACTGCTTGGGTCCCGCCATGCTAGCGCAATGGGATACGGCAACGATAAAGGCGAAGATCAAGGCGAGACCGGATTGACGATCCAGGACCAGATGAACATCTTCTTTACGAACAATTTGCTTTCCAAGTACATGCAAAATTATGAAATTATGAAGATGGATGTCGATCAGACGCTGAACCAAGCGACGAACGTAATGTTCCAAGGCGGATTGACCGGGCAAGTCGTTGATCCGGGCACCGTGACGAATGACGGAACCTATGTCACCAACAATCCGAAAGTAGAATTAAGGAGGAACGGAGCGTTAATCGCAACGTACCAGAAAGAGTTCAAGAAGAAAATCGTTGCAACTACAACAGCCAACTATCACGGAAAGACGGTAACGCCTCAGCTTACTCAATATTTGCTTCCGTGGGATCCGCAAACGGAGACGAAATTGTACCACTGGAACTCGGTTGGCGGCAACACGACTTGGACGCTTCCCGCAAGCTGGGCAGGCGTAACGGCTGTAGATTTGTATAAGCTCACCGACACAGGGAAAGTGCCGGTTGGGAGTTTGCCGGTCGTTTCGGGCCAACTGACGATCAATGCGGCAGCGAATACGCCATACGTCGTGTATAAGTCAGGCAAGGGAGATACGATCACGCCGGTAACGGAGCTGAACTTCGGTGAAGGCGGCTTGGTCAAAGACCCCGGATTTGACAGCCGGTTGTTGAATAACTGGAACGTCTCGTCGACGAGCGGGAACACAAGCCATGTGTCTATCCAAACGAACGAGGCGGGAGATACATACCTTCAGGTGAAAGGGAATAACGGTGCCGACGCAACCGTTGCCCAGACGATCGCCGGCTTGATTCCGGGCAAGACGTATCAGGCATCCGTATGGGCCGAAGTGAAGAACGGGCGCACGCTTACGGTTGGCGTGAAGGATTACGGGGGCACGGAAGTTACGAATACGATGACCAAGTCCAACGTCCCGAACAAGTATTTCAACACGATGAGGTCTTCCATCAACAGCAACAAGCTCGGGAGCAATAACATGCAGCGGATCTGGGTGAATTTCACCGTGCCCGCCGGTCATTCAAGCGCGACATTCTATATGAAAGCAAGTCAGGTAGCCGGCTCCGCGACTGCGGAAGCGGACTTGGACGATGTCCGGATCGTCGAGCTTGATGCTCCGGCGCCGCAAGGAAATCATTATTTCTTCGAAGATTTCGAGAGCAATCAAGAGGGCCACGGACCGTTCATTTACATGAACGGAGCCAATCATCTGTCGGAATTGCATGAAGGCTTTACGAACAATACGATCAACGGCAGGTTTTCGTTAAAAATGACGGATAACGAAACCAGCAATGCCGAACTGGAAAGAACCGTTCCGACAAACCTCAAATTGCAGCCGAATACGACGTATACGGTCAGCTTCCCGTACCGCATGAAATATCCGGACAGCTTTAAGTTCGCCCTGACGAGCGGTTATGGAACGGGAATGGTTGATTTGTTCAACGACACGCTCGACAATGCGAAATACTTCTACAGCAAAACGTTTACAACCGGCAGCGCTGATGATTACAGCTTCCGCTTTATCAAAAAATCAGGCGGTCCGGCCGGCGTGCAAGAGCTGATTATCGACGATTTCACGGTAGATCTAGGAGCAGTAGCTCCCCCTGCCGAGACGGCGGACCAGACGTTCGACGACGGACAGATCGGCGGCTGGGTCGTGGCCTACGGCAACGGGCAGATTCAGGCAGCCGACGGACAGCTTTCCATGAAAACGGACCGTTACGATACGATAGCGCTCGATCGGAACACGGCGGATATTGCGGATGGCGACATTTCGTTCACCGTCACGCCTCAATCCGGCAGCTCGGCCGGAGCCGTAATCCGCTACACGTCGCCGGCCAGCTATACGCAAATAAGATACGATTCGGCAACCGGTTGGACTTACCGGGATCCGCAAGGGCATTCGGGAATTATCAATAAGCCCGGCGTTTCGTTAACGCAGGGCGTTCCGCACAAAGTGAAGCTGACTTATACGGGCAGCCATTACAAGCTGAAGGTCGACAATATCCTGCTCTTCGACGGCGATGTACCGGAGTTGAAAACGACGGCAGGCCGCACCGGTTTTATCGTCAGAAACAAAACCAGCGTATATGTCGACGATGTGACGCTGGCCAATATGGGCCCAGCTGCGGGGTCGACGCCGATTATTCCGACGCCTCCGGCCGAAGCGCCGCAGTCGGCGCCCGGAACGATTGTGCTTGACTCCTATGACGATTCTTATGTGCGGGATAGCTCGTATGCGAATACGAATTACGGCTCCTCTCCGACAATCGAGGTCAAATGGGACGGTAACGCCGGCTATTCCCGCGAGTCCTACCTGAAATTTGATCTTTCGGGAGTTACAAGCGCGGTATATGCTGCGAAAGTCAAATTGAATTTGGTCGACGTTGGCGAAACGGCGCCCAATCAAGTGGTAGAGCTGGTAACCGACAATACGTGGACCGAGAACACGATTACGTGGAACAACAAACCTGCTTCCTCGGGGATCGTGCTGGCTACCTTCCCTCCTACCCTCGGCGCGCATGAATTCGATGTAACGAGCCAGGTTCAACAAGCTTTGGCCGCCGATAAGCAGCTTTCCTTAAAAATTCGCGGCGCAGTAAGAAAGGTGGGAGGGGCGGCTTACGCCATATACGGAGCGTTCGAGAACACGCAGGCCAGCAACCGTCCGGTTCTGGAGTTAAGCGTGCCGATAGTCGATAAATCCGCACCAGTTACAACTGACGATGCTCCGAAAGACTGGGTGAACAGCGACGTTACGGTCACTTTGACTGCCAGCGACAGCGGCTCGGGCGTAGCCGGCACCTACTACTCCGTGGACGGCGGTGCCAAACAGCAAGGCACTTCCGTTACCATCACGGCGGAAGGCAGCCATACTCTCTCTTACTGGAGCGTTGACAAGGCAGGTAACGTTGAAGCACCTCATACCGTGGCCGTGCAATTGGATAAGACGGCGCCAACGATTCGCGTTGTTATGGATAAACCTGTTTTGTGGCCCGCAAACCATCAAATGGTCACGGTAAGTGCGAACGTGTATTCGGAAGATCGCCTTTCCGGAATCAAATCTGTCTATCTCGAATCCATAACAAGCAATGAGCCGGACAGCGGATCGGGCGAAGGCAATACGCCGAACGACATTCAGGGCGCAGAAATAGGCACTTTCGATACTGTTTTTATGCTTCGTGCCGAAAGATCCGGCAAAGGTAGCGGGCGCACATACACCATTACCTATACGGCTATTGATTATGCAGGCAATAAAATTTCAGCTTCGGCAACCGTTGCGGTTCCTCACGACCAATCCGGTAATTAGACGATTCCAGCATTTTCAGACGGAAAGATGCAGGTGCCCGCAATCGCAAGTCTAATTTGATCGTTGGAGGAGTTTGTTGATGAGCTTACGTTGGAAAAAATCCGCTGTAGTCGCGCTCCTTGCCTGTCTCGTGCTGTACCCGTTCCTGCTTTTGGCGGGACCGGCGCAAGCGGCAAGCGCCGCAGACGAGTACGATTTGCTGAGGGACAGGTGGAACGCCTATTTGACAGGCGGACCGGCGATCGATACGTCGGACCCGGAAATAGCGGCGAAAATCAGCCAAGTCGAAACGAACGCGAACAATTACTGGTCCTCGATGAACAAAAGCGCCGGGCGGACGTATTTATGGAGCGATCTGGCGAATTGGAGCGTCTCCAGCACGATTTCCGCAAACTATGTCCGGCTGAAGGAAATGGCGCTGGCGTATGCCACGGCGGGATCGTCCCTGAAAGGGAACGCAAGCCTTGCTGCCGACATTCTGAACGGACTGGACTGGATGTATGCGAATAAATACAACGAATCGAAGGGAGAATCGGGCAACTGGTGGGATTGGGAAATCGGCGTGCCGATGAACCTGACGGATGCGATGGTTTTGATGTACGATCAAATGTCCGTGACGCAAAAGGCCAATTACACGAAGGCGTTGGATAAATTCGTTCCGGATCCGACCTATCGCACGAATTCTCCCTCGCTGAAAGAGACCGGAATCGGCTCGATAAAGCGCTGATCGTCTCCATGCGCGGAGTGCTCAACAAATCGGGCGTCAAAATTGCTCAAGGCCGGGACGCGATCAGCCAGGTATTGCTGTACGTACAGGACGGAGACGGCTTTTACGAGGACGGTTCGTTCATCCAGCACGATTATGTCGCGTATACGGGCAGCTACGGCGCCGTTTTGATCGGAGATATGGCGAAGCTGCTCTATTTGCTCGGCGGATCCAGCTGGGACGTTACGGACCCCAATGTAGCCAACGTCATTCGTTGGGTAACGGAAGCGTACCGCCCGTTTCTGTATAAAGGCGCCATGATGGACACGGTGCGGGGACGCGCGGTATCGCGTGAAGGCTCGCAGGATCATCAGATGGGGCGGAGCATCGTGGCTTCGCTCGTCATGCTGGCGGACGGGTTGAACGCGCGGGATGCCGCGACCGTACGGCAAATCGCCAAGGGCCAGATCAAGTCGGACACGACGTTCGCGAGCTATACGGACGGCCTTTCCATCTTCAATATCGGCAAAATAAAAGCCCTGATAGGAGATGCGTCCGTTGCGCCTGCAGGCGATATGATCTATACGCATGTATTCGCGGGAATGGACCGCGCCGTGCACTTGCGGCCTAGCTTCGGCCTGGCGCTTGGGCTGTTTTCGACGCGAATTTCCGCGTTCGAATACGGCAACGGCGAAAATTATAAGCGTGGTGGCAAGGTGCAGGGGCAGCCTACTTGTACAACGCGGATCAGACGCAGTTTTCGGGTGCGTACTGGCCGACGGTGAATCCGGCGAGATTGCCGGGAACGACGACGGACGGATCTACAGGCACTTTAAGCTCTTTCAAATTCAACACGTCGAATTGGGCGGGAGGCTCGTCGATCGACGGCCCGTACGGGACGGTCGGCATGCAGTTTTCGATGTCGAACAATACGGGAACGCCGCTCTCCGGCAAAAAGTCATGGTTTCTTTTCGGCGACAAGTACGTAGCGCTCGGCGCCGATATTACGAGCACCGGAGGACGCCCCGTGGAGACGATCGTCGAAAACCGCAAGCTGAACGAGAGCGGCTCTAATACACTGACGGTAAATGGTACGGCGAAGCCTTCGGCGAGCGGATGGGCGGAAACGATGACGAACGTACAGTGGGCGCATTTGTCCGGCAGCGTACCCGGCTCCGATATCGCGTACGTGTTCCCGGGAGGCGCCACGGTGAACGGTTTGCGGGAAACGCGTTCCGGCTCCTGGAAAGATATAAACACCGACGGCAGCGCTGCGGTATTGTCCGCGCAATACGCGAGTCTGGCGCTGAATCACGGCGTCGATCCCGCTCAAGCTTCCTATGCGTACGCCGTCTATCCGGGGGCGACGACGGCCGAGGCTGCCGCTTATGCGGCGAATCCCGGTTTACAGTTCTGAATAACACGGGCAGCTCGCAGGCGGTAATGGATACCGCGGCGAATGTGGTCGGAGCGAACTTTTGGACAGATTCGCTTGAAACGGTACAAGTGAACGGAGCCGACTACCTGACCAGCAACAAGAAAGCGTCCGTCACCGTTGCCGAGAGCGGAAATGAGCTGCAAATCGGGGTTGCCGATCCGACTCAGGCGAACGGAGGCACGATCGAAATCGAGCTTCACCGCGCGACAACGGGCGCGCTGCAGCTGGACCCGGGCGTTACGGTCAAGCAGTTTTCGCCTACGACGAAATTGTCGATAAAAACGGCAGGGGCAATAGGGAAAACGTTTCGGGCCAAGCTGAGCACGGTTTCGCCGACAACGCCGGCAGCGCCTCAATTGACGGAAGCCGTACAAGGACCCGGCTCCGCAACGCTGAAATGGACCGCAAGCGCCGGAGCCGCCGGTTACCGGATGTATTACGGGACAGCGCCCGGCACCTATACGAATACCGTGGATGTAACGGAGGTCAGCGGCGACAACCGGTATACGGTCACAGGGCTAACCGACGGAGCCACGTACTATTTTGCCGTAAAAGCCTTTAACGGCGCCGGCGAAAGCGCGGCTTCCAACGAATTGCCGGTCACGCTCCCCTTCGCGATCGCGCCTTCCGACGATGCCTACGTGCGCAACGGTTCCTACGCAAACAGCAACTTCGGCACATCCGATCAATTGGTTGTGAAGAACGATCCGAACTCCGGCTATTACCGGTATTCGTATTTGAAATTCGATTTATCCGCGGTGCCGTGGCAAGTCAAAAGCGCGAAAATCCGCCTGATTCCGACAAGTTTCGGTGTAGCCAATACGACGGGCGTCGCTTATGAAGTAAACAATCATGCGTGGACGGAAAGCGGCATTACCTGGAACAACAAGCCGGCCGCCGGCGGCCTGATCGGAAGCTGGACCGTCCCCGCCGCCGGAACCCCCGTAACGTTGGACGTAACCGCACAAGTGAACGCGGCCTTGTCCGGCGACAAGACGATCGCCGTTCAGCTCGCCCAGACGACCAACTACGGCTCGACGGGCTGGGTCATCTACGGCTCCAAGGAGCATGCGGAGGCGGCTTACCGTCCTGTGCTGCTGTTCGAAAAGCTGGATACGGCTGCGCCCGTTACGACCGCTGCGATATCCCCGGCGCAGCCGGACGGCCTGAACGGCTGGTACGTCCATCCGGTGACAGTAACTTTGGCTGCTACGGATAATTTATCGGGGGTGGCAGCTTCGGTATACAGTCTGGATGGAGGCGGCACTTTGCAGACATATACTGGACCGGTTACATTCAGCCGCGGCGGCAAGTATACGGTCAGCTACCGGTCGACGGATATTGCGGGCAACACAGAGCTCGCGAAGACGTATCAATTCAATCTGGATACGGAAGCGCCGCTTATAGCGGTTGCGTCTCCGGCAGACGGAAGCTATAGCGACGCTCAGGATTTGCTGCCGCAATTTGCGGTGACCGATGGCTTGTCCGGCGTCGATAATACGAAGACGACCGTGTCGATCGACGGGCAGCCCGTTGAACAAGGGGCAACGATTCCGCTTTATAGGTTGCCGCTGGGTACTCATTCATTGAAAATAACAGCATGCGATCTGGCGGGAAATGCGGGGAGCGTCAGCGTGAACTTTCAGACGGCGCGAGTATCGACTCGCTCAAAGCGCTGGTCGCCAGGTTTGCGAAAAGCGGGTGGATCGATAACATGGGAATCGCGAGCAGCCTGACCCAAAAACTGGTTGATGGCGATCTGAACAGCTTCGTGCATGAAGTTCAAGCACAAAGCGGCAAACATGTGAATAGCGACGCCGCACGCTACTTGCTTCGAAATGCACAGGCATTGAGATAAGCGCACGATAGCGAAAGTTATCTTGCACAGGCCGTCCGGCCTGTGCTTTTTTTTGTCCGGATTCGATTGCTTGACTCCTGCACCGTGCACTATGGAAGCATAGCGACTATTGGTACGGCAGGCTCATCAGATGAGCGAGCAAGGGCACGGGAGAGGCCGGATTTTTCTCAAGATCAAATCGGAAGCCCGGCTGTTGCAGTTAGCCGGGCTGGCTCGAACATTTCTAGCTTTCCGACAGCGAACGCAGCCGCCTGAGCGAAGGGAACAAATACATCCACAGGCCGGCGACCGCTATCGTGCCGAGCCCGCCGAGGAAGGCGGCGGGGACGGGGCCGATAAATCCGGCGAGCACGCCCGATTCGAACTCGCCGAGCTGATTGGAGGTTCCGATAAACAGCGAGTTCACCGCATTCACCCGGCCCCGCATCTCATCCGGAGTTTGCAGCTGCACGAGCGAAGACCTGATCACGACGCTGACTACGTCCGACGCTCCGGTGAGAAGCAAGGCGACCAGCGATACGACCAGGTTTGTCGAGATGGCGAAGAGCATGGTGGCCAGGCCGAACACGGCGAGGGCCGCGAACAGCTTCAGTCCGACGGCTCTTTGCAGCGGGTAATAAGCGAGAATGAGCGACATCAGCAAGGCGCCGACCGCCGGGGCGGTTCGCATCAGCCCCAAGCCCCAAGGGCCCGTATGCAAAATATCCTGCGCAAAAATCGGCAGCAGCGCCGTAGCGCCGCCAAGCAGAACGGCAAACAAATCGAGCGATATCGTTCCCAAAATCGCAGGATGGCGATAAACGAATTCCAGACCCAAGAAGACGGAGCGCAGCGATACGGGCTCCGTCTTTCTTTCGCTGCGCTCCACGCGGATGAAGCAAGTAAGAATTCCCGCTGTGAGCAGCGCGATCGTCGCAGCGCCGTAAACGCAAGACGCTCCGAGCGAATAAAGCAAACCGCCAAGAGACGGGCCGAGGATTTGCGCCGTTTGCCCGGCCGAGGTGCTCCATGCGATCGCTTGCTGCAAAATATGCTTCGGCACCAATTGCGGCAATAGCGCAGAGGACGAAGGTCCTTCGAAAGCGCGGCAGGCGCCGAGAATCGCCGCAGCCAGCAAAATTTGCTCGCGACCGAGCCAGCCGGCCATATTGCCGACGAGCAGCAGAGCGGCGATCCCGCCTTCGATGAGCTGGCATAAACATACGATCTTCCGGCGGTCGAAGCGGTCTGCGGCATGGCCGACGACGAACGTCAGCAGCACCATCGGGATAAACTGGGCGAGTCCCACGAAACCGAGACTGAAAGCATCGTGGGTAAGCGCATACATTTGCCAGCCGATGGCGACGGAGAGCATCTGGAACGAGGTGGACGATAAGATTCGCGAGATCCAAAAGTTTGTGAAAGACGCCTGCCTGAGAACGGAATCCTTTGGCGGAAGCAACATACGGGTCACGACCTTTTACGAAAATTGTGCTGAACGTACGGCAACAGCGACTTCGATACGAAGCATCATAGCGGTTATTGCCAATTAATACAATAGGAAACTTGAAAGCGAAGTTGCGAATTCTTATTGACAGCTATTCGCAGGGCGCTTATACTTTCAATTAATAACACCAGTGGAGAAATAAACGTGATGAAACTCATATTCTCGTAAAAAATCGAGACAGAAGCAGGTGATACCCAACCGAATTAATAACACCATGAAACTAATGTGTTAGAAGGAGATGCCCTTGGAACAGATCAACAAGCACGACCAAGAATATATCAAGCACAAAAACAAAAGCATGGTGCTTGATGTCATTCGAAACAGACGCCCCATCTCGCGAGCGGACATCGCCAAAATTACCGGCATGAGCCCTACGTCGGTCAGCCGCATCGTCGCGGATTTATGCCAAGCCGGCATCGTCAAGGAAACCGAGCAGTTCTCTTCCGGCGTCGGCCGCAAGGCGACGCTGCTCGACATCGACGCCAGCTCCGTGCTGACGGTGGGCATCGAGCTGGACAAGACGGAAATCAAGATCGGCGTCGTCGATTTCGACGGCCGCATTGCGGCGGAACATACCGTCAGTGGCGCGAATCACGACAAAGCTCCGCAAGCGGTCGCAGATACTATCGCCGCCAAGCTGTTGGAGCTGGTTCGCGACAACGGCATTAACCGAGACAAAATTATCGGCGTCGGCATCGGCATTCCGGGCATTATCGATGTAGATTCGGGAACCGTCGTATTTTCATCGCAATTGGGATGGAAGAACGTCGCTTTCCTCAAGCTGGTGGAAGAAAGAGTGGGCATTCCGACTACGATCGATAACGATTTGAACGTAAAAGCTTTGGGCGAAAGCATCTACGGCCACGTGAACGAATCGCGCAAAACGGTGCTGATCGGCATCGGCAGCGGAGTCGGCTCCACCCTGGTCATCGACGGGGAAATTTACCGCGGCGAAACGAATATTGCCGGGGAAATCGGCCACTTCAACTTCGATCCGAACGGCATGCTTTGCGAATGCGGCAAGCGGGGCTGCCTGCAAACGTACATCGCCGAATACGCTCTGATTCAGGAAGCGAATAACTTCAAAAAGGTTTCCAGACTCAGCGAAATTTTTCACGAATGGCGCGCCGGCGAACCGTGGGCGATCAGCATTATCGACAGGGCCTGCACGTACATCGCCGTTACCGTCAGCAACGTTGTCTGCATGTATAACCCCGATACGATCGTTCTCAGCGGCAACTTTATCGAGCAGCATCCGCACATATTGGAAGCCGTCCGCGCCAAATTGGACGATTTTATTTGGGAGCCTTTTCGCGGCACGTTCAAGCTCGTTCTGTCCAAATTCGCAGGGAAATCGGTTATGATCGGTGCCGCCTCGCTGGCGCTGAATTTGCGTCTCGATTATGAATTGCAAACGAGCTGAAGGGAGAGAAGCGAAGATGCAAGAGCAAGTATTGGTGGAAGAAAGCCGCAACGGCGCGCTGGAATGCGTGCATAGCGGGCACATTTGCGGGGTCGGCGCAGACGGAGAAGTGAGGTATGCAGTCGGCGATGCGGATTATGTAGCGTTTTTGCGCTCGTCCGGCAAGCCGGTGCAGGCGATTCCCGTGTTCAAGCACGGAGTGCCGGCCAAATACGGGCTGACGGAGAAGGAAATGGCCATTATGATGGGCTCGCACCGGGCCGAGCCGTTTCATGTCGAAGCGCTCGAAGGGCTGCTGGCGAAGCTAGGCTTGTCCGAAAGCCACCTTGTATGCAAACCTACCTACCCGCTTGGCATTCAAGCGAAAGAAGACGTGATCCGCAGCGGCGGTCCGCAGCGCTCGATCTATCACAACTGCTCCGGCAAGCACCTCGGTACGCTGGCTTTGTGCAAGGCGATGGGCTATCCGCTCGAAGACTATTACGATATTTCCCATCCGGCGCAGCAGGAAATACTCTCAACCCTTGCCTATTTGTCCGAATATCCGCGCGAACGCATTACGCTCGGAACGGACGGCTGCGGTTTTCCCGTGTTCGCGATTCCGCTCCGCAATTTGGCGAAAGTATATTTGAAGCTTGCTTGCCCCGAATTGATTGACGATGTGGCGGTGCGCAGCGCCGTTGAGACGATCGTCCGCCTGATGAACGATCACTACGAAATGATTGCCGGCACCGACCGCATTTGCTCGGCGCTCCTGATGGATCCCAACATCGTCGCAAAAGGCGGGGCCAAAGGCATTTATTGCTTCGGCCTGAAGCGCGAGAAGCTCGGCTTTGCGTTCAAGGTGCTGGACGGGTCCGAAGACGAATGGCCGCTCATTGCGGCATCGATTTTGGAGCAGATCGGTTACCCGGGTCGGGAGACGATAGACCGGATGTACGCGTTGGCGCCGCAAGACATCGTCAACGACAACGGCAAAGTCGTCGGCATGAATAAAGCCGTGTTCCGCATGGAAAATCGATAACGAGCTTGCTTCCCGGGTTTTCTGCCGCAGCCGTATCCACACCGGACGGCCGTCGGCATTCCATTTATAAATCATAGGAGGGGTACGACATGCAAAGAAAAATGTTTATCGTGCTGGTCTGCGCCGCATTGGCCTTGATGATGGCGCTGGCGGGATGTTCTCCCGCAGGCCAGAGCGGCCAGAGCCAAAACGGCTCAAGCGGCAGCCAGACAACGCAAGGAGGAAACGGCGGGACGCCGGCCAAGCCGGTTAAGCTCACTTACCTGGATCCGCTGCCGAGCCCGGAAAGAACCGCTCTCATGCAAGATTTGTTAAAGCGCTTCCACGACCAAAATCCGAACATCGAAGTGGAATACCAGTCCGTACCGTGGGATCAGGCCAGCAAAAAATGGCTGGCGATGGGGGCGTCCGGCACGCTTCCTGACGTTGTCAGCATTGACGATACGTCCATGACCGGTTTAGCGGCCGCCGGCTATATCGAAAACCTGCAGCCTTACTACGACAAGTGGAGCCAGACGGGCAATTTGACCGAAGCAAGCAAGCTGAGCCGCAACAAGTACAAGGGCAACGTATACGCGATACCGGACGGGTTCGGCCTGCAAGGCTTGTTTGTCCGTACGGACTGGTTCAAGGAGCTGAATCTGGAGCCGAAGATCGAGACGTGGGACGACTACTTCGATCTCGCCAAAAAATTGACGGATCCCGCCAAAGGCAGATACGGCATCTCGTTCCGCGGCGGCGCGAACGGCATTTTGCGGGCGATGGAATATGTCGTGAACGCCGTTCATACCGACAGCTGGTTTGAGAAGGACGGCAAATCGATTTTGTACCGTCCTGAGGCCGCGGCAGCGTTCAAGAAGTTTTACAGCGTATACCTGGACGGCTACGCGCCGAAGGAATCGATCAACTGGGGCTTCAACGAGATGGTGCAAGGGTTCATGAACGGCCAAGCGGGGATTTTGAACCAAACTCCGGAAGTCATCGTCACCGCCGACAAAAATATGAAGCCGGGCACGTGGACCGTTCTGCCGATGCCGAAAGCGAGCGACGGCAAGCGCTACATGACGTGGGGCTACACGGCCGGCTATGCGATGTCCGCGAAATCGCAGAACAAAGCGGAAGCGTGGAAGCTGATCGAGTTTTTGAGCTCGCCGGAAATCAATCTGGAATACTGCAAAAAGTTTTCGGCCATTCCGATCTACAAGAAAAACATGGACGACCCGTTCTTCAAGCAAGGCCCGATCGCAGGCTACGCCGCGTCGCTCGCCGACGCCAACATCGTCTACTCGACGCCGCCGAGCTATTTGACGGAGCTGCCGAATTTCTCGGGAACTTACGCCGTACAGGAAACGCAAAAATATTTGACCGGCGCGCAAAGCCTGGACGATACCGTGAAGCATTTGGCCGATTTCCTTACGCAAGCGCAGCAGAAATATATGAAAGAAAACCCGCAATAAACGTGTTCGCATAACCGGGGGGCTTCCCCCGGTTATGCAATATGATTGACATTTTATTACTGGCGGTGAACCTGGTATGCCCACGACTTCCCATGCAAAAACGAATGCCGGAGGCAAAAGGCGCTCCGCCGCGCTGGAGCCGTACTTGCTGCTGGCGCCCGCCGTATTGATTCTGGCCGCCTTCTTCGCCTATCCGCTGCTCAAAGGCATCACGCTCGCGTTTTACCATTACGTGCTGTTCGAGCCGCAAAACATTTATTTTGCGGGACTGGACAATTTCAAAAAGATTGTCGCCGACCCCAATCTGCCGCTCATTTTGCGCAATTCGGTGCTGTGGGTCGCCTTGACGGTCGGTCTCCAATTTCTGCTGGGCTTCGTCCTGGCGCTGGCGCTGAACAAGACGTTCCGGGGCAAAAACCTGTATCAGTCCGTCGTCTTTTTGCCGTGGGCCGTCTCGGGATTTTTGATCGGCATGATGTTTAAATGGATGTTCAACGCGCAGAACGGCCTGATCAACTACTGGCTTGTGAAGGCGGGCATCGTCGCCAAAGGCGTTCCGTTTCTGGCCCTTCCGCACGTGTCCATCTTTCCCGTCATTGTTGCCATGGTATGGTACGGCGTTCCTTTTTTCGGCATCATGATCTTGGCCGCCTTGCAATCGATCCCGCACGACATTTATGAATCGGCCGAGATCGACGGAGCGGGCAGTTGGACGAAGCTGTTCAAAATCACGATTCCGTACATTAAGCCGACGCTGATCGTAACGGTGCTGCTGCGGGTCATCTGGGTGTTCAACTCCGCGGACCTCATTTACATCATGACGAACGGCGGGCCGGCGAACAGCTCCGACAACTTGCCGTCCTACATTTTGAGCCAGATTTTCAATACGAGCGATTTCGGCGTCGCATCGGCGCTCGGCTTGCTGATGCTGGTGCTGCTGACGGTGTACACGGTGATCTTTTTGTACGTTACGAAATATGAAGATGCTGGTGATATATGATGACTAAACGATTGCTGGACCGGCTCCCCGAAGTGTTCCGGGCTGCGGCGCTGCTGCTCTTCCTGTTGTTCACCGTCGTCCCGTTCTACTGGATGTTCGTAACGTCGATCAAAACGCGGCAAGAAATTTACAGCAGCGAGCTGACGCTGTGGCCGAAGCAATTTACGTGGGCCAATTACGTCGATACGCTGCACAATACGCAGTTTCCGCTTTATTTTGCCAACAGTGTGCTCGTTACGGTCGTAAGCTCGCTGATCGTGCTCGTCATATCCGTTATGGGCGGGTACAGCATGTCGCGCTACCGGTTCAGAGGGAAAAAGGCGGTGCTGCTCGTATTTCTCGGCACCCAGATGATTCCGACGATCATTATTCTGGTCCCTCTGTTCATCCTGTTTTCCAAAATGAACATGCTGGATCATTTGTCGTCGCTGATCGTGACGTATACCGTCATGAACATTCCGTTCTGCCTGATCACGATGTCCAGCTTTTTCCAACGCATTCCGGTGGCGCTGGAGGAGGCCGCCTTCATCGACGGCTGCAACAAATGGCAGACGATGCTGCTCATCGTATTGCCGCTCATGCTGCCGGCCATCGTCGCCACGTTCGTCTTCGCCTTTACGGGGGCGTGGAACGAGCTGTTCTTCGGGATTATGTTCATCAACGGGGAAGCGGCCAAAACGATCCCGATCGGACTGAACAATTTCGTGCAAAAATTCGACATCAACTGGGGCCAAATGAGCGCGGGAGGCATCATGTCGCTGATCCCGGTCATGATCATGTTCGCCGCCGTGCAAAAATATATCGTTTCCGGGCTTACCCAAGGAGCGGTTAAAGGCTAGATCGGAGGGAAGGCCATGTTGCTTGAAGTGATCGTAACGAATGCGGACGACGCCATAGCGGCGGAGCGTGGCGGGGCGGACCGGCTGGAGCTGATAACGGCCGTATCGGAAGGCGGGCTGACGCCGAGCATCGGTATCGTTGAAGAAACGGCGCGTGCCGTACGCATCCCCGTCTATGCGATGGTACGGCCGCACAGCCGGTCTTTCGTGTACGGGGAGTCCGACTTGCGGGCTATGATCAAAGACATCGAGGCGATCAAGCGCACGCCGGCCCGGGGTGTCGTGCTCGGCGCGCTGACGCCGGAGCGAAAAGTGGACGTCCGCACGCTCGAAGCGCTGCTGGAAGCGGCGGAAGGGCTCGGTGTCACGTTCCACCGGGCGATCGACGAAGCGGACGGTTTGCTGGAAGCGTACGAAACGCTGCTCGCTTATCCGCAAATCGAGCGGGTGCTCACGTCCGGCGGCAAGGCAAGCGCTCTGGACGCCGCTGCGGACATACGGCGGCTTGCGGAAAGAAGCCGCGGGGAGCGGCTCTCGGTCATGGCGGGAAGCGGACTGACGCTTGCTGCGCTGCCGGAGTTTTTGCCGGCGGCCGGCGCCGCCGAGATCCATTTCGGCAAAGGCGCGAGAATTCGCGAGAGCAGCGGGGAAGACATCGATGTTGCGCGAGTGAAGGCGATCAAACAGTGCTTGGCAAGGCACGGGTTGGGCCAAACGACATGATGGGGGCGGCAGCGTGGACACATTAATCGGCATTGACTTGGGCGGCACCAACATCGTTTGCGGTCTGTCCGATCTGGAAGGCAATTTGCTGCACATGGTGAAGCTGCCGACGGAAGCGGAGCGCGGCAGCGATGATGTGCTGCGGAAAATGGCTGACATGACCGGGCTCCTCGTCCGGCAGGCGGGCCGAGACATGAAGTCCGTCCGCGCCATCGGCGTCGGGACTCCGGGGTTCATCGATCCGGTGCGGGGCGTCAACAAGTTTTCGTCGAATCTGAAGTGGGAGAACGTCCCTATGGCCGGGCTGCTTTCGGCGATGACGAATAAGCCGGTATTTATCAATAACGACGTCAAAATGTACATGTACGGGGAGGCGCTGAAAGGAGCGGGCCAAGGGCATCCGTGCGTGCTCGGCGTGACGATCGGAACCGGCTTGTCCGCCGCGGTTATTCATAACGGCGACATTTTTTACGGGGGGGATTATTTGGCCGGCGAATTGGGCCACGTCCCTATCGAAGGCAACGACTTTCCTTGCAAGTGCGGCATGACGGGTTGTCTGGAAACGATCGTATCGGCTACAGGCATTGCCGGGCAAGCGCGGAGAGGGATCGAATCGGGGCGGGACAGCGTCATGTCGGGCTGGCATCCGGATTTGTCGCAGCTGACGGCTGCGGACGTATCCCTCGCTTACGATATGAACGACAGTTTGGCTATCGACGTCATGAACCGAACCGGCAAAGTGCTCGCTATCGGCTTGTCGTTCGCCATCCCGCTCGTCAGCCCCGATGTTGTGCTGATCGGGGGAGGCGGCGCTTTGGCGGGGCCGCGGCTGTTCCGCCCGTTGCAGGAGGAACTCGCCCGCCGCGTGCATCCGATGTACATGGGCAAGCTCGCCGTCAAGCCAGCGATGCACAACGAGCACGCCGGCGTGATCGGCAGCGCGCTCTATGCGCTGAAGCAGTTGAGTGACTGAACCCCGGCCCGCAAAATGACTGCCAGGCAGCTTGGATGCTGCCCCGGCAGTCATTTTGGTTTGCGCCATTCGCGGGATAGACAGCTGTCGGCTTTATGGTAAGATGGAAATAAAAACCGGAGCGGGAATAATGAAAGCGCGTACATCTGGGCAATTCTCCATCCGAACGATATTGATCAGCAGCTTCCTGCTGCTCATGATTTTTCCCATCATCGTCATTACCTTGGTGACGTACCATAAAGAAAATGCGATATTCCAGGATCAGGTCAGCCGGTTTTTGCTGCAGACGGTGCAGCAGACCAATCGTTCCCTGGATGCCAACTTGTCCGAGATGGACCGTCTGACGTGGCCGATTTTGTACCGGGAGCCGCTCGATTTTCTGGTGAAGCCCGGCGATTCGTCCTACGAGATCGTCAAAGCGGCCGCCCAATTCAAACAGGAGATGTTTCATCAATATTTCCGGGGCCGGATCAACGAAGTGAGCTCCGTCTATTTCGTGACGCCGGAGCGCATTTTGCTGTCCACGGAGAACGCGTTCCAGACGTTCGACCAAGTCATTCCCGCCAATTACCGGTACATTACGGACCATCTGGAGCAGGACCCGCTGTCCATCCACTGGTTCAGCGAAACGTACGCGATCTTGCCGCACCGCGAAGCGTACACGACCGGGATTCACCCTTCCGTTCTGGCGGCGCGAAAGATCGTGGACAGTAGCCGCGTAGAACTGCAAGGCTATTTGATCATTCAGCTGAACAACTTGTTTCTCGAGGACGTGCTGCAAAATGTGCAGATCGGCAAAACCGGATCGCTGCTGCTTCTCGACCAGGAGCACGAGCTGCTCTTCGGCCAGCAGTCGCCTTATTTGAGCAACGAGCGCATCCGGCAAGCGCTGGGGCGGCTTTCCGCGAGCGGAGCCGGGACGGAAGTGATCGACGGGAAGTGGATCGTCGCGCACGTCGCTTCCCCCAAAAGCGGGTGGATCATGGCGGCGGTCGTGCCGCTGCAAGAACTTCTCGAGCCGAACCGGCTCTTGCTGCGGAATTTGCTCCTGATCGCGGGGCTTGGCGCCGCCGTCTCCATTTTCGTGTCCTTGTCGCTCGCCACCAACATATCGAGGCCCGTCGTTCATTTGTCCCAGCTTATGCTGAAAGCGTCCTACGGCAATTTGGACGTCCGGCACACGAACGAGAGCTACCGGGAAATCTCGATTTTGCAGCGCAATTTCAACAATATGATGGAGCGCATTCAAGAGCTGCTGGCGGAAGTCGAGAAAGAACAGCGAGAGAAGCAGCAGGCTTCGATGCGGGCTTTGCAAATGCAAATCCATCCCCACTTCCTGTACAACATTCTGGATACGATCTATTGGATGTCCAAAAAGTATAAAGCCGAGCAAATCAGCAAGCTGGTTACGTCGCTCGGAAAATTTTTCCGGCTCAGCCTGCATGCGGGGAAAGAGCGGATTCCGCTGGAGCAGGAATTCGAGCATGTGCAAAGCTATTTGGAGCTGCAATCCGTCCGTTACCGGGACAAGGCGACCTATCGGGTCGTGCTGGATGAGCGGGCGAGACGAACGCCGATGGTGCCGCTGCTGCTGCAGCCGCTAGTGGAAAACGCTTTCGAGCACGGCATTACGCAATCGCCCCCCGCCGATAAGCTTGGGGAAATCTCCATCGCCGCCGTCCGCCTCGGCCATAAAGTGAGCATAGAAGTGCGCGACAACGGCAAAGGGATGAGCGGGCAGGCGCTGCGGGAGCTGCTGCACAGCTTGCGGGATACGGAAAAAGTCGAGCACATCGGGCTGCGCAACGTACAGCAAAGGCTGCTGCTCGCTTTCGGCGCCATGAGCGCCTTGCGCATCGAGTCGAAGGAAGGGGCCGGCACGACGGTTGCTTTTGACATTCCGGCCGGAGGGGAGGAAGCTTGAACATGCCGAAAATTCGCTGGAGCAGCTACTCCGCCGTGGCGCTGCTCTTGGTGTGGGGAATCGGCTGCATCTATATTCTCGGCTTCTCGGCAGGCGACAAGCCGACGTCGGCGCAAGCGGAATCGCCGAAAACGATCAAGCTGCTCATCCGCACCGGCTACGAATCCGAGGCGATGCGGCAGGCGATCCCTCCCTTCGAACAGGAGACCGGCATTCGCGTGGAGATGATCGAACTCGGCCGGGACGAATATTTTACGACGGTGGCTACCCAATTGTTCGCCGGTTCGGACGATTTCGACCTGGTGTTCGTCCCCAGCACCTATGTCGCGCAATTCGGGCTAGGCAAAGTGCTGCTGCCGCTCGATCCGTTTATGCGGGACCCCCAATACACGGACGAGAAAATTTTCGATCAGGCCGATTTTGCGGCGACGTACTCTTACAACCGCAACGTGTATGCGCTGCCGACCGATATCAGCACGCATTTTCTCTATTACCGCAGCGACTTGATTCCGGTCCCGCCGCAGACGTGGGACGAAGTCAAGCAGCTCGCAGAGCGGTTCACAAAGGCGCATCGCGCCGATTCGCCGACCAAATGGGGACTCGGCTTTACGGGGCTCGCTCCGGAGGAGCTGCCCAAAATATTCGACACGCTGCTGTGGAGCTTTGGCGGCGACTTGCTGAACGGCGACAACGAGGTGTTTCTCGATTCTTCCCGCTCTTTGGACGCCGGCCGCTATTTGGAAGGGCTGGTGCGGGACAAGGTGGTGCCTCCCGATGTGCTCTCGTGGGGATTTTCCGATGTCCGGGACGCTCTCATGAACGGCGATATCGCCATGGCCGCTCCGAACTGGAACGCGGCTTACGATTCGATCCGCAATTCGGACAGCCGCTACAAAGACGTCATCAAAGTGGCCATGATTCCAGGTGTAAGGGGACCCGACGGCACGATCCGGCGCGCTTCGTTCCAGCACGGGTGGGCCCTGTCGATCAATGCCAAATCGCCGCATCCGAAGGAAGCGTGGAGATTCATCTCATATATTACCGGCAAACGCGGCGGCTTTATTTATGCGAGAGCCGGAGGGACGCCAGCCCGCAAATCGATCTTGTCGGATCCGCTGCTGCAAAATATAAGGCCCGAGTTCGCCTTGACGCTGGAAAGCATGAAGATCGCCAGAAACGAGCCGGCCGTCCCTTTTTACCCGCTTATGATCGACATCCAAAACGATGCGCTGACGCAAATATTGACGCTCCATACCCCGCCGGATCTGGCGCTGCGGGAAGCGGGGAAGCAGCTGCGCGGCGCTGCCATTCACTATACGGCAACCCGGCAGCCGGAAAGGTAGGGAAGGAGTTATGGTTTGCAAAGCGATCCTGATCGACGATGAAGACTGGATCCGCGAAGGGCTCGCCGAGCATCTCGACTGGAAGGAGATGGGCATCGAGCTGTGCGGGGCGTTCGGCGACGGGGCGCAAGCTCTGGCTTATACGCTGAACGCGGAAGTCCATTTGATTTTGACGGACATCCGGATGCCCAATATGACCGGGCTCGAGCTCATCGCCTCGCTGAAAGAGCATGCCGCGCGCAAGCCGGAGCTGGACCGCGTGAAAATC
The DNA here is from genome assembly GCF_000829455.1 of Gordoniibacillus kamchatkensis. Taxonomy (GTDB): domain Bacteria; phylum Bacillota; class Bacilli; order Paenibacillales; family NBRC-103111; genus Gordoniibacillus; species Gordoniibacillus kamchatkensis. Next base: position 180,229 of record NZ_JXAK01000003.1, read on the forward strand.
GTTTTTCTCAGCGGCTACGACGAGTTCGCCTATGCGCAGCAGGCGCTTCGCTTCGGGGCCGTCGACTTCCTGCTGAAGCCGGCCGAAGCGGAAGACATCGAGCAAGCGCTGCTGCGGGCGAAAAGCCTGTGGCTGCGGGAATCTACGGCGCCGCCGGACTCTTCCCGGAGCCGAAGCGCAGACGCGGAGACCGAGCCGGTATCGTATATTATCAAAAAAGCGCTGAGCATTGTGAACCAGCGCTACACGGAAGATTTGCAGCTCGCCCAAGTGGCCGAGGAGGTGTTCGTGACCCCGAACTATTTGAGCCGGCTGTTCAAGCAGGAGACCGGGCAATCGTTCAGCGAATGCCTGTCCGGCCTGCGGCTGGAAAAGGCCAAGGAGCTGCTCACGACGACCGCGCTGAAGGTGTATCAGATCGGCGAGCTCGTCTGCTACCCGAATCCGCGCTATTTTAACGACTGGTTCCAGAAATCGACCGGCGTGACGCCAAGCGAATACCGCAACCGCTACACCGTATAGCAACAGCCTTTGACCGCCTGTGCAGGCGGTTATTTGTTGTTTAGGAACAGGTTCTCTATGCAGCGTCACGCTGGGCGCTATTAGGCACCGATTTGACGCATCGAACGTGCAAGGACCTGATGTTCCATGAATAGCGACGAAAATTCGCAGTGAGCGTCCATCAAGGCGCTAACGGAGAATTTTTCCATTTCTGCTGAAAATCAGCGTCCATAAAGTCTCCGTTTAGCGCACACGGGCTTTATTCCACCATTCAGCAGCGTCTGTCCGGGGGGCCAGGGGCCGGATTCGGTTCGAGCTTGAACCAATCTGTTGCTGCAACGGCAAGTAAAGATTCAAAGTACCTTCAATCCTGCTCGGAATAGCGTAAAATGACAATTGGGGCGCATCTCATGAATAAGTTCCCCGGTACGCCAATAAAAAAAGGGCAATACGCCGCTACGTATGCCACTGTGATCTTCATTTCAATATCGTAAACGCCTTGCAAGAAACATCCTGATTAACATCCCCACAACGACTCCAACAACCAACCCGATAATCGCCAGCCACATCGGACCGAGAAAGTCGCGGGAAAAGATGAGCCCGGTCGTGGCAAAAAAAGCGCCGGAAGCGAAAGGGACAACCGCAAACGGCGTTACTCCGCCGCCCGCATCCTTATAAGCGTCCCAAATGCCGAACATATAGACGCAAGGGTAAAACATGAGCCAATGATAATCCGCTAACTGTATTGCCTGCTTAATGTCGCCATGAAAGCTGAGAATAATGACTTCGTTCAAATCGGCCTGCCAATTGATCACAAACTCCAATGCGACCAGCAGCAGCCCTTTCACATATCGGCCGTTGAGAAGCTGCCCAAAGCCCGGAAGGGCTATGCTCCATAAAAATACTTCGGTACGCGTCGTTTTCTTCATCTTAATTTCCATCTTTTCTATTTTAAGGTCGATTGCGCATAAAACATTTATTTTGATAAATAATAAGGCAAAATTAAGGAGATGGGGAATGGCCACGATGAATGCGATAAACGTAATGGACATCGAGAAAATGATTGACAACACCGAGACGAACGTAAAATTGACGTCTGCAGAAATAGGAAAGCTTTGGGCGACGTATATGGGGAATAGCATGTCCAAATGTGTTTTGAATTATTATTTGAACCATGTCGAGGATCAAGATATTCAACAAGTTCTGCAGCAAGCTCTGCATTTATCCGAACAATTCGTCGATACCATAAAAAACATTTTTCAACGGGACAATGTTGCGGTTCCGGTCGCCTTTACGGAAGAAGACGTGAATGTCGGGGCGCCCAGGCTGTACGAGGATGAGTTTTATTTGCACTACTTGAAATATGCCGCAAAAGCGGGGATGAGCATCTATATTATTGCAATACCGATCATGACCAGATCGGATGTAAGAACATTTTTTACTCATTGCCTCAATTCGACGGTTAAGCTGATCAATGAGGTTAACGATATATTGGCCGCGAAGGGCTATTTGATTAAGCCGCCTTACATCCCTATGCCCGACGAAACCGATTTTGTCACAAAGCAAAATTATTTAAACGGGTTTTTCGGCGATGTCAGACCTCTTCACGCTTTGGAGATCGCTCATCTTTACGATAACATCCAAAACAATGCGACAAGCAAAGCCGTGTTAATCGGTTTCGGCCAGGTTGCCAAGCTGCGGCAGGTGAAAGATTATTTCCGGAAAGGAAAAGAAATTTGTTCGAGACATATCGACATCTGCAGCGAGCTCCTTACTAAGGAAGACTTGCCCGCCCTTCCGCTGGTGGACCATTTGGTTACGGAATCGACATTCTCTCCGTTTTCGGATAAATTGATGATGTTCCATAAGCTGGATATGTTCGCTATGAGGATAAGAAATTATGGCAATTCCATGGCCGTCAGCGCAAGGCACGATCTCGCGGCAAAGTATGCGAAATTTATAGTCGACGTCGGCAATTATGTAGAGGACGGAGCCAATACGATGATCGATTTGGGATGGATGGAACAGCCCCCGAAAGCAGCGGACCGGGATGCGATCGTAAAAAAGTAATGAGGACGATCGTAGCCTCTTCATTATTACCATTATAGGTAAAAATTTCCAAAATCATTCATTGATGGCGTAAGTCGAAGCGGAGTTCTACAACGCCACGAAAGTTCACTGCCCGTGGCGATTTCTGCCTCATACGCTTAAATACCCGTCAGCTCGGTCTCTGTTATTTCAACAAATGATTTGGCCGGTGATGCTTTGCCCACCCGCCAAAGCCAGTCACCGGAAACAATAGAGACGATACTTATCTTAAGATAACGGAAGTATCAGACCATCTGCATGAATGATGGTTAGAATGATGATTAACGCGGTAAAAACGATGGCTGGCGCCGTTTTGCCGATTGGATCTTTGACCCTGAAATGCGCGAGGCACGCCAATAACATAGTGATTCCAAGCCAAACTCCAGCCCATGCGACCGCCCCTGCATACCAGTAGCCGATGATGAGCAACACTGCTCCGGCTAACTGGACGATACCTGTGACTACACGAAACCACTGCGGTAGTCCAAGATTCTTGAAAATATCTGCCCAGTATTTAGCCCCCGCGATCTTGGCTCCTCCTGAAAAGGCATAGTATAAGACCAACAAACTTTGAAGAACGATGGAAAATACAGTCATAAGGATTTCCTCCCTTTATTTTATGCGCCATTAATTTCGAATTGCCATGCTATACAGGACTCATGGATACGTCTTAGCCGAACCGAAATTAGCGAGGTCGAGAATATGGGGGGATGGCTGACGACGATCGTCTCGAGAGTTTGTCTGGATATGCTGCGAACTCGCAAATCGCGGCGTGAGGAGCTTACGATGGTGAGTATACCTGAACCGGTTAATAGCCCACAGGACGAAAACAACCCCGAGCACGAAGCATTGTTGGCTGACTCTGTTGGTCTTGCGATGCTGATGGTCCTTGGAAATTTGAATCCCGCCGAACGGATCGCATTCGTATTGCACGATATTTTCGCCTTTCTCGGAGATCGCCCCGATTATAGGGCGTAACGAGGTTGCAGCCAGACAGCTTGCGAGCCGTGCACGCCGTCGGGTTCAGGGAGCGAAAGAGACTGCGGATTCGGAGGAGTTCAAGCGAAAAAGGGAGCTTGTAGACGCTTTCTTAGCTGCGTCGCGCGCTGGAGATTTTGAGAAGCTTCTTGCGGTATTAGACCCCGACGTTGTGCTCCGGCAAGACCCTGCATTTCCGCCGGTCGCAGCATGGCCGGTTGTTCACGGTGCGGAAGCTGTGGCCAAGGGCTTCGCCGGTCGTGCCCAGGGTGCAAGACCGGTGCTCGTGAACGGAGCTGTGGGCGTAGTCGTTGCTCCTCGCGGTCAATTGCTTTTCATACTCGAACTCAAGATTGTGGATGGCAAGATCACCGAGATCGAAATGATCGCCGAACAAGACCGGATTCGCCAGCTCGACTTAGCAGAAATGAAGGATTAGCTTAAAAGAGAGCCATAATAACAATAAAGTTGAAACGCATTGTCTGCGACAGTGCGTTTTTGTATTTTGTTCAAGATCATGTCTTTACACGCACCAAACAACTGTGTAAAAAATCTGAACAAAAGATAAATTCGCCGCATATCGAAGTGGAAGCGCTTCCGCTACAATGAACGAAGGAAAGCGATTACTACCAATGGGCGGGGAACGATGAAGCAAATACCTGCATTTGAGGCCAGAGGCATCGTCAAAAATTTCGGCCGCATTCAAGCTCTCAAAGGGATCGATTTTTCGATTTATCCGGGCGAGGTAGTCGGGCTTCTAGGCGACAACGGGGCGGGCAAATCGACGCTCATCAAAGTGTTTTCCGGAGCGCTTTCTCCCGACGAAGGAGAGCTGCGGCTTGAAGGGAAGCCGTGCCGGTTCTCGTCGCCGCAAGAAGCAAGAGACGCCGGCATCGAGACGGTCTATCAGGACCTGGCATTGGCGACGGATCTCGACATCGAATCCAACTTGTTTTTGGGCCGGGAGATCGTGAAGAAAGGCTGGCGAGGCAAGTTCGGTTTTTTGGACCGAAGAGCGATGTTCCAAGAAGTGGAAGACTTGTTCGACAAGCTGAACATTCGCGTGCGCGACCTACGTGCGAACATTTCCGACCTGTCCGGAGGGCAGCGGCAAGCGGTAGCGGTGGCACGCGCCGTCAAATGGGGCAACAAGCTGGTAATTATGGACGAACCTACGGCCGCTTTGGGCGTGGAGCAGTCGGCGATGGTGCTCGATCTCGTCAGGCAAGTTCGCTCCAAAGGGATTCCGGTTATTTTTATTAGCCACACGATGCCTTTCGTCTTCGACGTTTGCGACCGTATCGTCATCCTCCGCCTTGGAGAAGTTGCGGCAGATCTGAAAGTGAGCGAAACGACGGTGAACGAAGTGGTGCAGTACATTACCGGCTCCAAGCAGTCCGAGAGCATTGCCCGGCTCCAGCAGGCAGGCGCCCGCGCATGAAAGGAGAACAGAGCCCAATGACCAGAAATACGGCGGCTTCATTGAACATGCATACCCGTTCCGTCAAGCAACGTCTCGGGGACTTTTGGATTTTCGGCGTGCTCGTGCTGCTGATCCTCATCTTCGGCATCATCAATCCGGTGTTTTTCACGGTCGACAACTGGAACAACACGTCGACGTTTATGACGGATACGCTGCTGCTGGCGCTGGCGGAAACCGTCGTGATTTTGACGGCGGGCATCGATTTGTCCGTTGGCGCGAACATGGGGTTGTCCAGCATCGTTTTTTCGCTCATTTTGCAATACGGCATGGAGCATGGCATAAGTCCCGCGCTTTCGATACCGCTCGGCGTATTGGGAGGATTGGTGACGGGCGTCCTGGTCGGTCTCGTCAACGGCTTTCTCATTACCAGGTGGAAAATCACTCCGTTCATCTCGACGCTCGGCATGCTCGGCGTGTGCACGGGGCTTACGTTCATCGTTTGCAACGGGACCAGCGTCACGAATTTGCCGGCAGAGCTCGGCACGATCGGCAATTACATTATTTTCGGCTTCATCAGCTTCTCCGTGCTCGTTACGGCGCTTGCGGTCGTATGGATCTATACGGTGCTGACGAAAACCCGTTTCGGCCGGTACACCTACGCGATCGGCAGCAACGCGGAAGCCGCTTCCCGCGCGGGCATCAACGTAAACAAGCATTTGACCAAGGTGTACGTGCTGTCCGGCTTCCTGGCCGCGCTCGCCGGCATCATCATCGTGATGCGCTTCGTCAACGGTTCGCCGCTGACGGGATCGCATACGGAGCTTAATGCGGTCGCGGCGGTCGTAATCGGCGGCACGAGCCTATTCGGCGGCAGAGGCAGCATCTGGGGCTCCGTGGTCGGAGCGGCGATTATCGCGGTGCTGCTGACGGGGCTGGTGCTTGCGCATGTGCAGGCATATTGGCAGATCGTCGCTGTCGGCGCCATTATCGTCCTCGCCGTGTATGTCGATCAATTGCGCAATAGAAACAGACGGTAGCGACGTCTTTTCTATATGAAGCCATTCCATTTCTTAGGAGGGTTACGCCACATGAAAAAGGTATTGTTAGGGGTTCTGGCAACGCTCGTCTCCATCTCTCTGACAGCGTGCGGTTCGTCTTCGGGAGGGGGGAGCAAACCGGCGCAAACGGCGCCGGCCGCGTCCGGCGACAGCAAACCGGCCGCAGCCGACAGCGGCGGGAAGGACAAGAAGAAGCCGCGCATCGCCTACGTGGCCGGCATTACGACTGACGCCTTTTATATCTCGATGAAGTTCGGGGCGGAGGAAGTAGCCGGCAAGCTCGGAGTCGATCTCGTCTGGACAGGAGCGCCGGAGTGGGACTACACGAAGCAGACTCCGATTGTCGACAGCCTGATCGCCGAAAAAGTGGACGCCATCATCATCGCGCCGAACGATGCCAAAGCGATGGTCGCCCCGCTCAAAAAAAGCGATGAGCGCCGGCATTCCCGTATTTACGGTGGATACGAACGTTTCCGACGAGTCGGCGTACGTCGCCAACGTCACTTCCGACAATTTGCAAGGCGGCAAACTGGGCGCCGATACGCTGGCAAAGCTGATCGGGGAGAAAGGAAAAGTGCTCGTCATGAACACGAAGCCGGGCATCTCCACGACCGACGACCGCCAGAAAGGCTTCCTGGAAGAAATCAAAAAGTTTCCGAACGTTCAAGTCGTGGCGACCGAATATTGCGACGATCAGGCGACGGTCGCGGCCAAAAAAACGCAGGACGTCCTGCTGGCCAACCCCGATTTGAGCGGCGTATTCGCGGCTAACGTCGTGTCCGGCGCCGGCGTGGCGCAAGGGCTGCGCGTGAAGAACGCGCAAGACAAAGTGAAGCTCGTTTCCTACGACGCCGGTCCGGAGCAAGTGAAGTCGCTGAAAGCGAACGAGCTGCAGGCGATCATCTCGCAGAAGCCGCTGGAAGAAGCGCGCATCATTTTGCAAATGGCTTACGACTACTTGAACGGCAAAAAGGACGTCAAAAAGCTGACCGTGCTCGACAACGTATCGGTTACGCCGGACAACATCGACAAACCGGACGTTCAGCAATGGCTGTACCGCACCAAGTAAGTCCCCGACATTCGAAAGTTTGACAGAAGCCGAAGCGAAAAAATGACTGCCAGGCAGCTTGAGTGCTGCCCCGGCAGTCATTTTTTCATCGCACTAACTGCTCAAGCTGCCTTCCGGCCGCTTCGCGAAAAACGTCTTCAGCGCCTTGTACACTTCGCCCTTCTCGCGTATGACGCAATGGAGAAACTTCGGATTTTGGATGTTCCGGTAGGCGGACATGAGCGTCGAGCTGCGGTTGTATTGGTTGACCTCGCCGTAGCCGAACATATTGCAGCGTTCGACGAGCTCGTGGATCAGCTTGACGCACCGCTCGTTGTCGCTTGTCAAGTTGTCGCCGTCGGAGAAGTGGAACGGGTAAATGTTGTACTGGGCCGGCGGATACCGCGTATCGATAATGTCCAGCGCGGTCTGGTACGCCGACGAGCAAATCGTGCCGCCGCTCTCTCCTTTCGTGAAAAACTCCTCCTCCGTCACTTCCTTCGCTTCGGTGTGATGGGCGATAAACACGATCTCGACGCTCTCATATTTGGTGCGCAGGAAACGGGTCATCCAGAAGAAGAAGCTGCGGGCGATATATTTCTCGAACGAGCCCATGCTTCCCGAGGTGTCCATCATCGCGATAATGAGCGCGTTGGAATGCGGCTTTTCGACTTCGTCCCACGTCTTGAAACGAAGGTCGTCGGGAGTGATGCGGTGCGCATCCGGCGCCCCGTCGCGGGCGTTGCGCCTGATGCTCTCCAGCAGCGTCCGCTTCTTGTCGATGTTGGACATAATGCCTTTTTTCCGGATGTCGTTGAAGACGATCTCCTTTGTGCTCATATTTTTTTTGTCTTTGTTTTGCAAGTTCGGCAGCTCGAGTTCCTCGAACAGCAGCGTTTGCAGCTCCTCCATGCTCACTTCCGCCTCGTAATAATCGTCGCCCGGCTGGTCGCCGGCGCCTTCCCCTTTGCCGGGGCCGGCTTGCGCGGAAGGATCGACGCCGAGCACGTCGCCGACCTGGGAATCGCCGTCGCCCTGGCCGACGTGCTTCGATTTATTGTAATTGAAGCGGAAACGGTATTCGTCAAGGGAACGGATCGGCACTTTCACGATTTGTTTGCCGTCGGACATAATAATGTTTTCTTCCGTGACCAGGTCCGGCAAGTTTTGTTTGATCGCCTCGCGGACTTTTTGCTGGTGCCGGGTTTGATCCTGAAATCCTTTGCGGTGAAGTGACCAGTCCTCGCGGGAGACGATGAACAGCGGATTCGTCATAAGCGGCGACACCTCCTGAAAGATATGAATGGCCTATCTTGCGCGAACGTCACTCGGGAAATAGTGCTTGTTATCATTTATATTCAATCGGTGGGGGGTTATGTGAAGGAGAGCTTGCATCGGGGGACGGATGGGCAGACTCTCAAGAGTCATGCCAATGGAAAAGAGGAATGCACCTTTGTCAATCAATTGGACAATAGAACCGAGAAATACACCCAGCATCGCAGTAACGAACGTTCGTATTCATTGGAGGTGAAGAGCCCATTACTCAAGGATCCAGTACGATCGATTAGCTCATCCAAATGGCGTTACAAGCGATGCGCGTAACGGTTCCGATACTCGCGGGGAGAGCATTCGGCGTATGCCTTGAACTGCTTGTTAAAGGCGCTGAGCGATTGAAAGCCGCTTCTTTCGGCGATTTCTATGATCGGCAGTTCGGAGATGCGCAGCAAATCCATAGCCGCTTGAATGCGCAGCCGATTGACAAAGTCATGCGGGGACAAGCCCGTCAGCAGTCGGAACTCGCGGTAGTAGAGAGACCGCCCGATCCCTGCCTGCCTGGCAAGCTCATCGCCGTCAAGCGGCTCGAGGTAATGGGCGAGAACATAGCCGACCGACTCCGCGACGGCGGAGCCGGCTCCGCTCACGGTCTTGTGCCCCCGCCTTTCATGAACGAATCCGTCCACCTGCAGTAGAATATCGATCAGGTGCATATATTGCCGCGTAACCCAAGCGCCGGCGCCCTGCTCCTGGGCCTCGGCGGCACTGCGCGCCGCTTGCGTGATCACCTTGGCATAGGGCGTATCCCCGGGAATAAACGGAGGCATGCCTCGTTCGGCGTAGAACGGCAGGAGCAGCCGATTGCCATCGGGCAGCTTCAGTACGGCTGAGGGAGTGAACAGCACGAGAATCGCCTCGAACGGCTTGCCCGGCTGCGCGAAGCTCCAATGCGGCTCGAAGGGGCGGCAAAGAAACACATCGCCGGGACGTCCGCGATACGTGCGGTCGCCAAACCGGTATTCCAATTCCTCTTCCAGCAGTACCCCGATCTCCAAACAATCATGCACATGCAGGTCATGCTCCTCGTCCGATCCCCAGACGCGGCTGAATGCAAAAGAACGAGTCAACCGCAATTGTTCGACATACATCCGAACCCCTCCTATTCTCTAATCATTATCATGTTGTGGACAAAATGACAAGTTTGACGCGAGCTCGGAAGAGATTCCGGCGCGGCGCTGTGTTACATTGGGGTCACATTTTCCTATACAGAGGTGATCTTCTCAATGCGTTTATATTTGATCGGAGCCGGCGTTATTGCGCGTACTCATGCCGAAGCGGCGGCCAAGCTTCCGGAGGAGGCGGAGCTGCGGGCGGCAGATCCGAACCCGGCGGCGCTGGAATCGTTCCGCAGCAGTTTTCCGCAAAGCGTCACCTTCGCAGACGCCGCACAAATGCTGGCGTCAGAGCCGCCCCGCGACGACGATATCGTGATTGTGGCCACGCCGCCTTTTGCCCATTTGGAGGGGACCCGGCTTGGGCTTCTATCTGGGCGTCATACGCTTTGCGAGAAGCCGCTGGCGATGAACGGCGAAGAGGCGGAAGCGATGCTGAGTCTGGCTAATGCGAAAGGCAAGCTGCTCGGCTGCTGCAGTGTCCGCTACAAGGGGATGCTGCATAACGAAGCGGTTAAAAGAGTGATTCGCTCCGGAGCTCTTGGCGACATCTATCATGTCAGCTTCATCAACAAATGGTCGCGCAGCCGCGCCGGCATCGAATATCAGCCGGCCAGCCGCTGGTTTCTCGATAAAAGCAAGAGCGGCGGCGGCATCCTTATGGACTGGGGCCCCTACGATTTCGCCACTCTAATCGATGTTCTGGATCCTTCTGAAATTGAAATAGGCGCCGCGTGGATGGCGAAGCCGCAAACGGCCGCCGATCCGGCGGATGCGGTATACGATGTCGAACATCATATCGGCGCTTATATGACGCTTCATGCAGCAGGCCGACCGATTGCCGTACACTATGAACGGGGGACATGCACACACGGAAGCGAGCAGTTCATCGGAGAAATCGAAGGCACGCTCGGAGCCTTGCGATGGACGCCATTCGATTCGCGCCAGCCGGTTTATTTGCGATATGACCGCGAAGGCAGCGTTGTGGAGGAAATTGTGGATCCCGGAAAGCGGGGGCCGTTCACCGTCATGGATCACCCGCTGCTGCATTTTTACAATCAAGTGAAGGGATTGCCGTCGCATGCCAACGTGGGCCGACGGGCTATCGACCATTTCCTCTGTCTCGGAGCGGTCTATGCTTGTGCGGAGTCCGGCGGCAAGCAGCGGGTGACGATTGCGCCGGCGGCGGCCGCAAGGGGGGCGGAGCAATGAAGATTCGCGGTTTTTCCAGTAATATGTACGGCTGGTTCGAACGATGGAAGGCGGACGGCAAGGAACCGGTATGGGACGACTTGTACCGGGCCTGTGCGGAAGCCGGGCTTGATGCGGTGGAGACGGATGCGGCTCCGGAGAGGCTGGCCCTTGTCCGCGCTTATGGCTTGACTGTGTCTGCAAGCTACATCGGTCTTCAACTTCACGGCGAATACGCGGAACTGGAAGAGGAAGTGCTGCCTTATGCGGAACGGCTCGCTATTGCCGGCGGCACCGATCTGCTCGTCAACGCCGATCCTTACGGTGGCTGGAAGCAGCCTCTGCCAAAGCCGGAAGTGCTGGTGCAGCGACAGGGAGATAACTTGTCGCGTCTCGCTGACAAGCTGCGTTCGTTCGGCTTGCAGCTGTCGCTGCACAATCACGCGGCTGACCGCCACAACGCCGAAGCCGATCTGCGTTCCGTCGTGCAATACGCCGACCCGGCTGTCGGACTTTGCGTCGATACCGGCTGGGCTCATGTCGCCGGCTGCGATCCGGTGGCCTGGATTCGTGAATATCCGGAACGAGTGAAAGCCTTCCATCTGCGTAACCAGCGCGGGCGCGTGCCGACGGAGGATTTGACGGATGGAGAAATCGACATGGTGTCGGTGCTGAAAGCGGCGGCGGAAGGAGGCTACGGCGGCTGGCTGGCGCTGGAGCTGTGGCATCCGCCGGAGACGGGGGCAGTGCGATCCATGATCGAAGACGTACGTAGGTCGATTGCTTATTTGCGCGAGATAACGAGCCAAACCTCAAAGAATACAAAATGACATCAATTCCCCAAAAAGCCAAATTACAATAAATGAATCCTCAAAAATACTGCAAAATTGCGTTGACAGTTTGAGGGTATTCGCTTACAATTAACACACAAACTTCAAAAAACCACATTGTAAGCGCTAAACTACACAAAAAGCGTCAAAATGTGTGGTTTGTATGAAGCCACCATCGCGATCATCACTTCACATGGGAGAGGATTTTGTGAAAGCGGTTAAAAGGACTTCGCTGGCACTCCTGACACTTACGCTGTCCGCAGGCGCCGTTCTGGCCGGATGCAGCAGCAAGAACGACGCATCCGGCAGCGCGCCTTCGTCCGGTGCATCGTCAGGCAAGCAAGAAAAGGTGACGCTCGATTTCTGGACCTTCTGGGGTTCGACGACTCGCCGTCCGATAATCGAGAAAATCATCAGCGATTTTAATGCTTCGCAGGATCACATTGTCGTGAAGCATACGTACTTGCCGTGGGGCGACATTTGGACGAAAGAACTGGCACAAGTAGCGGCCGGTAACCCGCCGGATGTAATCGTCAACGATATTTCCACCGTCGCTCAGCGCGCACAGAAGAACCAGAACACGAATTTGAAGAGTTTCATCGGCAGCGAAGATATCAAGAGCCGCTTCTTCCCGGAGCTGTGGAATACAACGCTGTATAAGGGCGACGCGTATGCATTGCCGTTCACGACCGACACTCGCGTGATGTTCTACAATAAAGCGTTGTTTAAAGAAGCGGGTCTAGATCCGAATAAGCCGCCGGCCACTTGGGATGAATTGGCAGCCGACGCGAAGAAGCTCGACAAGATCGGTAGCGACGGCAAAATTGAAAGGCTCGGCTTCGAACCTAATCTTGCCGCTGGCTGGGACCTGTTCCTAGTGAACTCCGATGGCTTGGCTTTCGTCGACGATAAAGGCGCTCACATCAACACCCCTTCCAAAATCGATGCGCTGAACTACATCAAGAGCTGGGAAGATCGTCTCGGAAAGAAAAATCTCGACGCCTTCCAAGCGGGCTTCGGCAGCAAACAGAACGACCCGTTCATCTCAGGCAAGCTGGCCATCAAAATCGACGTCGGGACGTTCTGGACGCAAATCCGCGACTTCTATCCGAAGAAGGAGGATATCGGCATCGCGCCGCTTCCGGAATTCAAGCCGGGAACTGGCCACAACAGCGTCGGCGGAGGTTTCGTCGTGGAGATTCCGAAGGGTGCCAAGCATCCGAAAGAAAGCTATGAGTTCATGAAGTATTTGACCGACGTTGCCGCACAGAAATATTGGGCGCAGTACAATTTCGACAACGTGGCGAACATTCAAGCTTCCAATGATCCTGAGCTACAGAAGGATCCGGTATACAAAGCGACGGTAGATAACCTTAAGTACACCAAGGTTACGCCGGTTCCGCTCAACGCTCCGGACTTCCGCAACCTGCTCAATCCGGAAGTTGACGCGGTTCTTCTGGGCAAGGAGTCGCCGAAGGATGCGCTCGACAAAGCTCAGGCGGCGGTAGAGAACCTGATGAAACAAAATACGAAATAAAGGCTTCTTGACAAAGGTGGAGCGGTGGTTTTAAGCGCCGCTACACCTTTTTTTTACAAAATAAGTCAAAGGAGGGATCGTTGTGAATCGGAAGAAAGGGTTTTCGCTCGAGCGCCGCGAGAAAGCTTGGGGGTATTTGTTCGTGTCCCCCTGGGTGTTCGGTTTCCTTGTATTTACGGCGGGACCGTTGCTGTTTTCTCTCTACGCCAGCTTTACGAACTATGACATCACCTCGCAGATGGATTGGATCGGATTGAGGAACTTTCACCGGATGTTCAAGGAGGATCCGCTGTTCTGGATCTCGTTGAAAAATACGTTGTTCTATGTGGTCCTCATGGTTCCGCTGACAACACTTTCCTCCGTCACCATCGCCGTACTGCTGAATGTGAAAATCCCGGGTATGCGGCTGTTTCGCACCATGTTCTACCTGCCATCGGTTCTTTCCGGTGTTGGCGTCTATCTCTTGTGGATGCAGATCCTGAATCCCGAGTCAGGGCTTGTCAACCGCATTCTGGCTTTCATTGGTATCCACGGCCCGGCCTGGCTGACCGATCCGAACTGGACGAAGCCGGCGATTATCTTTATGAAAATGTGGAGCATCGGCGGCGGCATGCTGATGTATTTGGCCAGCCTCCAAGGGGTTCCGGAACAGCTGTACGAAGCGGCGGAAATCGACGGGGCGGGCGCCCGCCTTCCGCAAATTCCGCAGCATCACGCTGCCCATGATCAGTCCGGTCATCTTTTTCGAGATTGTCACCGGCTTGATCGGCGGTTTTCAGATTTTCCAGGAGGGCTACGTCATGTCGGATAACACAGGGCCTGGCGCGCCGATGAACTCGCTTATGTTTTACAACTTGTACATGTATTTGAAAGCTTTCAAAGTGTTCGATATGGGATATGCGATGGCGATGGCCTGGTTCCTCTTCCTTATTGTTATCATTATTACGATTATTAATATGACCGTGTCGAAATATTGGGTTCACTATGAAGGAGGAGATCAGCGATGAGCACTGCCGCAGTACGGACAGGAGGCTACTTCAGAGGTCGGAAAGCACAGCGGAACCTGTCCAAGGCGATCGTTCTCGTCCTCTTGATCGGAGGCAGCATTTTATTTATTTTGCCGTTCTGGTCTATGTTCTCGACTTCGCTAAAGAGCCCGGAGGAAATCGCTCATTTCCCGCCGACCTTTTTCCCCGAGCATTGGCTGTGGAAGAACTATGTCGATGCTTGGCGTCTGGCCGACTTTACCCGGTATACGTTCAACACCTTGTTTATCGCCGTGATGGCGATGATCGGGCACGTCTTGTCCAACACTTTCATCGCTTACGGCTTCGCCAAAATCAAGTTTCCGGGCCGGCAGTTTCTATTCACCGTGCTGCTGGGCACGATGATCATTCCGGGGTTTGTTACGCTGATCCCGCAATACATTTTGTTCGCCAAGCTGCATTGGGTCGGCACCTATTTGCCGCTGATCGTGCCGGGCTATTTCGGCGGGGCGTTCTCGGTGTTTATGCTTCGCCAGTTTTTTATGACGATTCCGAACGATTTGATCGAGGCGGCCAAAATCGACGGCGCCAACCACCTCTATATCTGGTCGCGCATCGTAGTGCCGCTGGCCAAGCCGGCCGTGGCGACGATTGCCGTCATGACGTTCAACGGGGCATGGAACGATTTTCTGGGACCGCTGCTTTATGTGAACGACGTTTCCATGTACACGCTCCAGATCGGTTTGGAGTCGTTCAAAGGCGTTGTAGGCTCGGCAGGGATGCAGTGGCATTATTTGATGGCCGGATCGCTGATCGTGCTGACTCCGGTCGTGCTGCTGTTCTTCCTCTTCCAACGCTATTTTATTGAAGGAATGAACATTTCGGCCGGCACGAAAGGTTGAGAACGGGAGAGAGGACATGAGCCGTAAATATAACATCTTCATATATCATCATACGCATTGGGACCGGGAATGGTGGGCGACGATGCAGGATTTTCGGATCCGCCTCGTCGAGCTGATCGACGAATTGCTCGATACGCTCGATAGCGACCCGGAATTCCGCTGCTTCCTGCTGGATGGACAGACGATTGTCCTGAAGGATTATTTGGAAATTCGCCCGGAGAATGAACAAAAACTCGTTCGCTATATTCGTGAAAACCGGATCCAATGCGGACCTTGGTATATATTGCCCGATGAGTTCCTGGTCAGCGGAGAGGCGCATATCCGAAACCTTTGGCTGGGACACCAAGTATCGGAGCGGCTTGGGTACGACAATTTGGACGTGGGTTATATTCCCGATACCTTCGGCCACATTTCGCAGATGCCCCAGATTTTGCAGGGGTTCGGCATCGATAACGCCATGGTATGGCGCGGCCTCGGCGGGCCGGAGGAGACGTTCAAGCAGGAGTTCTTATGGGAAGCGCCGGACGGCACGCAGGTGTTCGCGTACTGGTTCCCGGACGGCTATTATGTCGTCGATTTTCTGCATTTCGACAATCCGCAAAAAACTTATGACGAGACGTTCGGCCGCGTAAGGCGTTCCCTTGAGCGCTGGACCAAACGGGCGACGACCGGCAACCTGCTGATGCCGTACGGCGGCGATCACCGGCTCATCGATAAGCGCCTGCCGCGCTTGATTCGTGCCGTCAACGAGGATTTGAAGGAGTTCGGCGAAATGCGCTGGGCGACGACCAAGGAATTCCTCACTGCCGTCCGCGAAGAGCAGCCGAAGCTGGACGTGGTGCGCGGCGAGCTGCGCCGGACCGGTGCCGATCTGCCGCATCTGTTGCCGGGTGTCCTGTCTTCCCGAATAGTTCTGAAGCAGCTCAATCAAATCGGGCAAAATGCGCTCGAACGTTATGCCGAGCCGATGTCCGCGCTCGCATGGCTGCACGGTCGCCGATACGAGGCCTCCATGCTGTGGAAAGCTTGGGAGCTGCTGGTGCAGAACCACCCGCACGACAGCATTTGCGGATGCAGCATTGATCAGGTGCATCGCGAAATGCTGCCGCGTTTCGCACAGTCCAAGCAAATCGCGGATATTGTCACGGAGAAGAGCGCGCAGCACATCAACGCTCGGATCGATACGTCGGACTTGCCGGAAGGCGCCATGGCGCTGGTCGTTCATAATCCGCTCAGCTGGAAACGCAGCGGCATCGCTACCGTGCATGTGCTTCGCACATTGGACATCCACCCGCGCACTTATGTGCTGCTGGATGCGGCAGGCGGCGAAGTGCCGTTCCAGGTGAAGGACGCTGCCGTACTCAAACCGATGACCGATAAGTGGCGCTACACGGAAATCGCTTTTGAGGCGAAAGATGTGCAAGGCTTCGGCTACCGCACTTATACGCTCATGAAACGCGAGACCGCGCTTGATCCGAAGCAGCTGTTCGTCACAACGGTGCAAGCGGCCGCGAAGCTGAAAGGCAGCGATGCTCCTGCCGATCTTCGCATCGGAAGCAACCTGCTTGAAAACGGCAGGCTCAAGGTGGAAGTCGATGCGGACAACGGCACCTTAACCATTACGGACAAAGCCTCGGGCACGATCTATGGCGGGCTGAACGCGTTCGAGGACGGGGGCGACGCTGGCGATACGTACAATTACGGGGCGCCGCTTATGGATCAGGTGCTGCGTACTTCCGGTTCACCGGTAAGGGTGCATGTTTCGGCGGAGGAAGCAGGCTACGCGAAGGCGACGCTGAAGGTGGAAGTCGATTGGTCGCTGCCGAAAGGACTGGACGAGACGAGAAGGAGCCGGTCGTCCGACTACGTCGCCTGCCGACTGACGAGCTATGTTACGCTCGCGGCGGGCTCGAGCCGGGTGGACATTCGTACGGAATGGAACAACGAAGCGGGCGATCACCGGCTGCGGGCGCTGTTCCCGCTCGGGAAGACGGCTGCCGTCTCTCATGCCGAAGGGCATTTTGACGTGGTGGAGCGGCCGGTGGCAATCGGAGACGCAGGTAACGGCTGGCCGGAAACGACCGTTCTTCAGCTGCCGCAGCAGGGCTATGTCAGTGTCGGCGGCAGCGGCAGAGGGCTAACCGTCGCGAGTCGCGGACTTCCGGAATTCGAGCTGCTGAGTGATTCGCGCGGGACTCTGGCCGTCACTCTGCTTCGCGCTGTCGGGTGGCTTTCCCGCGAAGATACGCTCGTGCGGGTGGGGGGCGCCGGACCCGAGACGCCGGTTCCTGATGCGCAGAGCTACGGCCCTAACGCCGCCGAATATTCGATAGTCGTTCATAGCGGAGATTGGTTGGAAGATAGGTCGTACGTTCAGGCGCACGAGTATTTGACGCCACTGTACGGTACGCTAACGGACGTTCATGAAGGTGCGCTGCCGAAGGACGACGGCTTGATCGAGCTGATCGGCGAGCACACGCTGCTTCTCAGCGCCTGCAAGAAAGCGGAAGCGTCCGACTCGCTCATTCTGCGCTTCTGGAATGTGGCCAAACGCCCGACGGAGGCTGTTGTGAAGCTGAAGCGGAAGCCGGCCGGCGTGTGTTATGCGAATCTTAGGGAGCAGCCGCTAAGCGGCGGAGAGATCGATATCGCCGAAGACGGCAGCTTCTTCGTACGGGCCGGCGCCGCGGCGATCGTCACGCTGGCCGTGGAATTGCAACGCTAAAAAAGGCGGCGAACCTATGCCGCGGACATTTGCGCTCGCCTTCGATTTCGGCGGTACCCAGACGATGGCCGGACTTGTAGACGATGCGGGGAAGGTGCTCGCCTTCCGCCGATTCGAGACATATATACGCGACACGCCGGAAAGTCATTTCGCGCGATGCGGCTTGCTGTAGCTTTGATCGGCAGCAAGAAGGGAAGGATGATGGACCTTGCGGACCTTACTCCTGTCATCCCCTTTACGAGACCGGCTATCGGTCCTTGCAAGCTCCATTCGAGCCTATTTTAACCAAAACTAATTCCCCGGAGATGGTCTACCATGAATGTGCAAAAAAAGCCAAGCAACGTGATTACACTCAAGAAAGCATTGGAAATGGCGGAGCTTCACGGCTACGCGAACGGGTCGTTCTCGCCCCGCTATACGTCAATGATCCTTCCGGTTCTGAGAGCCGCGCAAAAGACCAATTCGCCGGCCATCGTGCAAATTTCCCATAAGGAGCTTCTCCGTTACGGCATCACGCCTAGTGAATTCGGAGAGGAATTTTACGAAAGAATGCGTTCGGAAAGCATCGCTGTCCCTGTAGTTCTGCACCTGGATCATACGAAGGAACTCGACACGATCGCGCTCGCCATCGAATCCGGTTTTACCTCCGTCATGATCGACGCTTCCGAGAAGCCGCTGGAGGAAAATATCGCGATAACCCGCGAGGTTGTGGAATACGCCCACGCGCGAGGCGTATCCGTGGAAGCCGAGCTCGGCTTGATCGGAACGACCGATTTCGTGGAGACCGACAAGGACGAAGAGTTGTATACCGATCCGAGGGAAGCGCAGCGTTTTGTCGCGGAGACGGGTGTCGACGCATTGGCCGTATCGTGCGGTACCGCTCACGGCGTCTACATGGTGAAGCAGCCGAAGATCGATTACGAGCGGCTCAAAGCGATTCGCAGCCTGACACCGGTGCATCTCGTGCTGCACGGCGGTTCCGGTGTGCCTGCCGAGATGGTGATGAACGCGATTCGCCTGCCGCAGGGCGGTGTGAGCAAGGTCAACATCGCCACCGACCTGGAGCTTGCTCTGCTGGAAGCGCTCGGACGCAAAGAACGGATGACCAACGAGGAGTGCAACAATCTCGGCGCCGATCTGCTGGAGCTCGGTCGCTCGGCTGTTGAGCGTACCGTTGCCGATAAAATTACGAATTTCTTGGGAAGTAAAGACGGTGGAGCCTATTTTGCTTAACAGGCGGTTCTCCGAAGGAAAGAAGGCCATTTCCCATGACGCAGTGGCGGTTCTCCGCACGCGGGGTGACAGCGTGTATTATACGTTTCCGCAGCGTCAGGAGCCCATTCATTTCCTCGAATTACATGGCTACAATCTGTCATCTGCGAATGCAACGAATGGTCCCGCGGGCAATCATGCCGTCCGATGGGATAAGCTGGGCAATCGTGGCCGACGGCGATGAATGTGTTCGCTCACGACTGCGTGAAGCACGGCCGCGTACCTATTTTTCATGCGGTGAACGGATGGACGAACGGCTGAAACTAGGCCCTGCATCGGGTTCGATTGAATAAAGAAGGCGGTTGAGATTCATGGATGACACGAAAGCGGAGAAAACGGAGAAGGTACTCTGGTCAATCGGATCGGCAGCCGGGTATTCCGGTGAACTGTTCGACAACTACAAAGATCCGAACCGCCTTGGCGACATCGTTTGGGACGCGGACCTGAGAGCCAGCACGGAGGGCGGCCGGCAGTGGCCGATGTTCCATCCGAGCGAGGCCGATCCGGAAGCGGGCTACCGCCATCACCCGTATACGATACGCTTCAGCTTGGATCGTGTGCAGGAGCAGGCTTATATGCTGAAGATCGATTATTTGGTTATCGCTCCCAGATTGTCGTATTTGGACATCCGGATCAACGGGGTGACCGGGCAGGCGCATTTCCGGCCGGGTCCTTCGCACACGGGAGAGATCGTTCTCCTGTCCGGCTTGCACACGACCATTTATTCCGAAGGTACTGCGGAAATCGTCATTCCCGGCAGCCTGCTGCGGCAAGGAGCGAACGAGCTCGTGCTGACCAGCCGTGACGGAGGGGATACGGATATTGTCGACCGGATCGAAGCGGTGAAGCGGCTGGATCGGATGGCGAACGGCGCCGGCGTCATTTACCGCCGGCTGGCGCTTTCGGCCGGGTATCCGGCGGACAGAGAGCCGGCCTCCGCCGTTCGCAGCTCGCTCGTTCAGTCAACCGTCTTGTACGGCCGGAGGGAAGACGGACATCTGCGCAATGGCTGCAGACTCTACGTGGAATTGAACGATGCCGTACCGGCGTCGGAATGGACGCTCCGGCTCCGCTCTGCGGCGGGAGATGCCGCGGAAAGCGTGCGGCTTGCGGTGCCTGCTACCGCGTTCGGACACTTGTGCCTTCCCTTCGACGTATTTGACGGCGAGGGAGAGGTCGCTTACACGTTGGAAGGTGCGCCGGCGGTCATTTCGGGAACGTTCCAACGCCGTCGAAAATGGAAGGTGTACATTACCCCGCATGCCCATACCGACATTGGGTATACGCACCGTCAGTGGGAGGTGGCCGAGCGGCTGTGCCGAAATATCGACACTGCGCTCGACATCATAGCGGGGGAGAACCGAAACGCCGGGAGAGGACCATCCGATAGCCCGCCGTCGTTCACCTACCATCTGGATTCCGGCTGGGCTCTCGAAACGTATTTGCAAACCCGCGACGGCGGGCGCAAATTACGGCTGATCGATGCGCTCAAAGCGGGAAAAATCAGCGTTGCGGCCAATTACGTCGACCTCCTGACGCAATTCGCCGGGCTTGAGGACCTGATTCGCAACCATGAATTTCTGAGCGACTATCTGAAGCCGCACGGCATGCAGCCGACATTCGCGGCGGTGGTCGACGTCGCTTCCCTGACCGGCTCGCTGCCGGCGGTGCTGGAAGGCAGCGGGATCCGCTATCTGGTACATGCGAACAATCAAGACCGCGGCCCGTTCCGTCTGAACGGGGGGCTGCATAAGCTTTCCCCGTTTTACTGGGAAGGAACAAACGGCGGACGCGTGCTGACCTGGCTTGCCAAAATGTACTGCGAGCTGCGCAAAGTATGCGGCAGTCCGCCGCTCTTGTCAGCGGCCGAACGCGGTTTGGACATGTGGCTGCAGGAATACGAATCGCCGGATTATGCGCCGGACGCCGTGCTGCTCTACGGGCAGGAAGCCGACAATACGGATCTGGATCCGCAGCCGGTTGATTTTGTCAAGCGGTGGAACGGAACCTACGAGTTTCCGAAATTGATCGCTTGCGATGTTGCGGAGTTTTTTGAATATGTCGAGCAGGAGTTCGGCGACCGTTTGAAAACGGTGAAAGGCGACGGCGGCGCCTATTGGGAAGACGGCGCAGGCTCCTCCATCGTGCCTACGATCGAGGCGCGCCGGACGCAGGCGATGCTTCCCGCGGCCGAGCGGCTGGAGTCGCTTGCCGTGCTGCACCATGAAGGCTGGGACTTTCCTTCCCGGCAATTCGATGAGGCGTGGCGCGATTTATTGCTCTACGATGAACACACGTGGGGCGCCTTCCTTAGCGCCACCGAACCGGAGGCACTGCTGCAGCGTGATCAATGGGCGGTGAAGGAAGGGATGGGGCGCAGTGCGCGGCAGTGGGCGGACCGACTGCTTCACGTCGCGGCGACCCGCCACAGTCTCAGCTGGAACAACGACGGCCGCGAGGTCGTCGTCTACAATCCGAACAGCTGGCCGATGAGCGGCCCTGTTCGAGTGGAAATTTCCCCGGCGGAAATCGTTCTGGACGCGGAGACCGGCCATAACGTGCCGCTGCGGCCGATTCGCACCATGGCCACGCAAGCGGTCGTGGAGCTGTGGGTCGACGGTGTGCCGGGTTTCGGCTACAGACGCTACGTGCTGGCTAGTGATAAAGCGGTCGCGTCCGCCGGCTCGACGCCTGCGTCGCATGCAGGCAAAGCAACGGCTGAACCGCTGCACGGGGAAAGCTGCCTGCTTGAGAACGATGTTTATCGGCTTCAGATCGATGTCGCGAGCGGCCAAGTTCGCAGCTGGTACGACAAAGAGCTCGGCGAAGAGCTGGCGGACGCCGCTTCTCCTTGGGGCTTCGGGCAGCTGATTTACGCCGAAGGCGGCGAAGGGACACGGCTCGTCAGCAATCAGGCGGATCTGCCGGACGGCTCGCCGCTGCTATCGGCCGACTTCCGTTTGAAGGAAGCCGAATCGGAGAGCTACACTCACGGCCAAACGCTGCGGCTGAAAGGCACCGTCCCTTGCGGCGAGCTGCTGGTGGAGTGGACGCTTCCGGCGGGCGGCAAACAGGTCGAGGTCAGTTATACGCTTCGGAAGCAAGAGCGGCTGGCCAAAGAGGCGGTATACATCGCCTTTCCTTGCGGGATGCCGTCCGCCGAGGTGCTTTCCGATTCGCAGCTGGGCTGGGTGAACTGGAACGTCGACCAGCTTCCGGGCGGCTGCAAGGAATGGCTGCCGCTTCAAACCGGCATCATCGTGCAGGGCGAACGCACAGGCATCCACATCGCCTCGCCGGACATTCCGCTGTTCTGCATCGGAGACGTCGTGCGCGGTACTTGGCCGAAAGAGAAAGATTTGACGGGCGGCGCGATTTATTCCTACGTGCTGAACAACTACTGGCATACGAACTACAAAGGCTCACAGGGAGGGGAAATCGCGTTCCGCTACGTTCTGACAAGCGGCGAACGGATTGCTCCCGAGGAGGCTTACCGGGCCGGCTGGCAGGCGCGCCAGCCGCTGTACGCCCAGCGCATGAGCTTCCAGGATTTCCGCGAGGTGCTGCCGCCTTACGATAAGAAGCACGGCGGTACGCTCGCCGAATTCGAGAGTGACGGGGCGGCCGTCACCGTCATCCGCAAAGCCCGGCATACCGGCGGCTTTATTGTCCGGATGCAGGAAATTTCCGGCAAGCCGCAGACGGCACGCTTTCGGATTCCGGGCAGAAGGATCGCAAGAATCTGGCGCACCGACCTTCTGGAACGGGAGCAATGCGAATGGATGCCGGAGGCGGACGGTTCCATGCTCGTGGAGCTGACGCCCTGGAGTTTGGAAACGATAAGGCTGGAATTGGAGCCGTAAGGAGGAATTCGCATGACAAAGGCTGTAAAATTGGCGGACCGGTTCTACGCGGTCGCCGGCGACAAGCTGACCCATCCTTGGGATGCCAGCGCTTATCTGTTCACCGGCGACGAGCCGGTGCTGATCGACTGCGGCAGCACGGAAGGCTACCCGGCGCTGATTAGCAACCTCGCCGAGCTGGGCCTCGCGCCGCAGGACATCAGCGCCGTATACGCTACTCACGGTCATTGGGACCATGTATCCGGCTTCGCGCAGCTGCGGGAGGAAAGCGGCGCCCGGCTGTACATTCATGAAGCGGACCGCGAACAAGTCGAGCAGGGGGATGCGGACCGGACCGCGGCGTTCCTTTATCGCAAGCCGTTTCCGCCGGCGAAGGCGGACGGCGTTCTGCGGGAAGGAGATATCATCCGGGCCGGCGGCTATGAGCTGCAAGTGCTGCACACGCCCGGACATTCGCCGGGCAGCGTCTCGTTCCTGTTCGATACCGCCGCCGGCACGATTCTAATTGCCGGGGATACGATGTGGGGCGGCTATCATCCCAAAGTCGGCTCCGACCTCGAAGCCTGGGAGCAGTCGCTCGATAAGCTGCTGGCCTGCGAATTCGACCTGATGACCTTCGGCCATTTGCCGCCGACGCTTGTGTTTGACGCCAAGAAGAAGGTGGCTGAAGCGCGCAAACAGCTCGGCGTCTATCTGAATCCTTGGTTCAAGCCATTTTACGAAACATTCCAATATTAGTATGATGCTATTAGCGAAGGGAAGGAATCTCGGTGAAACATCGCAAACTTCACATGATCGGCAACGCACATTTGGATCCCGTCTGGTTATGGCAATGGCAGGAAGGCTTTCAGGAAACGAAGGCGACCTTCCGTTCCGCACTCGACCGGATGAAAGAATATGACGACTTCGTCTTCACCAACAGCTCGGCGGCCAACTATGAATGGGTCGAAAATAACGATCCCGCTATGTTCGAGGAAATCAAACAACGCGTCAAAGAAGGCCGATGGCAAATCGTCGGCGGCTGGTGGGTGCAGCCGGACTGCAACATACCGGGCGGCGAATCGTTCGTTCGCCAGGGCCTGTACGGGCAGCGTTATTTTCTGGAGAAGCTCGGCGTCACCGCCAAGGTCGGCTACAACGTCGACAGCTTCGGCCATCACGGCATGCTCCCGCAAATTCTGAAGAAGAGCGGCATGGATTACTATGTCATGATGCGTCCGATGCCGAATGAAAAGGGCCTTCCGTCCCGTCTGTTCCTCTGGGAATCCGACGACGGCAGCCAGGTGCTGTCGTTCCGTTTACCGTTCGAATACTGCACATGGGGCAAGGATCTGGAGAAGCATATTCGCCGCTGCATGAGCGAAATGAAGGAGCCGTACGACGACCTGATGGTATTTTACGGTGTCGGCAACCATGGCGGCGGCCCGACCAAAGAAAATATCGACAGCCTGAAGCGGATGAATGCGCTGCCGGATTTTCCGGAAATCGTGTTCACCGGCCCGAACGAATTTTTCGCCGAAATCGAGCGCAAAGGGCTTCCGATTCCGGTCGTTCACGACGACCTTCAGCATCATGCGAGCGGCTGCTATGCGGCTCATTCCGGGATTAAGCAGTGGAATCGCCAAGCCGAGAATAAATTGATCGCTGCCGAGAAATGGTCCGCACTGGCCAGCCGCATCACCGGCCAGAAGTACCCGGACGATTTTCACCGCGCCTGGAAAAATGTGCTGTTCAATCAGTTCCACGACATTTTGGCCGGGACTAGCCTGGAATCGGCTTACGAGGACGCGCGCAATATGCACGGCGAGGCGATGTCCATCGGGGAGCGCAACCAGAATTACGCGATTCAATCGCTTTCGTGGAACATCGGCATCGAGCAGGAGGAGGGCATGAAGCCGATCGTCGTGTTCAACCCGCACTCTTGGAACAGCCGCGTGAATGTGGAGATCGAAATCGGAGGCATGAAGGAAACGTCCGTACTGGTGGACGAAACCGGCAAGCAGGTTCCGTACCAAACGGTGCAATCGCACGCCACCTCCGGCGGCCGCTACCGGTTAAGCTTCATCGCCGATCTGCCGGCGATGGGCTACCGCGTCTACAAGGTGCTGCCGGAATCGAAGGAAGGGCGCGCGGGCGAGCCGATCAAGGCGAACGATTATTCGCTGGAGAACGACCGGCTGCGGGTGGAATTCGATCCGAAGACGGGCTTCATCTCCAGCCTTTTCGACAAGAAGGTCAACTATGAGGTGTTCCGGGGAGCAGGCGCCAGACCGGTCGTCATCGAAGACAAATCCGATACCTGGAGCCATAACGTTTTCCATTTCAACAATGTCATCGGCGAATTTAAAGCCGTAAGCGTACAGCGCGTCGAGCACGGTCCGGTCAAGTCCGTCGTCCGCGTCACGAGCGAATACGGCAAATCGACGCTGGTGCAGGATTTCGCGCTGTACCGCGAGCTAGACTATATCGACGTCAAAGTAACGGTGGATTGGCGCGAGCATTTTAAAATGCTGAAGCTCGTATTTCCTGTCAATCTTGTTTTCACCAAGCAAACCTATGAAATTCCCTATGGGTTTAAGGAGCGCGAGCACAACGGCGAGGAGGAGCCGGGCCAAAGCTGGGTCGATTACGGCGGCATTCTGCGCGAAGGCGGCACAGTGTATGGCTTGTCGCTGATCAATGACGCGAAATACAGCTACAGCATCATGAACAAGGAGTTGGCGCTGACGGTGTTGCGCAGCCCCATCTATGCCCACCACGATCCGCTCGTTCCGGATGCCAATGGCCATTATTCGTTCATCGACCAAGGCATTCAGCAGTTCCACTACCGGCTGCTGCCGCATGAAGGCAGCTGGGAGCAGGCGGGCACCGTCAAGAGAGCGCTGGAACTCAATCAACGGCCGACGAGCATCATCGAAACTTACCATGAAGGCAAGCTTCCGCAAAAAGCATCCTACATCAGCGTCGACCAGGACAATATTATCGTCAGCTCCGTGAAAAAAGCGGAAGAGGGCAACGACCTGATCGTCCGCTGCTACGAAACGAGCAAAACGGCGACGAGAGCGACGATTCGGCTGCCTTATGCGGACCGCGTCATCGAAGCCAGCTTCGGACCGTGCGAGATCAAGACGTTCCGCGTACCTGAGGACGCCGATCTACCGGTGACGGAAACGAACATGCTGGAATTGGAGTAGATGCGAAATGACGGCGGGACGACTTTCTTTAAACGGCAGCGACTGGCAGCTGAAGGACTTTGTCGGCGAGGACTGGATTTGGCGCAATGCGGAGAAGCCGAATACCCGGGATGTCCGCTGGTGGC
>NZ_JXAK01000004.1 GCF_000829455.1 Gordoniibacillus kamchatkensis
TGTTTCCGCTAATACGTAATGTCCAAAAACTGACGGTAATGGTTGTCCGAATCCTGACCGATATAATGACCAGAACATCAATCCAGGGAAAGGAAAAGACGCCTCCATTTAGATGTGGAGCTGTTCGAGCAGCACCACTGGAGACGTCTTCCCACCACAATATGGTCATTGTATCAGATTTTTCGTTGGTTGAGAAGGAGCCGGATACCGGCGTTTTTTGTTAGGAGTGCGGGACGTGTGCCTTGCCCATGCTGTGAGGGGGATTTAATCGTTGTAGGCAGTCGTCCACGGGCGTGGTACAAGAGTTGTGGGACTCGGGCAAAGCTCATCATTCGCCGCCTTCGTTGTGAGCCGTGCGCGACGATTCATCACGAACTGCCGGATCTGCTCGTACCCTACAGGCGTTACGACGCAGAAAGCATCGAAGGTGTGCTGTCGGAGCCGGTGCGAGAGGACATTGCAGCAGACGAATCCACCATCGCCAGATGGAGAGGCTGGTTTGCTCTCTGGGCACTGTATGCGGTATGCGTCTTGCAATCGATTGCCATTCGTTTTCATCTTCCTGTGGAGAACTCGTCCTGTCCTTCACAGTCCGCACTCCACCACCCTGGACGGTTTGTCGGTAACGCCGCTGGATGGCTGAGAAGATCTGTCCGCCCCATCGCCAATTTAAATCTTTGGATTACAGACCCGTTCTGCCTGTATGTCCGCACCCTTCTGTCATAAACTCATGCTAATCCTGAATAAATGGAGGCATGAGAGATGAAAGATCAGAGAAAAGCAGAGGATGTAGCGGAGCAGCGGTTTACCTTCTTGTCACCGCTGCTCACGTCCGGATTGGATCCGGCCAAGGCCAAGGAGCTTCGAGCAGCGATTTGCTCTCAGACGGGACTGTCGGAGCGTACCTTGCGTCGGTACTTAGCGAAGCACAGGACGGAGGGCTTCAGCGGACTAAAGCCGAAAGCCAAAGGCAGAAAGCTTGGCCCGGATGCCATTTCTGCGGAACTGCTGGAAGAAGCCATTCTCCTGCGTCGGGAAGTCCCGGGCCGCAGCGTCAGCCAGATCATTCAGATTTTGGAATGGGATCAGAAGGTGACACCGGGGAAGCTCAAACGCAGTACCCTGCAAGAACAACTGACCCAGCGCGGCTACAGTTCCCGGCAGATGCGGATGTACGCTAGCAGCGGAATCGCCGCCAGGCGGTTCCAAAAGCGCCATCGCAATAGTCTGTGGCAGTCAGATATAAAATTTGGCCCGTTTCTCCCCATTGGACCGGGCGGCACGAACAAGCAAGTGTACCTGGTCCTGTTCGTCGACGACGCCACCCGGTTCGTGCTTCATGGCGCCTTCTACGAGTCGCTGGAGAAGGCCATCGTCGAAGATTGCTTCCGCAAAGCCATCGAGAAATATGGCTTACCAGAAGCGGTTTACTTCGACAACGGCAAGCAATACAAGAACAAATGGATGGGCCGGACTTGTGCCAAACTAGGCATTCGCCTGCTATTTGCAAAGCCGTATTCGCCGGAATCCAAGGGCAAGGTTGAGAGGCTAAACGGCGTAGTACAAGGATTTCTTAATGAAGTTTCACTCGAAAACGTAAAGACGCTAGAACAGCTCAATACCTGGTTTCAGGTATGGCTGAGCGAGTGCCATCAACACAAACCGCATTCCGCTTTGGAAGAGAAAAGCCCCGAAACGGCTTATCGGAGCGACGCGAAACCACTGCGCTTCGTGGAACCGGACATGTTGGCCAGCGCTTTCCTCCACTGTGAGGATCGGAAAGTGGACAAGGCTGGCTGCATCAGTTTCATGGGCAAGAAGTATGAAGTCGGGCTTCTGTTCATCGGACGGACGGTTCAGGTCGCCTACGATCCGGCCGACATCGTGGAAGTGACGATCGAGCATGAAGGGCATACACCATGGAAAGCCCGTGAACTCGTCATCGGGGAACGATCAGGCCGAAGGCCGCAACTTCCGGATCACCTTCAGCCGGAAGCGGCAGACTCCTCCCGTCTGCTTCGCGGCGCTGAGCGCAGACATGCGGAGCGCCATGTTCAGCAGGCACACGCGGTCTCCTACCGGACCGTCCGGAAAGAGGAGGACGGCCATGTTTGAATCGTTTTACGAGCTGAGTCGAACACCGTTTTCACGGGATATGCCGACCGAGGAACTGTATGCGTCCGTCATGCTGGAGGAGACGTTGGGACGGCTCGAATACACCGCCGAGCGCCAGCTCTTTGCTGTCATTACCGGCGACTGCGGTACGGGCAAAACGACAACCATTCGCAGGTTTACCTCGGCGCTGGATGCGGCGAAATATAAGATCTTGTATCTGTCGGATTCGAAGCTGACGCCCCGTCACTTCTACAAGGGGATGCTTGAGCAACTCGGATGCGAATCGAAGTTCTACCGCGGCGATGCCAAGCGGCAATTGCACCGGGAGATTGAGCTCATGCGCGGCATTCACCGCCTGCTACCGGTTGTCATCGTCGACGAAGCCCACCTGTTGGATCGGGAAATGCTCGAGGAAGTACGGTTTCTGCTGAACTTCAAAATGGATGCCCAAAGCCCCATGGCGCTTATTCTGGTCGGTCAAAGCGAACTTTGGGACCGGCTTCGTCTGCAAGCCTACGCCGCCATCCGCCAGCGAATCGATTTGCAGTGCAAGCTGCCGCACTTCGACCGCGCTCAGGCCAGAGAGTATATCGGGCGTCATCTAGCCTACGCCGGCAGCGAGCATGACATCTTCTCAGACGGAGCCGTCGATGAGGTATACCGCTTCTCAAGCGGATCCGCGCGGCTTATCAACAAAGTGTGTACCCACAGCCTGATTTATGGGGCGCAGAATAAGCGGCGGATCATCGACGACCACATGGTGAAGCACGTCATTCAGGGCGAGCTTTCATGACCAGATCGTGGAACAAGATGACGTATGACAAAGACGGGGCGTGCTGGGTGGTATACCTCGGCGGTCGCTCGTATACGCTGCATTGCGGCGAGTGCATAGAAATTCGAATCGGAGACAAGGGAATTCCTTGTAGGATTGAGTTGGATCGCGACTGGTACGTGATCATGCGGGAAGCCAGGTTCAACTTGAGGAAGAAGGAAACTTACCAAGTAGACATCTAACAAGAACGGGAAAGCCATAAATTCGGGCTTTCCCGTCTTCGATGCTCTACGGTCACGATTATCGTCAAATATCGGTCAGCAGACATCGTCAATTTTCGGTCAAAATACGATGTCAGTAACACTAATGATAATTAAAATGAAATGCGTAGTAACATGGCGTTAAAAAAGGTTAAAATTGTTAACTTTAAGTCTTTTCAAGATGAGTTTGAATTAGAATTGGATAAGGGAGTAAATATCATTGTACGTGACAATGAGGCAGGTAAATCAACGATATTAGAAGCTATTCATCTTGCTTTAACCGGAATGTACAATGGGAAGTATCTTAAAAATGAGTTGACTCAATATCTTTTTAATAATGACGTATTAAATAGTTTTTTTTGACAAATTAAAACAAAATAAAGCTACTGAGTTACCTTACATATTAATTGAATTATATTTTGATGGTGGGGATTGGCCGCTGTTTGAAGGGGACGGAAATAGTGAAAAAGCTCATGGGTGTGGCGTCTCGTTTAAAATAGCTTTTGATGAGAAGTATAAGTCTGAGTACGAACATTTGATAAGAACGGAAGAATTAAGGACACTTCCAATAGAATATGATGATGTTATTTGGAATTCTTTTGCTCGTGATCATAGTGTAACAGCTAAAAGTATTGAAGAAAAGGCAAAAATTTTGAAAACCATGATTCGCGATGGACAAGCAACGCTAAATCAAAAACGAATGGAATGGACCAACATTGGGGTCACAGGGATTTTTCAAAATTATAGTGTGTATGAGAACAATCGATTAGAATTGAACGAGCTGCTTTATCATCTTGGTCTCATTCCTGAGGTAGCATCCATTGATGGGAGATTATTAACGACAGAACAAACCGAGGAGCTTACATCATGTTGCCAGCAAGGCAAACGATATTTGCGATACACCCCAAATCGATTGGGAAAGGTCGATATTTCTCATATTAATGATGAGTGTTGTAGTCAATATGTCGATTTGGCGCTTAAGGATAAAGTTGCAATTTGGAAAGAAACTCACTTAAGAAAAGAGTTTCTAAATAGAGTTTGGAAGATGGAGCAAGCGAAGACTTTAACATCTGAAGCCTTCCAATCGTCAACAAGCGTAAGACTCGAGACAGGGTCTCTTTCCTTGTTAAAGACACCAGTGACATATAAAGCAGTAGATGTGTATCAACGGTTTGGGTCTGATACATTGATTCATTGTTCCTATGTAAATTCAGAGACACTAGATGAATGTGCCGCGAGAGGGTACTTGAACAAGTCAGAGTTAGATTCGCTTAGAAAATTAGTTGATGTTCAAGAAAGATATATACTGATGACACGGCAGACTGAAGAAGAGAAGCATAGACAGTTGGATTTTAAATCGAAAAAACTTTCGTGGATTAGTCAGTCAAAATCATTTGGCAACGGAAGTGCGATATAAGCTACGCCCAAAGAAATGATTAAATGGGGGTTCTGTTTAATGATGCGGTGTTATCGGTAAGCTCGCTACCCCCACTGAAAAAAGCGCTTTTATTTTTATTTAATTATCCAAAGTGTCACACATATGTCTGTCGTGTAGAACAGGTTTCGAGGTAATAAAATTATCGCTTCTACTAAATCATTCTCAATCAGTTTTAGGTAATAAAATAACGCTGATCGATATACTGGGCACCGAAACCGATGATGTCATCGACAAAGTGCAGTTGAAGATTGAGCGGTCGAAGATTTACCGCAATTTGGACATAATGGACGAACGAGAGCGGAAGTCGTGGTGGGCCGGTTCGGGCTCGAGGCTGGCGGCGAGGAGCGGACGCAACGGGAGATCGCGAAGGAGCTCGGCATCTCGCGCAACTACGTGTCGCGGCTTGAAAAACGGGCGCTGATGAAGCTGTACCATGAGTTTTATAAGTCGAAGCGGTGAACAAGCAATGTTGGAGGTAAGTAGATTAATTTGAAATTGATTGAAAGGGAGCAGGGTTAGCTCCCTGTTTTAATAATATATGGGAATTGACAATTTAATACGAAAATATTGCCCTACGGCGGAGCTGAAGTTTTTTTTCATGAAGGAATAATCATACAACAAGACATTTCCCTCTATTTGTCGACGTGCTTAAGATATCCAACAATTGTAAAACTAAATGGACTCCCGGATCCTCTTAGGAAGGCTTTTAACAACCATTTCGTATGACTGGTCAATCATTGCAAAGATATCCGATTCTGGCAAAGAACCCTCGAGAATAATCGTATTCCAGTGCTGTTTGTTCATATGATACCCCGGTCGAACGTCCTCATGCTGCTCTCTCAAGGTTTCCGCAATCACCGGGTCGCATTTTAGGATCAAGAACCCTTTTTCCTCATAAAAAAGAGCGAATACTTTACCTGCAATTTTTATCGCGAGTGGATCGGTTCCCAAGGGATAATCCTTAATCGCTCCTTTTTTGTTTAGACAGTATTCGATGAAATTATTTTTCAAACCGGTTTATCTCCTTCGTAATGACATCGTAAAGTCCATGCCGTTTATCTAAACCGTCGGCAGAGATCTGAGCATATCAATGTGTAGAGTTTCGAGGAATATTTTCTTCAAGTATTGTAACAGCAAGTTGAACAGACAGGCGTGATGTCTTAACGACCCCTTCCTTGGCAAGCTCGCTCATCACGCCACTGACCGCTTCGCGGCTAGCACCAAGCATATTAGCAATCTCTTGATGCGAAAGAGGCAGATCGATCAGCGCATATCCGTCTTGAATGACGCCGAATTTTGCGCTCAGTGTGGAAAGAAGATGGAGCACGCGTTTTCTAAGACCATGAAGCGCAAGCTGCTCCAATTGTTCCTCCCGCTCGTTTAAGCGGTCGCTGAGCGCTTTAAGGAATTTGAGCGCAAGCTGAGGCCGATTGATCATCAGCCGTTCGAACTGAGGCTCGGACATGGAGCAAATAAGCGACGATTCCATCGCTTCAATATAAACCCCCCTGGTTCCGAACGAGAATGAATTTAATTCTCCGAATATATTTCCTCTTGTGAGAATGCCAAGCGTGAACTGTTTTCCGCTGTCGTTCAGTTTATAGAGTCTAAGTTTGCCCTCCTTGACGAAATAGAGTCCCTCGCGAGTAGACTCCGGGGTTTGGACCAATGTGTTTTTTGTGATCCAATTGAAATGATGGATGGTATCTAGCTGATCGATTTCTCTAATTTCTTCTCGCGACATTTCTTCAAAAATACTTATTTGCGATAAATACCAGAGCTTGTTCATCGGATATATCGGGCCTCCCCAATAATGTAGCAAAGTCATTGGCGTTAGTTGCAATAACCTTATTGCAACTAACGGACTTTTTTTAAGGCTTCGGACGGTTCCATACGCGTTCTATGGTTTAAATCTGAAGTGCCAGCTATTACGGTTCCTTTTTTATCGATAATATATGTGGCTGTGACTGGAAGCTCAAATGTATGGTCACCGTTATATTGATGTAGCTCAATACCGGATTTTTCCTGAATGGCTTGCATAAAGTCAGGCAGCTTGTATTTAAGATTGTAGTTTTCCGCAGTTTTGTTATTCACATCGCTAAGGACGAAGAAGCTCAGTTCGTGTTTTTCTTTCATGGAAAGCGAATGATCCGGTGTTTGCGGGCTAATGGCAATCAATTGAGCACCGGCAGCTTTAATCTCATTCATGATGCGCTCATAGGCCTTCAATTGCAAATTGCAGTACGGGCACCATTCACCTCGATAGAACACGATAATTACGGGGCCCTTGGCTAGTTCTTTAGATAATGTGACGGGTTTGCCCGTAGCATCTTCCAGGGTAAAATCCGGAGCCTTATCTCCGATATTCAGTCCTTTGCCTGCACCTTGATCTCGAAGGTCCTGAAGCAATCTGGCAAATGTCGCCGCGGCATCTGGCGACATTTGGTTTTGAGCCTGAAATGCATCAAGTTCATCCTTTAAGCTTCTTTCCCATTTAGAAATACTGTCCTGGACCATAAGCGAAATCGATTTTTGAATTGGAGAAAATTCAAATCCTAAAGATGCTGCTCTGGTATTCAATATCTTCCAAGTACAAGGAAACATGGCGTAGGGGGATAAAGTTTGTTCTTCATGTCGGCCTACATGAAACAGCGGGGTCGTATTCAAGAAGTCCCCTATCTCATAACAGAGTTCTTGGATGCTTAAGTAA
Organism: Gordoniibacillus kamchatkensis; assembly: GCF_000829455.1. GTDB lineage: Bacteria > Bacillota > Bacilli > Paenibacillales > NBRC-103111 > Gordoniibacillus > Gordoniibacillus kamchatkensis. Next base: position 7,296 of record NZ_JXAK01000004.1, read on the forward strand.
CCGCTATTCGCCGCATTGATTGGTCCGACAAAATCGGATTTGGCTCCGATAAAATTAAGAAATTCGGCCGCATCCCACGCTGTCACATAAGTAATAGGGTGCTCGGCTTCCAACACGCCAATCGATTTATGTTCGGCGATATGCTTCACATAGTAATCAAACCGGCCTGTATAATCGTCGGTTCCCGATACGACCATGGCTACGCGAACCGCAACGACGGGAAATGTCGCATTCCGGAAGAAATAGGCTTCGGCTTGACGTTTTCCTTCGGCATAATCATATTTCTGAGCGTCTAAATCATAGCTGTATTGTTCCGGCATGAAATCGTCTTCGGTGATTTCGGTATCTTTACTATTATAAACTGCCATGCTCGAGGTTAAAATATATCGCTTAACGCGATCGCCAAACGCTTCCACGGCGATTTTGGCATCTTGAGGATTAAAGCAGATTTGATCGTAGACGACATCATAATAACAATTGCCGAACGCTTCCATCATGGCATCCCGATTCGTCCGGTCCACCTTTATTCGGGTTACGGCGTCGCCAAAATCATCCGATGTCTGACCTCTTGTTGCAATGGTCACATCGTGACCGTCCCCGATTAATAAATGGACTAAGCGGCGACCGAAAAACGCTGTTCCTCCTAAAACGAGTATCTTCATCCATATTCTCCTTTCACGTTTGAATTCTTACTTTTATTAATTGAGCGAATTTTCTCCTGCCATCCAGGACAAAGTAAAATTTGATATTTCAATGGGCGTTTGGTTTACAGACTAACATGCCGGTCGAATCGGCATCTGTCATCTACATTACAGTACTTCGATTTTTATAGAATTATAATCATGCTATCTTTCGATAGTGGAGGTTTCAAAACAATGAGCAACCAAAATCTAACCGTACAGCTGGAAGCGGCCACACAGCGGTTTAAGGCCAATGCACCGATTGAAGCGCAGATCAAGATCGGTCAAATGATTGAGGATCTTCAAAAATCGGGGATCGCTTCAGGGAAGCAACCAGGCGAAAAGGCGGTGGACTTTAAATTAACAAACGCACTAGGCCGGGATGTAATTTTATTTGAAGAGCTCGCGAAAGGGCCGGTTGTACTGGTCTTCTATCGTGGCGGATGGTGTCCTTTTTGCAATATGCAATTAAAGGCTTACCAGCAGATTTTGCCGGAAATCCAAGCGATAGGAGCGCAGCTTATAGCGATCAGCCCGCAAAAGCCGGATCATTCGTTATCCCTGCAGGAAAAGGAAGGATTGGAATTTCAAGTCCTCAGTGATCCGAACGGCTTAGTAGCGGCCAAGTACAATCTGCTCTTCGATGTTCCGCCGGGAGTAAGGGAAGTCATGGAAGGTGTCGGAGTCGATCTTGCAGAGTACAACGATACCTCCAAATGGATTTTGCCGGTTCCGGCTACCTTCATGATCGATGAGAGAGCCATTATCCGCTCCGCTTATGTCAATCCGAATTTCATGCAGCGTCAAAGCCCGGAGGAAATTTTGCGAGAGCTAAGAAATCTGTAACGATTTTTGCATCACTTGTAAGCAGAATAATCGATTATGGTTAGAACAAGTCTGAATAAGGGTGAAGAATATATCATGACAGTAACCAAGGAAGAAATTTTGGAAGCTCATCGTTTTCGACATGCAACCAAAGAATTCGATCCTAACAAAACCGTTTCCGACGACGACTTTGAATTTATTTTGGAAACGGGCCGGCTCTCGCCCAGCTCGTTTAGCACAGAGCCGTGGAGATTTGTTGTTGTTCAAAACGAACAGCTTCGGAACAAAATAAAAAACTCTTCGTACGGAGCGGCAAGCAAACTGCCGGAAGCCAGTCATTTCGTCATTATTCTGGCCCGGACCCCGCTGGATATAAGATATGACTCCGCCTACCTTAAGGAGCAGCAGGTCAGAGACGTTCCGAAGGAATACCTGACAAGGCGGCTTGAAATACTTGAAGAGTTTCAAAGACATGATTTCAAGCTCCTGGATCATGAACGCTTTCTTACCGATTGGTCCGTCAAGCAGACGTATATACCGCTTGCGAACATGATGACGGCTGCGGCGCAAATCGGTATCGACTCATGTCCGATCGAAGGCTTTGATATTGAGAAAATGAATCAGTTGTTGGACGAGGAAGGGCTGCTGGAGGACGGACACTTCACCATCTCGGTCATGATTGCCTTCGGTTATCGCAAAAAAGAGCCGGGACCGAAAACGCGCAGACCGTTTGATGATGTTGTGAAGTGGGTCAAATAAATATAATATGACGGCATTTGTAAGGTTCATAAGCTAGTCCGACATGACGGATTCGGGCTGCTTGTGAATGTGGTCGAAACGGTATCCCCTTTCATGTCGTTTGTGAGCGGTTCAAACTAATCTAAGGGTCTACCTTTGTATCAGATTTTTCTCATTTATAGCAATTAATCAAGGGTGAGGGTGAGTGCAATGTTCCAAATTCTGATCAACAAACGAATAACGGGCGCTGTAGCCGCATCTCTACGCCAGCTTATCTGTCGTGGTAAGACGCCGAGCGTTGACGGCGCTAATAGATTGCGGATCGACGTGCTGTGTAGGGAAAGACTATACAGGGAGGTGTCTAGATGAAAGCGATTGTGGTAACGGACGAGGCCGCGGGAACTGCCGGGATGAAGCTGGTGGAGCGGCCGGAGCCGGACGCGGCGAAGCTCGCCAGCCTCTCGGGCGTGAGCTACGGCGATGTCGTTGTTCAGGTTCATGCGTCGGGATTCACCTGGGATGAGCTGACGTGGCCTTCGACCTGGACCGATCGCCTCGGGCGAGACCGGACACCGTCGATCCCCGGCCACGAGGTGGCCGGAGTGGTCACCGCCCTCAGCTATGGCACAACAGGCCTGTCGGTGGGGCAGCGGGTGTTCGGCCTCACAGACTGGACTCGCGACGGCACCCTCGCGGAGTATGTAGTCGTCGAGGCACGCAACCTCGCGCCGCTGCCGAGCGATGTTGACTTCACGGTTGGCGCTGGCGTCGCAATGACAGGTCTGACCGCCTGGCAAGGTCTGTTCGAGCACGGCCACCTCCGGGCGGGGCAGAGCGTCCTCGTGCACGGTGCAGCCGGAGCAGTTGGCTCGATGGCGGCACAGCTCGCACGTCAGGTCGGCGCTACGTCATCGGCACCGGACGTGCTGCCCACCGTCAGACGGCGCTTGACTTCGGCGTGCAGGAGTTCGTCGATCTTGAGAACGACGTACTGGAAGACGTCGGCGGCGTCGATCTGGTTTTCGATGTCTTCGGCGGCGACATAGGGAAGCGGTCCGCGGGTCTGGTTCGACCCGGAGGAATGCTGGTGACCGTCGCCGGACCGCCCGAGGCGCGGCCGGCCGACGGCCTGGCGATCGACTTCGTAGTCGTATCCGATCGCGCCCAACTGAGTGAGATTGCCCAGCGAGTTCGTGACGGACGGCTACGGACGAACATCGGCAAAATCGCGACCCTCGACGATGCCGTCGCGGCCTTCAACCCGACCGAGCGGGTCAAGGGAAAGACGATCATCCGTGTTCGTCCGTGAGGCACAAGGAAATTTGCTTCCATGTTCGCAGGGTAGTTGTCATTTGTGAACCTGGTTCAGCAGCAATTCCGTTTCGTTCAAGTAAACTTACGAAGTCACATCTATCGATACTTTCTGATTCCACTCTTCCACTTCGGAAATCGCTAACGGATTCAGTCGATGAAAATCAAAAAAAAACGGTTAGGAGAGGTATCATGAAAACCTTGGAGAAAGATCTATTCACTGCACTACGCGAACGGCGCTCCATTTATGGAATTAGCAAAGAATCACCGATTTCGGATCAAAGTATCCAAGAAATAATCGAGGAAACCGTTAAACATACACCATCGGCGTTTAACAATCAAACTACCCGCGTTGTTCTGCTCTTGGGTGAACAACATAACAAGTTATGGGATATTACGACCGAAGTTCTTAATGCATACGTTCCTGCCGAACAATTTTCTTCTACTCAGGAAAAAATGAACGGATTTCGGAACGGATACGGTACAGTGCTTTTCTTTGAAGATCAGTCAATTGTTGATAGTTTCATGAAACAATACCCATCTTACCAAGAACACTTCCCGATTTGGTCACAGCAAACAAATGGAATGCACCAATGGTGATATGGATGGCGCTTGAGGCTGAAGGGCTGGGTGTAAACCTACAGCATTACAATCCATTGATTGATGAACGGGTAAAAGCAGAATGGAATTTGCCGGAAAGCTGGAAACTGATTGCCCAAATGCCGTTCGGTAAACCAACTGTCGCAGCAGGTGAAAAGAAATTTAATCCGGTACAAGAACGTATAAGAGTTTTTAAATAAACTTAACCTTGAGGCTGTCTCAACGACAGTCTCTTTCTTTAATAACATGATATCCCATTTATATAAATAAGGATATCCGCGCCGACTTTGGCCAATTCCCGAAAAAAGACATGATGAAGCTAACCCGAATCGTCCGCTGTAATTACTGATAACAAAGTCATCTCGAGTGAGAGCTTCAATAGAGAAATCCAAAGATCACTTATAAAGAATTTAATGGGCAATAGCGACAAGTTAATCTGCAAAAGAAAAAAAGTGAAGGTGAAAAATATGGTGAAATATAAGGCATGGACATTTCTGATCGGAGCTAATCTGTTTTGGGCCGGTAATATCATTTTTGGAAAATTGATTGTTGCTGAATTACCTGCTGAATGGACAGTTTTTCTAAGGTGGGTCATCGGACTGATTCTTCTTATTCCCATTGCCCAATTTATTGAGAAGCCTTCATGGGATCAAATATGGAGGAATAATTGGGTGTTGATCATTATGCTTGCTGCTTTATCCATTGTGCTCTACACCTATCTCTCGTATGCTTCATTGAAGTTCACATCTGCGACGAACAGCGCTCTATTTACTACCCTTGCGCCTGGCTTGATTATGCTCTTTTCGTTGATTTTCCTGAGGGAAAAAGTAAATGCTTTTCAGTTCATTGGATTAATCATCTCATTTATTGGTGTTCTGATTGTGTTGACGAAAGGCAACCTGCTGCAGATGTTTCATACTCAGTATAACGAGGGCGATGCGATCATGCTATTTGCCGTCTTATGTTGGACTGCTTATTCATTGCTTTTAAAAAAAGCAAAAGGCATTCCGCCTGTGACGTTGGTTGCGATGATTGCCCTGGTCGGTGCTGTTTTAATGATTCCTTTTTTTATTTTTCCAGCCGATTCACTCCGACAAAATCACTTCTTTGGGGATCGTAGGGGTTTTATACATGGGGGTGTTTCCGTCAGTAGGTTCGTTTATCTTTTGGAATCAAGGAGTTAAGATATTAGGTGCGGGCAAGGCCGGCATAACGATGAATCTGATTCCTGTATTTACAGCAATTATTTCGGTTACTTTGGGTCATGCTTTGGAGATGTCGCAGATGCTCGGGGGACTCATGACGATTGCCGGTATGTTATTGATTGCAATAAAACGGAAACGGGTATCACAGATTAGCGCTCTTAACAGCCGGGCCTAAAGGAAACAATTTAAAATCCGTGACCATTCCAAGAATTGCAAGAATCCGGAATTATCGATAGTGTGGAAGATGTTAGGGTCGGCACAGGAAACTGGATGTATTATGTCAGACCCAATTTTCATCAGTTAAAGTACGCAACAGAAAACGAGCAAACTGGTATTGAAAATATTGGATGAATCTGAACAGACAGACCTACTAATATGGTAGGTCTTTTTTTGCAATGTACCGATTTTATAAGTACAACGACTTGAAGTAATAATAGGTGTGTACATTAAAGTTCCCCTCACGAATTATGTTCTTAATACACATTTTGTACAAATAAATATTTCAGTAAACTGGCACTCGAACGCTTTCTGGGTATTTTCTTGACGTTTGGCACATTACGCAAAGAGAAGGAGTTGGCCAAGTAACTGCGGGGGGAACGGCCAAATTATGCCTATCTCAAGAGCCTGTTTCAGCATCTTCGAGCAGAGCTGGAGGTAGAGGTGCCCAAAACAGCGAAGAAGCTCCCCTATGTACCTACTGAAGAAGGGATTAAGCCTTACTACGATGCGGTTTGGCAAGCGAAGAACTTTCAAGACATGATGATCGTCAAGACGCTGCTATATACCGGTGTTCGGGTAAGCGAGCTGATCAATATCAAGTTGTCCGATGTTGATTTCCATTATTGCCAAATCCGGATCAATAAGGGCAAGGGGAGTAAGGGTCGCATAAATATTCGGAGGAAGCTAGTCTTGTACAAAACTTGTCACCTCATAAGCTACGACATTTCCTGTTGACTTATGTCAGATGCGCTGGAAAAGAACTTGCATATCGTTAGCCGAAAGGACAAAAACTTATCGATATCATAAGCCGCACGTGCGATTGATAACCGGAAAAAGAAACGGTGACCGGGGAAGCACCTCACAAACCGCAGCACAGTGTGTTGCTTTGTTGGGGTGCTGTTTATTTTCAAGAGGGAGTAGAGCATGGCGGATGAAGAGAAGCACGATACGTCGTCGGACAAGCAGCCATGCGTGTCATTCGTCGTGAGCGATATTTTCAAGGAAATTCCGGCCATGAATGATAAGAGTGTTATGCGCCTCTGAAATTGCTACTGTAACATGTATTTTTTTCGAATAGAACCAATAATCCACAATAGTAAAGGAATGCCGACGAGATTTACAGGAAATATCACATCACGCCAAAACTTCGCGAAATTCATGACTTCGTTCGTGTTTCGCGGCAGCAGTGAAATGACAAAAACAATAGGCGCTATCAACCAAATGGTGTTTTTCCATTTTTTGATGTGAAAAAATTGCGCAGTACCGTAACTGGTAATAAAGAAATAAAGGGATGCTTTAATAAAAATGCCGATGATCCAAATCAAGACATTCAACACATCCACGTTTTGGATAAATTCCATTACGGAAATATACGTTACAACAGAGTACATAGGATAGATAAATTTAGCCGGCAAATTAGGCCCTAAGACCATAATGATGAACAATGTCATAACCAAAACGGCGAATGAAGCTGCTGCAACCCCAGCTAAGGAAGAGACTAGAGCTCGCTCGGGTTTGGTCATAAAAGCGATTAACATGACCACCATAAAGGATTCGGCTAGGAAGGAGGCAGGAGATAAACCTCCTTTAACAATGGGCAACAATCCCGAGTTGGAGTAAACCGGCAGTATTCTAAGCCAGTTCCAATCCTTCACGCTTAATAAAATGACGAGAATTGTGCTTAAAACGGTAATAGGACCGATGATTTCGCTGCAACGGCTGATACTTCTAAGACCTCCGGAATAGGTGACATATACGATAGCGCCTAACATAATGAGAATGACAATCCATAGCGGCGTCGAACTGAATAAAGCAACGAAAACAAAATCCGCATATTCCCTTAAAATGATTCCGGTCACGGAGACCCACATCAAAATGTAAGGAACCAGTATGATTTTTCCCAGCCATTTTCCGAGAATCGACTGACTGTATTGAATAAAGGTTTGCTCCGGGTAAAGGAGGCTTAATCTGACTGCGACAAATGTAGTGAATATGCAGATCAGGGTTGCGACGATGATTGAAATCCATGCGTCTTGTTTGGCAACAAAAGCGTCGGACGAGAGGCTGTAAATGGCCGTCATCCCAAATTCCATTGTGAAAATAAGCCAAAATAGCTGATATCCGGAAATTTTCATTTTTTACTATCACCTTCCTTAAATTGGAGCGGCGGCCCGACCAAGCCGACACTTTTTAAATTTACCTTTACATTGACCGTGACTTTTATGTCCTTAAATATCGTATCCCACTGTCCTTTTATTTTGTTCCATTCTCTTGGATGCTGACGATTCAGAGTTTCATTGAAACCAAGTACATCGGCACCATATTGTTTTTGAACTTTAGTGACCATTTCAAGAACATGCTCGCTCGTTTTCTTATTGATCGTGTTCTGCACAAGTTTCAAATTTTTCAGCATTCTTAGATCCAAATTCGTATTGTTTTCTGAAACACGTCCCACTCCGCTTAGCTCAATCTCCATCTTCACCTTATTTTCCGGTGATATGCTGCTTTTTAACTTGATTCCAAAATTTGTAATGACGACGCCGACGCTCCCGCCTGCTTCGGGAATATATTCCTCTGCTTCCAAGTAAGATATTTCTTTGAGAATCCACGCTCGATAAGCGCCTTCTACAAAATTTATATAACCGGCTAATTGATAATCGTGATTAAAAATAGCGCGACCATATAATCGGATCGTTCTTTGCGAAGAGTCTCCCGGTACGATGTCTACTACGGGCAAAGTCGGGCAGCTTCCTTCGGTACTGGAGGCCATCAAAAATTCGAGAAAGGTTGTGCCTGAAGCAGCTCCAATCGCTTTATGTATTTTGAGTGTTGCGACCGCAGGAATTTTCTCCAGAGGGTAGGGCACTTGCAAAACTTCCAAGCCTGTATTTCCCTTGACCACCCACATGTCCATTCGAATTCGATTGCCCGGATCTCGAGAAAACTCATCCAACAAATCTTTGATTCCTTGTTTAGCCAGATCCTCTCCAATGTAATAATTGCGTCGATGACCGCGGGTGATAATGCGAGAAAGTTTTTGTCGTGTTTTCTGAATGGCTTCCAGAATATTTTTACCGCTGCCCGTCACGATAAAATAAGGTTTTTCACCGCCGATTCCTCCTTTTGAGCTTTGCTCAATTCTGGAGGGAATAATGAATTGAGCGGCAGTTAAATACGTCCCATCCTTGTTAAGATCAGTCGATGCGGCAAGATCAAAGACTCTGTCCGTTAGCTCTTCACGATCCCAACAACCTGTCGTTAAAGCGATACAGAGTATCAGAAATAGGAAAGCTGTCGGGCGGTGTTTCATTATGCTTCGTCTCCTTGGAAGCCGCCTGGTTTTTGTCCTTTGGGGAATCGCAAATGATTTTGGGTAGAACCGGATAACGGGAGGGTATGCATATTCCATCTTGGCGCGCGAATCAATACATCCTTTAATTCCGTTCTTGATAATGGGGCTATCGGACTTAAATAAGGGACTCCGAATGACTCCAGATTCGTCAGGTGAATGAGAAGGAATAAAGATCCCATCGTCACTCCGTATAACCCGAACATCCCTGAAAAAAGGAGCATCGGAAAACGGAGCATTCGAAATCCCACTCCCATGCTGTATCTGGGGGTGATGAGAGATGCAATTCCTGTCAGGGAAACTACGATGACCATCGGAGCCGATACGATCCCTGCCTGAACGGCTGCTTGGCCGATAACGAGAGCCCCGACAATACTGACCGCCGAACCGCTTGGCCTCGGCAATCGTATGCCGGCCTCGCGTAAACCTTCGAATAAAAATTCCATCATAAATGCTTCGATGACCGCCGGAAAGGGAACCCCTTCGCGAGCAGATGTGATGCTGAGCAAAAAATTAGTGGGCAACAATTGCGGATGAAACGTCGTGATTGCAACATAAAGAGAAGGCAAGAATAGCGTAGTGATAATCAATAGCATTCGCAGCAACGGATGAGGGTAGCGTATAGAAACCGCTCGTAATAATCATCAGCCGACTGAAATGCGTTCCATAAGGAACAGGGGACGATCAGTGCAAAAGGTGTGCCATCGATGAAAATCGCTACTTTTCTTTCCGCAAGGCATGAGGCGACAATATCCGGGCGTTCGGTATTCTGCACTTGCGGGAATAATGTGAACGGGTGATCTTCTATGAACTCCTCAATAAAATTCCCGCCAAGCACGGTATCGATTTGAATTCGACTGATTCGTTTTCGAACTTCTTCAACGATCGATTCTTTTGCGAGGCCTTCCATGTAGGCGATGACAATAGTCGTTTTGGAAAGATTGCCGACGGTCATGGACTCCATTTTAAGTTTCGTGCTCTGAATTTTCCTGCGAACCAGGCTTGTATTCACATTAATGTTTTCCGTAAAACCTTCTTTTGGTCCCCGAATCGTCGTCTCATTGGCGGGCTCTTCAACGGCTCGCTGTTCGAAGCCTTTCAATTCGGCAATAACGGCATGGCTTAATCCATCCGATAGGATAACGACATTGGCGGATAAAATACTTTGTACAATATCGTCTATTGTCTCCACAGTTTTTGTTTTTGCGATGGAGACCAGCTGTTGTATCAACATCAAATCAACAGCGTTTAACTCCCCCAATCCGGGACGGGGAGTTTCTAACATCCAAGGTTTTAACAATAGGTTATCCAATGCCTTGGTATCCACCAAACCATCCAAATAAACCAATAGAGCATTGATTTGTCCGAAAATTTGGATACGCCGAAAGACGATATCATAACAACTTTTAAACGTATTTCTGAGAATCAGTTCATTCTTTTCTAAAGATTTGCTTATCGGAGCATGGAGTGCTTCATCAGGCAGGTTACCGTTAGAACTTGTATTTTGTGTAGTAGACATGGCATACCTCAGTCATTTAACGGGATGTTTTGAACGGCGACTCTGCATGTCGTAATCGCTAAGTTTCATTTTTTCCTTATCGCTGGGATTTTAGCCGTAGTTTAGCCCACACAATATCGGATGAGGAGAGGTTGATCGAAAGGGAAGGGAAGACATCGGCGGATGTCGAATAATGTGGGTATCGAGAAGTGCGCATGCAGCGAAAGGGAATGGCATCTCCAACATGAAGACATGGATGTCCGAGTATGAAGGCCTTCCGTTTGTCGGAAGGACCGAGCAGCTGGAGCGGCTGAGCGAGGCGATGGATAAGGCGCGGAACGGACGCATGCAGACCATATTCATCCAAGGCGAGGCCGGTATCGGGAAGATGCGGCTGGTAGACGTCACCGCTTGGCGGCACGGAACGGTTGGCTCGTCATCCGAAAGGATACACGTATAATACAGGCATTCACAACAACATCCGGATTTCCGGCAACTCAAGCACTATGCGGTAGTGATGGATTTGGCCCCCGCCGACCGGCCGACCGCTGCTGAGTGGGTGCCCTCCATTGCTTGGCTCCGGGCAAATGATATCGATAAGTTTTTGTCCTTTCGGCTAACGATATGCAAGTTTTTGTCGTGCGAATTGGACATTAACTTATATCGTGAAAATGAAAAAATCCGCGGTTTACGCGGATCTGTCCCTTCCTGCCTTGAGATACGGGAGCGCAGCCTTCGTCATGTAAAAATAAGGAAACACATTTGTATGATAGGTATCCAAAAATTGTTAAACTAAATAGACTCCCGGATGCTCCTAGGAAGGCTTTTAACAACCAAATCGTAAGAGTGGTCTATCATTTCAAAGATAGCCGACTCTGGCAAAGAACCCTCGAGAATAATCGTATTCCAGTGCTGTTTGTTCATATGATACCCCGGTCGAATGTCTTCATGCTGCTCTCTCAAATTTTCCGCAATCACTGGGTCGCATTTTAGGTTCAAGTACCCTTTTTCCTCATAAAAAAGAGCGAATATTTTACCTGCAATTTTTATAGCGAATGGATCTTGATCGGGTCCCAAGGGATAATCCATAATCGCTCCATTTTTGTTTAGACAGTATTTGATGAAATTATTTTGCATACGGGCTCATTTCCTTCGTAATTGACATCGTAACGTGAAATGTAAGAGTTTCCTCAAGCTAACTGTTACTGGTTGCTGGCAAAGCTTACGATTTTATTTTAGACTGCCGCAGATCACAATATTCCCCTTGAAGCTCAACCAGTGGATTGATCAAGTCATCTGGATGAAGCATAACTATGCGAGCCACTCTACCATCTGATAAGAGAACCGAATCCCCGATCATTCTGTTCATGACGTTGGTTATAAAGCATTGAACAATTATTGGATCGAACAATCCGAAAGAACGTTGATAGATTTCTTGAAACACCTGGTATAAGGGAACTGGATTCTTATACACCCTTTCTGAAACCATCGTATGGAACACATCGGCAACCGTTACTATTTTGCAGAAATGAGTGATCTTATCACCACAGACCCCGAAAGGATAACCACTGCCATCTTCCCGTTCATGATGCTGAAGAGCAACCAAGGCTTGTTGTTCCGTCATGCCTGGAAGATTGCCAATCATTTCATACCCAAAGTGAGTATGGCGTTTCATTTCTGAATACTCTTCCGCACTGAGTTTACCCACTTTTTTCAATATCGAGTCAGGTATCTTGGTCTTTCCAAGATCATGTAGCAAGCCCGCGACGGTGAGATCATTCAGTTCCTCATCTTTCAGTCCCAACCATTTACCAATTAAGTAGGAGATGACTGCAACACCGATACAATGCCGATAAGTGTAATGATCTTTCTTGGTTAAGGCCAATATGACGTTTGAAAGGTTGTTATTGAAACACAGTTCTTGAATTTTCGGCATCACAGTATGACGGATAACTTGATTTGAAAGTTGACTGGAATTATGATGTATCTTTTCATAGATCGACTGAACTTCAGATATCGCTTCATCAACGAGTGCTTCGATGACCAACTCGGTATCTTCTGCCATAATCTCGATTCCATGCTGACGTAGAAGATCAAGATGGCGAGCCTCCAAAATATTGTTCTTTGGCAGAAGCAAGCTGCCTTGCTTGGAATAGATATTGTTGTTTAATCTTCTCCCAATAAACCATGTATTATCGATAGGAATCACCCGCTTTCTTTCGCCATTTGTCTAATGGTACTGCGGTCAAACGTCTTTTCTTCAACTGGCTCAGAGATATCCACACTATACCGATCCACAATAATTTTGCCTTCAAACATCTTCTTCACAATAACTTTCTTTGCAGATTTAAGGCTTGTCCATACTCCAGTCGTCCCACTAAAAAACATTGCTGATATGGTGTCTCCCGCCTTAAGCTTGGAACCCCGACATACGAATTGTCCAAAAAGAAGATGATGTTCCCTGTTGAATAGAGATCGCATTGAATCACTCCTTTTTTTACGAATGAGTATGTCTCCATTCGACTTAGAATTGATTTTTGCGATTGGCATTTTATAATCGACGATCAATAAATCGGGATTCGTTTTTGAGTATGCGTTTAGTGCCTCGAGTCCATCATTAGCTTGCTCGACAACCTCATGGCCTGATTTGGTAACTAAAACAGCGATCAAGAAACGAATTGAAGGGTTATTATCAGCAATCAGAATTCTTGCCACATCTATCCCTCCCGAGTAAAAATCAAAAACATCAAGAGGAGTGATGTTTTTGAGACATTCACCTCAGTTTCGGCAACTTGGCGACCATAGAATCAACCTCCTTAGGACATGCCGACCGAATCGGCATCTTTAAGCTACACTACATTGTTCTACCGTTTTTACCCAATTTCAATCTGTAAACTACATTACTGAACTCTTCTTTATGTTGGATTTATATTCAAGCAAGCTATCACTCGTTATTGGAGTTTTCAGAACGATGAGCAACCAAAATTAAACTGAATAGTTGGAAGTGGCCATACAACAGTTAAGGCCAATTCACCGATTGTAGCGCAGATCAAGATTGGTCAAATGATTGAGGAACTTCAGAAATCGGGGATCGCTTCCGGGAAGCAACCAGGCGAGAAGGCGGTGGACTTTAAATTAACAAACGCACTAGGCCGGGATGTCATCTTATTTGAAGAACTCGCGAAAGGGTCGGTTGTGCTGGAGCGCAAATTATAGTGATTAGCCCGCAAAAACCGGATCATTCGTTATCCCTTCAATCGGACAACAATTCCTTTGATTTCGCGGAACAGGGGGTCCTGGAAAAGGAAGGATTGGAATTTCAAGTTTGTCAATCCGAATTTCATGCAGCGTCAAAGCCCGGACTTTAACCATTACATACTTGGAGGTCTATCAAGAAGATGAAAAAATGGCTGCGATCTATAAAAATAGCTGCGTTCTTTTCCAAACTCCGACTGGCCAAAAGCAAATTGGTGTTGGCATTTGTCGCTATTCTGTTATTGCCGAGTATCGCCATTGGAAGCATTTCCTATCAATCGGCGAAAAGCAAAGTCGATGCCGAAATGAAGAATGCCGCTTCGGATAGCGTGAACACCCTGAATGAAACCATATCGCTAATGATAGAAGCCGAAATGAATAATATCGACTTCCTGTCTCAACAAATAGCTGCGGAATCCATAGGCACGAAACAAGGAGACGAAGATCCGAAAGTAAGAGAAATACTGGATGCATTTAAACAAATTCATCCGGAGGTCGAGAACATTGCCGTCGGAACGGATAATGGGGTGATTATGGTATCGCCGCCGGTACAGATCGCTTCCGATTATGATCCCAGAAAAACAGATTGGTATACGAAAGCCAATGATAATCAGGGCAAAGTGATTATCACGGATACGCGAATATCGCCCGCAACAGGTGACGTAGTCGTTTCGATTGCGAGGATGGTGAATGACAATCATGGCGTCGTGAACCTGAATCTGAGCTTGAAAGCGCTGAATGACATGATTTCAAAAGTGAAAATCGGCAAACAGGGATATATGGTTCTCTATGACTCCAAGAGAAAGTTTTTATATCATCCTTCGCAAAAAGAGGGGGGAATTGCAGTCGGCGGGGATGTTAATGGTGTTTTTGCTTCTGATTCCGGCTCATTCGACTATACCAATCCGATTGACAATCAACCAAAGAAACTTGTGTTCACAACGAATCCGATGACCGGGTGGAAGCTGGCTGGCACTTGGTTGGTAGACGAAGTGAACCAAGAGGCTGCTCCGATTTTTCATGCGACGATTCTTGTGGTGATCATCTCCTTGTTGGCAGGAGCGATTATCGTATTCTTCATTGTGCGTATGATAGCTTCTCCTTTACAAATTTTGAAAGGCACGGCCCAGGAAATCAGCTGGGGAGATTTAAGCCAGCGTGTCGAGATCAAGTCGAAAGATGAATTCGGCGAACTTGCCGTCATATTTAACCTTATGGCGGATTCACTCAGAGCCGTCCTCGTGGAAGTCAGCGAATCGTCAAGTCAATTGGCCGCTTCTTCTGAGCAGCTGTCGAGCAGCGCTGAGCAAACATCCAAAGCCACCGAGCATATTGCAAGCTCAATAGAACAGATGGCGGAAGGGGCGAACCATCAAGTACAAACGGTAGAAGATAGCGCCCAAACCATCCAAGACGTATCGGCAAAAATCCAACAAATCGCAGCAAACGCCCAGTCGGTTGCCGACACCGCATGGAGCGCTGCTCAGAAATCCGCCGAAGGCGGGCGGGCGATTCAAACCGTAGAAGTTCAAATGAGTTCTATTAATGGCTCTGTGGACGAACTCGCGCAAGTCATTGTACAGTTGGCGGATACTTCTCAAGAAATCGGCAAAATTACGGAAGTCATTACGGAAATCGCCCAACAAACGAATTTGCTCTCGTTGAATGCTTCTATCGAAGCGGCCAGAGCGGGTGAGCACGGACGCGGATTCGCCGTCGTAGCGAATGAAGTGAAGAAGCTTGCCGAGCAAACATCGCATTCGGCGAAACAAATCGCTGCTTTGATCCGAACCATATGCGAGAAGATCGGTAAGGCCCAGGACTCGATGCAAACGGCAACCAAGGAAGTAAGTCTCGGAATCGAAGTTGTTCATACGGCCGGCATCTA
Source organism: Gordoniibacillus kamchatkensis (assembly GCF_000829455.1). Taxonomy (GTDB): domain Bacteria; phylum Bacillota; class Bacilli; order Paenibacillales; family NBRC-103111; genus Gordoniibacillus; species Gordoniibacillus kamchatkensis. The sequence goes on from NZ_JXAK01000004.1 coordinate 22,864, forward strand.
TTTCGCCGAGATTGAGCGCTTTGTAGATGAGGTGAGCAGCCAGGTCAAGGATGTTTCGACCGCAACGCAGCAGATATCGGACGGAAGCGTCCAAGTGGAACAATCCATTGAAGGAATCGCGAAAGTTGCGCAAACAACCGCGTCCGCAAGCGGGCATATATCTGCCGCTACAGAAGAACAGCTGGCATCGATGGAAGAAATTTCGTCCTCATCTGAAGCCTTGACCCAAATGGCGGCGGAACTGCAAGCATTGGTGGCTCGGTTCAAGCTGAAATAAACAAGGCGGTAATGCGACTCGAGAGGACACTTTGAACTGAAGTGACCTCTCAGGTTCGAACTACTTCTTGCTTATGAATTTGATAAATATTCGCGGTGCTTGTTGAGCAAGCGGTTGATCCTGCCAGATGTTTCAATAGCAGAGGATTTGCTAATAGGTGAGTAATTCAGCTTCGTTGTAACGAATGGTTTTGATGTAGGGTCGACTACAAATAGACGTTGGTTAATCAAGTTTTTAATAGTGATTATAATGGATCTGCTGCTTATGTGAGCATGGCAGCTTACCATATAGTTAAAAGCGCTCAAACTGGTTCTCGGGTTCCTAAATTGATTGTAGATCGTGAGAAACGTGAACTTAAAGAATTAGAGTACATTGACCTATTTAAGCAAAGTAATGATAGAGGACCTGTACGGCGTATGCCATCCGGTCCACAGTAAAAAGAGAGCAAGATAATCATCATCCAATAAAAACGAGGTCGTTCTCTATGAAAAAAATGCTATGGGTCATCCTCGTGATGTCCACCGGAACTTCTTTTACGTCGCCTTTATTTCCGCTGTATCAGGAGCAGTACCGATTAAGCAGTCTGCAAATCACCATTTTATTCGCTGTCTATGCGGTCTTCCTGCTGCCCTCTTTACTCATTGTCGGCTCCAGAGGAAGCGGTTGGGGGCTGAAGCGGGTTCTTCGCATTAGCATCCTGTTGTCGATCCTGGCCACCCTTCTCTTTATGGCAAGCCAGCAGGCCTGGCTCGTTTACGGGGCGAGAATGCTGGAAGGAATAGCTTATGGAAGCTTTACGGGCACCGCAGTCGCGTTCTTGCTAAAGCAAACGTCCAAAGAGAAAGGGGGCAAAGCGATTATGTTATCGGGTATGGCCGTTTCCGTTGGTTTCGGTCTAGGACCTGCCTTGGCCGGTTTGATCATCGAGTATCTGTATCTGATGCCGCTGCGCGCGCCGTTTTCGCTTTTGACCGTTCTGTTGCTGAGCGCTTGGGTCGGCCTGGAAACGTCGCAGGACGAGGATTTTCAAGCCCGGAAGGAACATCGTCGAACGGCGTCGGCATCGATCTCGCTCGGGGTGTCTAACGACATTAAGCCTCATTTCTGGTCGTTCAGTGCGCTGCCCATTTTCACGCTGTTTACCTTGAACGGAACCGTTCTCTCCTTGATTCCTTCGTTCGTGAAAAACGTGATTCACACTTCCAATCTTGCCGTATCCGGTCTCCTGATTCTGCTGCTTATGGGAGGCGGCACGATGATGCAAATGCTGCCTTGGTTCAAACAGCCAGTCGTACGCCTTCGGATCGGTATCGCTTTATTGGCTAGCGGAGCCTGGCTTGTCGTTCTCTCCGGGACGTCGGAAAGCATGAGCCTAATGTGGATCGGGGTGCTCGTTCAGGCACTGGGTAGCGGTTGGACGTTCCAGATCAGCCTGCGACTGGCCGGCGAGCTTCCGAATTCATCGGAGCGGCCGAAGGTGATAACGACTTTCTACTTTGCGGGTTACATCGGCTTTATTGTTCCCATCGTGGGAGTTGGTCTCCTAAGCTACGTATTTGACTTGTACGTGTCTCTGATCGTCCTGAATGTTCTCGCTTCCCTGACGGTTCTCTACATGTTGGGTTATTCCGTAAGGTTTGCGCGGTACTATGCCGGACCTTTCGCTAGTTCGTCATATAAAATTGACTGATAACTCAATGGTACTTGGCGGTTTAGTTTACAAATTAACATGCCAACCGAATCGGCATCTGTCATCTACATTACGTTGTTCTGCCGTTTTACATAATTTCAAAAAATAAAATGGAGAACTGTAAATTACATTACAGTTCTCCGTTTTTTTTTTGAATTATATTCAAGCTATCGCTTGATATTGGAGGTTTCAGAACGATAAGCAACCAAAATTTAACCGTACAGCTGGAAGCGGCCACACAGCAGTCTTTAGTACACCTTTAATTGACATCAATCCACAAAGTGGTTGTGATTACAAGATCGGTTATCAAAGAGAGTAAAATATAAAGGAAGGTTGATTCCGCATGATAGGAACGGAGAGTAAAAAACAAGAAATTTTAAAAGCTTACCAGTTCAGACATGCTTGCAAGGCATTTTATACCAACAAAAAGATTTCGGATGAAGATTTTCACTTTATTTTGGAGACAGGAAGATTGTCTCCAAGTTCATTTGGCTTCGAGCCGTGGAAGTTTGTCGTGATCCAGAATGCAGCTCTTCGCGAAAAATTAAAACCTGTATCTGGCGGTGCCAAGGGACAACTGGCCACTGCCAGCCATTTTGTAGTTATATTGGCCAGAAGAGAAGAAGGCTTACAGCCTGACTCGGTTCACGTGAACAAAATGTGGAAAGACATTCATCATATGCCTGAAGAAGTTGTGCAAGATTGGTACGATTTCTACAAATCCTTCGTCGAAACAGAACTCGAAGATAATGACCGTCTCATTTTTGAATGGTCAATCAGACAAACCTATATAGCATTGGGAAACATGATGACAGCCGCGGCTCAAATCGGTATTGATTCCTGTCCGATCGAAGGTTTTGATAAAAAGCGGGTGACCGCTATTTTACAAAATGAGGGTATCATTAACGGCGACGATTTCGGTGTAGCCTGTATGGTCGCTTTCGGATATCGTCAAAAGGATCCCAAACGTCCACAAACAAGACAACATCTCGATGAGATTGTTGAGTGGCGATAAACTTAAGATGACATTTCTCAGCAACATGGGACATGTTTCGCTAACAGGTGCTTGAGTTTAAGAATGGGGGTTGCTGCAGGTGCGGCAACTCCTTTTTTATGGTGCTAACGGGTAGGATTCTTTGGGGGACTGTAACAATGGAGTCATCCCAATTTTACCCATGGCGACAAAAAGACCTGACACAATAAAGAAGCTGAAGTAGCTGCTTTAAGATTGGCTGCAAAATATAACGACGCTAAAAGAAAGAAAATGTCATTTATTTGGGATTTTATTAATTTAAGAAAAAGGGAGCGTTTGATTTAACATGGCACAAGTTCTATACATTACTGCTAATCCAAAATCAATTGAAAGCTCAGTTGGTCATCGAGTAGGACAAGCTTTTCTTAAAGCTTATTGCGAGACTCATGCAAATGATGAGATTCAGGAAATAAATTTATATGAAGAGAAATTTCCAATCGTGGATCGCGATATCCTTAACAGCTGGGAGAAAATGCGTCGAGGGGGAATTCCATTTTCAGATTTGAGTCAAGTCGAACAGCGAAAAATCAATGCTTTAAATCAATTTATAGATCGGGTAACGAGCGCTGATAAATACGTATTTGTATCTCCTATGTGGAACTGGAGTATTCCACCACGATTAAAAGAATTTATCGATTCCATTGTGGTGGTTGGAAAAACATTTCATTACACCGAAAATGGTCCTGTCGGGCATTTAATAGGTAAAACAGCCATTCATATTCAAGTTAGCGGCGGTATTTACTCGCAAGGACCCTTAACGAAAATGGATCATAGTCACCCGTATTTAAAGCAAGTGCTTAACATCATAGGTATACATAATGTAGAAGTAATATATGTGGAAGGACATGATTTTGAGCGGGATCGAGCAGATGAAATTATTCGCAAGGGTATCTCGGATGCAGAAAAGCGTGCGATGACTTTTTAATCAATTACGGTCGTCAAAAAGAAAGCTGTGAACATTCCATCACGAACGTATTGACGGGAACGGATACCCTTTTTGATTACCGAGTAAAGAGATTATACGAGGATCTGATCGATAATTGATGCTTACAACAGTATGGTTTCAGATCGTGTTTATCGTAGGGGCCGCACATGTATTCAGGCACGAGAGAAACTAATGAAACAAATGATACCCAATTTGATGAATTTTATGTGTATGAGTTTTTAAAATTACCCCTCAATGTACAAGAAACCAAAGAAAAAGATGCTGTCTTAAAGCTATTGAAAGGATGGATTGATAATGAAGGCTAAGGAGATTCCTAATTACATAAGAAACCTAGAAGATAACCAAGTCCATATTGAAAAATATATAGATTTAATTTATGTACTTCAGCGGAAGCGGGGACCAGTCTTAGAGGCTGTGACCTTAATAAGATTTGAAAAGCCCATCATTTATTCGATATTAAAAAGACGATTTCAAAATAATAACGGACTTAATATGCTTTTTAGCCTAGCGATGGATTATCAAGTAGCTTTGTCAAATCTACTTTGTAAGACCAATTTTAACGACAATTAAAGTAGGTGTTGATTTGCTTTACTGTATTGCTTATAAACATATGACACTAACTAGGCCAATGAATAAAAATGATGCAGAGATAAAAATGTTGATTCTAAGCAGGTGTTTTAAGAATCTGAAGATCGTTGAATATAAACTTAAAACACATAAACCTTGAAAATAAATAAAAAACAGGTTGGGGATCCAGTGTAGAGCCTTAGTGTTGACTCGACTCAAGAAGTAAGGCAATAGTATTACCAAACCGGACAAATTTGCATCGAAATTCAAAAGAGGGAAAAGACTCATGAATTTTAAAGACACTGTTGTACTTAACGGCATCGATCGTAAATAAGAGAAAGTTTGCACGTACCGACTATATCGCTACTGAGAACGGCGTCGAGCTGCATGTGAGTCTGTCAGGTTCGGAGGTGTACACTTAAGGGATGACGATTACCGTCTTTGGTCGGCAGGCTTTCGCTGTAGCAGAGGAAGACTCTCCTCTGCGAAGACGGTTTGCCGCCTCAGCCAACATTACGGTGCAGTCGCTCGCTGAAGTAGTACTGAGCGGAATGGAGGAAGCCTTCAGCATTTACTGGGAACGCTGGCGGGTATTTGGGCATTCTGTGCTTGCTGTAGTGATCAATCTGCTAAATCCGGCGGTATTGTCATCGGCGGCGATATTAGCAAATTTTATCCTTAGCATTTCTCACGGCGGGGATGATTTGATAGAGATAATCAGGTTCCGCATCTGTCATTTCAATTACCTAGCTAGGATATAAGGTGGGGAGTTTCTGATGGGGACTGACGATCGAGAGGGCTTTCCTTCAGATGGAGAGGGACCTGTCCGTGAGGTTACTGTGGATCCCTTCTACATCGATCCGTATACGGTAACAAATTTGGAATTCATGAAGTTTGTGGACGACACCGGCTATGTCACGGAAGCGGAAAAGTTCGGATGGTCCTACGTCTTTCATCTATTTATAAACGTATACAGCGTCAAAGTTCTAGGTTCGTCAAGGAATACTCCATGGTGGCTTGCCGTCGAAGGCGCCAGTTGGCGCGCACCAGAAGGCCCCGGCTCCGGTATCGAAGATAGGCTTGAACATCCGGTTATTCATACATCTTGGAACGACGCGGAAGCTTACTGCGAATGGGCGGGCAAACGGCTGCCAACGGAGGCGGAATGGGAGTTTGCCGCACGGGGGGGACTCGTTCAGAAGCGATATCCGTGGGGGGATGAGATGAAACCGGGTGGTAAACATATGTGCAATAATTGGCAGGGCAAATTTCCGGTAAAAACAATGCCGGGGACGGATATATCGGGACAGCGCCTGTGAAGACTTTCGAGCCGAACGGGTTTGGTCTGTATCAAGTGGCCGGCAATGTTTGGGAGTGGTGTGCGGACTGGTTCAGTCCGACCTTCCATGTGAACCGGCCGCCGGTGAATCCAACAGGTCCGCCAAGCGGGACAAGCCGAGTCATGCGTGGCGGCTCCTATTTATGCCACAAGTCCTACTGTAATCGCTACCGTGTGGCTGCCCGGAGTCAAAATACCCCAGACAGCTCGACAGGCAATATGGGCTTCCGCTACGCCGCCGATGCTTAAGGAGCCATTGGTATATGAAATCAAACTAGAAGCCCCCTGAGGGATAGGGGGAAATCGCCGCGCAGGCGGGCTCGCGCAGGCTACCGCGGACAGTTCGAAGGGAGCGGTGTAAATGAATGAAATCAAGTTCTAGATTCTGATATATTATGTTTACTTAGTTCTAAAACAATGCCAAGAGACGATGTAACAATCAAGCCTACTTTTTATTTTAGGCCAAGATTTTTACTTTTTTAACATAGTATAAAGCAGAACAAATCGTGTAATGATTGAAATAGATCGTTAAACGATCTTTGCCACTTCAAGGGGGCTGGCTAAAAAAAGGAGTAGACCTTTAAACCGTCTACTTCTTTTTTTAAATAAGGGTTAATTTTAAGTCCGATCGCAGTTATTGCCACGGGAGTTATAAGGAATGAAAACAAGCTAAGCGTAACGAAGAAGGAATCTTTGTTTTTTAGTCTACTCGATGAACGTTTCTTTGGGTTGTTATTTCTAGAGGTGATGAGTATGTTATGTGCACTTCCTAAAAGGCCCCAGCTTTTTAATGCTGAAAGTCTTGCTAGTTTTATTCACCGCTTATCCGATGCAAACTCCTTCGAGTCTTCGTTTGATTTGTACAAACTAGCCAATCTTACTAATAATACAGTTTCGGCCAGAGTTAATTTTCTTGATAGTACCTCCTATAGTTTAAAATCACTAAGTATTCTATCTGGCAAACCAGAGAAACAACTATTTTCTTCCACCTTTGAAAGTAATGAGGGCATACCGCAGTATGTATTGCCGATAAAAAAAAACTAAAGTTTGTCCAAAATGCTTAGCTGAAAAGGTACCATATGGGAGAAAAAACTGGGATATTCTTCTCTATACAATTTGTACCGAACACCATTGTTTACTTCTTGATAGCTGCCCCAAATGCGAGTCATTAATATCCTGGAATCGAAAGTCGATATTAATGTGCCCTTGTGGATTTAATTTCTGTAAAGCTGAAACCCCAAAAGTAAATTATGAGGAAGAAGTAATATTTTCTTTGATTGTGGGTACGTATCGACTAACATCTTTGCATCGTACTCGATTACCAGACTTCTTTTATAAGGCAAGCTTAGAAAAAATAATTAATTTTATCTTATTTATTCTTGGGCAACAAGTTTCTCATTTCGGGGATAAAAGATCGATATGGGGAAGGGACTCCATAAGAGGAATCAGGAATGACGTTATTCATAAGCATCTAATGAGCCTGTACGGTGTTATTAATAATATGCCTCATGGCATATGGGAGTGGACCCGCTCCTTTGCTATCAGCAATTACTATGATAAAAGGAGAATGTATGATTTCAATTATCGCTTTTTCCCATATGACATTAGTTATTTTATAAATAACAATGGAGTAATAGACATTGAGAATATAGAACGATTGATATATAAGGTGCTAATCGAAGGCGATAATTTTAATCCGGCAATTAATTATTGATAGGGGTAACCGAATGGAACATAAAGATAATGTAACACACTTACAAAGTTCAATTGTGATAAGTGAAATACATAAAGTGAAGTTTCCAGTAAACCCAGCCCAAAGATGCGAGTTAAGGCGGCGGGCCATAATAGCTCAGTTAATGTAATCCAAAAGAATTTAAATGTGGTTGCTATTAGAAATACAATGAAAGCTTTTTGTCCCCTTTGTTTAAAGGACAAATTATATTATAGAAAAGTTTGGGATTTAAGTATTTATACAAGATGTTATATCCATAACTGTATATTATTGAGCAGTTGTGCTATTTGCGGCAGAAGAATAACAATAACAGACATAATAAATGATTTATGTAAATGTGGATGCAAATTATCAAGTATTTCGACTGTAGCAATGTCCGCGATTACTTTCGCTAAAAAAGAAAAAGGTATTTTTCATGAAAAGTCGGCAAACCCTTGAGTTTGCTGGCTTTTTTCGTGTCAACTGCTTTGTGAGAGATTTGAGAGGCGTTTTTGATAGAATTTGTTGTGAGGCAAGTATATGATAGGTAAGAATAAGTAGGAGGAATTGCATTGAAAGGCTTAAGCCGGCACAACAAAGCGCGATATGTTTACCGAACGATAGGGTTAATTTTGATCCCGTTATTGACATGCCTCCTTTTAATATCCATTTACGGATATACATTGCCGAATAAGGCGGCTCCTCAAGCGCACCAAGGCGTGCTGGACTTGAACCGGTGGGATTTTGGCAAGGACGGCTTTGTGAATCTCGACGGTGAATGGCTGTTCTATCCTGACGAGCTTCTCACTCCGGATGATTTTCGCAGTGGTAAAGCAGCACGGTTATCCGCCGCCTATGCCGATATTCCAAATTACTGGTCGGGAGGAGATTCTACCGATCGCGCCAGTCAAGCGAAGCTGGGCACTTACCGGCTGTTGGTTAAACTAAAGGAAAGCGATGAAGGCTACGGCTTTAGGGTATCGAACGTACAGATGGCCCACCGCTTGTTCGTAAACGGTATGTTGATCGGGAATGCAGGAACTCCGGCATCGGACGTTCAAAGCTATAAAGCCGGGACTACGCCTTACTCCACCTATACCCGTATTCAAGGCAGCGAGATGGACGTCGTACTGCAAGTGGCCAATTTAACCTCGCCGAATACCGGCGGATTTAGGGATCTGCAGTTCGGCCTGCAAGAGGATATCCTTCGGGCAGATCATATTTGGTTTGCAGTTGAGGTTACCGGGCTGTTCATTCTTTTGCTGTTCGGGGCTTACCATCTGAGCATCTTCACGCTGCAGCCGAAAGATAAGGCTTATCTATACAGCTCGCTGTACTTCCTGACTTTACTGGTGCTGATCATAAGCGACGGGGACAAGCTCATCCTTCAGCTCCTTCCGGGCATCTCAAACGAATGGGTGATAAAACTAAACTTTCTCGGTGGATTTTCCAACATAGCTGTGCTCGGGTTCTTCCTTCACCATCTGGACACCAAGCTTCTGAACCGGAGATGGCTGCTTCTGCTTGTGTCTCCGATCGGAGTATATTTGGCCGCGGTGCTGGCGCTTCCTTTCGAGGCCTATTCGAAGCTGGGGAATCTCCCTTGGAATTACCTTACGCTACTTGTCGTATTTTACCTTTACCGGGCAATCCGGCTTTACTTGAAACAGGACGGGCAAATAGGCCGCAAAGAAACGGCTCTGCTCGTCGGGGTCATTCTCGCGATGGCGTCGATTCGATTTATCAGTTTGATCTACAGGATTAGCTGGGTCGAATCGGATATGGGCCGCCGCGTTGCATTCATCTGTATCATCGTGTTCATGAACTTGCTGCTCGCCCTCCGTCTGGCTCATGCAACGAGACGGGCAGAGCAGTTGACGGAACAATTGATTGTACGCGACAAATTAAAGGACGAATTTTTGGCAAACACGTCGCATGAATTGAAAACGCCGCTGCACGGCATTCAAAATATGGCTTCCTACTTGCTCGACGGGAAGGCGGGCGAGCTGACAGCAGGCCAACGATCCGAGCTTACGCTCATTCAAGATACTTCGACGAAGCTTACCGCCCTTGTAAACGATCTTCTGGATGTCGTCCGATTGAAGCATGGGGATTTGCAGCTGGAGCGGTCGGTTGTAGATCTTGGAGTGGCAGCCGAGACGACGTTTCAGGTGCTCGAACTCGAATTGGCCGGTAAGGATGTATACTGGGAAAACCGGATCGCACCGGGAACGTTCGCCATGGCCGACGAAAACCGGGTGCGGCAGGTGTTGTACAACCTGATTCATAATGCGATTAAGCATACGAAGATGGGATGGATCGAGATCGGCGCCACGGTGGCGGAAGGCAGGGTTTCCGTTTGGGTGGAGGATACCGGCATAGGCATTCCGAAGGAAAGCCACGAATCGATTTTCGGATATTTCGAGCAGGCGGACAAAGCCATATCGAACGGCGGTTATACGGGGATGGGGCTTGGCCTTTTCATTAGCCGGAAGCTTATCGAAAAGATGGACGGAGCGATCTGGGTGGAGCGCTCCGAACCGGGCCATGGCACACGGATGGCGTTTACTCTCCCGGCGGCGGAGGTAGATCGTTCGCTTGTATCCCCGGTGCTAAGCAGAACGGTTGTACTAGCGGGACGTACTCAATTTGATATCGAGGATCCGACGCGTACGAATACCGTTCTTCTTGTCGATGACGAGGTGTCCAATATTCGGATTTTACTCAATCTGCTGGGGGACGAGTACAACGTACTGACGGCTTTCTCCGCAAAGGAAGCGCTTGACAAGCTTGAAGCTCATCCACACATCGATTTGGTCATCCTTGATGTCATGATGCCGGAAATATCGGGAATCGATTTGTGCCGGACCATAAGAGAAACGCGATCCGTCATCGAACTTCCCATTTTGTTTTCAACGGTGAAAAATTCTTTGCATGATATAGAGCTTTGTTTTCGGGCGGGCGGGAACGACTTTATCGCAAAGCCGTTTGATCCGAAAACGCTCACGGCGAGAGTCCGGACGCTCCTGTCGATGAAATCGTCTATGGATCAAGCGATTCATAACGAGCTGGCATTTCTGCAAGCGCAAATCAAGCCTCATTTTTTGTACAACGCGATTAGCAGCATTATTTCATTCTGTTACACGGACGGAGAGAAAGCCGCCTATTTGCTGTCCATGCTGAGCCGCTATTTGCGAACGGTGTTCCAGCGGGATTTGCAAACGCCGTATGTGCCTTTAAGCTCCGAGCTGGAACTGATTCAAGCTTATGTGGAAATCGAGAAAGCTCGTTTTGGCGACCGGTTGAACTTTCATTTGTTTCAGGATGAAGGCCTAGAGTCGCTAGCCATTCCGTCTTTAACGATTCAACCCCTTGTTGAGAATGCGGTTCGGCACGGCCTGTTTGAAAAAGAAGGAACCGGAACGGTAACGTTAACGATTACCGACGGCCACGGCTATATCCGATTCGAGATTGCGGACGACGGTGTGGGCATGGCGGATGATGTGCTCTATCAATTGAAAGCCGGCGAGCGGCCCGTCGGTTCCGGCATCGGAATGGCTAACGTCCGTAAACGGCTGGCAGCCTTGCATGGCGCAAGCGTATCGATTGATTCCGCTTTGGAGAAAGGTACGCGAGTGACGGTTTATTTGCCGAAACGGAAGAGCTAGGGGGAATAGAAGTGATACGTGTCATGATTGTGGAGGATGAGAAGCCGATATTGGATTTAATGGCGAGGCTTGCCGCTCAGCATGCTGAGCTCGAGGTCGTCGGTACGTTCACAAGCCCGGTCACCGCTCTGGACCAGTATCCGCTCCTGTTGCCGAACGCGGTATTTCTCGACGTCGAAATGCCGCGGATGGGGGGCATCGAACTTGCGGAAAAGCTAAAAGAGCTGAACGAAGACTTGCAAGTCGTGTTTACGACGGCCTATCCGGGTTATGCGGTAGAGGCGTTCCGTGTCAGCGCGCTCGATTATTTACTGAAGCCGGTTACGCCGGCAGCGCTGGAGCGAGTCATTGCCAAGCTCTTGAAGCATCGGGTTCTGCAAGCCGCTGGAAGGCCGCTTTCACTAATCCAACAGGGACCGATCGTGCGATGCCTTGGCACATTTGAAACGAGAGGGGCGGATGGAACCTTGCTCAGTTGGCCGACCCGGAAGACGGAGGAGCTGTTTGCTTATTTGCTTGCCTACCCAAACAGGCTTGCGGGCAAATGGCAGCTGTCCAACCTCCTTTGACCGGATTTGGACGAAGACCGTGCGCTGCATAATTTGTACAATACGGTATACAGGCTGAAAAAGGCGCTGAAGGGCGCAGGTATACATATGGATTTGGTTCACTCCAATGAGGGGTATGTTTTACAAACCGGTCCGGGGTTTTCGGATTTGGAGCTGCTGCGGGAATTCATGAGCCGAACGGACGAGATCGATGAACGGAACGTGGGCGAAGGGGATCAACTGCTCCGCACCAGCAACGGCCTCTTGTTCAGGGGCAAGGATTACGTATGGAGTTTGGGCTCGCATCCGAGGTATCCGTTCAGCAGGCATCGCTTTGCCGCATGATAGCGAAATTTTATCGCACAATCGGCGACCGAAAGGCGATGAAAGAAGCGCTTCGTACCTATTTGTCATCCGCTCAGTTGGACGAGGAGATGACGGTGCAGCTATTGCGCCTATATGCCGAGGACGGAGAAACGAGTTTATTTTGTAAGCAATACGAGAGGTATGCGAATCTTTTGGAAACGGAGCTTGGCCTTAAACCATCGGACGAAATTCGAGAGCTCGGGGCAAGTATCATATCGACGTGATGAGCATAAATGATTTCGCAGAAAGCCGGAACGGAGGCTGCTCCATTCCGGCTCTCTTTCTATTTTGTGAGAATTTTGGGAGAGCCTCTTGCTATAATTCGACATTAGCTAGTGAAATATAGACTATGAAGAAAAGGAGTTTAGATTGCATGTACAGTTTATTGGTATTCATCCACATCGTAGCCGCGGTTATGGGCCTCGGGGCTGCCTTCGGATTCCCCATTGTGGTTAAGTGCGCAAAAACCGCGTCTCAAGCAAAGTACACTTTGAAGCTTCTTAAGAATCTGGAACTACTCCCGAAGATAGGGAGTATTACGCTTCTTGTCACAGGAATTGTTCTTGGCATCATGAACCCTTCGTTATTTAAGGCCGGTTGGTACATCGCATCTATCGTTCTGTATTTCGCCGCCCAGGTGATTGTGATCGGAATGCTGCCGAAGAAAATGAAAGAGCAGGCTGACATTCTCGCAAACCATACCGGCGAAGACCTTCCTGCCTCTTATACAGCGATCGGGAAGCAGGCGGGAAAGCTGGAAGGAATTACGCACTTGCTTGCCTTTTTGTTGATTGTGTTAATGTATTTCAAGCCGTTCTGAGCCCGGAATACGAGTGAATGCCAGGGGTGATCAATTTGAAAGAAATCGAAGGAACTTTTTACGGGGTGAACGGGACCCAACTGTTTTATAGAAAAATGTTTCCGCGGGATTCCGCCAAAGGAACCGTTATTGCCGTTCACGGACATGGCGACCACAGCGGTGGTTTGCAAAACTTTTGTGCATGCGCAACATTGGCGCGCCCGTTTGATGATTTGGGGCGGGAGCGTTTTTTCGAGGATCTGTTGAACTGGTTGGATGGGCATACGATTGAGCACTGAAGATAGGGTAAATGACTCAGTATCTGTTTGTTAGAGTGAAAAGAGGTGTATATGTAAATGGCGGGAAAGACAAGCTTCTTTAAGGGAGCCGTCATTTTTATGCTGCTCCTGTTCGCATGCGCCTTTTTCGGGTTTGTCTCGGAGGCGAAAGCAGCGGACGATATCGATAAACTAAAGGAACTAAGGGTTGCCGCAAATAACCAGACTGTCAATCTCAAACCAGCATTTGACCCAAATATACTGTTCTATTCGTTGGACTTGCCCAGCGATTTTGACCAACTAAATATCACGGCCACAGCTGCGGACCCGGTCTCGCAAATCATGATAACGGTCAACGGCTCCCCAACTACGGGCTCGACGATAACTCTTGGCGACGGGAAAAATACCATTCAACTGCAAGTAAACTCAGGCAGAGGCACGATCAAAACGTATACGATATATGTCAGGCGTATGTCTCCTTCCGGTCTTGTATACTACGATTCCTCAAAAGCTATATCGGATCAGCAAATGAAGCAAGGTCAAAAGTTTTGCATCCCATATTCTGTCATTTTAGGTGGAGGCAGCTACTTAAACAGTATCAACGTTACAGGGTCTCCCAATTGGTCCGTGCAATATGAACCACAATGCGGACAGAACGCCTACAGCTTCTTTGATCCGAACGCTACTGGTGTGATATCGATTGATTTTTCAGTATCCGAGCAAAGAGCTGATAAGTATTGTTCATACGATAGGTGGGGTACATGTACCGTTTATTGGAATACTTACTATGTGACAGTTCACAATACAGTGACGATCAATGTCGCCTCCGTTAACAACCCGCCGATCGTTCAGACATTGCAGGATGTCAAAATGAGAGGGAATGATCCGCCGCTTGATATTCCCATTTCAGTGACGGACCCTGACACCGCCAGGGAAAACTTACAAGTATCTGTTGCTTCGAGCAATGCTGCTTTATTCCCGATAGATCGGCTCATCGTTAACGACATTGGGCAAACATGGAATCTGCGCATGCAACCGGTGCCGGGTCAACGGGGCAGCTCCGTTATTACCGTAACGGCTTTCGACGGCGAATCGTCAGTTTCCTCTGCCTTTACGGTGACGGTCGACGATGCGGTCAACATGAGGCCGATTGTAACCAACGCTGAAAAATGGATCTCCGGGGAAACAACTCTACATTTCCAGGAAGACGATTTTGTCAACCAGTATACAGATGTGGACGGTGATCCGCTGCAGCGGATTCAGATCACGAGACTGCCGGAGCATGGACAGTTGCTGCTTAAAGGCGCGCCGGTGACCTTGCTGCAGGAAATCACAAGGACAGAGCTTCCTCAGCTTGCTTATATACCGGTTGACGGCTGGAACGGTATTGATTCGTTATCCTGGAGTGGATATGACGGAAAAGAGTACTCTGATAAAGCCGCCGTATACACACTCGGGACGGACATCGCTAAACTGAAGGAATTGCGGTTTACCTCATATAATCAGACCGTGAATCTCAATCAAGCATTTGATCCAAATGTATTGTCCTACACGTTGGAGGATCTGCCAAGCTATTTCGACCAACTGGACATCATGGCTACAGCTCTGGACTCGGAATCTCAAATCACGATTTCGGTCAACGGTTCCCCTATCACGGGCACGTCGATAGCTCTTGCCGATGGGAAAAATACCATACAACTACAATTGAATGCGGGCAGAGGCACAATCCAAACTTATACGATATATGTCAGACGGATGTCTCCTTCAAGTCTTGTATATTACGATTCCTCAAAAGCCATGTCGGATCAGCACATGCAGCAGCAGCAAGAGTTTTGTATTCCAAATTCCGATATTCTTGGCACTAGCGGCAGCTATATAACCGGTGTCAACGTTATTGGGTCTCCCACATGGTCAGTACGGAGTGCTGATCAGCGATGCGGAGTCGCATTTAGCTTCTTCGACCCGAACGCTACTGGCGCAATATCGCTCGTATTTTCAGTAGCTGAGCAAAGACTTCAAAAAAGTTGCGTGCGATCTGGTTTCGATTATAAATGTACGTATAATACTTATTACGTTGACGTTCAGAAAACAGTAACGATTAACATCGCCTCCGTTAACGACCCGAGTAGTTCACTGCTATCCAACAATGCCGACTTGACGGATCTCAAGGTAAACGGGACAACCGTGACAGGATTCGAGAGCAACAATACCGGTCCGTATAGCGTAAGCATCCCGAACTCGTTGACTTGGGCCGACATAACCTACTCGAAATCGGACAGCCATGCGAGTGTAGCAGTAACGGGTGATGTGTATCTGCCTGTTGGAGAGAACACCGTTACGGTGACAGTGACGGCGGAGGATAGGACCAAGAAGGTTTACACCGTGAACGTAACCCGAACTGAAGCGAGCAGCAACGCCGATTTGAGGAACTTAACGCTTTCGAACGGTGAGCTAAGTCCCTCATTCGAACCGGGGGCAACAGCCTACACGGCTGCAGTGCCATTTTCCGTATCAAGTCTTACAGTAACGGCGAGCGTGTATGATAGCGACGCGACGATGACGGTGAATGGAGTTGCCGCAGCAAGCGGCCAACCAAGCGTTGCCATCAATTTAAGTGTCGGGAGCAACCCAGTTGACATCGTAGTGGCAGCCCAGAATGGGACGACGAAGGTATATCAGGTTATCGTGAGCCGCGACCAAAGTGCGACATCTGGTGGCAGTGCACCATCTATGCCGTTAAGCGGAAACTCCGACTTGAGCAGTTTAATGCTGTCGAGCGGTGAGTTAAGTCCCGCATTCGCAACAGGGATAACAGCCTACGCGGCTAGTGTGCCATATCCCGTATCGATGCTTACCGTAACGGCTGGTGTGTACGATAGCAAAGCGACGGTGATGGTGAATGGAAGCGTCATAGCAAGCGGACAACCTAGCAGCATCGTCAATCTGAAGGTTGGGACTAACCTAATCGATATTTTAGTGACAGCTCAGAATGGCATGACGAAGGCTTATAAGGTTACAGTTACCCGAGGCCTAAGTCCGACAACCGATGGTAGTACACCATCGATGTTACCAAGTGGAAACGCCGACTTAAACAGTTTAACGCTGTCGAGCGGAGAGCTAAGTCCCGCATTCGCACCGGGGTCAATAGTCTACACGGCTACAGTGCCAAACTCCGTATCAAGTCTAACCGTGACGGCAAATGTGTACGACAGCAACGCGACGTTGGCGGTAAATGGGAATGCCGCAGCAAACGGACAAGCAAGCAGCGTCGTCTACCTGAATGTTGGGACTAACCCGATAAACATCGTAGTGACAGCCCAGAACGGAACGACGAAGACATACAGGGTCACAGTGACACGCGGCCAAAGTGCGACATCCCGTGGCGATACACCATCGTCGTCCCCAAGTGGCAACATCGTTACCGCAACAGACGGAAAATTAACGCTTCCTTCAGGTGAAACGGGTAATGTCAGTTTGGGAAATGCGGTAAGGGTCGTTATTCCTAAGGGAGCTACGGATAAAGAACTGAAATTGTCGATAGAAAAAGTGACGGACACACAAAATCTATTTACGCATAATGAGGTTCCAGTCAGCCCTATATTCGAGATTTTGAAAAACTTCTCGGAAAACTTTAGTAAACCCGTAACTTTGACCTTTGTTTTCGATCTGAATACCTTAAAGAACAATCAAAGGGCAGCCGTTTTCTATTATGACGAAATAAATAAGGGATGGGTGGAAGTCGTTGATGGCGTGGAAAATGGCAATCACATTACTGTAAAGGTCAATCACTTTACGAAATTTGCTGTATTCGCTGTTGACAAAGCGGACGATATATCGACAAAGGGTTCAAGCCCAGGCATGGAAAAATCGATTAATTTTAGCGATATGAATGGACATTGGGCAGAAGCAAGCATCATGCAGGCAATAAGAAGCGGTATCGTAAGCGGTTATCCAGATGGCACATTTAAGCCTGATGCTTCCGTAACGCGTGCTGAATTTGCAGTTATGCTGATGAATGCGTTGAAGCCGCAAGGAGATGGAGCGTCGCTGACGTTCACCGATAAGGCGAAGATCGGTGCCTGGGCGCAGAAATCGGTCGAGCAGGCGGTGTATGCAGGCATCATTACAGGCTATGAGGATAGCACTTTCCGTCCGGATGCCGAAATAACCCGCCCGGAGATGGCCGCGATGATCGCCAAAGCTTTGGGTCAGTCGATCGAAGAAAAGGCAGTAACGGGCTTCGCGGATGACAGGGACATTCCGGACTGGGCGAAAGGCGCCGTGGCGGCCATGAAAAAGCGTGGCGTAATCGAAGGCAAAGGCGCGAACGCATTTGCACCCGGCGATAAAACGACAAGAGCAGAGGCGGTAACGGTGCTTCAGAAAATGCTGGCGCAAAAGAGCAAGTAAAGCGTTTCTCCGGCAAGGCTTCTTTGAAGTGAAATTCGAAGCAGTCTTGTTTGACATTTTGAGAGAGGTGAACCACAAGTTTCTCGTGATAGAACAGTAAAGAAAAAGTTGCTTTG
Source organism: Gordoniibacillus kamchatkensis (assembly GCF_000829455.1). Taxonomy (GTDB): domain Bacteria; phylum Bacillota; class Bacilli; order Paenibacillales; family NBRC-103111; genus Gordoniibacillus; species Gordoniibacillus kamchatkensis. The sequence continues at coordinate 40,612 of NZ_JXAK01000004.1, forward strand.
CTTGGAGGGGTTGGGTTCACCCAAATAGAGAGATTTTTGTTTTTTGTCGAAACATGTTTAAACGATCTAAAAATACTGGAAGAAAAAGGAAGATATCACATGAAGCGCTTTTCAGCATACTGTTTCGTTATAGTCTCGGTTCTGCTTTTGCTCTTGTTAGGTGGATGTGTGTTAACAAACATTGCCTCAATGACATTTAACTTTGGTAATACGTTAAATGGCCCGGAGCAAGTATATGTAAGATATTCAGATGGAGATGTTTCAACACAAAGTATTCAATCCGGGCAGACGTCAGTAACAATCAATACTTACAGGGATAAAACAATTGTAGGTTTCTATGTGAGCGACGGCACAGTAAGCTGGGTTCCCAATAGTCAGTATGCGAATCCGAATAATTCTGCTGTAACTCTGAACCAAACAACAAAACCTGGGTCTCCTGTAGATCATGTCATTCAAGTTAGTCAACCAACGATTGATCCCGATCATCAAGGTTTTGTAGATGTGACATTTGCCGTTTATGGCGCCAATGGTCACCTTGTGGATGATCGTACGGAAGTGTTCGCCCATTCTACTGATTCAAGCGTAACTTTTTACAACGCAGATCCCAATGACGGGAATAATAACACTGTAAACGAAGGTTTCTCCTGGTATACGGTCAACGGAATTGTTACATTTGTGATTCAGTCCGACATTAATAATATCTCGTCAAAACCTATTTCTTTATATTCAGGTTCGAAATTAATATATGACTCGAATATTAGTCCGGTAATTCAATCATTAGCGATCGGATATGCTTCCGGCGATTCAGCGAATAACGTTACGCAGAATATGACGTTGCCGACTTCCGGAGCAAATGGCACTAGCATTTCATGGCTAAGCAGCAATCCGGCGGTTGTTTCTTCTACAGGGATTGTGCACCCTCCAAGTGTCGGCAGTGGGGACGCTAATGTGACTGTGACGGCAACCGTGTATAGCAACAACCTATTTCTATCCAAACCTTTCAAGTTACTTGTGAAGGCTCTACAGGCCCCGGCGGCTCCGACACTGACAGGGATCGGCTTCAACCAGCCAATCAGCGTACAAGCGGGATCGACAGTGAGCACGGTTGTATATGGAACCTACTCTGACGGTACGACTCCAACGTTGACCAGCGGGGTAACATATGTCTCCGGGAATGGCAATATTGCTACGGTGAATTCCACGACCGGTGTTGTAAATGGTATTGCTGCCGGTACTACCGTCATTAGGGCTATCTACCAAGGTCAAACGGCTACGGCAAACGTGAATGTAACTGCTGCACCGGTAACCACGCCGACACCAGCACCTACCTACACCGTAACCTATAATGGCAACGGTGCTACGTCCGGCAGCGTGCCGACCGACAGCGGCACTTATGCGCCGGGAGTCACGGTGTCGGTATACGGCAACACGGGAAATCTGGTGAAGACGGGCTACACGTTCGCTGGCTGGAATACGGCGACAGACGGAAGCGGAACGAGCTATGCCCCCGGCACTTCATTCACGATGGGCACGGCGAATGTGACGCTGTATGCGAAATGGAACTATACAAACTATCATTCTAGCGGCGGCGGTGCACCGTCAACGTCCTCAAGCAATACAGTTACAGTTACCTCGACAGACGGCACACTGACACTTCCTGTCGGTAAATCAGGCGAGGTTAGCTTGGGCGATGCGGTCAAGATCGATATTCCTGCCGATGCTACCAACAAAGATCTGCAATTAACGATAACCAAAGTGACGGACACGCAAAAGCTAATCACAAGTAAAGACGTTCTGGCCAGCCCGGTATTCGAAATCCTGAAAAACTTCTCGGAAAACTTCAGCAAGGACATCACGCTGACCTTTGCTTTCGATCCGAACAGCTTGAAGGGCAATCAAAAGCCTTCCGTATTCTACTATGATGAAACGAAGCAGACCTGGGTGGAAGTCGGCGGCTTGGTGAACGACAATACCATTACCGTAAAGGTTAACCACTTTACGAAGTATGCGGTATTCGGTGTAGGCCAAGGGGTAGACTCGTCGGTAAACACGAAGCAGACGATCAGCTTCAGCGATATTTCCGGACACTGGGCGGAGGCGAATATCAAGCAAGCTGTAGACGCCGGCATCGTCAATGGCTACCCGGACGGCACGTTCAAACCGGATCGTACCGTAACCCGCGCGGAATTTGCAGTCATACTGATGAATGTGCTCAAACCACAAGGAGATGGCGCGGCACTGACGTTCACCGATAAGGCGAAGATCGGTACCTGGGCGCAGAAATCGGTCGCACAAGCGGTGTATGCAGGTATTATTAGCGGCTATGAGGACGGCTCCTTCCGTCCGGATGCCGAAATAACCCGCCCCGAGATGGCTGTTATGATCGCAAGCGCCTTGGGGCAGTCTAGCGGATCGGCTGCGACAACGGGCTTCGCGGACGACAAGGACATTCCGGTGTGGGCGAAAGGCGCAGTGGCGGCTATGAAAAAGCTGGGTATTATCGAAGGCAAAGGCGCCGACCAATTTGCTCCGGTCGATAAAACGACAAGAGCTGAGGCGGTTACAGTGCTGCTGAAAATGCTGGCGTACAAGGGCAAGTAAATGAACCTCTTACAAGGCTGCCTTGAAGTCAAACTCTAGGCAGCCTTGTTTCTGAATAAAAGGTGCAGGCGGTTTGGACAACGGGCAGATCAAGATCGAAAAGGCACATTCCGGCACCGGATTGGTGTGAGTGTTATGAAAGATTGGCTTCTTCACTTATTATACACATCTCGATCTTGGTAGGCGTTGACAATTTAAAGTCTGACTTCAGAGAAGGAGCATGTGGCTTAGTGGAGAATTATAACATTTAATGTCGTATTTTAGGTTGAGAAAATAATGAGAACAAGTACAAACCATTATCAATTCCAAAAATTAACCCCTATTAAGAATGCTGATATAAAATTTATAAGGACGCTCTTGATTTTGCTTTCCATGAGGAAGACATTAGAAATATTGCTGTATCTTAACCTAAGCACTAAGAAAATACGTTATTTTCTTTTTACACTTATGCATGGAAACATAAATTTGCCAGAGAAAATTCGCGAAAACATTATTCAGAACGCAATTTCAGCCCTTAAGAATGATGGAAATTGAATGAGTAAAATGCATGTATATTTATGCAATAAGGCTAAAATATTATTTCTAACGATTTCTGAAACAAATCGACTTTTCCGCCTTGGTGGTCTTCAAATTCTAATGAATTACGGAACAAGGGAAACGGAGCCACGCGGGTTTGCGGGCTCCGTTTTCTAATTAATTCTGGAATATCACACTTTTTTCTTCAGCAGCACGGGGTTTGCCTACAGGCGCCGCCTCCTTATAGTTGCGTTCAGCCATGGATAAATACAATGTCTGATCAAGGTCCTGACATCTTTGTTCGTTCCTAATTTCAACGAAGTTTTTTGCAGTTTCAGAAAATTTTACAAAACTAACGTTAACGTAAGTTGTATAATCTGGTATGTTTAGAATAGCGTGTATCGAATTTGTCCGGAAAGGAGGGGAACTGAAGAATGACGGCATCGCCCAAATATACGATGGAAGATGTTACGGAACGGCTCGGAATTACGGCGAGAACGCTCCATTACTATGAGGAGATCGGTTTACTCCCGGCCGTAATGCGAACGGATGGCAGGCACCGGATTTATGATGAGATCATGCTTGAGCGTATCGAGCACATTTTGAAGTTGAAGCGGGTGCTCGGGGCATCGCTGCAGGAGATTCGCGATATTTTGCAGGCGGAGGAAGAGCTCGAGCACATCAAAGCTTCCTACTACAAGGAGCCTCACACGGAGGAAGAACGCGACCTTCTGCTCGACCAAGCGATAGAGCGGCTGCAGTCGATCATCATTCATATAGATGAGAAAATGGCGAAGCTGCAGGCGATGCGGCAAAGCTTCGGCGAGCGGCTCGATCGAGCGAACCGTTTAAAGCATCGATCATTGCCAGATAGGTAAAGAGAGGGAGAGAAGCCGATGAACAATTCGAGAAAATGGTGGATTTTATCCGTGACGAGCTTGGGCTCCTTGCTCGCGGCGCTCAATTTCAGCACGCTGATCATCGCACTGCCGGATCTGTTGAAAGGACTGCACGCTTCGTTGCTGCAGGCGATGTGGGTGATGCTGTCTTACATGGTCTCCCAAACTGTCATGGTACTTATGGCCGGCTCGCTGGCCGACCGATTCGGACGCAAACGGCTCTATATCGCCGGTATGCTCCTGTTCACCGTCATTTCCTTCGCAGCCGGATTTACCGGCAATGCGACGCTTTTGATCCTGTTCCGGATCTTGCAAGGCATTGGAGGCGCGATGGTCATGGCCAATAGCACAGCGATCGTCGCCGACGCGTTCCCGAAGGAAGAGCTCGGCCGCGCGCTTGGAATTAATATTATGGTCGTGGCGGTGGGGCAGATCATCGGCCCGGTTCTGGGAGGATGGCTGACGACCGCTTACGGCTGGGAGTGGACGTTCTGGTTCAACGTGCCGTTCGGGATCATCGGTGTGGTATGGGGTCTCGGGGCTATGGGGGTCAACGACGATAAAATTGCTGCGCGAAAGGAAGGAGGATTGGACCGCGGCGGAATCGTTACCTACGTCGTATCCGTCACCGCTCTGCTAATTGCCCTTACCTGGGGGCCGATTCAGAGCTGGACTTCGCCGGTTGTCGGGCTTTCCGGGGTCTTATTCCTGATCACGTTCCCGGTGTTCCTGCGCTGCGAGAAGCGGCATCCGAACGCTCTGCTGCATCTGCCGCTCTTCACGAATCGGATCTTCTCCTTCGGGATCGTCTCGGCGACGCTGAACGCGATCGCCCGGATGGCTGTCATGTTCATGCTGATTTTTTATTTCCAGGGAGCGCTGGAGAAGGATGCCCTCGCAGCCGGCATTATGACGATTCCGCTCGCCGCGGGGATGCTGGTCGTTTCGCCGCTCGCGGGCATTCTTGGCGACAAATATGGGGAAACGATGCCGGCGACTGTCGGCTTGTTTTTGAACATTTTCGGCATGGCCGGTCTAGCTCTGGATACGGGGCTCTCGACACCGTTCTGGCATCTGGCGATCTACATGACCATCATCAGCATCGGTTCCGGTCTGTTTAATTCGCCGAACTCGAGCAGCATCATGAACGCGGCCGGACCCAAATACCGCGGTGAAGCATCCGGGATACGCTCGCTGACGACCAATATGGGTATGATGCTCAGCATCGCCTTCTCGATGCCGATCGTTACGCACAGCATCCCGCATGAAGCGATGCTGGCGATTTTCTCGGGGACGCAGGTGGGAATGAACGGGGATGTATCGGCTCTGCGCGGATTTATCTCCGGACTGCATGCGGTGTTCTGGTTTATGGCTGCACTGATGGCGCTGGCCACCGTGATGTCCTACTTGCGGTCGAACAGGCGTCCCAAAGTGGCGGGGGCACCGGTTCACCACAGATAAAATTTTTATACGGAACTCAAGGAGAATAAGAGAGATGCCCGACCGTACTGTTCTATGGAGCTTTGGGGAGTTTCGCTGCTGTGGGGAGGAAATTATGTAGCCAGCGCCTACATGCTTCGGGATTTTTCGCCGATTCTTTTATCATTTGCCCGATTGGTTGTCATGTCGCTCTTCCTAATATCCGTAGCAGCCGTCAACAAATCGCTCAGACGCCCGACTTACCGGGAGTGGGGACTGCTGCTGTTCGCTGGAATATTCGGCACGCTGTTCAATCAACTGTTCTATTTCACCGGGCTGCAGTATTCGACTGCGGGAAACGCTGCGCTGATCGTTGCGCTGTCCCCGATCGCCACGACGCTATTATCGCGCATGTTTCTAAAAGAGGAAATCACGTGGCTGAAATTGTCGGGCGCCTTCATCGCTCTGCTTGGGGGCGTATGCATCGTGCTGTATGGAGGGAAAACGTTCGGCATATCCAAGGGAGATATTTATTTGCTGTTAGCGATGCTGGGTATGTCGATCAGCCTGCTGTTCATTCGCAAGCTGACGACCGGCATGACCTCTTATGAGGTAACGATCTATTCGACAGTGATCGGGACGATCTTGATGTCTCCGGCCGTAGCCTTTGAAGCTTTCCAGGGGCATTTTCATTGGAGCCACGAGGTGCTGACTTGGGTGCTGCTTGTCAGCGTGGCCGTCATCGGCCAAGGCTTGGCGGGATTTTGGTGGAACCAAGGCATCGCCGTCGTCGGCCCGTCCACGAGCTCGATGTTTATGAACATTCCGCCGTTCGTCGCCATCATCGTCAGCTTCTTCGTTTTGGGCGATCCGATTCGAGCTGCGCAAGTTGCCGGAGGGATTCTGATTTTGGCTGGCGTCGCGATTTCCAACATAAAGCGTCGACCCTCTCAAGAATCGAGAAGCCCGGGTGCGGAGATGGTCTGAATGCGACGGCGCGAGCGTCGTCGTGTCAGCCAAGGAGGGAGTACGATGATGGGGGGGCTGTGACGGCAGGGCGGACTTCTTCGAAAGATGAAGAAGTTGCTTTGTCGGGGGTTACCGTGTAACTCCCCACAAGTTTGCAGAAATGCGAGAAATGTGTTCAGGATTTGGATTGCCGAATGCGTTCAAATGAATAAATGTCGCTAGGCCCGTACCGTGATGGTGCGGGTTCTTTTTTCAGTATTCATTTGTAATTAATGAATGAATTTTCGGCTTAATTTTAGTACATAGTGGACGTATTGATGATAAGTTGTTTTTTTTATAATGAAGTTGCATCAGAGGAAAAGCTCTACAAAAATAAAGAGGTTAGCCCACATGGAAAAAAATAGAAATATCGCGGTTTATCCGGGGAGCTTCGATCCGGTGACTTACGGTCACTTGGACATTATCAGGCGGGCAGCGAAGCTGTTTGATAAGCTGGTGGTAGCCGTTCTTAACAACAGCAGCAAAAAGCCTTTCTTCACCGCGGAGGAAAGAACGGACATGCTTCGGCGAGTAACGGAAGATTTGCTTAATGTGCAGATCGATTATTTTCAAGGACTGCTGATTCACTATATGAGCAAGAACGGCATCCCGATCATCGTAAGAGGCTCCGCGCAGTGACAGACTTTGAATACGAACTGCAAATCGCCACGACCAACCGGAAAATCCAGACTGGTATTGAAACTCTCTTAATGCCCTCCATACCGGAATTTTCCTATTTTAGCTCCAGTCTTGTGAAGGAAATCGCCAAATATGGAGGCAACGTTCAGTTTTACCCTTGTCGCTGTGAAAGGCGTGTAAATAATCACTTTCAAATCGATTGGGGATTTGGAGGGGATCTTCTCATCAATGTTCATTGAGACTTTCCACCAATTGTTCGCTTGCCCTATAACTCGACCATCTGGACACCATACATATTGATACCATTGTGGCATAAATGTTTTTAACATGAGAAGGCATCTACGCATATGTCCAGGGGAGCTAACTAATAACATGCGTTTTATTTTTTCCAAACCTATGGCTAGATCAAACCGAGCGAGCTTACATTGACGGAAAACGAAAATTCGCAGAAACCGGAATTACGAAATGATATGAATGAATCGACCGAACATCCGGGAAACGATGATCAGACTGATGCTTTTCGAGCCGAACAAGAACGCAAACACCTGTAATAGCGCCCATAAAAATTCCCCTACAATAAATCGTCCCGAAAAATGCAAAGAACCCCCGATCATAAACCCTTAAGCCGGCGCATATTCAAGTAACTGCCGTTCGCGAATCAGGGTTATGATAATGACAATGAACCTGTTACATGTGGCTGTTATAGAATTACGAAAATGAAATTTCGCGGAGATTTTTGGCAGTGGGGGTGACTTGGGCATGTCAAAAGAGGGTCCATCTCAAAACATAGCAGGCGAGATTGACCAAATAAAGCATCATTATCTCGTGGGGCGGGATCGGGAAGTCCGGTTATTTTGTGAATGGTTAGCGGGCAATGCCCCGGAAATGCGAATTCTGAATCTTTATGGTACGGGGGGTGTCGGGAAGAGCTACTTGCTCGATGAATATCGCCGGCTATCCGAGAAGGCTCATGTCTGGTTTTTGTATATTGACAGCCGAGCGTTTCCTCGGATCCCCTCCGAGTTTTGCACCTACTTGTTGCGGTTGCTTCGTTATCCGATCCCCAAAGCAGACGAAACGCACACGGACATCCGCTTTCTGACAGAAATATGCTCATACGAGATGAGGAAAGCTGCGGCACAGGGAAAAATGATCCTCGCCCTGGACACCTTCGAAGAATTCGGAGAAATGGAGACTTGGGTGAGGGACGAGTTCCTACCTCATTTAAGTCCGAGTTCTCTAACGATTATTTCAGGGAGACAGCCTCTGCAGGGGGCATGGCTTTCCTCGCCGGGTTGGCAGCAGATGATTTGCCGTTTGCAGCTCGCGGATTTGCCTTTTGATGCTGTCAAACAATATTTGGAACGTGCAGGTATAGTTCAAGAAGAATTAATTAGGCATATTTGGTCCAAAACGTTAGGCCATCCCCTCACCTTATCACTGTTCGCTTCTACTTCGCTGGCTCAAACACAGCTGAAATCCCCGATTCAGAAAGATCAAGAGATTTTTCCATATGTAGTAAGCATGTGGCTGAAAGAGGTTCCGGATCGCGATATTCGCGAATTAGTTGAGGCTGCGGCGGTTTTGCGCCATTTTAACTTGGAAACGTTAGGCTTTATCTTAGAAAAGGAAGTGACAACCGAACAATTTTTGCAGCTGACCGGGTATTCTTTTATCCGCAGGGTTGACCGCGGCTGGTTGCTGCACGATTTGCTTCGGGATACGATCGGCCATGAACTGCGCCTGCGCGCGCCGGAATACTACGACAAGCTTTGGAAACGATGTGTGCTGTATTACTATCTCCAAATTAAAAAAAAGGCCCAAAAGAAGTCGGTCTCATGGGAAAGCGCGGAATGGGTGTATTATATCGGAGACCGTTTCATTCGCACGTTGTTTTACCAACAATCCGTTACCTATACGTTAGAGCCGCTTCATCCTTCGAACTGGACCGAAGCCGAACGTTATATCGAAGGCCGCATCCTATCCTCTCAAGATATGTGGATTCGGCATTCGGACCCGGAGACGAACGAACGATTCGAATATTTCATTGCGGGGGCGGATAGTCTTCTTTGGCTCCGGCATTTTCATATGCCCACCTTGTTCGAGTTGGATCCGAACAGCGTCAAACTGATTCGCGATGAACAAGGCAAGGTATGCGGCATGGCGGAGATCGTTCCGATCCATGAAGGGACATTGGACTTTTTGCTGTCCAACCCGCCTTTTTCGTCCTATTTTGCCAGCCTGTCCGAGTTCGGGCTCAATGAACTGAGGACTCCGCGGGAATCCGCCGCCGGGTATTTTATCGCTTCTATCGATGTAATCGACTACGCCGATTTTTCCATGCGGCAAGCGGCAGGACTCACTTTCATTTCCTGCATGCTGTCCGCCGGTCTGATCGTGACCACCTCCCCGACGATCCCTTTTTTTCATGTGATTTTTCAAAGCCTGGGATTCGAGAAGACGAAGGACGTCGTTCATTTCGATTACGGCGACCGGCAGCCGACCCCCTATTTCGTGCTCGATACGAGAGGAAAAAAACGACTGGACTATTTGAACAAAATGATCGCTTCGTTCGGTCTCGCCCAAGACAAAAACGCCGGGGAAAACCGGATGCATCTTTTGTCCAAGCGCGAGAGAGACGTGATCGAACTGCTGATCAAAGGCCGCACCAACTCGGAAATTGCCGCTGAGCTTTACTTAAGCGAGGCGACGGTCAAGAAACACGTCTTCCATATTTTCAGAAAGTTTCAAGTCAATAACCGGGTGGAGCTTATGAATCAGATCAGGGATCGTTAAAAGTATCCTGCTGGATTGCAACTAAATTACAACTTTCGGATAATGTTGGCCGGATCGCACATGCAGGTACACTTAGAGTGATCAAAATTCATTTAAGGACGGTGATTGAGGAATGAAGATTTTAAAAAAGAAACCGGTCACGATCATTCTGGTTGCAGCCGGCATGCTATCCAGCTCTCTCGGGTCCGCATATGCGGCCGCTAATCTGGAGCCCATTAACGCATTTTTCAACCGGGGCGTTTCCTTCGTATTGAACGGGGAAAGATGGCAGCCTAAAGACACAACCGGGGAAGCGCTCAGCCCAATTTTTTATAACGGCTCCAACTATTTGCCGGTGCGGGCTTTGGCGGAAGCGCTCAAAATACCAATTGAATTCGACGGCGCCAATCAAATCATCTATATCGGCAACAAACTCGCGGCAAAAACGCCGATATTCGCCATGCCGATGGAAATTGACAATATCTACGTGACTTCGACCAAAAGCCCCAAAGAAACGCTGGTGAACGGAAAGCAATACGGGCAAATTATGAAAATCGACCAGTATGGGGACATTTACTTTACTACTAACCGTCAATACAAACGTCTTGTTCTGGATGCAGCGGTCGTAAGTCCGGGGGAGCATGAAGTGGAGGTTTCGCTTTATAACGCTTCCGACCTGGCTTCGAACACAGCCGATACCGTTCTGGACATGCACACGGTGAGCCCTGAAGATAAGGTGAAGCAGCTTGTGTTCAATGTAGAAGGTCTGGAGAAGATCAAAATCCATGTGCAAAGTCATAATCTGAACCCGTATATTTATGCGAGAATTTTAGACACATCCTTCTTTGATAATGGAGATCCAGCCGCCGGAAGCAGCTCGGGTAGCAAATAAACGATAGGCTTACAGACTCGAGAGGAGAGTCTACATGACCATCCGGTTCAAATTCCTTCCGCTTGCCGTCGCCATCCTGCTTACGGTATGCGCAGTGTGGCCGGCGAGAGCGGCTAAAGCCGCCTATTTAACTGAGTTCAACATAGATACAAAGGGAAAAAATTATTTAATTGCAGGTATGGAGTACAAGGTGTCCTTCCGGGACGATGCTCATTTTACGACTAAAAAAAAGATAGAATTGAGCTTCAGCACGGTAATAAATAAGTATACATTTAGCCTTTTCCAAGCCCCTTACTCCTTGTTAAAAGATGGTACGCTTCGTTTCACAATTCCTTATGATTCTATGATTACAAATGCAGCTGTTGGTCTTCATGTTTCTTTTTATCCGATTCTCGGCGAGTCAACAAGAGACAATTCGTATTCAGCTTCGATGCCCGTATATCAACCGATGGATCCGTCCGACTTGGAAGCGATCGCGAACGATGACGGCACGGTCACCTTGAATTGGTACGATAATTCCAATATGGAGTCCCAATATGTCATAACACGGTCCGGGCCTGATGGAGATAAACAATTCACAGTCGATAATACGATGGGCACTGTCGGTCCGCTTACGTTTACGGACAAGACGACGAATAAGGACAAAGATACCATCTACATGTACAAATTGAATATGATGATCGATATAGGAATGTTCCAGGGTACTGGATTTCAATATGAGCCGGTGAATGTATATAGGCTAGTAAAGACAAAAGCGCCTGCTAAGGAATTCAAAATCGATCCCACGTCCGTGCCTAAGCTTCCTGATCTCAGCAATACAATCACCAAGCCGACTCTGAAAGATTTGATCGTCAGAAAAGACCTTGTCTTGAACAACAGTAATACGTATCAACATATCGTGGATCAGTTGAATAAGGAAGGCAAGGTTATACCCGGTGTCGACAATGATCTGGTTCCGGTGACGAGCGTCAAGCTGGGCTCGAAGTCGCTTTCAATTCAACCGGGCGATCAAGTGGCTCTCATCTCTACGGTCGTACCGGATAATGCCGCTAACAAAAAAGTTTCGTGGGAGAGCAGCAACCCCGCCGTCGCCAAGGTAGACAATGACGGGAAAGTAACCGGCGTTACGCCCGGTACGGCGAAGATTACGGTGAAAACAGACGAGGGCGGGTTCGTTGCGGTATGTATAGCAACGGTCAACGAACCTGCAGCAGAGCTTGCAGGCAACATCCATGAGGACGAGAATAAATTAACGGACATCGCCGATCATCCCGCCAAAGCTGAAATCATGACTGCAGTGGATCTCGGTATCGTATCCGGTTATACGGATCATACGTTTAAGCCGGAGCGGAACATATCGCGAGCCGAATTTGCTGTGATGCTGATGAAGGCGATAAGCACGAATGTAGCGGTAGATGCTCTTGCATTCAATGATAAGGACAAAATCGAGGAATGGGCCGCCGCTCCGATTGCCAAGGCGGTCAAACTCGGCATCATAACCGGCTACAGCGACGGCACATTCAGACCAGACGCGAACATCACGCACGCAGAGATGATCGCGATGGTGGTGCGCGCTTCGAGTCTAACGCCGGATGCTGCGGCGAAGACAACATTCGCGGATGACTCGGACATCCCGGACTGGGCAAGGCCGGCGGTCGCCACCGCTCAGCTTAACGGGATCATCATCGTCGGCGGCAAGCCGAACGATAAGTTCGCTCCAGGACAACTGTCTACCCGAGCGGAAGCCGCAAGCGCGATTATCAAAATGTTGGCGGTTAAGAAATAAGCAACGAATCAAAGAGGTAACCTTCAAGGGGATCCAAGCGGTCCCCCATTTCACGGCATTTATGCGGAGCAGCCGCTGTGGGAAAATATAAAGTGGATGCATTAGATCATCGCTTTCCATCTTGGGAAAAAGAGCGAATGACTGATCGATATCCGCTTGCGATTTCGCCCGGTTTGTTTGGCGAATGGGTGAAGTAGATGTTGAATGAAAAGAAGCGATAAGATATAATAAAAAGAAAATCATTGACCGCGAGCCGAGCGCTCCTCGTCCCTATTGGATGAGGGCGTTTTTTATTTTATTGATTAGGAGCTTAATGTTGATGGTAGCGAAAAGAGGTCATTTGAAATTTACTGTTGCGGGGTTACTAATGGTGATCCTGATGGCATCAATGGATAATACGATTCTATCCACCGCAATGGGCACCATAGTTTCCGATCTTGGGGGACTCGACAAGTTCATATGGGTCACTTCGGCATATATGGTCACCGAGATGGCAGGCATGCCAATATTCGGCAAGCTATCTGATATGTATGGGCGCAAACGATTCTTTATTTTCGGTTTAATCATGTTTTTGATCGGTTCAATTTTGTGTGGCACGGCGCATAGCATCGTTCAATTGAGCATATACCGGGCCATTCAGGGGGTCGGCGGTGGGGCGTTGATTCCGATCGCGTTCACGATTATGTTCGAACTGTTCCCTCCACAAAAACGCGGGCAAATGAGCGGTTTGTTCGGTGGGGCGTTCAGTCTTTCAAGTATTTTTGGACCACTGCTAGGGGCTTATATTACAGATTATATCGGATGGCATTGGGTGTTTTTCATCAACCTGCCGCTTGGTTTTTTGGCTTTGTTGTTGGTTGTACTTTTCTACCGCGAGTTGCATAAGCACTCCAGACAAAAAATCGATTGGGCGGGTGCGGGTACATTAGTTGGTGCTGTCATATGCTTGATGTTCGCTTTGGAAATGGGGGGCAGCGAATACGCTTGGGATTCAAGCGTCATCATTGGTTTATTTGCCGTGTTTGCCATCCTATCGAGCGTGTTTCTATACGTGGAAACGAAAGCGGTGGCACCGTTCATCTCGTTCGAGATGTTCCATAAGCGACTCTATGCCACAAGCAATCTCGTTGGGATGTTTTCCGGCGTCAGTTTCATCGTCGCTACCGTGTATATTCCGATTTTTGTTCAGGGAGTAATGGGAGGTTCAGCAAAAAACACAGGGATGGTTCTGCTGCCGATGATGCTGGGCAGTACGGTGTCCGCACGTTTGGGGGGATATGCTGCAAGCAAAACCAGCTATCGAAACATCGTCATCGTGTTCTTCTTCATTTTTGTGACGGGAATTGGGCTACTGGGGACTTTGTCTCCGGAAACGACAGGCTTTACGATAACGCTGTATATGCTCATGATCGGACTGGGTATAGGCGCTTCTTTTTCGGTTTTGGAAATGGCGGCGATTCATCACTTTGATTCACGGCAACGCGCTTCGGCTATATCGACGATGGCTTTTCTGCGGCAAATGGTCATGACTATAGGCATTACGGTGTTCGGAATCATTCAAAGGACTGACTTTACGAATAAATTGACCGATACGATTGAGGAAGCTGGACACGGATCGCACGGTGGGACCCTCTGGGATCAACGCGCTATGCTAACACCTGAAACACGCGCTGCAATCCCTGCTCCGCTTCTTGAAAAAATGATCGGCGCATTGTCTACGTCCATTACCCATACCTTCTTGTGGGCAATGATTCCAGCCCTGTTATCGCTTGCCGCAGCATGCCTCATGAGTAACGATCGAATGGCGACATTGATAAAAGACGGTGCTCAGAAAAAGCACCGAAATCGTAACGTGTGCTTATACTGAATCCCTATTCGTATCTGCGGCGGCGGCAAAGAAATGCTTCAAGTGTCATAGACGACCCTCTCCGATTCCGAAACTATACCATTCAAAAAGATGTGTGTCTTTTTACAACCCTAGTTCCTTCGCACCTTCTACCGTTCGTACCTTCTTCCTATTTTCTCTTTTTATGTTTGTGACGAATCATTGAAGCTGCCAAAGTTGCCTTACAAGCAGCGCGGCATGACTCAAAGATAATGAAAAAAAGTCGATAATTATTCGTTCTTTTGTAAAGGAGAGACGATCAGGATAAACCCGATTTCTCGCTTTATTTTTTTCGGCTTAAGGGAGGAGATAGAGATATGGGGGATGCTGGAAGATCGATACAAATGGCCGCAGTGAAAGGAAAGGTCAACGCCCTCCTGAAATGAAAGCTGTCTGTCAGCTATATGTGTCAACATTTTATAAGGGTTAATCTACTCTGCATGCTCCCCAAGAAGGGCGACATTCCGTGGTGCAACAAGGTCGTTGGGATCAGACTAACGGTAGGCCCCATGCCCTGCCGGGTATTTAAAATGGTGTTGACACGACACTAAATGGTGTCATATAATCAAGTGGACACCAAATGGTGTCCCATATCGGTTAGTCAGTTGAAAAGTTGAGAAACATAAGGAGGAAATTAGTGAGTCAAATAATCGGAGCCGAAGACTTTTAAGAAAAGGGAAGGTAAAGATTGGCCCTTCAAACCAACAATAGATTTCTATTTCAGAAAGATAAAGTTTGGGAGGGGTACTATGAGCGAAAACAACCAGTTGCGTGATGTGTTTGACGCGATTGCAGACCCGACCAGACGCCGACTGATTCACTTATTGGCAGAGGCAGAGGAGCTGCCGCTCCATGAGTTAACGGCACAGTTTCCAATGGGCCGCACAGCGGTATCCAAGCATTTGACAATCCTCAAAGAGGCCGGGCTGGTCCTTGATCGAAAAGTCGGCAGAGAAACGCGATACAGACTAAACGCCTCTCCGCTCAGAGAAATTCAAGATTGGGTGGCTTTCTACAGCAAGTTCTGGAGTACGAATATGTTGCGTTTGAGCCAACTTTTAGAGGAGGAAGAAGAATGAGTTTAACCTTATCTATGGATTTTCAGTTCATGACTTCGATCGAGAAGCTTTGGTCCGCCTTAACCGACTCAAGCAAGCTTGCCAAGTGGGTGGCCAATATCCAAACCGGAGAAGGGATGGAAAATAATTTTAAGCCCGTCGTAGGACACCATTTTCAGTTTCGCACGCAACCGACCGAATATTGGAATGGGATTATCGAAGGTGAAGTGCTTATCGTGGAGGAGCCAAACCGGTTGTCTTATACTTGGGCCAGCGGAGAGAAGCACACGGTCACCTGGACACTGCAGGATTTAGGGGACGGGAAGGTGAACCTTCATCTCGAACAAACCGGAATCTCAAACGCTCAAGCACTGGGTGGAGCTAAGTATGGGTGGGGGAAATGGTGCGGCGAGCTTGAAAAGGTGTTGGAACAGTAACCGCAGCCGGTGCAAAAACATCTTCTTCTATTTATCACAGAGTTCAGAAGGGGCAACGAAACGGCTTAGTTTTTGATGAAATGCGGATTCCTGTTGTTTAGGAAATAAAGAGATACAAGGAGAGATGGAAATGTCCTATATCGTTGATTTTAATAATGTGTCTACGGTTGGTTTGGAGTCTTCGCCTGTAGCAGAAGCGCTTGCTGGTTTGCGTGCGAATGAAGCTCGTTACTTTATGAACAAATACAAGCATGAATTTACGGTTGTACCAGCCAGCGAAAGCCAGGAGACCCTAGATTATGTGAACCGAATTTTGAAAGAAGAACGTGATATTGAGTTTTCGAGCAAGCCTTTAGAAACGTCGCGTTTTCAAGTGGAAAATATCAAAATCGCCTACGTCATATATGAGGATGGTCTCGTGCTCAATGTCATGTATACGGTTGATGACCCTAAGAATCGGGCTGTTGGTTTTAAGCTTTCCGAGGGGATGGAGGTACCGAAGGAGTTAGAAGGGAAGTTTAAGTTTGCTAGGCAGAAGTCTAAACTAGCTGGAACAATTCGGGGCTCGTTTTTTGTAATTAAAGGAGATTATTAATGTAAGCGACAGCGCAAGGTGTTGGGATACCATACAAAAAATAAATAGTGCGAACAAAAGATTCACGACCCGTCCAAGTCACGAATCTTTTGTTTGCATTTTGTCTACCGCCTTCTCAATGATCAACGCCTACTCGACCGGGGGGATATTTTTATGTCTTCTCATATACTCATCTACGGCTTCTACCACAATATCAACCATCTTCTTATTGTGTTTCGCGGCGAATATCTTTAACTCAGTATGGAATTGATCATCGAAATCAAAAGTTGCTTTTTTCTTATTTACAGGTTTCTGTATACTTGTATTTACAGTTTCCTGTATTTTTTTGCTTCTCCGTGTACCTAATAGCTGCTCAATTGTTTCACGCTTGGACACGCTGCACCAGCTCCTCGACAAAATTTCTATAATTGCTTAGTGCAGCTGTATCTGTATTGCTGTATTCCTGTATTCCTGTAATAGAAAATTCCTTGATTCTATTTCTTCGCTTGATTTCCGTTCGAAACACAACTCCTTCGTACTCTCTCCTTACCCTATCAATGATTGTTTTATCAATGACTGTTCTGGAATCGATCATTGTCGGCAGTATGCCGCATATAACAAGGTCCAGTTTTTTAACTTCTTTGATGTGAAAAATAGTTGCGATGTATTTATCCAGCGCGTCATAACACATTGGTTCGCATTGAAGCATGACGATAGCATAGTCAGAAGCAACTAAACCATTAATCGTGTGTTCTCCAAGATTTGGAGGTAAATCAATAAGGATGTAGTCATATCTAGCCTTTACTTTATGTAGTGTATCTTTCAAAACGGTTGAACCCTTTGAAGGATTTTGATGGATAAGCATGGGCAATGTTGCCAGCATTTCATCGGCAGGAATCAAGTGGAGGTTGTAGGTCAACTTGCGGATGTAAGGGGTGGGATTCCTGTTTTTGCAGGCCTCCAAAATGGTCATTTTGGAGTAATCGTGTATATCTCGTTGAGTAAGAAACTGTGTCAAATTGCCTTGGCTATCGAAGTCCACGCAGAGAACCTTGTATTTCTTTGAGAGAAGATAACCTGTAATGGCCGTGGTTGTCGTTTTGCCGACGCCGCCTTTTTGATTACCGATTGAAATGATAGATCCCATAACCCATACCTCCTTATTTCTGTAAATCTGTATTCCTGTATATAATTCTACAATGGCTTTACATTAAGGGGGGTCATGCACGGCCAAGTCGAGGCGGAATTTCGTTGACCATCTTAAGTTCATATAGATCGGGATCTATCATTACGGATAACGTTAGTGGGGGAGACAGGTCGATTATAGAGTTCTCTCTAACAAGGCCCCAACTTGTTTGGCCATAACGCGGGGAGGATAAGGCATTCCATTCCTGATCCACCATTCAACTACTCCTACATAAGCGGTCCCCGCATATTGCAACATAACATCTTCACTTAATTCAGCATTTCTTCCGCTTTCTTTGTCAATTTCCCCTTTGAATCCTTCCACAATATAATCAAAAAAACGAGTTCTAAATGATGGGGCCCCTTTACTCGCTAACATAGTCGAAAAAAAATAAATAGTTTTTTTCAAAGTATTCAAAAAAAAGGTACAAGCGCATTGCTCCAATCCAGCTTACATGCCCATTCACCCAATTCCCCTAATTCATTAATGTGAGTTTCAATGAGTTTATCCAATAAATCAAATTTGTCCTGATAATGAAGATAAATGGTTCCGCGGTTAATGTTTGCCCGGTCGGCAATATCCTGAATGGTAATGTCATCGAAGCTTTTTTCAGTCATCAGCTCGATGACAGCCTTTTTCATCGATTGTTGAGTTTTAACAATTCTCCGATCCACTTTTGCCATCGTAAATTACACCATACTTTCTTAGATAATTAACACTTTCGATTTCTATGTTGAAATATCAACAAACTACGTTTTTTTAACCATTGAATGAATGCTTCTTACCCATATAATAATAGACATGGGTTGAATAAACAAATTATTTTGTTTATGAACTTCGTGTTAAGTTTATGGTGCTAAGAATCATGGGCGTCGAATTCGCAAAAGCCGCCCTTGCCACAACTAGCTTCAGATGTCCGGTATCGATTTGTAATCGACATCAGTACTACGATGGGGAATGAATAACGATTAATCCTATCAATGAATTAAGGCACGCCTAAACCGGTGTGCCTCTTTACTTGGAGGAGGATTTTAATGCGGCCGATCCGGGATGGGTACGTACAGATATGGGGGGACCATCTGCTCCAAGAACTCCGAGCAAGCGGCTTAGACTATCCTTTAGTTAGCGACGATTGAGCCTGAAGGACCGAATGGTAATGATGCCGAATGGGAATAAACTCGTCTACAATCGAACGGAAAAAACAGCAATGATCCATATCGGCGAATGGCCGGATGGATACTTGAGGTCATTTCGGGGCGAAGAAATGATTGACGGGGTTGGTGTAGCTTCTCATTGTAGCCGGATCTCCGAAAAGACAATCACTCAAGCTATTGAGGGGGAAATTAACGATATAAAGGCCTTCTACGATAAGGCTTCAAGTCTTGATCAAATCATTGAAATTGCAAACAGTCAATTAGAAAATCCCGAGTCCCCTTATTCCGAGATGAGATTCCCCTCTCCGGCTTAAATTCTCGCATTTATCTATGCGAAAATGGGGAACCTTCAATTGGCATATGATTATATTCAAAAAGATACAATTATATCCGACGCAAGCAACATTTCATTGTTAAATATGGTCAAAGATAGGCTCTATCAATTAGCTGCCAGTTCGACTTAAGAAAAGCAATTTTAGGTGGGGGGAATGCCTCCTCTGTAAAGCCGAGATTTTACCCGCTGATCTCGCTTAAGGCATTGTCAGCGCTTGAACGAGCGACCTGTCATCAGCCTCGGGATGCACCTGCTTGTAGGCGTATAACGCGGCACCGGCCACAGGCTCGAGAATCGGCGTCATGAGCTTATACCGGCGGTCTCTGAGCAGCCGCCGCAGCGGCTCGAGCACGTAAGTGCCGGCACGAAATACGCCACCCGAATACGAAACCGGAATTTCGGTCTCCCGGCTGAAGCCCAGCTGATCCGCGATCGACCTGATGATGGCGGACAGCTCGCCGGCCGCCCGCTCGAACGCGCGCAGCGCCTTCGGCTCTCCGGCTTCCGCCGCTTGATGCAGAAGCCGGGCAAGGCCGGCTATCTTTTCCCGGTTCCACTGCCATTGCTGCATCATTTTCAGCAGCTGAAAATCGTCCTCGAGCCCGAAATGATTCCGCACAAGGCCGTAAATGAGGCTGCGCCGCTCTCTTCCGTCCGCCTCCCGGGTAAATGTCGCCAGCAGCAGCTTGCCCAGCCAATGGGCCGAACCTTCGTCCCCGAGCTCGTGTCCCCATCCGCTGGCCCGAGCCGTCCGGCCTGCCGCATCGACTCCGTAGCCGATCGCTCCCGTGCCGGACACCAGATGGATGCCGGGACGGCAGGCGAGCGAACCCGCCCAGCCGACTTCGACGTCGTTGACCAGACGGAAGCGTCCCGGCGGAAGAAGGCGGCCGGCGATTTCCTCGACGAGGGGTGCTTCCTCGACGAGCTCGTCGCCCAGACAAGGAATGCCGAGCATGGCAAACGCCAGCTCAGCCCCGGCGATGCCGGCTTGGCGGCAAACCTCGTCAATGCCGCGCCGAAGCGTTTGCTCCAAACCTTGCGGCCCGATTTGAAACCAATCCAGGGAGCCGAGCGTTACGCTTGAAATGCGTTTGCCTTCCTCATCGATCAATAAAAAAGCGGTTTTTGACCCGCCGCCGTCGACGCCGAGATAAAACATAAAGATAAAGCCCCTCTCCGTCATCAACTTCCGTTCATAACCGAGCCATCGTTATCGTGCCGGAATACAGCAACCGGCTGCAGCAGAATCGCTACAGCCGCTCTACGCGAATTTGCGGCAGAAGCGCGTCGACATCGGCCTTGTTCACGTAGCCCGCGCGGTCGGTAAGGGCGTTGGCCGCCGCGACCGCCGCTGCCTGCTGCAGGCAGCGCTCGACCGGCAGCCCCTCCAGCGCGGAAACCGCCATGCCGGCTACATACGAATCGCCGCAGCCGACCGTATTGACCGCCTGAAGCGGGGGAGGGCTAACCTGAAACAAGGTCTGCTCAAAGCACGTGAGGGAGCCTCGGGCACCTAGCGAAACCGTAATGTTCGGTATCCTCGCTGCGGCTTGCAGCCGCTGCAGAGCTTCGCCGGGCTGCAGGGCGCCGGACGGTATCCCCATGTTCTCCATCAAAGTCCCGATCTCGTCCTCGTTAGGCTTGATGAAATCCGGCTGCGCCGCCGTGCCTTGAATGAGCGCTTCCCCGCTCGTGTCCAAAAAAGCGAGCGCCCCCGCTTGCTTGACGATACGTATGAGCTGAGCATAGCCGTCCTTAGGCACGCCCTTCGGCAAGCTGCCGGAAAAGCAGACGATGCGGGAGCGTCCTGCCAGTCCGGCGAGCCGCTCCTTAAAGCTTGCCCAGGCGGTTTCGGGCACGTCCGGACCTTGCTCCAGCACCTCCGTCGACGTACCGGACGATTCGTCGATGAAATTCAAGCAGAGCCGCGATTCGTCCTCAATTCGGATAAAATCGTGATCGATTTGCTGGCTGGAGAGCGCCGATTCGATAAACCGGCCGTTGTGGCCGCCGACGATCCCTGTCGCCAGGACAGGGTAGCCGAGCAGGCGGATGACCCGGGCCACGTTAAGGCCTTTTCCGCCCGGCTCGGCGAACATGCGGCGCACGCGCGTCACTTGGCCGAGCGGGAAGCTTGACAAATAGTACGTTTTGTCGATAGCGGCATTAAGCGTCACGGTTGTAATCATACGGTCATCGTCTCCGGCTCATCGGCAGTCCGCGGCTTTGCCGATGCAGCCCAGCATGCGCATCTTCTCGATGGCGGCAGCTTTGACCGCTTTTTTGGCCGGAATCATATATTTGCGGGGATCGTTCTCGTCCGGATTCGTCGCGAACACTTCTTTGATCGCGTTCGAAAACACGATGCGAATTTCCGTGGCGATGTTCATTTTGGACATGCCGAGCGCCACGCAGCGCTTGACCTGCTCCTCGGGGATGCCCGAGCCGCCGTGCAGCACGAGAGGGACGGAGACGGCGGCGGCGATGCTCCGGATTCGTTCGAAATCGATATTCGGATCGCCTTTGTAAATGCCGTGCGCGGTGCCGACGGCCGGAGCGAGCGTCGGCACCCCTGTCAGTTCCACGAAACGGACGCAGTCCTGCGGATCGGCCAGCAGCGCTTCGTGTTCGCCGACGACGATGTCGTCCTCGACGCCACCGACCTTGCCGAGCTCGGCTTCGACGTTCACACCGGCGGCGCGGGCGATGTCCACGATCCGCTTCGTTTGCGCGACGTTTTCCTCGAAAGGATGCATCGAGGCGTCGATCATGACCGAGGTGTAGCCGGCTCGGATGCATTGCACGATCGTGTCGAAGTCCGTGCAGTGATCGAGGTGAAGGGCGATCGGCACGCGAGTGCGGTTCGCCGCCGTTGCGGCGGCGGCGGCCAAATAATCGGCGCCCAAATGCTTGACGGTGCCGACGGTCGATTGCAGGATGAGCGGCGAATCGGTTTCCTCCGCTGACTCGACGACGGCCTGCAGCATCTCCAGCGTGTGCACGTTAAAAGCGCCGACAGCGTAACCGTTTTGCCGGGCTGCCTGCAAAAGGGGGGTAGATGAAACTAACGGCATGGTCAAACCTCCATCTGTTCCTTTTCCGCCACGAACAGCTCAATGCGGTGAGCCTTCAAATATTTCGTCATGGCGTCCGGAAGCTTTTGATCCGTGATGCAGCCTTTCAACGCCGTCAATGGGGCGATGCTGAACAACGAATTTTTCCCTGCCTTGGTATGGTCGAATACGGCGTAAGACGTCGCGGCCCGCTTCAGCATCAAGGCGCCGATGACCGCTTCCTGCTCGGAAAACGTGGTCATGCCCGCTTCGACGGTGAAGCCGTCGATGCCCATAAACATTTTGCCGATATGCAGCCCTTCCAGCACTTTCTCCGCCAGCGGGCCGCATAGCTCGAAGCTCTTGCGGCGCATGACGCCGCCGGTGAGAACGACTTGCACGCCCTCTGAGTCCGACAGCTCCATGGCGATATTGACCGCATTGGTCACGACGGTGATGCCCTGATGCTGCTTGAGCATGCGGGCTATCAAAAAGGTGGTCGAGCCCCCGGTCAAGCCGACGATATCGCCCTGCTGCACCATCGCGGCCGCAGTTCGCGCTATCGCCTCTTTTTCCAGCAGCAAAAGCTGCTGCTTGTCGGTAAACGAAGCTTCAAAAGCGATAGGGGAAGCGTCCAGCTGCGCTCCCCCAAAGCTGCGGATAATGCCGCCCTGCTTCTCCAGAAGATCGAGGTCCCGCCGGGCCGTAGGCTCCGAGCAGCCGAATTTTTCCGTGATTTCTTGAATGGTGACTTTCCCTTGAAGCTTCAGCAGCCTCATGATGTTTTCGCGCCGCAACTCACCTTTGGATAAGCTGATCCGATCTGTGGACATTGGCCATCATCCTGTTCTTCAACTTGTTAACCGAATCCGAAAGTATAAACTTCCTCGAGTAGCTCCCTGATTCGGCATGAAAAGCTACCTCTTACGCAAGGTCATTCATCGTGGAGAGGGCTCCGAACAGGAGCTTTTCTTACGTGCGGTCAAATTTTGACGACCTGCGTCAAATTGCGCGGGGAATCGGGATCGGAGCCGAGCTTCAGCGCCGTGTAATAGCCCATATACTGCAGCGCCGGAAGATAAAGAACGGCCCGCGCGTCGTCCGAAATGCGGCTGCCGCCCACCTCGAACACGCTATCGGCAAATGCCGTGTCTTCGCCGTTTCTGCCGGTCAGCAGCATGACGAATGCGCCGTACTCCTGCATTTCCCGGGCGACCTTAAGCTCATAGTCCCGCGCCTGCTCGGAAAGCAGCAGACAGACGAACGTGCCCGGCTCGACGATCGATTTGGGACCGTGACGGAATTCCAGCGTCCCGAACGCTTCGGTCCATACGCAGGACATTTCTTTGATTTTCAGGCACGCTTCCAGCGCCAAGCCGTAAAACGAGCCCATGCCCAAATAAATGTATTTGGTGAATGTCTGGTTTTGAACCAAATTGCGGACAAAGGAATCGGCCGCCTGGACCGAGCCGCCGGCTTCGCCGAGCACCGCGTTCAACTCGGCTTCCAGCGCACCGTTTCCTGCCGCTATGGCGATAGCGCCTGCATCATAAACGTCATGCTGCTGAGCGATTTGGTCATGACGGTGCTGTTTTCCTTGCCGAGAGGGGAGAGCAAGCAGTCTGCCAATTTGGCCATCGCGCTGTCCTCGTAGCAGGTAATGCCGGCGACACTCCAGTTCGGCAGCGGTTTTACCGCTTCCAGCGCCAGCACAACCTCGGTCGATTCGCCGGAGCGCGATACGCCGACCGCCAAATACCGGCGGTGCGACGGAGCCGTCTGCTTGGGGAACAAAAGGAGCTCCGAGGACGGGTACGCCGAAGCGCTTTTTCCGAGCCATGCCCTGCAGGTGGAAGCCATCGTCAACGCCTGGTAGTAAGATGAGCCGGAGCCGATAAAAACGATTTCGTCGTAATCGGGGTTCGCCAAGTAGCGGGATATCCAATCGTGCTGCCGCTGCAGCTGCTGCCATGCCGCAGATAGAGCGTCCGCCTGAGACGAGATTTCGCTATACGTATATTGGCCTGCTTCTTTCAACGCGTTCACTCCTTTCGGAAATAATGAAATTATAAAATGAATAAATGATTATTACAATCATAATTTTGACGTTTTTGATTATTTATATATGGGCCGACGATTGGCGCACGATGATCTCGTACGGCATCAGCAGCTTGAACGGTAACGAATAGGTGCCCTGCATGAAGCCTACCAGCATTTTCGCCGCCATGTCTCCCATCTCGTATTTCGGGATGTGTACGGACGAAAGCGGCGGTGTCGTATATTGGGCAATTTCGATATTATCCAAGCCGATGAACGCCATGTCCTCCGGGATGCGCATGTTTTTTTCGGTCACGGCGCGCATCGCCGAAATCGCCATCATATCGCTGGAGGCGAACATCGCCGTGGGCAGCGGCGCATCCCGCTCCAGCAGTTCGAGCATGCGGGCGTAACTGGCGTTCACGTCCCAATCCGCATTCAGGACCCAATCCGGGTTAAGCGCGATACCCGCTTCCTGCAAGGCGTGTTTGTATCCGCGGTATCGTTTTTCCCGGTCCAAGTCGCCCGAGAGGCCGGCACCGCCGATAAAGCCGATGCGGCTGTGCCCTTGCGAAAGCAGGTGGCGAACGGCAGACGCCGCTGCGCCAATGCGGTCATAGGCGATAACCGGGACGGTATGATCGGATATATCGATGCCAACGATAAAGGGAATGGCCTGCTTAAGCCGCTCGTAAATGTCCGGTCTGACGCCTTCGACGACGATCAGGCCGTCGATTTTCCGCTCGGAAAGCATCGCTTCCACGAGCGATTCATCCATGAGGTCGTCCAGGTTGTGCAGAAAAGCCAGCGAACACCCGAGGCTCGCCAACCCCTTTTCAATGCCTTCCACGATCGGTGAAAAATACGGATGCACAAGCTTGCGCGATACGGATACGATGCAGCCGATTTGCGCCCCGCTCTTCGCTTGCCCCGGTTGCGCGGCACCGCGCCTATCGGCACCGGCATGTTTCCAATACGCTGCGCCGCCGATCCGCTCGACCCCTTCCTTCCGCAATTCGGTTAAGTCTCTCCGGATTGTCGCCTCGGACACCTGAAGCGCCTCGCACAGCTCGTGTATTTTCATGATCGGTTTCGTTCTCAGCAATTGCAAAATATCGCGATGTCTGCTCTTCATGGCTGCCCCTTTTCCATCCAAGTAGGTTCGTTCTGTGGCGATAATCGATCAGGCGCATAGCGGATGATCGAAATCTTTCAAATAGCCCTTTTATACAATAAAAGATTTGAATAAAAAATGTCAATCTGTAGCGGCGTCAGGTCTTTTTTTATGCACAAAAAAAATATATTGACGGTATAAAACCCTTGGATTAGAATTGGAAATACGCAAAATGTGGAAGGAAACAATCAATAATATGATCGATAACATTCTGTTTTATGATGAAAACGATCATATTATGTCAATGTTACGAAAATTCAATAAAATTATGTCGCATCTTGTCGCATCATCCGATCCTTGCATTTCGATCCATGCATGTTGAAAGGAGTGGCGCGTCCGTATGGGGCATGCCGTCGTTGGCGTGGATGTAGGGGGAACAAGCACCGTCGTCGGGGTTTTCAACGAGGAAATGCAGCTGGTTGCCAAACGGGACATCCCTACGTTAAAACCTGATTTTCCGGCTATTACGAGCAAACCCGCCGCATTTTTCGATTATTTGGCCGAAACGATCGAAGAGCTTGTGCAAGGCGCAGGTTACGCCAGGCAATTGTCCAAGGTCGGAGCCGGGGTGCCGGGCCGGGTCGACCCGATTCGCGGCAAAGCGCTCGGCGCATCGAATCTGGGCTGGGCCGACGTGGCCTTTGCCGAGGAAATGAGCGCCAGGCTTGGGGTGCCGGTATACATCGATAACGATGTGCGCATCTACACATTAGGCGAAATGATAGCCGGCGCCGGAAGAGGCTACTCCAACATGATCGGCGTCACGCTCGGCACGGGCATGGCGGCGGCGCTTATCGTAGACGGGAAAATGATTCGCGGCAGCGGCTTTTACGCCGGAGAGATCGGCCACGATATCGTTCCGGGCAACAACTCCCTCTGCAACTGCGGCAAACGGGGATGCCTCGAAACGATTGCCTCCGCGACCGGCATCGCGCGTCTGGCGCGGGAAGCGGTGGCTTCCGGCAAAGAGACGATTTTGCGCCGGCACGAAGGAACGATTACTTCCCGCGACGTTTATGAAGCGTGCCTTCAGGGCGACCGGTTGGCCAAGGAGCTGTTCCTTTACGTAGGAACGACGCTGGCCGGGAAGCTGCTCACCGCCGTTTATTTGCTCAATCCGGAGGCGATCGTAATCGGCGGGGGAGCAGCAGCTGCCGGAGAGTTTTTGCTGGAGCCTATCCGCACATGGATTGCCTCCAACTATCCGAAGTACGGCGAGCTGAAGGTATGCGCCGGAGTGCTGGGCGATTCGGCGGGGCTCATCGGGGCGGCCGCCTTCGCCTCGCGGCAGTCGGACTATTTATGAAGCAATAGCTGATGGGAGAGGGAAGCGAATGAGCACATTATTTGTGAACGGCAAGCTGTATACGCCGGATCGGATCATCGAAAACGGCCGCATGCTGGTCGGCGCTGCAGGACAAATCGAAGCGATCGGAGGTCCCGAGCTCGAAGCGGGGCAGGACGTGCGGGTGACGGATCTGCGCGGCTTGACGGTGCTGCCGGGGTTTATCGACGTTCACATGCACGGCGGCAACGGCTTCAATGTGATGGACGGCACTTACGAAAGTCTGGACGGCATAAGCCGGTTTCATGCCGCACACGGCACAACCTCGTTTTTGGCGACGACCACAACTTCTGCCAAGGATGCCACCGTAAAGGCGCTGCGGTGCGCAGCGGAAGCGAAGTCAAGGGGAGTAGGCGGAGCGGAGCTGCTCGGCGTTCATTTGGAGGGGCCGTTCATTAGCGAAAAGCGGCGCGGCGCTCAAAAGAAAGAGCATATCCGTCTGCCGAATCCGGAAGAGCTGGAGGAGTATATCGGCGCATCGAACGATACGATTCGGCTCGTCACCTTGGCTCCCGAGGTGGAAGGAGGATTGGCCGCCGTCGAGCAGCTTGCCGCCCTGGGCATCACGGTGTCGATCGGCCATTCGGACGCGACCTTCGAGCAGGTGGCCAAAGCCGTAGAGCGGGGGGCCAATCACACCACCCACCATTTTAACGGCATGAGCCCGCTGCACCATCGCGAGCCTGGCGTGGCCGGCGCCGGACTCACAATGTCCGGGCTGACGACCGAGCTGATTGCCGACGGGATTCACGTGCATCCCGCTGTCGTGAAGCTGCTATTTGATGTGAAGTCGCCGTGGAACGTGTGCATGATTACGGACGCCATAAGCTGTGCAGGGCTGCCCGACGGCGAGTACGGCAATGTGGTCATGACGAACGGGCAAGTGGTTCTCAAAGACGGCAGCAGCCTGGCCGGCAGCTCGTTGACCACGCTGCAGGCGTTGAAGAACGTCATGGCATTTACGGGGTATCCGCTCGAGCGCATTTTACCTTCGCTGACGCTCGTTCCGGCAAGGCAGATCAAGGTCCAGGAGCGCAAGGGCTCGCTGGAGGCAGGCAAGGACGCGGACTTTTTGATAGTGGACCACGAATTGCAGCTTCAATCTACCTATGTGAAGGGCGCGGAGGTAACCGGCAGCCGGTAGATCCTATAAACATCACAAAAAGGAGTGTCGGGAAATGATTCAAGCGGCTTTGATCGGTGCAGGAAGCAGGGGGATGTTCGCGTATGCGTCCTATGCGCTAAAGCGTCCCGACGAGGTGCAGTTTGTGGCTGTGGCGGAACCGAACGAGGAGAAGAGAGCACTGTTCGCCAAGCTGCACAACATTCCGCCCGAAAACCAGTTCTCGTCTTGGCAGGAGCTGCTCGCCCAGCCGCAGTTATGCGAAGCGCTGCTCATTTGCACCCAGGATACGCAGCATTTCGAGCCGACCATGGCAGCCTTGGACAAAGGCTACCAAATTTTGCTCGAGAAGCCGATGTCTCCGGATCCTCTGGAATCGCTGCAAATGGCGGAGAAGGCCGAACGGCTGGGACGCATTTTGACGATTTGCCACGGGATGCGGTATTCCACCTATTACAGCACGCTGAAACAGCTCATTGACGAGCGGATCGTCGGCCGGCTCATCTCCATTCAGTGGAACGAGAACGTTGGCTTCTGGCACCAGGCCCACAGCTTCGTCCGCGGCAATTGGCGCAATTCCAAGGAATCGAGCCCGATGATTTTGCAAAAATGCTGCCACGACATGGATATGCTGCAGTGGCTCGTGGGCGGACAATGCCTCAAAATATCTTCCTTCGGCAGCCTGACGCACTTCACTCCGGCTAACGCTCCTGAAGGCTCGACGCTGCGATGCACGGACGGTTGCCAGGTGGAACATGAATGCCCGTATTCGGCGTTAAAGCTGTACTACAATGACAAGGACGAATGGCCGGCCAAGGTCGTGGCTCTGGAGCCGGACCGCGAAGTGCGGCTGAAGGCTTTGCAGGAAGGCCCCTACGGACGCTGCGTTTATCACTGCGACAATGACGTCGTCGATCATCAGGTGGCGAATCTTCTGTTCGACAACGAGGTGACTGTCGCCTTTACGATGACCGCCTTTACGAACGAGATCAGCCGTACGTTCAAGATTATGGGCACCGCCGGAGAAATCCGCGGCAACCATAAATGGAACGAAATCGAAATCATCCATTTCTCCGGGAAGCGGCAAGTCATTCATCCGGAGCGTGTGGAAGGCGGACATGACGGCGCGGATACGCTGATCATGCGCGATTTTCTGAGGCAGGTGCGGAGCGGGACCGCCGGCAGAACCTCGGCCATGGAATCGGCGAGAAGCCATTTGATCGCCTTCGCCGCCGAGCATTCGCGACTCACCGGACAAACCGTCATCATGGAAAATTACATAAATGAGCTGAAAGTGACGCAGTAAAGCAAGAAAAAACAATTGAGAAGGAGGCGCGGCAAATGAAAAAATGGATTTCGCTGGCGGCAATTGCGGGTCTCGTCTTGGCTATGGCGGCATGCAGTTCGTCCACCGGAGCAAGCGGGGGGAGCGGCGGCAATGGAGGAAGCGGCGGCGGAGGTGGCGGCAGCGGCGGCGACAAGCAGGAAAAAGTGACGATCACGTACGGCCTCTGGGACCAAAACCAAGTCCCGGCCATGCAGGAAATCGCCAATAAATTTCAGGAAGCGAACCCGAGCATTACGGTCAAGATCGAGGTCACGCCGTGGGACCAGTATTGGACCAAGCTGGAAACGGCGGCAACCGGCGGCACGCTGCCCGACGTTTTCTGGATGAACGGCGTCAACATCATCAAGTATGCCTCGAACAAAATGCTCACACCTCTCTCGGATAAAGTGAAGTCCGGCAACATCAGCCTGGACAACTACCCGAAATCGCTCGTCGATCTGTATTCCTATAACGGCACTCTTTACGGCATGCCGAAAGACTTCGACACTGTCGGTTTATGGTATAACAAAAAAATGTTCGATGCGGCGGGCTTGAAATATCCCGATGAGACATGGGATTGGAGCAAGCTGCGCGATGCGGCGACGAAGCTCACCGACCCTGCCAAGGGCGTGTGGGGGATGGCGTCCGCTCTCGCCGCGAGCGAACAGACGACCTACTACAATACGATTTTCCAGGCAGGCGGCTACGTGATTTCCCCCGACAAGAAGTCGTCCGGCTACGATAAGCCAGAGGCGATCGAAGGAATGAAATTCTGGTCGGATTTGATCAAGGATAAGCTGTCGCCAACCGTCGCCCAAATGACCGAGACGGCGCCGAGAAACTTGTTCGAATCCGGCAAAGTCGCCATGCTGACGGACGGATCATGGGCCCAAATCGAGTTCAGCAAAAACGAATATACGAAGGACAAAGTCGATGTTACCGTGCTGCCGCAAGGCAAAAAGCGGGCCACGGTCATTCACGGCCTCGGTAACGTGATCGCTGCGAATTCGAAGCATCAGAAAGAAGCGTGGGAGTTCGTCAAATTCCTCGGCTCAAAGGACGCCGCCGACATTCAAGCCAAGACGGGCACGACCATTCCTGCCTATAACGGCACGCAGGACGCATGGGTGAAGTCGAATCCGAATTTCCATCTTCAGATCTTTATCGACGAGCTCCAGTATTCGGTGCCTTACCCGGTGTCGAAGGATGCCCCGAAATGGCAAGAGGTGGAGAAGTCGACCTTCAATAAAGGCTTGTCCGGCGAAATCCCGATGGAAGAAGCCGCCAAGCAAGTGGCTGCGAAAATGAACGAGCTCCTTAAGCAGGAAAAGTAAATAGCTTTTCAGGTACTCGGCTCTGCTGTCGGCAGGGCCGAGTACGTACCTGTACAGCTTCTTTTATAAAAAGGAGGCCGGAATGTGAACTCAACCGAACTGGACTTGCCTCGGCAGCCGGTGCTTGACGAACGCAAACAGGCGAAAAAGAGACGGTTCAATCCCAGAACGAGAGGGGATTACTTCTGGGGTTACTTGATGATCGCCCCGACCGTGCTCGGTTTGCTGGTCTTCAGCATTTGGCCGGTCTTTCAGACTCTGTATTTCAGCTTTACGTCGTGGGGATCGTTCGGCAATTACGAATGGACCGGGACTGACAATTACAAAGCCATGTTTGCGGACCCGATGTTTTGGATGGCGCTCCGCAATACTTTCATTTATACGTGCGTCACCATTCCGTGCGCCATCGCCTTATCGATTGTTGCCGCAGTGCTGCTCAACCAAAAAATACGCGGCGTCACCCTCTATCGCACGCTGTATTTTCTGCCGGTCGTCACGATGCCCTCGGCCGTTGCCATGGTGTGGAAATGGCTGTACAACGCGGATTACGGTCTGATCAACTACTTGCTCGGTGCCATCGGCATCAAAGGCCCGAGCTGGCTGACCGATCCGGACATCGCCCTGTATTCCATGGTCATCGTCGCCGTTTGGGCGGCTATCGGCAACAACATGGTCATTTTTTTGTCCGGACTGCAGGGAATTCCGGTGTCCTATTACGAAGCGGCTGCGATTGACGGTGCCGGATCGTTTAAAAATTTCATATTTATTACGCTTCCATTATTAACCCCGACCATTTTTTTCGTCACCATCATTTCCTTAATCGGCGCTTTCCAAGTATTCGATCTGGTGTTCATGATGATCGGCCCCAACAGCATCGTGATCGAGCAGACCCAATCCGTCGTATTCCTCTTTTATAAAAATGCCTTCATGCTCAACAACAAAGGTTATGCCGCAGCCATCGCCATGGTGCTGTTTGTCATCATTTTGCTGGTCACGATCGTGCAGATGAAGCTGCAGAAAAAATGGGTTCATTACAGCTAGGCGGAAAGGAGGAACGGCCTTGAATGCGAAAACCGCCCGTTCGGCTCAAAAGCTGGTCGTTCATGCCGTGTTGATTATCGGCGCTATGTTTATGGTCGGGCCGTTTATCTGGATGCTTCTGACATCCGTGAAAACGTTCGGGGAGTCGACACTCGTGCCTCCCGTCATTTTCCCGGCCAAGTTCCAGTGGCACAACTACAAAGACGTAACGGCCGTATTGCCCTTCGTCCATTTTTACTGGAATACGGTCATCTCTTCGGTGGCAAAAACGTTGGGGCAGTTGCTGCTTTGCTCGCTGGCCGCTTATTCGTTCGCGCGGATCGAATTTCCGGGACGAAACGTCATATTCATTATCGTGCTGTCGGTGCTGATGGTGCCGTCGCAAATTCATATTCTTCCTCAATATATGATTATGAAGAGTTTGGGCTGGCTGAACTCGCTGCAGGCGCTTATCGTGCCCGGGCTGTTCAGCGCTTTCGGCACGTTTTTGCTGCGGCAGTTTTTCATGACGCTGCCCAAGGAACTGGAGGAAGCGGCCAAGCTGGACGGTTGCAACCATTTTCAAATTTATTACCGGATCATGCTGCCGATGGTCGTGCCCGGACTGATTGCCCTGTCGATCATTACGATGCTTTGGGCCTGGAACGATTTGCTATGGCCGCTCGTCGTCAACAACTCCCCCGAGAAAATGCCGCTCTCCGTCGGGCTTGCCTCGCTGCAGGGCCAAAATTTGACGAACTATCCGGTGATTATGGCCGGCGCGGTGCTCGCGATATGGCCGATGCTGCTGCTGTTCTTATTGCTGCAAAGATACTTCGTCGAAGGCATCACCTTGACCGGAACCAAGGGGTAGTAAGCCGCATCTGAATTTTGCGGGGGCAACGGAGGCGGACTATATTGGAATCGCCAATACGCTGCCACGAAAAAACGGAGCCGCGCGCGGGCTCCGTTTTCTAATATCCGGCTTACATCAGATTGGGCCTCACGATTTAGATTAGCCCCCGCTTGTGATTATCCTTCTTCATAAGCTTTTCTCCCAAGTCCCGCCGGACCGGCCAGCTCCAGCTGTCCGAAGCCGGTCACCGCTTCCCGCGTTCCGTCGCGCGCCGGATCGGCGTAACGGACGAACCAGCTGTCCAGCTTCGCTTTCATGGAGGCCAGCTGCTCCTGCGCTTCCGGAGCATCCGCCATATTCTGCCGTTCGTCCGGATCGCGGATCAGGTTATACAGCTCATGCGGCCCGTAAGGATAACGGTGCACGTATTTCCACTCTCTGCTTCGGATCATGCGAACCGGCCCGTATTCGTCGAAAATGACGACGTCTTCGCGGGTGCTGCCTTCTTCACCGAGCAGCTGCGGCATAAAGCTTCGCCCGGGCAGTGTGTCCGCTTCCGCGTTGTCAATCCCGACATAAGCGAGAAGTGTCGGCATAAAGTCATAGCCGCTGACCAAATCGCTGCAAACACGGCCCTGCGGAATGCGTCCAGGCTGGCTGAATATCGCCGGAACCTTCACCGACGTATCGTACATGTTCTGGGGGAACGTCCCGTTGCCCTTGCCCCAGATGCCGTGGTGGCCGCAGTTAAAGCCGTTGTCGCTCAGGAAGCAGAGCAGCGTCTGTTCGCGTAAGCCCAGCTCCTCCAGCTTGCGGACGATGCGGCCGACGTTATGGTCCATTGCGGTTACGGCCGCAAAATAGCCTTTCAGATTTTCCCTTTGATCGTCTTCCCAAGGGGCTGTTCGAATCGACCACGGATGTTTCGGTTCTTGCGGACATGTCCGGAAAGCGCAGTCCTCGTACAGGTCGACATATTCCTTGGGATGGTTGCCGATCCAAGGGCTGTGCGGCGCCGTGTAATGCACGCCCAAATAAAACGGCCGGCTTCCGTCTTGGCGTTCGAGGAATTGCAGCGCGTCATCGGTAATGACATCGGTCAAATATCCGGGTTCGTCGATCAGCTCGCCGTCCCGTATCATCGGTGCGTCATAGTACGCGCTGCCTCCCGTCTGGTGAACGTACCAATGGGTAAACCCTTTCTGCGGTGACCTGCTGTCGCCGAGATGCCATTTGCCGCTAAGCCCGCACACGTAGCCGCCGGCAGCCAGCAGCTCCGTATAGGCCGTCTGGCCGTCCAAATAACGGATCGGTCGTTCCCCGACATTGCCTCCCCGAATCCAATCGTGAACGCCGTGCTGAGAAGGAATGCGTCCGGTTAGCAGCGATGCGCGAGCCGGCGAGCAAACCGGAGAAGTGCAGAAAAAATGATCGAAGCGCATCCCTTCCGCCGCAAGCCGATCCAGATTCGGCGTGCGGATTTCGTCATTTCCGGCGCAGCCAAGCGCCCAAGGTCCCTGGTCGTCTGTTAAAATAAAGACGATATTCGGCATATTTGCGTTACGCTGCTCCATCCGCCAATCACTCCTACTTTTTATTTTGCGCTTGATACGCTTTGTTGACCGCATCCAGCACCTTGTTGCCGCCTTGATCCCGCCACTTCTTGGACAGCTCGGCGATGCCGGCGTCGATGTCGCGCTTGCCGGTAATCATTTCAAGATAATACTGGGTGTACAACTCGCCAAGGACACCGCTAAGTTCAACTTCCTCCGCTGTCGTCGTATTGAGCAAATTCGGCACCATGTTTTTGGTGGCGATATCGACGGACTGCTTCGCTCTGTCGGCCTGCGGTTCGGTTTGCGGCAAGTAATTTTCCGTTAGCGGCCAAACGACGTTGCCCCATGCCAGCGGATGCGCCCAGCCGTTCGCGGCAAAGCCGTCCTTCGCGCGTTCCGCTTCGTTATATACGATTTTATCGCCCTGCTTCGTATAATGGATCCCTTCGATGCCGAGCTCGAGCAAGCTGCGGCCTTCGGGAGACAGCATGAATTCGATAAACTTTGCCGCTTTCGCTTTATCTTTGGCATTTTTCGTAATAGCCGTAAATAAGCCGCCTTTAGGCGCAGCGTTCATTCCGCGTTTCCCGTCCGGACCGGCAGGCGGAGCCATGAAGCCCAGCTTTCCGTTCGGGTTCACCTTCTGCAGGCTGGTTTCGATGCGGTTGACATGGCGGAACAATGGGGCGGCCATGAAACCCGCTTTACCCTGATAAAATTTCTGCTCGCGCTTCTGCGTGTCGTTCAGCAAAAACTCGGGGTCGATCAGTTTCTCCTCCCACAGCTTGCGCAAATACTGAACGCCCTGCTTAAAAGCCGGATGCTCGAAGATCGGGGCAGGCTTTCCGCTATTGTCCAGCACCCAGTCGCCATGCGGCAATCCGTAAGCGAACAAGATAAAGTTAAATTGGCTGACGCCTTTTTCGCCTGTCATGCCGTAAGCGTCGTTCTTGCCGGTTTTGCCGGGGTCCTTCGCGGCTATTGCCTTTAGCGTCTCATAAAACTCATCCAACGTTTGCGGCGGCTTCATGCCGAGCGTCTCCAGCCAGTCGGCCCGATAAGCAAGCGCCGTGTTGGCTCTCTCCTCGATGAACGGATAGCCGTAATATTTGCCGTTGACGGCTGTCCATGTTAAATTGCTCTCGATTTTTTGCTTCACGGTCGGCATAACCGGCAAGTAGTCGTCAAGAGGTACCAACAAGCCTTCGCTGATCCATTGACTAAGCGACGGAGAAGGGTAGTTAATGGTAACGATATCCGGCAAGTCTCCGGTCGCCATCGCGACGTTAATTTTCTCGTAGCCGCTTTCCGGAACGAACTTCACTTCCAGGTCGATGTTAAGGCGCTTGTTGATTTCCGCTACAATCCGGTCTCCGGGTGTGATCGCCTTGGCCGCATTGTCGCCCGGCGTCAAAAAGACGAGTTTGGTTGGCGAGCTTGTTTTGCCGGTTTTCGCATCATCCTGCTTCGTCTCGGACTCGCCCCTCGTACAAGCGGCGGTCGACAAAGCCAGCGCGGCGACTATGGCCGTTAGCATCCATTTTTTGAAACTCCTCATGCAGTCACCCTCCAATATATTCATTCTTTAATGGCGCCGAGTGTGACGCCCTGCACGAAATATCGTTGAAAGAACGGGTAAATAATCATGACCGGGATGGCGGAAACCATAATCGTCGCCATCTTGATGGATTGCCCCAGTAAAAACGGACTATCTCCTCCGGATTGAAACGCAGCTTCGTTCTCCATCAACATCGATCTTAGAAACAACTGCAACGGCCAAAGCTGTTTGTCGGTCACATACATGACCGCCATGAAAAACTCGTTCCACCTGGATACCGCATAAAATAGCGCAATCGTCGCGATGGCCGGCATCGAAAGCGGAATGACGATCTTCAGCAAAATGCCGAAATCGTGGCAGCCGTCGATTTTCGCGGATTCCTCCAGACTCTCCGGAATCGATAGAAAGAAGCTGCGCATCAAGATCAGATTATACGTTTGAATAGCCGCCGGAATCATCATGGCCCACACCGTATTGAGCATGCCGAGCTGCTTGACAACCAGAAAGTTTGGAATGATGCCGCCGCCGAACATCATCGTGAATACGATGGTGAACATGATTACCCGACTGCCGGGAAGCTCTTTTTTGGAAAGCGCGTACGCGGCAAGAATCGTGGCGAACATGCTGATCGCCGTTCCGATCACGGTGACGAGAACGCTGATTTTGTACGAGCTCCAAAGCTGTTCAAGCTGCAGCAAATATTGATAAGCTTCGAACGTAACCGTTTTGGGAAAAAGATGCAAACCCGCCGAAATTCCTTCTTTCATCGGGGTAATGGAAACGATCAAGGAGTCCCAAAAAGGATATAAGGTAACAAGCGCGGTCAAGGCCAGAAATAAATAGTTCAAGACATCGAACAACTTGCTGCCGAATCCGGAATGAGCCATACGTAACCTCCTAAAGAAGCCGCTCTAATAGATCCCATTTTCCCCCATCATGCGGGAAAGGCGATTGGCAATGACGAGCAGCACGAAGTTGATCGCCGATTTGAACAATCCGACTGCAGCCGCCAGGCTGAAGCGCCCGTCCGTTAAGCCGATGCGGTACACATAGGTATCGATGATGTCCGCCACGTTGTAAACGCCCGGGTGATACAGCACGAATATTTGCTCGAACCCTGCTTCCATCAAGCTGCCGATGCGAAGGATGAGCAAAATGACGATCGTAGCGCGAATGGACGGCAAGGTGATGTGCCATATTCGACGCCATCTGCTTGCGCCGTCCATCAACGCAGCTTCGTAGAGCTGCGGATTGACGCCTGCGAGCGCTGCCATATAAATGATCGTATTCCAACCGAACTCCTTCCAGATCATCGACCAGACAAGCGTGCCGCGAAAATAGCGATCGTCCGTCAAAAAGCCGACGGGTTCGCCGCCCAGCGAACGAATTGCGCCGTTTACGACGCCGCCGTCCGCTGAAAGCAGGTTGATCAGCAATCCGCCCATAATGACCCAAGAAATAAAATGGGGCAAGTACACGATCGTCTGAACCGTCTTCTTGAACAGAAGCTTTCTGGCTTCATTCATCAAAATCGCCATAATAAGCGGAAAAGGGAACCCGAAAACGAGCCGGTACACGCTGATGACGATGGTGTTCCAAAAGACGTGCCAAAACTTGTCCAAGCCGAATAAATATTCGAAATTTTTGAAGCCTGCCCATGGGCTGCCCATTATCCCTTTCGTAATGCTGAACTGCTTAAAAGCGATTAAAGCGCCGTACATCGGATAGTAATGAAAAATGCCGTAGTACAATATCGCGGGCAAAAGCATGATGTACAAATAACGGCTTCTCGCAACGCGTTTCCACAGCGTCCGCCTTGCAACCACTGCACGGGCGTCTGCCGCAGCCGCTGGCACAGACATAAAATATCCTCCCCCTTGTGAAAGTCGGCTCTTATTTGAAAGCACTTTCATCATACGGAAGGGGGGAGGAGCGCTCAAGATTCAATTGGTGTAAACGGTTTCGATTATTGTGATTACCAGGTATCAATTGATCGGAAACGTATCGTTTGTTCAGCTTTCGTCGTTCAGACGCTGCAGCAGACCGCGGCTCCGATACTCGGTCGGAGTGAGGCCGGTATATTTTTTGAACGTCCGAATGAGATTTTGCTTCTGTCCGAAGCCGGTGAGTCCGGCAATCTCGACGATCGGCTTGTCGGATTCCAGCAGCAGGCGGCATGCTTCCTTGAAGCGAATTTCCGTCAAGAAGTCGATGAACGTTTGGCCTGTGATTTCCTTGAAGACTTTGGATAAATAATGGCTGTTCATAAAAGCTAAATCAGCGAGTGTCTGAAGGCCGATCGGTTCGTGGTAATGCTCGCGAATGTAGGAAATCAATTTGGCAATGACTTCGGCGTTTTTATGTTCCCGTTTGTTCTGCAACTCGTCAGCCATTCCCATCAGCACACGGTCCAACCAATTGCGGATTTCCTGCAAATTGCGCAGCTTGGAAAATTCCGCGTACCAGCGGCTTCCTTCTTCATCCGCATCGCCGTCACGCTGCACCAGCTCCACCTTCATGGCGACCAGGCCATTCAAGAGATGCATCAATATCATATGCTTGTACGAAAAACCGAAATGCGCATCGCCCTCAAGCTGATCGATAATTTGATCCTTCGTCTTAACCGACTTGTCCAGACCGCCCGACTTCAGTTCGCCGATCAATTTATCGACCAGCTGGCGATAGGCGATAAACCGGTTCCGGTTGGCGCGGTTAACCTGCATATCGTGAATCGATAAGATGCTGCTCTTGCCGGCAATCTGCTCGTACAAGAGCGCTTCTGTCGCCTCGTTATAGGAAAGCGAAATCTCGGACAGCTTTTTGTATCTGCCGCCTATGCCGACGGTAATCAGCACATTCTTTAGCTGCTCGGACACGGCGGAGATCATCTGGAACGCCAATTCCTTCGCTTTTTCCAGCGCTTGCTCGTGGCTTGCCCATTGTCCGGCATTGAGAATCATTACGTCATGCCGGTGAAACTGGCTGATGTAGACCCCTTTGCCGAATAAAGCCAGCTTGTCTTCGCATATGGTGCGAATTTGAAAATGGATCAGATTGCGTACTTGCTCCTCGTTCTCCGGCATTAAAGCAGTGTCGTAATGGATGCGCAGCACCAACACGATAAAATGCTGCGGCTCCAAATTCAGCCGGTAGTACTCGAGGTGGCGCAGCATTTCGGCTTCGTCCTTCGCTTTGCCGGACAGCAGATTGACGAGCATATGGTCCTGCAAAATCAGTTCCTGCTCAAGAAACTTGGCTTTGACTTCTTCATTTTCATAGAAGAGGTGATCGATAGATTCGCGGATAAAGCCGAATTCGTCCCGGGTCCGTGCGCTTGCCGGCGGCTCGTCCATATTGGAGGCGAGGTACTGCACCATTTTTTTGACCGGCTGATAATATTTTCTCGAGACGAGCGTCATCAGCAGCACGCCGACGGCCAAGCCGATGAGAGAAATAAGCAGTGTAATGCGGATCACTTCTTTAGACCGTTTAAACACCTCGTCGTACGGATTCAAAGTCAAGTAAATCCACCCGTTCATGGGAGAGGCCCGGTAAGACACCAATGTTTGTACGCCGGCTACATCCTTGACGAAATAGCCTTCTTTTCCTTGTTGGATCCGTTTGATGTCGGCCTCGCCAAGCCGCGTTGGCAACGCGTTCTTGTCTTTATAGGAGAGCACTTCTCCATCGGAGTTTAATATCGCGACGTTTCCCAGCTTGCGCTCGTTCGTATTGACGACGGCATTGTACAGCACATTCTCTTTCAGATTGATCACGAGGACGCCTTTTTTCTGCGCATTCTGGATCGGTACGCTGAAGTAGAAGGAGATAACGTCATCGCTCGCTCCGCCCGATGTCGTTAAGCTGCTGGCGTCCCAAGCCGATGTATTGCGGTTCTGAAGAAACTTCTGCAGGCCTTCCTTATAAGCAAAATTGTCAAAATCGTAAATGCCGGAGCTTGAGATCAGTTTACGGTTGACGGCGCTGAATAAATAGATCGAATGAATATAGTTCGAGGAATTGATCCGGTCGTTGAACAGATCGCTTGTGCTGAGCAGAAAGTGGTATTCGTCCTCCAAATTCCATTCCAGCCAGACGGCTTTCTGCACGTTGCTGTTCAGCGCGATCGAACTGGCTAGCTGCTGCACCTCGCCAAGCGCTTGCTCGACGATTTTTCTGGTCTGCGTGAGGAGCTCCGCATTCGTAGCAAGCACCTCATCTTTGAGCATTGAATTCGTATAACGATACATCATGATACCAACCATGAACGTTATCAAGACCACCGCAATCGTTAGTTGCAGCAGCAAGCGAATGAAGACGGTCCGCTTCATCGTCGAATGCAAACCCCTCTCATCGAGACAAATCTTTCTCATATCATAGCAAATATCGGCAAATAGCTGCACAGAAATTTCGGATTAAACTGAGAGGGGACCGTGCGGTTTCTCTCTGTTTTTCAATTTCAGCCCCGATCGATAAGGTATAATAAATAGTACGTTGAAACGAAATAAGGGTGATGGCATCATGTCGGAAAACGATATTTTTCATGCGCTTCGATTAAATTATCTTTATGCGGAAAGGTACAGCTTCCCCAAAGAATGGAATTATTACGAGTCCATTATTCCTTATTCCATGATCCGTTATATTGAAAAGGGCAATGCCAAATTCATCATCGACGATACGACCTATCATTTAGGCAAAGATGATATTGTATACATTCCTCAAGGTAGCACGCTGTTTTGCGAAGCGCTGACAGACGATTTTACTTTCATGAGCATTCGTTTCACCGCAACGCTTGCGCTTATCGATAGTGAGATTTGGTCGGAATTATTTGGGTTTGATACGAAGGTGAAATGTACGGAGCCTCAAATCAAATCGCATTTCCAATCCATTATTCGGGAGAAGGATTCGACGAACAGAGGAAAGCATTATACGCTCAGGGGATACCTGGAGTTAATCGTAGGCCATTTAATCAGCTCTTCCGAGGCGTTCACGGTAAGATCGGATAAACCGCGAAAAGTAAAGTTCGATAATAAAACCGACAGCCGGGTCGAAGTGGTTTTGGCCTATATGCTGGACAACTATAAGGAAAATATCAGCATCGAGAAAATGGGCCGGATGGTCAATGTAAGCGCATCTTCGTTGCGCCGGCTATTTAAGCAACATACCGGCAAATCGCCGAGCGATTATTTGATTGAATTGAGAATGGTCGTTGCCGCCAAAAAAATATTGGAAACGGATGAGCGAATATCGGATATCGCGTATCAGGTCGGGATTGAAGATCCGAATTACTTCTCGCGCGTGTTTAGAAAACATTTTGGAGTTACGCCATTTTCTTACAGGCAGCTGGCAAGAGAATAGCCGGCTGTTTTATTTTGGCATGAGCGATTTGTGCTAATATTGGATGGTTTACTATGTTCAAATGTCCATTTCTCTTCGCTATCATAAATGGTGTAAAAGATTGCGAGCGGTCTTTCGGACGGATCGGTTAAATAAAAAATGAAGCAACCATCGGGAGGAGTTACGCATGAATACGATTCATTATGCTGTTGTAGGTACGGGGTACTTCGGCGCCGGGCTGGCGAGGCTGATGAATCAGCTGGAAGGCGCCAGAGTTGTAGCGGTTTATGACCCGATGCACGCGGAGCCGATAGCAAAAGAGCTGCAATGCGATGCCGAGAAAGACATTGAATCTTTATGCAGCAGGAAGGATGTCCATGCGGTTATCGTAGCCTCCCCTAACGGGTTCCATAAAGAGCCTGTCATGCGTGCCGCCGCTCACGGCAAGCACGTGTTTTGCGAAAAGCCGATTGCGTTGTCTTATGATGACTGCAACGAAATGATTGCGGCCACGAAGGAGAAGGGGCTTATTTTCATGGCCGGTCACGTAATGAATTTTATGAACGGGGTCCGGACGGTCAAAAGGCTGATTAACGAGGGGCGAATCGGGGACATCCTGTTCTGCCATGCGGAACGCAACGGCTGGGAGGAAGCTCAGAGCGAGGTCAGTTGGAAAAAGAAGCGGGAGCTCTCAGGCGGACATCTGTATCACCATATTCACGAGCTTGATTTTATCCAGTTTCTGATGGGACCGGCGAAAAGAGTCTGCATGGCAGGGGGGAACGTTGCCCATCAAGGGGCCGGGTTCGGTGACGAGGAAGATATGTTATTCATTACGCTGGAATTCGAACATAATCGGTATGCGACCTTGCAGTACGGCTCCGCTTTTCGCTGGAGCGACCATTTTGTCAAAATTCAAGGCAGCAAAGGCGCAATTCTTATCGATTTGCAGGATGTTAAAGTCGTATTGAAAACTCCCGAAGGGGAAGAGAGGTTTCTTCTGCACGAATCCAAAGAAGAGGATGAAGACCGTACCCGCATCTATAAAGGGCTGGAAACGGATGGGGCGATCATGTACGGCAAGCCTAACCTGGCGCCGCCGTTATGGCTCCACAGCATTATGAAAAAGGAGATGATGTATTTCAATAGCATTATGCAGGGGGCCGAACCCGACCAGGAGTTCAAGCCTTTGCTTGACGGAACCGCAGCACGAGCTTCAATCGCTACGGCGGACGCTTTAACGCTATCACTGAAAGAAGACCGGAAGGTCAGTGTGGACGAAATTACCCGGAAAAAGGCGGTATCCTCATGATCTGGGATAAAATCGCCAACCTTGGCCGCTACTCCTTCGAGCATCCCGGACTGGCGGCCGCCGTTCAAGACATGGTGTCCAATCTGCACGGGGAGGCCGCAGAAGCCGCAAGATTCGTAAAGAATAAAATGAAGTTCGACACGGTTGCCAAAGCGGAGAAAAGATTCGAAGGCCACCGCAAATATGCCGATATTCACGTCGTTCTGGAAGGAAAAGAGTACGTTGAGGTAAGCCATACCGATTATTTGAGCGGCCGGACGGATTACGACGAGGCAAACGATATTTATTTCGGCGATGTGACATCGGATCTGAAGTTCAGCGGTTATTTGGACAGCGGCAGCTTTCTGATCTGTTTTCCCGAAGATACGCACCTGGTCGGGGCGCATGTGGACACAGAAGTTGAAGTCACGAAAATGGTTTATAAAGTTGCGCTGTAGTCCCGTACAATCGGGCGCGAGCGGCGAGAAGAAACTATGCCGGGGAGGCAGTTCGCATGAAATCTTACCATTTGGATCGATTCAAAGGCATCACCATCGCCATGTACTCCTGCTATGACGAGCAAGGAAATGTGAGCCCGGAAGCGGCGCGAAGGCTGGCCCGGCATTACGCCGACGTCGGAGTGAGCGGGTTATACGTAGGCGGCAGCTCCGGGGAAGGCATGCTGCAGTCCGCTTCGGAGCGCAAGTTGACGCTGGAGGCGGCTGTGCAGGAGGTTGGCCGGGAGCTGACCGTCATCGCGCATGTCGGTGCGCCGTCGACCCGCGAGAGCATCGAGCTGGCGAAGCACGCCGAGGAAGTTGGCGCCCATGCGGTCTCCGCCGTACCGGCCATCTATTACCGCTTGTCCCCGCAAAGCGTGGAACGGCATTGGCAGGCGATTATCGAC
This sequence comes from Gordoniibacillus kamchatkensis, assembly GCF_000829455.1. GTDB lineage: Bacteria > Bacillota > Bacilli > Paenibacillales > NBRC-103111 > Gordoniibacillus > Gordoniibacillus kamchatkensis. The sequence continues at coordinate 83,696 of NZ_JXAK01000004.1, forward strand.
AGCACCTCGCTGCCGTTCATCATTTACCATATTCCGCAAACGACGGGCTTCCAGCTATCGAAGAGTTTGCTCGTGAAGATGGCGGCACAGGACAAAGTCATTGGCGTCAAAATATCGGCGGAGAGCACGTTCGAGCTGCAGCAGTTCAAAGCGGCGGGCGGAGACGATTTCCTCGTCCTGAACGGGCCCGACGAGCAGTATTTGGCGGGCCGCAGCATCGGTGCGGACGGGGGCATCGGCGGGACGTACGGAGTCATGCCCGAACTGTTTATGCAAATCGAGCGATGTTTTGCGGAAGGTAAGCTGGAGGAAGCGCGAAAGTGGCAATTCACTGTGAACGAGATCATTACAGAGCTGCTGTCGTTCCCGTCGCTGTACGGCGCCTGCAAGGCGATTCTGAAACTGCGCGGGCTGGACATCGGCGAGCCGCGAATGCCGCTGCTGCCGGTGGCGGAGACAGATATGGAGCGCGTTCGGGCGCTTAATGAGAAAATACTGCATTATATCGCCCAAGTGTGAATCGGGGAGGGATCTGGGATGGCGAAAGCAAGCGGCCTGTTCTCGCGCAAGGGCTGATCGTATCGTGCCAGGCGTTGGAGCACGAGCCGCTGCATGGCGGCGATACGATGGCCAAAATGGCGAAAGCGGCGGTGAGTTCCGGCGCCATCGGCATTCGCACGAACGGTGTGTTCGATATCCGAGCCATCAAACAAACCGTGCCGGTGCCGGTGATCGGACTCATCAAGCGGGACATTGCGGGGTCGGACATTTTCATTACGCCGACGCTGGAGGAAGTGCAAGCGATTGTGGCTGCGGGAGCGGATGTCGTGGCGCTCGATATGACGGACCGGGAGGGCCGCCCGGAACAGGCAGCGACGCTCATCGACTATGCGCACCGCCACGGCGCGGCAGTAATGGCCGATATTTCCACGTATGAGGAAGGGCTTGCCGCGGAGCGGCTCGGAGCCGATTTCATCGGGACGACGCTGTCCGGATATACGCCGTACAGTCCGCAGCAGGAGGAGCCGGACCTCGAGCTTGTTCGGCGGCTTAGCGAAGCGGTGCGGATTCCGGTGGTGGCGGAGGGAAGAATCTGGACGCCGGAGGACGCTATCAAGGCGATGCAAGCTGGCGCTTCTTACGTCGTTGTCGGCAGCGCGATTACGCGGCCGCAGTTAATTACAGCGCGTTACACTCAGGCGCTAAGCAAATGGAACGAATTCCATGCGCAGGAGACGGGGGCATGAGAGCGGAAATATGGGACTCCGAGTCGCCCTATGCGATAGGGGTGGACGTCGGGGGGACGAAGATTAACGCAGGTATCGTGACGGCTGTTGGAGAAGTGCTGCAGACGTTCAGCCTCAGTACGCTTGCCGGCCAAGAGGATACGGCAGATCGCGTGCAGGAGGCGATCGCGGGGTTGCTGGCGGAGGCACGGCGAGAGCGGCCGAACCTCTGCTATAAAGGCATCGGAATAGGCAGCGCTGGCCAGATCGACTGGGTGGAGGGAAGCATCCGGCATGCTACGGGGCTTCTTCCCGGCTACAGCGGCACGAAGCTGAAGCGGCTGCTGGAAGAGCGTTTCCGGCTGCCGGTCAGGGTGGACAACGACGTCAACGTGCTGGCGTTGACGGAGAAGCTGCTCGGTGCGGGTCGAGGCGTGCGCAACCTGATTTGCATTGCTATTGGGACAGGCGTAGGCGGAGCGATCGTAACGGACGGTCGGCTCGTGCACGGTGCCTGGGGAGGGGCCGGCGAGCTTGGGCACATGACGGTCGACTTTCGGGGCGAGCCGTGCATATGCGGCGGCAGAGGATGTCTGGAGCAATACGCGTCCGGAACAAGCATCGCCCGGCGGATGCGGGAGCGGCTCGCGACGTGCGGAAGGTCCGAAGAGCGGCCGGATGCGCGCGAGGCGTTCGCCCGCTGGCAAGCAGGCGACTCGATCGCAGCGGACGTAATGAATGAAATGGTCGCCGCATTGGGCGCAGCCGTCGCCTCGCTGATCCATATGTTCAATCCGGAGCTTATCGTCATCGGCGGCGGGGTAGCGGAGGCAGGTGAAGCGCTGCTGATGCGGCTGCACGAGGAGGTGCGGCGCCGGTCAATGCCATCGCTTGCGGAGGGAGTCCGGATCCAGGCGGCGTACCGCGGCAATTGGAGCGGCACGATCGGCGCGGCGCTGCAGGTTTGGGAATATGCAGATTTGGAATAACGCAATTGTTGGCAAAAGGGAGGCGCATGCTTATGCGGCCTCTTTTGCTGCATAGAAAAGCGGACAAGGGGGGAGGTAACGCATGTATAAAGTGCTGGTAGTGGATGACGAAAAGAACATTAGAGAGCGGCTTGTATCCTCGATTCCGTGGAACGAAGCCGGATTTCGAGTAACCGGCGCCGCAGCGGACGGGCTGGAAGCGCTCGAACTGATGGAGCGGGACGTTCCCCACGTCGTTATGACGGATATTCTCATGCCGGAAATGAACGGAATCGAGCTTGCGAAATCGATACAAGCCCGATATCCCCGCACGAAGGTACTCATTCTTTCGGCTTATGACGATTTCAAATACGCCCAGGATGCGATACGATTCGGGGTCAAAGGCTATTTGTTAAAGCCGCTGATGAAACAAGAGTTAGTTGCCTTGCTGCATGGCCTCGCTCTAGAGCTTAAGAAAGACGAAGAATTGTACACCGAACGGAAGACGGGTGCGCTTGCGCAAGAAGAAACGATGCTGATCGACCTTGTAAAGGGAGAAAATGCGGAATGCTATGACGAGCCGTGGCTCTACGACAATATGCGAATCATCGTGTGCTCGTTCGAAAAACGGTTTGAGAAAGATCTGGGCTTGTCCATCCGCCACTTTATTACGGAAATCTCGAGGCAATTTTGGAAGGAAAGCCATATCCCGATTTTATTTTACGGCAACCATCTGGTATTGTTCGCACACGATCCAAGACCGATCAGCAAATACGATCTGAAGAACAGATTGGAGCAATTTTCCGACTGCGTGAAACAATCCGTAATGTCCGGCTTCGGCAAGGAATGCAGCTTATCGATCGGCATCGGCAATATGGTGCAGGGACCGGAGCATATCAACACATCGTACAACCAAGCGATCTATTCCTGCAGCTACACATTTTTCGATGAACGTCTTTCCATTATTTTTTACCAAGATTTATCCGCACACTATGCAGACGAAAGCGGCAGAGAACGAACGAATGAACAGCTGGCCGAAATCACGGATCGTTTAACTCAAGCCGTCTTATCGCAGCACATAAATGAAACCGCTTCCGTTTTGCGCGATTTTTTTGATACGTTGGAGCAGGCCAAGGGGTTAAGCTTGGGAGAGGTCCGAATCGTCTTTTCGGAAATTGTCTTGTCGCTGCTGCTGAAGGCTAAGGAAAAAGGGATATCGCTGCCCGCGTTGGACAAGAAGCAGGCGCTGGAGCAAATATATGCCGCCCAATCGCTCGCTGTTCTGAAAAGCTGGCTGAAGCGAACGGTAGACGACTTGCTGCGCAGCGCTGAAGAGGAGCGGGACGGAAACCGGTATGTGATTCTTGCCAAACAACACGTTCTGGGCCGCTATTCCGAAAAAATCACTTTGGAGGATATGGCCCGGCAATTGTATATCCATCCGGCTTATTTCAGCTCCATATTTAAAAAAGAAACCGGGCAAAACTTTATCGATTACGTCAATGAAGTCAGGGTCCGGAAGGCCGCGGAACTGCTCCGGAACAAGGATTGCCGAATCAAGGACATTTCCGCGATAGTGGGGTTTCAGAACCATTCCTACTTCGTTAAAGTTTTTAAGAAAGTAATAGGCAGGAATCCTTTGGGATACCGGTCAAACGACAACTAATGCCATCGCGGGAGGCTTGTTATGGTTCCGAGTGTGAATCGGATACGGAGGATTTCGTTTCGAAATTTCCTTATGTTGTTTTCCTTGGGGGCTATGCTCGTTTTATTGCTGCTGTTAAGCAGTATTTTATTTTTCAAGATCAAACATTTTATCGAAGAGAAAAAGCAGTTTATCGTCAGCACCAGAATGAATCAAATTTCGTTCGAAATCAATACAAGCTTCAGCAACGTGTATTTTCTGCTTAGCAATTTGAAGACGAACGAACGGCTGCTGGGCTATATCCAAAGCTTGAGGAGCGGCGATACGAATACGGTCGACAAGTACCGGCTGGCGGTCGATTTCGAAAAATATTTGTATAACGTCAGACAGGAGAACGCGTTCATCGATAACGTCCTGGTCGTTACTCCGCAAAGCCAGTTCAGCTCCGACCATAAATATTTGGACTTCAATCTGAACGGCATCCGGGTGCGAAGCGAGCTCGAGAAGGAATCCAATTTCATCCCTCTCGGGAAAGCGCAGGAGCGCATCGTATTGCCAAGCGAACCTGATCCGGGCAAGGGAGCGGCGAATGCGAGCAAAGAACTGGACCAGCATATGTTTTTTGCTGCAAATATCACCGGCGACGGCGGTGCGGTTGAGGGAGTAATCCTGATCTTGCTCGACCCGAATTATTTCAAAGACAAGATCCCCTACAACGAAAACATCACGCTATTCGATGCGAATCGCCACTTGATTTTTAGCGGAGCGCCAGCCGGCCGGCAACTAAAGGGATTGGAAGTTCATGAAGCGACCGTTCCGTTTAACAATTTCCGGTTGGTCTATGTGGATCGGTTGGATTTTTATCACGAGCAGCTTATCCTTATGATCCGTTTGACGATTCTCACCGTCTTGCTGGCCATCGTGGTTTCCTTTATTTCCTCACGAATGATTTCGAACAAGGTGCTCTATCCCATTTATAAGCTGATCAAGTTGTTTCAATCCTACGATTTTGCCAGAGAGAAATTGAATTATTATAAGGAACTGCACGCCCACCGAAAACAATTTAATCTCAGAGACCGGCTTTTGTTTTATTTTATAACGACGATATTGCTGCCGCTTCTCGTTTATATGGCCGTTTTTTATTGGCAATCGTCCAAAATTGCCGCCGACGATTTGAAGCAGGGCTACTACTCTTTGTTTGAAAAAACGAACAGTCTGTTGGAACACGACATCAATCAGATCGAGGTACTCATTGCCCGCATTTCGCTCGACAAGACGGTTCAGGACAATCTCTTGGCAAACGATTCGGCCAAGCTGGAAAAACAACTGCTCAGCGAGAACCATTTCCTGGGGCTCAACCGCAATACGATCAGCATTTACGATCGTTCGGGTACGCTTATGTTTTCCAATCGGTCGAAGCAAGCCGGGGAAATAGGCCCAGAATTTTACAATAAAATGAAATCGTCGGGCAGGGTAATCCGTTACAGCTTGTCAAAAGATGATCTCGGCAACGCTATTATCGTTCTTGGGATGCCGATCATTCCGCTGGACAAGTATCCGGAGGTTGCGGGGTATGTAACAATCGAGTTGGACAGCGGCTATTTTTCCAATCTATATGCCGAGTTCAAGCAGAACGGCAGCGAGGCGTTTATCGCTGATATGGACAATCGAATCGTATCGCACCCCATAGTCGGCCAAATCGGAAAGGCGTTGGATTTCCCAATCCCCGATGGAGATTTGCAGCAGGGCGGACCCTATGGGGGATATTGGGTATCCGCGAAGAAAATAGCCGGGGTGCCATGGAAATTCGTATCCAGGTACAATTATTCGGATGTGAAGCAGCAGGTCGCAGGTTTGTTTTTGAACGATTCGTATCTCGTCTTTCTTATCTTTCTTCTGATGCTTCTATTTGCCTACTACATGTCGCAGCGTATGCTGAAACCGCTGGGCAAGCTGAACTTCATGTTAAACGAGTACGAGCTTGGGGATGGCCAACGGATGATCGCGGATCATATGTCGGGCATAGACGAAGTGGACTTGCTCGGCCGCAATTTTAATCAAATGATCCGCAGAATCGATGAGCTCGTTCATGAAACGATTGTCGCCGGCCAAGAACGGATCAAGCTGGAATACGAAAAGAAAGAAAGCCAAATGATCGCCTTGCAATCGCAAATCAATCCGCATTTTCTATACAATACGCTGGACAATCTTATCTACTTGGTTGAGATGAAGGAAGTAGACAAAGCAGTCGATATGATCAGTTCGCTAAGCAGGCTGTTCCGTTATGTTACGAATCGGGAGCAGACGATCCGGATGCGGGACGAAATCATGTACGCGAAAACGTACGCAGGCATCATGTCTCATCGATACGATAATTTTCATTGTGTGTGGCAGATCGATGAGGCAGTGCTGGAATGCAGCACGATGAAGCTGATCTTGCAACCGGTTATCGAGAATGCTATTCATCATGGGGCAAGGAGAACAAGGAAGCATGTGACCATCGAAATTGGCTGTCTACTTCGAGGGGACCACATCGAGGTTGTCGTGAAGGATAATGCGACAGGAATGCCGGAGGAAGAATTATCGGAAGTCCGCGCCCGGCTGGCAGACCCGGAGATCAGAAAGGCGGGCATTTACAACGTGAATGCGCGCATCAAGCTGAATTTTGGCGAAGCGTACGGCCTGTACATCGACAGCAAGTACGGGGATGGAACGTCGGTTACTATTGTTTTGCCGGCGCATCCGTAGACGGAACGGCAACACATTAAGATTATGCTACAACATCTAAAGATCGTTTCACTTCCGGGCAGCCGCATTTTTTATAATGGGTGCGTAAGCGTTTTCCAAAACAAACGAAGGGAGTGAACGACTTTCCCATGGACGCCGTTCTTCAACGAGATCAGCAGCATCGTTCCAAACCGCGAAACGAAAACCTAATACGCGCCAAAAAAATGAAAACGCTGTACCTCATGATGCTGGTGCCGATGCTGCTGCTGTTTCTTTTTCATTATGTTCCGTTGTACGGCATCCTGGTTGCGTTCAAAAAATTTTCGCCTGGCCTCGGGATATGGAAAAGCGAATGGAACCATTTCGAGCATTTCAAAAGCCTATTTCACGATTTCCTGTTTATTCGGGCTTTGAAGAACACGCTCGTGATTAGCGTTTTGAAGCTGATCGTGGCTTTTCCGGCTCCAATCGTGCTGGCTGTGCTTTTGAATGAAGTCAGGCACGTCATGTTTAAAAAAGTAACGCAATCGATTTCCTACTTGCCGCATTTTATGTCTTGGGTCATTCTGGCTTCGATGGTGGGCGAGGTGCTTTCCCCGCAAAGGGGGATCATCAACTTTGTGATTCATTCGCTCGGGGGGACGCCGATCAACTTTTTGGCGGACAAAAACTTCTTCATTCCGGCCTTGATTGTGACGGATATTTGGAAAGAAATCGGTTGGGGGGCCATTATTTATTTGGCGGCGATTTCCTCGATCAATCCGGATCTATACGAAGCGGCAGATGTGGACGGAGCAGGCCGGTTTAAGAAAATGATCCATATCACCGTTCCGTCGCTCGTTCCGATGATCGTCATTTTGTTCATTTTAAGTCTGGGCAACATACTGAATGCGGGCTTCGATCAAATTTTGAACCTGTACAATCCGATGGTGTACGATGTCGCCGATATTATCGATACGTACGTATACCGCAAAGGCCTTGAGCAGTTCCAGCTCGATTACGCTACGGCTGTCGGATTGTTCAAAAACGTAGTTGGCGTCGTTTTGATCGTGGGTGCGAACGCGATTATTCGCAGACGAAGCGAGCACGGCATTTGGTAGAAACGGGGGGACAACAGCTGTGCGCAAAAAAAGCTTTCCTTTATTCGACACCTTGAACGTCACTTTCCTCAGCCTGTTTTCGCTGGCCGTCCTGTATCCGTTCTGGCAGACGCTCGTGCTCTCCTTCTCGGATGCAAATAACGCTTCGACACTCGGATTCCATCTTTGGCCCGACCAATGGGTGACGGATGCTTATCAGTTTGTGTTTACGTTTCAAAATATTATGGTTGCTTATTCCAACACCATCATAAGGACGGTTATCGGCACCGCGCTCATCGTTACGTGCACGCTTCTCACGGCTTATCCGCTATCCAAGAAGGATTTGCCGTACCGCAACTATTTCACGGCCTTTTTCCTGATCGCCATGTTTTTCTCCGGAGGACTTATTCCGAACTACTTGCTCATCAAAAGCCTGGGCCTGCTCGATAATCGTCTCGCGCTTATTTTGCCGGGGGCGGTCAACGTCTTCTCGATCATTATTATGCGCAACTATTTGATGACGATCGACAAGGGGCTCGAAGAGTCGGCGTTTATGGACGGAGCGGGCTATTTCAAAATTTTGACCAGCATCGTGATCCCGTTGTCCAAGCCGGTCATAGCGACGGTGGCGCTGTGGGCGGCGGTCGGCCATTGGAACGCATGGTTCGATGCGATGATTTACATCCGCGATCCGTCCAAGACGGTGCTGCAGATGGTCGTCAGGCAAATGATGGTCGCCCTCGATTTGTCGCAGACGCAGTTCGGCGGCGGCGGCATGTCGAATGCCAACTTGCTGCTCAGCAACGTGCGCGCGGCTACCGTCATGATTTCCATCGGCCCGATCATTCTCATTTATCCGTTCGCACAAAAGTATTTCATCAAAGGGATTATGATCGGTTCGTTAAAAGGATAAACAAGGGGAGGCATAATCCATATGCAGAAACGCTTCAATGTCTTATTGTCGGCCGCGCTCGCCGGGTCGCTAGTTCTAGCCATGGTTGGATGCAGCAGCGAGAGCAAGACCGGTACAGGCACGACCGGCTCCAAGTCCGAGAGCCAAAAGCAAGGAGATCAGCAGTCGGGGCTGCCGGCACCCGGAGATTTTTCCAAAAAGCTTGATTTGAAGCTTTCCGGCGCCTTCACAAGAGGGAAAATCGAAGACGGAAACTGGGTGCAAAAAAAGCTTGAAGAGAAGTACAATATCAAAATTTCCAACGTGAAGGTGGATACGTGGAACAAAGACCAGGTGCAGCTGATGATCGCCGCCGGCGATTTGCCGGATACGTTTGCCTTTAACGGCGGAACGCTGTCGGCGCTGGAATATTACGAAAACGGCCTGACAAGAACGATCCCGAAGGACATGCTGAAAAAATACGCGCCTCTTTACTCGAAAATGCTGGATGAAAATCCGCCCGGCTGGGAAATGAATGTGGCGCCGGGCAAAAAGGACGAATATTTGGCTCTCGTCGGGTATCAGGGGCATACCAAAAATTTAATTTGGGCTCCGACCTTCCGTCTCGATTGGCTCGAGAAGCTGGGGATCAAGCCGCCGGGCGACATGAAGCCTATCGGCACAAGCGGCGGCCTGGAACGGATCTACTTCACGGACAAAGCTTATACGCTGGAAGAAACCGAGAACATTTTGAAGGCGTTTACGTTTAACGATCCGGACGGCAACGGCAAGAACGATACGTACGGCATGCTTCCGTTCAATAATAATTTCTCGAACTGGGCGGCCACACTGCTCGGCGCCTACGGGGCAGCGAGCGGGTACAATCTGGAGGAGAACGGGAAGCTGGTAGCTGCCGAAATATCCCAGAAGTACAAAGACTTTTTGAAAATGATGGCAAGATGGAACAAAGAAGGCCTGCTCGATCCGGAGTGGACGACGATCGACGTGAACAAGAGCTGGGAGAAGTACAAGCTCGGGAAGACCGGTTATTATCCGGCGCAGCCCGCTTATGTCGGTATGGACGCTTGGACGAAAGGACGCGCTCCGGCGAACCTTGTGGAGAAGGATCCGGGCGTTAAATTGCTCGTGACCGCGCCGGAGATCGGCCCGAACGGGCAGCAAGGGGAAGGCGCCTTTACCCCGGTCAACCGGCTGGGCGACGCTTTCTACATTTCCAAAAAGGTGACGGATGAGCAGCTGGCGCGTATTCTGCAAATTTTCGACTATATTAACTTTGACGACGATTCCCGCTGGACTCTTTATGGAGAAATCGGCACTCATTCCACTTGGCAGGGAACTCCGGAAAAATCGGAAATTAAGGTCAAGCCGGAATATCCGGATATGGAAGGGAATATGGGCTTCTGGGCGTACAACTTCCGGTCGTACGATGACAAACGGGCGTCCTATCAGACATCCGAAGCGACTACGAAGCTCAAGACCGAATTTTTCGGCAGACCGGATGTGCTGCAGAAGATGGAGATCAGACCTTTTAGATACGATTTGATGAACCAAACGAAATCTGCCGAGCTGAACAAAAAATATAAAGGCCAATTGGACACGATCGTGAACGAGTTCCGGATGAAGGCCATCGTCGGGCAAATCGATATCGACAAAGAATGGGACAAATACGTGCAAAACTATTTGAACAGCGGCGGCAAAGAAATTTTGGCCGAACTGGAGAAAGCGCCGAAAGTTGCCGATCTGCTAAGCAAAAAATAACGATGGGATGTTGGTGCAGGCAATGAACAAAAGCGAAGCAATCGCGCTCTTTTCCCCCGGCTTGGCCGGATCGGCGGCCTATCGGATTCCTTCCATGATTACGACGGTCAATGGAACGATCATCGCCGGCATCGATGCGCGAATCAGCGATATGCGGGACAACCCGAACAAAATCAATACTGTTATTCGCCGCAGCGCCGACAACGGTCTAACGTGGAGCGATGTGCAGCAGCTTGTTGCGTATCCCGGCGAAGGGCTGGACGGGGCGGCGGCGATCGACACCGCTTTGCTGCAGGATGAGCAGACGGGCACGATCTGGATGCTGTTTTCGCATACCCCCGGCGGCATCGGCTTATGGTCGGCCGAAGAAGGAACAGGCTTTGACGCAAAGGGCAACAGGCTGCTGTATGACAGCTTCGGCGGTGTGTACAGCCTGCAACCGGACGGGCGCGTCACCGATGGCGAAGGGCGCGCAACCCCTTATATGGTTGATGGCGAGGGGAACGTCACTATCGAAGGAAACAGCAAAGGAAACATCTTCTTGAAAAAGGGCGCGCATCCCGAAGAAAGCTTGCTTGAAGCCCGAACCTCCTTTTTGCAAATCATCAAAAGCGACGACGACGGACGAACCTGGTCGAAGCCGATCGAATTGAATCCGATGGTGAAGGAAGCCTGGATGAAGTTTATCGGAGCCGGCCCGGGCAGAGGCATTCAGCTGAAACACGGCGCATTTCGCGGAAGGCTTGCGTTTCCGATCTATTTCTCGAACCGCAGTGGCAAAATGTCCTGCGCCGTCATCTACAGCGACGACCACGGAGCAACGTGGCGGAGAGGCGCATCCCCCAACGACGGCAGGATATTTGGCGGACAAACGGTCGATGCCGAGTCGCTGCAAGCGGATGGCGGTGATTTGACCGAATCGCAGCTGATCGAGCTGCCGGATGGCGAGCTTCGGGTCTATATGCGCAACCATGCCGGGCTGCAGCGAACCGCAGTCGCTGCAAGCAAGGATGGCGGTCAAACCTGGGGAGAAGTGGAATACGATCAGGAACTGATCGATCCCGTCTGCCAATCCAGCGTAATTGTTTATCCGCATATGGACGACGGGAAGACGAGAGTGCTGTTCGCCAATCCGGCGGATCCGGAAAAGCGCGTGAACGGCACGGTCAGGCTGAGCGAAGACGGCGGCCGCACATGGAAATACGCCAAGCAAATTTACGACGGCCCCTTCTCCTACTGCTGTTTGACGGTACTTTCGGATGGCGGCATTGCGCTGCTCTATGAATGTGATTTCAGCTTTTCGGAAAATAAACCGATTACGGTCGAGTTTACCAAGTTTTCGCTCGAGTGGCTTATGTCTGGCTGACATAAAATTGCGGGGCCGGGGATCCGATGGTCCCCGTCTTCTTTCTCACGGGAGGCGTTATCTTATGGCTATCGAACAATTTGTCGTCAGCAGAGACGATTCCATTTACGAGGCATTTCCCGCCCTTACGTTGACGGAAAAAAGAAAACTCATTTGTGTATTTACGGAGTGCACGCGGCATACGGACCGGACTTTTACGCGTATCGTCTATAAAGAAAGCCATGACCGCGGCAGAACATGGGGCGGGAAAATCGCCTTAACCGAAGGAACGGCAAATCTCGATTACTTCTACGATTGCTGCAGTATTGCGCGGCTCAAAGACAACAGGCTGGTGATCGTCGCGAACCGGATATTCAAAGATGCGGAGGATACGAACCGGGGTTATTTTCACGAAGCTGTTAACGATCTGTACATCGGGACTCCGGAAGGCGAGTCGTGGGCAGGACCGATTCCTACTCCGGTGCGGGGAATCGTGCCGGATACATTGTGCGAACTGCCTTCGGGAAGGTGGCTATTGTCGGCGCATTGGAAAAGCAAAGCGCACGGGTACTTGGAGCAGATGCTTTGGTATACGGATAATGAGGGCGCGGATTGGACGGGGCCGATAACGGTCGCCAGCCAGGAGGGTTTGCATTTATGCGAGGCGTCGATCCTGGCGCTGCCCGATCAAACGCTCGTCGCATTTTTGCGCGAAAATTCGAACGAAGGCCGGGACGGTTACAAAGCGATTTCGAGAGATGGCGGCGAAACGTGGGAAGGCCCAATCCGGATGCCGCTGCCGGGCTGTCATCGCCCTGTGGCGCGATTGCTGCAGAGCGGGCATGTGATGATGACGCATCGATTTTACCAAGGCGGGCCTGCCGGCTACGGAACGAACCAAAATCTCTTTGCCGCCTATATGGATATGAATACCGTCTTGGCGACCGACTATAAGAAACAATGGATCCGGGTGCTGCCGATCGATTACGACCGCTCGCCGCTTGCCGACAACGGCTATTCCGGCTGGGTTCAATTTGACGACGGCGAAATCTACGTTGTGCAGTACATTGCGGACGACTCGCCGAACTGCCAAATTCGGGGCTACAGCTTGCGGGAGGACGCCTTTCTGCTTCCGGAACTTCCAAGATGAACGGGGAGTGAAGGCTGAAAGGCTCGAAATGCTTACGAAGATTCAAACATGATAAAGGGATAACAAACGAAAAGCGACTTACATAACGGAGCAGCGCGGATTCGCGGCTCCGTTATTTTTATTTCGCATGTGTCATTTTGGACGATGAAATTGCGTTGATCGTTCATGATTGCAGGCAATTGGTCATTATTGATCCCGCCATGAAAGCACTTTCAGATCGGTCGAAAATGACACATCGCCGCTTGTCAGAGCCGCCTGCCGGGAAGCGCAAAGCCTTGAGGTTATGCGCTTTCAAAGCATTCACAAAATGACATATTTACGAAGCTTGCCCGAACCGGATATCGTAACTGTGTAAGCGTTAGCAACTCCGGCATCCGGCATGCATCCAGCATTCATCCGGCATGTCGGCGTTAACGATGGCTGCGGAATCGATAACTACATCAGGAAGGGGTGATCCTATGCAGGATGCTAAAGCCGCCGTCGCGGGCTATCCGACGTTGAAGCCGGGAAAAGGAAAAAACAGTATATGGAATAAAATCGCCCGAAACTGGGAATTGTACATTTTCATCGCACCCGCTTTTTTCTACTTTCTTATCTTCTGCTACGGCCCGATGTACGGCATCCAAATTGCGTTCAAAAATTTTATTCCAACTAAGGGGATTACGGGAAGCCCCTGGGTCGGATTCGACCATTTTATCCGCTTTTTTCATTCCTACTATTTCGGTAACCTGTTATGGAACACACTGACCATCAGCTTGTATTCGCTGGCCGTCGGCTTTCCGGTTCCGATCGTTTTGGCGTTGGCCTTCAACGAAGTGCGCAACGGCTTCTTTAAAAAGCTGGCCCAGACGGTCACCTATGCACCTCACTTTATTTCCATGGTCGTCATGGCCGGTATGATTATTACGTTCCTCTCTCCATCGACGGGAATCGTCATTCATTTGTTGAAAGCTTTCGGCCTCGGCGCCCCCGACTTTTTGACCGATCCGGGATGGTTTAAGACCATGTATGTCTTGTCGGATGTGTGGCAGAGCGCAGGCTGGGGCACTATTATTTATTTGGCGGCGCTTTCGGGCGTGGACCCGGGGCTTCACGAAGCCGCGATCATCGACGGAGCCTCTCGGTTGCAGCGCGTCCGCCATATTAACATCCCGACGCTCGTGCCGACGATGGTCATTTTGTTCATTCTGAATATGGGTAGTCTGCTCGGGGTCGGGTACGAGAAAATTTTGCTGCTGCAAAACCCTCTCAATATGACATCGTCAGATGTGATTTCGACGTTCGTCTACCGCTCGGGGCTTGTCGACTCTCAATACAGCTTCTCGACAGCGGTCGGCTTGTTTAACTCCGTGATCAATGCCGCGCTGCTGGTTGTTTCGAATCAGATCATCCGCCGTACGAGCGAGAACAGTTTGTGGTAAAGGGGGGAGGAGCCGGATGATATCGGGCGTTAGAGAAACTCGGCGGGACAAAGCATTTCTCATTTGCAATTACATTTACGTGTTTCTCGCTTTTCTTATCGTGCTCTATCCGTTGGTGTATATTATTAGCGCTTCCATCAGCAATCCGAAGCTCGTCGCCTCGGGCGCCATGTGGCTGTGGCCGAAAGGGATTACATTCGAAGGCTACAAAAGAGTGTTCGCCAATACGAGCATTTGGACCGGGTACGGCAACACGATTCTCTATACTGCCGTCGGGACGGCCATTAATTTGGCGGTCACGCTGCCGGCGGCGTACGCTCTCAGCCGCAAAGATTTTGTCGGGCGCAATTTCTTTATGGGAATGTTCATGGTCACGATGTTTTTTGGCGGCGGGCTCGTACCGACGTATCTGCTCGTCAAGCAGCTCGGCATGATCAATACGATGTGGGCGATCGTCGTTCCGTCCGCCGCGTCGATCTGGAACATTATCGTGTCGCGCACTTTTTTCCAGGGCTCCATTCCGAAAGAACTGCAGGAGGCGGCCCAAATCGACGGCTGCACCAATATGCGGCTGTTCATCCGAATTATTTTACCGTTGTCGCTGCCGATTATTGCGGTAATGGCTTTGTTTTACGGCGTCGGCAACTGGAACAGTTACTTTTCGGCGCTCATTTATTTGAACGATTCCGCGAAATACCCGCTGCAGCTGGTGCTGCGCCAGATCTTGGTTTTGCAGGAAATGGCCGCACAGGGCGGGGGTGCCATCGACGTTTCCACGGCTGTCTCGATGAACAGCAAGGCGGAAATCGCCGCGCTCGTCAAATACGCTGTCATCATCGTCGCGACCGTTCCGGTCATTGCGATTTATCCGTTCCTTCAACGTTATTTTGTTCAGGGTGTTTTGATCGGTTCCGTCAAGGGCTGATCTTGCCATAATTCAAACAGGGGAAAAGAGGGAGTTGGTTGTAATGAAAAATCTTCGCAAGGCATCATCCATGCTGCTATGCCTAACTGTATCCGGAGCGCTGCTCGCAGCCTGCAGTACGACAAAAGGAACGGAGGGCTCATCCTCATCCTCAGCTTCGGCAGCGGCAGCCAGCGCTAAAGGCGTTAAAAAAGAAGGGTTCCCGATCGTCGACAAGCCGCTTACGCTTACGATGATGTCGCAGGACGCCGGCGTGGCGGACTGGAACAAGATGCCCGTGCTTCAGGAAATGGAGAAGCTGACGGGAATCAAGTTTACGTACCAGCTTTCGCCGATCGACAGCTTCGCCACCAAGAAAAATCTCGTCTTCGCCAGCGGCGACTTGCCGGATGTGTTCTACGCAGCGGATCTCAAGCCGGCCGAGCAAGTGACTTACGGCAGCCAAGGCGTATTGATCCCGCTCGAAAAATATATCGATGAAGCTATGCGCCGAACATCAAAAAAATTTTTGACGAGCATCCGGATATCCGCAAGTCGTTTACAACGCCTGACGGACACATTTATGCGCTTCCCTATATCGACCTTTCCGCCGTATGGTATCGGAGCCCGATGTGGTATAACGGCAAGTTTTTAAAAGCGCTTCATATGACGGAGCTGCCCAAGACGACAGAAGAGCTGTACGCGTATTTGAAGCGCGTGAAAGACGAAGATCCGAACGGGAACGGCAAAAAGGACGAAATTCCGCTGACTTCCGTTAAGCTGGACGATCTGCGCATGTACTTCCTTGGCTTCTGGGGCATTTATGACGAAGTTATTTACGCCGACAAGGACGGAAAAGTTCATTATACGCCTGAAGAAGAAGGGTATAAAGGATATTTGACTTTCATGAACCGTCTCTGGAAAGAAGATCTGCTCGATCACGAGACGTTCTCGCAAACGCCTGAACAGAAAAAAGCGAAAGGGCAAAACAACCAGATCGCCCTGTTCAACGACTACTATCCTTACTTCACGCTCGGCGGAGACCCAAGCGAGGACAATCCGCTCATGACGCCGGTGAAGAGCGAAGTGGCCGGCTCCCCGGTCTACGGCAAGCATCCGGGTATTTCCGCCAACGGAACGTTCGCCATTACTAGCAAAAACCCCGCTCCGGAAGCGACAATGCGCTGGATCGACTACCAGTACGGCTACGAGGGAGCGACGCTGTTTTCGCAAGGCCCCGAAGGCTTGCTCTGGAAATACAAGAACAAGGATACGCACGAGAAAGAATGGCTCCCGGTGCCGGGCGGCAAAGAGCGCGATCAGTTCCGCGGAACGCTCACTCCGAACTATGGCATACTTACGCCAGGCATGAACTCTGCCGAGCTGTCCAAAGGGCTCAAAACCGACTTCGACCGGTGGATCGACAAAGAGACTGCCGATAAGCTTGCGCCGATCGGAAAAGCTCCGTTCCCTAACGTTTATTTGACGAAAGATGAACAGAGCGAAGCGACTACCCTGTTATCCGACCTGAACACGTATGTTCAGCAGATGGAAGCGAAATTTGTGACCGGACAGGAGCCGCTCACCAATTGGGACAAATATGTGGCGCAAATCAAAAAAATGGGCGGCGACCGGATCGCCAGCTTGTATCAAGGCGCATACGACCGCTGGAACGGCAAGAAGTAAAAGCAAAAAGCCAACGGATCCCGGCCGGCTATCGGCCGGGGTTGGCTTTTGTCACGCTTCGTCGTCGGGCTCGGCTTCAGGCAGCGGCTGGCCGTTTTCGAAAAACAGCTTGCGGTATTGGCCGGGGGTGTAGCCGGTCTCTTTCTTGAATTTCCGCGTGAAGTTGGGCGTGTCCTGATAGCCGACGCGAACGATGATGTCCTTGAGCGGGTCGTTTGTCGTTTTCAGCTGGTGCTTCACTTCCTCGAGCCGTTTTTGCCAAATGTACTGGATAAAATTAAGTCCCATTTTCTCTTTGAACGAACGGCTTACGTGGGAAGGCGAAACGCTGAACTCGAAGGCGACGGTTTCCAGGCTCAGCGTATGATCTTTATAATGGCCGTCGATATAGGCCACGATCTGATCCATTAAAGACTGCTCTTGCTTCTGGTTGTTCCGCTCCACCTGGTTGCAGATCCGCGAAGCGAGGTTGAGCAGGCTGCGCTTCAGCTCGTCCAAGGAGTTGCCGTACATCATGTTCGGGGCCACTTCCTGCAACAAGCTGTGGATGCCGAGCTCGGATGCGGTTTTCAGCATCGTATTCAGCAAGTCGAAGCAGATGCAGCGCATGAGCCAGGCAGACAATTCTTTCGACTGCATGTCCTCAATTCCCGAGCCGATAATGTGGGCCGCGACATCGAAGCTGCCCTGCTTCAAGCTTTGGGAGAGCTTCATCAAGGTGTTGTTCGGGATCCAAACCGCGTGATCGTGCGTATAAGAAAGCATTTCAAAATAAGTGACGGTTCCATGGCCGGCGGATGCCCGGAGCTCGAACGCCGAGCAGGCTTCGATAAAGGACTGGTTGAGCTGGTCCGGGCTTGGATAGCACGTTCCGACACCGATCATCGGCATCGCGTCGAAAAGCTCGAGCAGATTGTCGCGCACGGCTTCGACAATGCGGCGGACATGCGTAAACTCGTCGCCTTGCGCGTTCGGGTTAAAGCTGACGATGAGCCCCAGCTGATCGAGCTGCGGCAGCTCGACGCCGTAACCGCGCGCGTCCAGTTCGGGAAATTCGATCCGGTTAAGCAGCTTGATCATTTCCTGGCGTTCTTGCCGGTCGCTTCGGGAATCGTCCGTGCTGCCCGAGCCGATCACCATGACGAAGTGGCGGGAGCGGTCGAAGCGAAGATCGAAAGCTTCCTGCAGCCCGGGGGACAGACTTTGGACGTTGCCGTACTTGAGCAGCATCGATAGAAAATGATTGCGCGCAAAAGGCTCCTGCAGGTCTACGCGCGAGCTGTAGTCCTGCAGCGCGGTCCGGATCCGGTCGAGCTCGTTGCCGGCAGCGGCGGAGCTGTCGCGGGAGCGCCGGGCATCCGTTCTGGAGGCGGCAAACTCCACCAGCGTCGATATCGGCTGATACTGCATTTTGGCGAGCAGAAGCGCGATGGCGGCCCCTACGAGAACCGTAATGGTAAACAGCATGATAATGAAGCTGCGGACGTGCAAGACGCTGCTGAAAAATTGCGAGCTGGGCATAACCGCCACATACGTCCAGCCGTTGTTTTCCGATTTGACGGATACGATGGAATGGGCCTTGCCGCCGATTTTCCGCTCGTAGATGCCCGGGGGAAGGCCGATGAGAGATTTCGTTTCCGCATCGGACAGCATTTCGCCCTGCCGGTCGTCCACCAGCATGCGGCCTTCATTGTCGAGAATGTACGTCAGCCCTTTATAGTTTCCCAGAATCGAATCGATGAGGCTCGTAAGCTCGGATTCCCGGATCAGGTACATGACCGTCCCGTGCGGATCGGGGTTGTTCGGGGTTATCGGAATCAGATAAGCGAGCGCCGTTTCTTTCAGGTTGGAGGAGATGGCGACGGTATCGGCCGGGCGCATCGTAGGGTATTTGGCGCTGTTCAAGTCCCGAAACAGCTCGGTTTTGCTCCAGCTCTGAAAGCTGAAGTTATCCGCGAACACAGCGAAGTCGTAAAGGCCTTTGCTGGAGTAGATTTTCCCGTCCTTGTGAAAATACAAAAAGATTTCGTCGATGATCGAGCTTGTCGCTTTGTATTGGTCCAAAGCCTGAATCGCTTCGCCGCTTGTCACCGGATCGTGAACCCGGTACGGAGTCAGCCGGTTATCGTAGGAAATGCGGGAAGCGATTTCGCCGAGCTCCTTCATCCGACCGTCAATAATGACTTTCGTCTGCGTCAATTGGTCGAGACGCGAATGTTCGATTTCGTTCCGGAGATTCGCGACGGCGTTTTCATAAATGAAAACGGTCATGAGGATCAAAGGAATGAGCAAGATGAACAAGTAGGACCAAATATATTTTAAAAACAGCTTGGATTTGAAGTAGTTTCGTTTCAATGACTGCGCCCCCTGTGAACAGCGATTCGTCTGTCTCGTTTTATGATACCAACGAATCGGCTTTTTGGACATAGGGAAGAAGGGAGAGCAAGCGCGATGAGCGAAAACAAGCCGGCAGAGCAAGAGCGGGAGACCGCGGTGGAGCAGGGCGTTCACAACTACAGCAGCGAGGAGAAATGGGTGAAGCCGGATAATCCGCTGCTGCTTGAGCGGCTGGAATGGTTCAAGGACCAGAAGCTGGGGCTGATGATGCATTGGGGGCCGTATTCCCAGCTCGGCCTCGTCGAATCTTGGGCGCTAAGCGACAAAGACGAGGAATGGTCGCGCAACGAGATCGACTGGGATATCGATGCGGAAGAGCTGAAACGCCAATATTTTGCTTTAAACAAGACGTTCAACCCGCTCCGCTTTCAGCCTGACTTATGGGCGGAGCTTGCTGCGGGCAACGGCTTCAAATATTTGAATTTTACGACCAAGCACCATGACGGGTTCTGCATGTGGGACACGCGCACAACCGATTATCGCATCACGGGTCCGGACTGCCCGTTCCATACGCACAAATACGCGGATATTACGAAGCAGCTGTTCAACGCGTTCCGCGCGAAAGGTCTCGGCATTTCCGCCTACTTCTCCAAAGCCGATTGGCATACGCCATACTACTGGGCCCCTGGAATGCGGCCGGGAACGCTGACGACGCGGGGGCCGACCTACGATCCGAAGGAATATCCATGGCTGTGGGAGCAGTTCGTTCAATTTACCCATAGGCAGATTATGGAGCTGATAACGAATTACGGCCGGATCGATGTCCTTTGGCTTGATGCCGGATGGGTGAACGACTACCGGGACCAAAACATCAGAGTTGGCGAAGTGGTGGAGAAAGCCCGGCGCATTCAGCCTTGGCTTCTCTCGGCGGACCGCACGGTCGGCGGGCCTTACGAAAATTTGATCACTCCCGAGCAGACGGTGCCGGGGCGCGCGCTTCATGTGCCTTGGGAAAGCTGCATTACGATGGGCTCGGCGTTCTCTTTCCGTTATGAGGACAACTACAAATCGGTGCGGACGCTGATTCATCTGCTCGTGGAAATCGTCGCCAAAGGCGGCAACCTGGCTCTCAATGTCGGACCGCAGCCGGACGGAAGAATATCCAAAACGGCCATTTCCCGGATCGAGGGGATGGGAGCCTGGCTGAAAGTCCACGGCGAGGCCATCTATGGAACGCGCATTTGCGAGCCGTATTCCGCAGGCTCCGTCCATTTCACCGAAAAAAGCGGCACCATATATGCCTTAAACCTGTATAAGGATGAGAATGAGCCCGTTCCGGAGGAGCTGCACTTGCCGATCCGGTCGGATGTGAGCCGCATAGACCTGGTAGGCGGTCAGGAGATGCTCCAATACCGCCGCACCGAGGACGGAATTGCTGTACGGATTCCGGATAAGGAACGGCAAGGGCCGGCGCCGATCGCCCACGTATTCCGGCTGAAGTAACATAGCGCGCTATTGCTGCGCGTAAGGAACGAAAGAGAGCAAGCGGAGAACTTCGGGAAAGGTGCGGGCGCAAATGCAAAAATGGTTTGAGGACGCGAAGCTGGGAATATTTATTCACTACGGAATTTACGCAGTCGACGGAGTGGCCGAATCGTGGTCTTTTTACAACGGAAAAGTTTCCTACGAAGCTTACATGAAGCAGCTGGACGGCTTTACGGCGTCGAAATTCGACGCGGACCGGCTCGCCGGCTTGATTGAACAATCGGGCGCCAAATACGCGGTCCTTACGACCAAGCATCATGACGGCGTAGCTCTCTGGGATACGCAGTACAGCGACTTGAATGTGGTGAAGAGGACGCCGGCGAAAAGGGACATTGTCAAGGAATATGCGGAAGCCATTGCGAAAAAAGGCATTCGCCTCGGCCTGTACTATTCCTTGATCGACTGGTCGCATCCCGATTATCCGAGCGTCTATGAAGGCGGCAAGGTGCCCGGCGATCTCAGCAAGGTCAACCCGTATTCCGGCCCGCCGAACGGAGTTCAGGATCAGGATAGGTGGAACCAATTTCTCGCTTTCAACAACAACCAGCTGCGCGAAATTTTGACGAATTACGGCAAGGTGGACCTGCTCTGGTTCGACGGCGACTGGGAGCGAAGCGCCGAGCAGTGGAATTTGCCCGAATTCAAGCGTTACGTGCAGACCTTCAATCCGGACATCGTCATCAATTCAAGGCTGCAGGGCCATGGAGATTACAAAACGCCGGAGCAGGGACTGCCGATCACGAGACCGGAAGGGCCGTGGGAATTTTGCACCACGATCAACGCTTCCTGGGGCTACGTGCCGACGGATGACAAATACAAATCGCTGAATCAGATCATCCGCATGTTTTGCGACTGCATCTCTATGGGCGGCAATATGCTGCTCAATATAGGCCCGCGGGAAGACGGAACGATCGACAAGCGGCAGGAAGACATTTTGCTCGGGCTCGGGGAATGGATCCGGACGCATGAAGAGGCGGTATACGGGACGGTCGAAGGGATTATGACCCGCTATTACCTCGGGGGCAGCACGGTTTCCAAAGACAGGAAGACGCTGTACCTGTTCGTCTACGACGACCCGAAACAAAACGTATGCCTCAAAGGACTTTGCAACCCGATAAAAAAGATTACCGTTCTTCATTCGGGCAAAGAGCTGGCCCATGAAATTCACGGCGGCGTTCCGTGGTTCAACATTCCGGGAACGACCTGGATTGATATGACTCCCGAGGATACGCATGAACAAGTAACGGTGCTCAAGCTGGAATTCGACGACGAATTGGAAATGTACGGCGGTTCGGGAGCCGTCGTCACCCATAACTGAAGCTGACATTGCCGCGACTGCATGTGCGAAACGGAGGGAAAGTTATGAACTTAAGCGGAGTGCCGGAGCCAAAGATCGAATATGCTCCAAAACATTACATATGCCGGCGCGCGCAGGGGCCACTCGTTCCGGACGGCCGCGTAGATAAGGCGTTCTGGGCGCCGGCGGATTGGACGGACGATTTCGTCGATATCGAAGGCGATCTTCGTCCCAAGCCAGCGAAGCAGACCCGGGTGAAAATGCTGTGGGACGACGAATATTTTTATTTTGCGGCGGAGCTGACCGAGGATCATATTTGGGCAACGCTGACGGAGCGCGATTCGGTCATTTTCTACGACAACGACTTTGAAATCTTCATCGATCCGGATGGGGACACTCATCGCTATTACGAGTTCGAAATCAATGCGCTGAATACGGTGTGGGATTTGCTGCTTGTGAAGCCGTACCGCGACGGCGGCCCGCCGGTAAACGGCTGGGACATCAGCGGCCTGAAAACGGCTGTGCATATCGAAGGCAAGTTAAACGACCCCGGCGCGGACAACCGGAAGTGGAGCGTTGAGGTGGCGATGCCGTGGGCCAGCTTGCGGGAATGCGCGGCCGGATGCCGGCCGCCGGCACCGGGCGAATTTTGGCGCGTCAACTTCTCCCGCGTCGAATGGCGGACGGAAGTTCGTGACGGCGAATACCGCAAAGTGCTGAATCCGGAGACGGGCAAGCCTTATCCGGAGGATAACTGGGTATGGTCGCCGATGGGCATTATCAATATGCATTATCCGGAGCTGTGGGGCTACGTTGTATTCGCGGACGGCGACGGGCCGCAGTCGTTCGAGCTTCCGCGGGATGAGCGCATCAAATGGGAGCTGCGTAAGCTCTTTTACCGCGAGCGCAATTATTTTGCCGCCCACGGCGAATTTTCGAAAGACGCGAAGCTGCTCATGGGCGCCGATTCGTGGAGCATTGACCCAGTCATCGAGACGACCCGCAGCCTGTTTCAGATTACAGCCCCGTCATCGGACGGAAAAGCGGTTTTCTGCATACGAGAAGACGGGAAACTGTGGAAGGAGTGAACCGAAGTGACCATCCAGGCGCCAGTATTCTCGCTTGACCGGCAAGCTTTGGAGCGAATCGATCGGAAATTTCGCGCGAAGCGTCTGCTCGCCAAAGCCCGCGAACACGAGCTGTTCGATATTTTCGCGGAGGAGCTGAGCGAGGAAGAGACGTGGGCTTTGAAGTACTTATTCGCGTACATGCCGGTGAACGACTTGGCGGATTATGACGGATCGTTGTTTTTAAGCCATGTCCGGCGGACGCTGGAAATCCGCAAGCAGGTGCCTTGGGGATCCCGCGTGCCGGACAGCCTCTTCCTGCATTTCGTGCTGCCGTACCGGGTGAATACGGAAAATATCGAGGATTCCCGAGGCATTCTATATAACGAATTGGCAGCCCGGACAGTTAATCTCCCGATGGCGGAGGCGATTTTGGAAACGAATTACTGGTGCCATGAAAAAGCGACGTACATCGGAAGCGATCTGCGGACGATGTCGCCGCTCGCCATGATCCGAAGTGCGCGGGGACGCTGCGGCGAGGAGTCGACGCTGGCGGTGGCGGCACTTCGCAGCATCTGCATTCCCGCCCGCCAAGTGTATACGCCGCGCTGGGCCCATTGCGACTCCAACCACGCTTGGGTAGAAGCGTGGGCTGACAGCCAGTGGCACTATATCGGCGCATGCGAGCCGGAAGCCCGTCTCAATCGGGGGTGGTTCAGTCCGCCAGCCCGGCGGGCCATGCTGATCAACACGCGCATTTACGCGGATTATCCGGGGCCTGAACATATTACCCTCGCGGACGAATGGTTTACGGAAATCAACTTGCTCGAGCAATATGCGCCGGCCCGAACGGTGACCGTCGCCGTAAAGGACGGGCAAGGCGCGCCGGTTTGCGGCGCCGATGTCCGTTTCGAGCTGTACAATACGGCCGAACTGTATCCGATCGCGATACTGCCGAGCGACGAGCGGGGAGAGGCATCGCTCAAGACCGGCTTCGGCGATCTGGTGATTCGCGCGGTGAAAGGCGGCATGTGGGGCGAAAGGAAGATTTCGGCTTATGAGGGCGACCGCTTTGAGCTCGTAATCGGGGCTGCAGAACAGCCTGCCGGAACGGCAGATTTCGATATGGTCCCTCCTCCGGAGCGTGAAGGAGAGGCCGAAGAGCCGCTTTCCGAACAGGCACTGAGCCGGCATAACAGCCGTCTAGAGGAAGGGACGAGAATCCGGACCGAATACGAGAGCTCATTCATCGGCGAGGAGGAAGCGTTCGGGCTGGCCTGGGCAGCGGGGCTCCCGCCGGAGCGGGTATGGAACGTGCTGCACAAAGCGCGGGGCAACGACAAGGAGATCGCAGCCTTCCTGCGGGAGCGGTCCGGCGAATACGGCGAGTGGCCGCTGCGGCTCTTGGAAACGTTGAACGATAAAGATTTGATCGATACGTTCCGCCCCGCGCTGGACGATCATTTGACCGAAGCCCTCGCGCAGCGCGGTGCTATCGCCGAGGACACGTTCGTCCCGTATATTCTTTGTCCGCGCGTCCTCTATGAAATGATTGTGCCGTATCGGCGATTTTTCCGCAATGCTTTCACCGTCGAGGAGTCCGAAGCGTTCAAAGCGGACCCTTCGCTTCTTGCCCGCAAACTGGAGCAGGGCTTCAATTTGTGGGAAGATATCCCCAACTTGACGGGAAAAGGAAATCCGGTAGGGACCTACAAATTGAAAGCAGGCGATCCGGTGTCGCTGCACGTTTTGTTTGTGGCCGTATGCCGCAGTCTTGGCATTCCGGCGCGCCTCCATCCGAGCGAGCAGAAGCCGCAATACCGGAACAACGGCAGCTGGGAAGATGCGGCGTTCGGTTTAACGTCAACCGGGCGGCAAGAGAGCAGGGCTTGGGGGAAGCTGCGGCTGCTGCGGGATCCCGATGCCGGGAGTGACGCTCCGGCGGCTTCCTATGGAGAAAACTTCACCTTCGCCCGCCTGGAGAACGGCGTGTACAAAACGCTCGTCTACCCGCACGGCAAAACCGACGTCTATGACGAGCCGTTCGAGGTGGAGCCGGGAGCGTACCGCCTGACATCAGGTATCCGGCTGAAGGACGGCACAGTAAAAGTGCGCTTTGCTTACTTCACTGTACCGGCGGGGGAACAGACCGACGTTACGTTGACCTATCGCAGGATGGCGGTGGATATTCCTGTGCTCGGAACTTTTGACCAAGACGGCACGCTCGCGCTTCTCGATGGCACTTCCAAAACGGTGGGAGATCTCATCGGATCGGAGGGAGCGATCGCTGCATGGATCGAGCCCGAACGGGAGCCGAGCAAGCATCTGTTCCGCGAGCTGAGCGAGGCGGCCGAGGCGCTTGACAAGGCGGGGGTTCCCGTTGTGCTGGTGATCGGCGATTCGCAGCGCACCGCTTCGTTTCAACCGGCACATTATCCGAAGCTGCCGGCGCGAACCGTTTTTGCGCGGGATGCGAGCTGCGCTTCGTTGCCGGATTTCGTAAGAAAGCCGCCCGCTCACGAAGCCGGCTTCCCGCATCTCTTCGTGCTGGACGGAGAACATCGAATCCGTTATACGTCGTCCGGGTATAAGATCGGCGTAGGGAAAGAAGCGCTGCGCATATTGGCGGCAATTTGCAGCAAATCCAAAGGATCGGAGTAGATGAAATGCCGAAAACGTATATAGTGGCGGGCTATGCGGTCGATGCCGCGCTGCCGGCGATGGCTCGGGACGATTTGGCCCAATTAACCCATTTGAACGTACCTTCGGCCATGTCCGAGGCGATGAAATTACTGTGGAACATTTGCAGCATGCAGACGTTATCCGGGACATCAAGCGGGAGCATCCGGGACTTACCGTGCTGCTATCCGTAGGAGGCTGGGGCGCCGGCGGATCTCGGAGGGCGGCTCACCGAAGAAGGCAGAAAGAAGATGGCCGCTTCGGCGGTACGGGTGCTGAGCGAGCATCCTTTTGACGGAATCGATCTGGATTGGGAGTACCCTTGCTACGGGGAAGCGGGAATTGCTTCGAGCCCGGACGATAAAAGAAACTTCACGCTGCTGCTTCGGACGATCAGGGAAGCGCTGGACGCGAAAGGTTCCCTGGAGGGGCGCCGTTATTTGCTTACGATTGCGGCGGGAGCCGACCAATATTACGTAGACGGCACGGAGATGGATCAGGCACAGAAGTATCTGGATTTCGTCCAGCTGATGACGTACGATATGCGCGGCGGTTTTCAAGTGCTGACAGGGCACCATACGAATTTATATGCGCCGGCGGGGGATCTGTTCAGGATCAGCGCGGACGCTTCCGTGAACATGTTCGTCCGGGCAGGTGTACCGCGGGAAAAGCTCGTGATCGGAGCCGCATTTTATTCCCGCGTCTGGCACGGGGTTCCGGACCGCAATCGCGGCCTTCATCAAATGGCGGGCGGCAGCGGCGGCTACGGGCCTGCTTTTACCGAGCTCGCCGCCGATTATATCAATAAAAACGGCTATACCCGTTACTGGGATGAGGAAGCGTGCGCGCCGTACTTGTTTAACGGATCCAGCCTCATCTCCTACGACGACGAGGAATCGATTCGGCGCAAATGCGACTATGTGAAGGATCAAGGCTTGGCCGGCATCATGTTTTGGGAGTACAGCTGCGACAAAACGCACCGTCTGCTGAACGCGATGTATCGGACGCTGCAAGGAAACGAATGAGCGATTGCGATAAAATGAACCGGCTGCCGCATCGGCAGCCGGTTCATTTTTGCATGGCGCGTCTGGCCGGGCGTCATCTTCGCCCGACATTGCACTTCGGCAACTTTCGGTCAAGAAAAAAATTGGCGCAGCGCGTGGGCCACAGGTTCCGGCTTGCCGCCTCTGTCGCTATTCCACGAAGCTGCATGATCGAGCCCGGGCAACTCAAGGCGTATGGCGTGTTGCAGCACCTTTTCCAGCTCGTCGAGGGCGGTTTTCAGGTAAGGGGGACTTTTGCTGCCGCCGAGCAAAAGCACTTCGGTGGAAATGGCTCTGTAGTTCTCGAAATCCCCGCTATTCTCGGCAACAAGCCGCAAATCGTAGTGCAGCAAGGGAGCGAGCTTCCTCATCGTTACATAATCACTCGAGCCTTTCTTCTCCTCGCCAGCCATCGCCATGTTCGTTAGCCGCTCGAGCAGCCAGCGAGGCATAGCGCGGAAAATCGGCGGGCCCATTTGCGCTCCTTTCATCGCCGTGACAAGCGCTGCAGCTAATTTGCCTCGAGCTATCTCTGAGTCATAGCGCGTCAATACGGAGGTCGGAAACGCGCTGTCCATGAACAGCGGCGGTTCGAAAACAGCGATTTTGTCAATGCCAGGCAAGGCAAGCGCCGCTTGGAGACAGATGACGCCTCCCGAACTAACCCCGAACACGTTACGGGCGCCCGTTGCGGCAAGAAGTGCGCCCAAATCTTCGATCTCCTCCCGTATATTGTAATTTTGGCTATACGGACCGCTTTGACAGCGACCGCGGCGGTCGGGCACGTAAACAGTGAACGCTTCGGCCAGCGCCTCGGCAAGCTGCATATGGTTGTGGGCTGACGACATGGTTCCGTGGAGCACCACCAAGCCCGGGCCGCGGCCGAACTGGCGGTAGCCGATGACGGTGCCGTCCCTGGAAATCACGGAGCCGGTAACGTATGGCTCCCGTACGGCCGCTTTTGCCGGTTGGCTTTCGATATCGGTTTTCGTCTTCACGTTGATGTTCCTTTCTTGTGTTAGGAGTGGATTAGGACTATAATAGCCTTGAAATTTATCTTGATCAATAATTATTTTAGTTATCATATATCTTAATTGCTAAGATATATGATGTCAAGCGGATAAGGAGAAAAATACATGAACGATCTCGAGCACCGAAAATCGCTAATAGGCCAAATGCACTTGTTGGGGGAGGTATACAGCACCGAAACGGCGTTGTTTCATCAGGCGGCTGCAGCGAAACACGGGTTAGGCATTACCGATATGAAGACTCTTTCGATTTTGCTCCGGGAAGGCCCGATGACGGCCGGACAACTCGCGCAGAGACTAAATCTGACCACCGGCGCAGTAACGAATGTTATCGATCGGCTTGAGAAACAACATTTTGCCAAGCGTGAACCCGATCCCAAAGACCGCCGAAAAGTTATCGTTGCTCTCCTGATCCTTGATCTCCAATTGAATCGAAGCGATCTTCATAAAACTCGTTGCTCCTCCCTATATTCGGCGCTTCGGCCGGCCGGTTACGGCAAGTTCTTGAGCGCGTTTCTCATTTCGTCATCCAGCTTCTTGATCAAATCTTCCTTGTACGTCTTGACGAAAGCCGGCTGAGTCACGATTTTGCCGCCGTAGAACATGATGTCCCGGATTTCCTCCACGGTTACTTCGATGAGCGCCATTTTGAGCGTCAGCCCTTCCGTCTGCGCCACCTTCACGGCTGCCTGGCCTTTGACGGAGAACACCGTCTCTTGCGCGATAAAATTCATGACGAGCCGCGGATCCTGCTGCAAAATCCGCACGAAATCCGACTTCGCATCGATGGCGAAGCGGATCGCCGTCGGGCTGACGGCATATACCCACGACAGAACGGTGGAGTAAATATCCCCGGTTTCCTTGTTGACGACGTTCACGAACACAATGCTCTGGCCTTGCAGCTGCTCCGCCATTTCGGGCGACAATTCGTTGATTACTTTGGACATGGCTTGCGTTGAACCCCTTTCCGCGACGTATGTTTGTTAAGCTTTCGGCAGCTCGTAGCTGCTCAGGAAACGCTCCACCAGCTCCAGCGGCTCATGGTAGCCGTAATTGCGGAACGCGTGCCCTCTCACCACAAAAGGTGCTCCGTTGTAAAACATTTCATACTGCTGATGGCGTCCGGCAAATTCCGAGCCGATGACGTCCCAGGCGAGCCGGAACAATTTGATCTTCGTTTCGGAATCGACGCCCGTCGCGCGGATGTATTGGCGGATATCGTCCTTCGTCTCCTCGTTCACCATTTCGTGATAGGAGGACGGCATTTGGAGCACGCCGCCGCCGACCAGCTCGCGCAAAATTTTAATGACGCCGGCGTAAACCTGGTCCTGCATTCCGACGATGCCGTACAGGAAGCGGGATGCCGGGCGGGCGTTGCCGTACTTGTCGAACGTGCACTCGTACTCGCTCGCCAGCAGCATGCCTTCGACGGTCGCCGCCAGCGACGCCAGCTCGCCGAGACGCTCCTGCACTTGCGGGAATTTGTCCGTACCGCCCATTGCGGTAATTTTCCGGGCGATGCCGATCAGGAATTTGATTTTCGTGCAAAGGCGAATTTGCGCCTGATTGTTGCCCAGCACGTGCGCCGGCGTCTTATGGAACTGATCGCGCGTAGCTTCGATGTTTTTGTAGACGAAAACGTGCTCCCACGGAACGAACACGTCGTCGAACACCATGAGCGAGTCGCTTTCGTCGAACTGGGTGGACATCGGGTAATCGAACACGCTCTCCTTGCCCATCGCATAGCTCGGGCGCGGATACAGCTTAAGGCCCGGTGCGTTCAGCGGCACTACGAACGAAATGGCGTAGTCTTCATCGCCCGGCTTCAACGGCGTAATGCAGCTGACGAACAAGTAGTTGGAGACCGCCGCGCTCGTGCCGAGCATTTGCGAGCCGCGAACGACGATGCCGTCCTTGCGCTCTTCCAGCACACCTACCGGCAAGTACTTTTCTTCCTGCTCGTGAGCCGCTTTGCTGCGGTCGACCTGCGGCGGGATGATGACGTAGGTGACGAACAGATCTTCGTCGCGGGCTTTCTTATAAAAGTTATGCACGTTCTGCTCATATTCGCCGAACACTTCGGGATAACTCGAAAACCCGGCCAGGAAAGCGGCGACGTGGTCCGGACTGCGGCCGGCGAAGCCGCATGTCGCTTCCGCCCAACGCTGGATCGCCCGGCGGCGCTCCGCCAAATCTTCGCGGCTGCGCGGCATCATGAACACTTTGTTGGCGACCGTTCCGTCCTCCGTCGTATACGTCATCTCGTTTGCCGGGTCGGCGGCCATATCATACAGCTTGGCGAACGAATGGGAGATGCCGGCGAATGCCGGATGCGTCGTCACATCCTTGACCCGCTCCCCATGAATATAGATGCACCGGTCATCCTGCAGAGACTCCAAATACTGTTTGCCGTTCCGAACCATAGCTGACCATCCTTTCACCCTGATGCACAGAGTATTATGTGTTGTGTATACACAAAATGCTACATGAATACCAAACAATCAATTGTCAGAATATCTAACCTGATCATACGGCTGTCATCGGCTCAAGTCAATATATTTTACTAATTTCGCGGTATACCTGTCGTAAATTGTTATGCTTTCTCACATTAAACATCTTATTTGCCTATTTGATCTTTCCTGCAAGCGCTTACCTATTGCCGTAAAAGCCACCGCCGTTTCCGCTATCCATCTAGCGTAAGCGACAGTTTTGTCTTGTTCAAATGGTTCGCCATCGCAATGGCCGCTTCGAGGCTGTTTTTGCGCTCGATGCACGATATGATATCCAGGTGCTCTTCCAGCACCTCTTTCATCCGGTTGCTCTTCTTAATCGCCCGCAGACCGATCAGCTGCGACAGATTATGAAGATTGAGGAGCACCTGCTCGATCAATTCGTAGCCGGCAATCCGAGTCAGCGCCATGTGAAACTCCTGATCCAGCTTAATGAAAGCGATGTCATCATTGCGCAACATTTCCTCTTCCTGCAGCCGGCAAATTTGCTTCAGCTCCGCCAATTGCTTAGCCTCGATCGTTTCGGCAAGCCGCTGAATCACGTTCGTTTCGATCGTGGTGCGGAGCAGAAAAATTTGTTCCACCTCGCTCTCCGTTACTTTGCGGACCGCCATTCCTTTGCGCGGGACCGATACGATCAAGCCTTCTTTCAACAAATCCTGCAGCGCTTCGCGGACCGGCGTCCGGGACGTGTTCAGCAGCTCGGCCAGCTTCACTTCGGTAAAAATCTGGTCTGATGAAATGTAGCCGCTGAGGATGACATGTTTAATTTCGTTGTACGCCCTCTCCTTCGTCGTCGACGGTTTATCGATCGGTTTCAGATTAAATTTGGACGCAACCATAACATGACCTACACCCTTCTCCTTCTGTCTATGTATACATCATACATAAGACACAATCCCCCGTCAATAACGATTTATGCATGAATGCACACCGCGCCGGGCATCTTACTAAGATAGGGACGTTATCCTTTTATTGGACAAGTACAACTGTAAAGGGGATTCAGCTTGTGTTCACGTTCGCTTATGAAGCAGTCGTAATCATCATTGCCGGATTTGTGCTGCTTCGGATTGCGGGGAAAAAGGTCATTTCCGAGATGACTCCGCTCGAAATGGTTACCGTTCTCTCGATCGGCACGATTATCGGGCATGCGGTCGCGGAGGATAAGGTGTGGCAGACGATTGTATGCATCGCCTTGTTTATCGTCATTTTACTCATCTTTCAGTCTATCGCCCTCAGGTGGAGTTTGTTTGAGAGGCTCATTATCGGGAAGCCTACGGTCGTTATTGTGGACGGGAACATCGTGGAGGAAAACTTGAAGAAGCTGCGGATGACGACGGAGCAGCTCGAGCTGCGGCTGCGGCAAAAAGGTATCGCCAACATCTCCGATATCCGCACGGGGACCATCGAGGTGAACGGCCGCTTCGGCTACGAATTGAAGCCGTCCGCGCAGCCGCTCACTCGCGGTGAAATGGAGCAAATTTTAGCAATGCTGCAGTTCAAAATGCCGCCTGCCGGAAGCAACCCGCACGAAGTTTTCGAGCACATCCGGCAGACGTTAAGGTTAGGGCAACATCAATGATTGCCGGTGGAAGCGCACGCTTCGCGGTAAAGCTTGTTCATGGCAGCAATGATTTCGGCGGGCTTCGCCTTGGCGCCGCCCGCCGCATGCTGCTTAAGCGCATCGTGCAGCAGCACTCCCGCCTGCTCTTGGAACGCCGGGAAGGCGCGGTTTCGCGGCCGCATATAGCTGAGCCGGAGCGTGCGCAGCGTATCACGGAAAAAGCCGCTGCAGCTGCGGTTCGCCGCATCGTCGCGCCACGCCGCCGCGTGGCCGGGCTGCCCGCCGCTTTCCACGTATACCGTACGCTGCGTCTCGCCGCTCGCCGCATACATCGCGAACTCGAGCACCAGCGGCACGTGCGCGGAAAACGCCGATACGGCCATGCCGACGCCGCCGAGCAGACCGCCTCGCGGTTCTCCCGAGTCGCCGGGAATGTCGGCGAAACGGATGAGCTTGTCCGAGAAGCCGGCTCTGGCGTAGTTGGTGTAGCCGAAGGCGAACGGGATATACACGATATCGTCCCGGGTCGACATGCGGTCGTACATTTGAATCGGATTGGAGCCAAGCGACGATTCGTGCAGCAGCGGCAGCAGCGCCAGCAGCCGTTCGAGAGCCGCTTCCCCGACCGGATGCGGCACGCCTTCCGCCTCGTCGAAAAACTCCCCTCCGCCGATACCCGCGCACAGCGTAAGGAAGCTGCACATCGCATCCGTCGGGCAGAGCGGCCACCCGACCTTTTGGCCGGGAGGCAGCGATTCGGCGAGCTCTATAAGCTGCTGCCATGTGCGCGGCACGTCCGCCGCGGGGAGCAGATCGGGACGGTACGACGCAACCTGCGCCGCGGCGTCTACGGCGAGCGCCCACTGGCGGCCGCCCCATTCGTAGCTGCGGTGGCTCGGCCCTACCGAGTTCTCCGCCTGATCGCGCAAATAAGCTGCGGGAATATGCTGGTCCAGCGGCACGAGAACGCCTTGTTCCGAACAGATCCCGACGTGCGGATGATCGATCAAAATAATGTCGTATTCGCGGGCGAGCAAATCAACCGGGTAGTCTCCGAAGTCCTTGAGCGAACGCCGGTCCCATTCCATCTCGACTTCGGGATGCAGCTGCCGGAATCGCTGCGCAGCCGCAACCAGAGGGGCATACCCTCTGACGTGGTTCCAAGTCATCCCTTTGAGCTTGACCATCGGTTCCCTTCCTCCATCACGGCACCGGAGCTAAATAACGCCGGTCTGCTTCATTTCTTCGATCGTTTCCGCCGAATACCCGAGCTCGCGCAAAATTTCCTCGTTATGCTCGCCGATGAGCGGCGGATGCCGGTGAATTTCGCCCGGCGTCTCGCTGAATTTCACGGGAACGTTCACCGTGCGAACAGTCCCCGCCGTCGGATGCTCATACGACGTGAACGCCTGCAAGTGAACGGCTTGCGGGTCGTTTTCAACCTGCAGATGGTTGTACACTTCCGATACCCACATGTCGCGTTCCAGCATTTTCTCCACCCAGTAAGCCGTCGTTTGCTTCACCACGCTGGCCTGAATCCGGAAAAACACCTCGTCGCGCTTGTCGTACAGCGTCTGCGGGTCGTTATACTCGTTCAGCCCCTCGTCGCCCAGCACTTCGGCCAGCACCGGAATCGGGTTCACCGAAATGCACATATAGCCGTCCGCCGTCTTGTAAATGCCGAAAGGCGCCGATTGGCCGGGGTGAGCGATGCCGGATTGCGGGCGCTCGAACAGCTTGCCGGAATTGAGCGTCACGGCAAACTCCTGCAGCTGGTGCGTCAAAAGGCATTGGAACAAGTTGATTTCGAGCTTCTGGCCTATGCCGGTCTTTTCCCGGTAGTACAGCGACGACAGCAGGCCGTACACGATGTTGTAAGCGCCGAGCTGGTCGGCGATGCCTGTGCCGAGCGGCGTCGGCGGCGCATCCTTGGTGCCGGTCAGCGTCGTCAGCCCGCTCAGCGACTGGATCATCAAGTCTTGGCCGGGACGGTCGACGTACGGCCCGTCTTGTCCGTACCCGGTGCTGGAGCAGTAAATGATGCGCGGATTGATCTTTTTCAAATCTTCGTAGCCGAAGCCGAGCTTCGCCATGACGCCGGGGCGGAAGTTTTCTACGACGATGTCGCATTGTTCCGCCAGTTGATAAATGATCTTCTTCGCCTCCGGCGTTTTCAAATCGAGGGCGAGCGAGCGCTTGTTGCGGTTGAACGCCAAGTAGCACGGCGATTCCGTGCCGCCGACCCAATATTTCAAAAACGTCCACGCCCGGTAGCTGTCCCCGCTCCCTTTTCGTTCGATTTTGATGACGTCCGCCCCGAGGTCGCCGAGCATTTGCGTCGCGAACGGCCCTTGCAGCAGATGGGTGAAGTCGAGCACCTTGATGCCGGATAACGCTTTGTCCATCGTTCTCTTCTCCTTTGTTATGGGTATGGCGATGCCTATTTCCCTTGAAAATGAGGCGGCCGCTTCTCGGCGAACGCCGCGATTCCTTCCTTCGCATCCTCGCTGTGAAACAGGTTGGCGAGATAGGCGCGATCGTACGCTTGCGCGGTTTCCAGGCTTGCGTCCCGGCCGGCGTCGACGAGCTTCTTGAGCGCCTGCACGGCAAGCGGCGCCTGGCCCGCAATGTCCCGGGCGAGAGCGAATGCGGTTTCCAGCAGCCGCTCCGGCTCCGCCACTTGACCCACGAACAGCAGCGCCTTCCCTTCCGCAGCAGTCAGGAAACGCCCGGTCATCGTCAGTTCTTTGGCGACGAACGGCCCTGCGAGGCGGGCGATTTTCTGCACGCCGCCGCCGCCGGGAACGAGCCCCAGCTTCACTTCCGGCAGCCCGAATTTGGCTTTGTCCGAAGCGATGATGATGTCGCAGGCGAGCGCCAGCTCGAAGCCGCCGCCGAGCGCGTAGCCGTTAACCGCGGCGATGACCGGCTTGGTGCAGTTTTCAATCGCGCGGTACATCTCCCGGCCCTTGTCCTGAAAAGCAAAAAACTGTCCCATGTCAAACTCGTTATAGCCGTTGATATCGGCACCGGCCATAAACGCTTTGCCGCTGCCGGTCAACACGACGGCACGCACTCCGCTATGCTCGCGGATGCGAGTGAAGCAGTCGGTAAGCTCGGCCATCATGACATTGTTCATGGCGTTAAGCTTTTCTTCGCGGCGGATCGTGACGACCAGCACCGCCTCTTTTTCCTCCAGCTGCAAGTACTGATAAGCCGGCATTGACGCTGTTACTGTCACGGCACATACCCCTTTCCCAATTTGTGCGTTCGCAGCCCCGATTCGCTCCGCGCCCAGTAAGCTTCCAGCTCGGCGATATTCGAGGCGTCGTAAAATGTGTACGGAATGACCGCGGCGTACACTTCCTTCCCCGGAACATCGCGCAGCAGCGGCTTGCGCTCCATGCCGCCGTCCGCTTGCCCCGACGCCAGGGCCGAGGCGACGCGGGCCGCCGTACGCGCCGCCTCCGCGGGATGCTGGAATACCGTCGCATGCTGTTGGCGGGCTTTGATGAGGCGAACCGCCGAAGCGTCCCCGTCGCCGCCCACGACGATGATTTTGCCGGCCAGCTTGCGGCGCACCAGCTCCTCTACGACGCCTTCGGCCATATGATCCGTGCCGGCGACGACCGCGTCCAGCTTTTCTCCGGAAGCAAGCAGCTCGGCGACGATTTGCCGCGACTCCTCCTTGCTCCACCGCAGCACGGGAACGGACGTCGCCCGCAACCGCTCCCCGTATTTCGCGAGCACCGTCTGATGGCCGAACGACATGTTGCGCGCATTGTCGTTGTACGGATCCCCCTCGAGCAGCAGCACATGGCCTCTGCCCTTCAGCCGCGCCGCCACGTATTCCATCTGCATTACGCCTTGCTCGTAGCCGTCGCCGCCGACGTAGTAGTCCGCGAACCGGCTGCGCGACGGGCGCTGGAAGCAGACCGCCGGAATGCCGGCCTGCGCCGCCGCGCGAAACAGCCGATCGGATTCCTGCGCGTCGACCGGCGAGATAATGATGCAGCGCGGGCTGAACTTGTCCATCGCCAGTTCGAGGCAGAGGCGTTGTTTCCATTCGTCGTCATGGCCGTCCGTCATGAGCCAAGGCAGCTTCTCCGCTTGAAACGCCTGCTCGAATGTGTGTAAATATTCGAGCGCCTTTTGCGAATCGAGGTTCGGCAGTGATACGTAGATGGGATTGGCTGCCACTGCTGCCTCGCCGCCGCACTCCGCACGCCCCGGCTTGGCGGCCGGGTTCATTCGCTGACACCAGTCATAGAGCGTGTAAACGATCCGTTTCAAGTCCGCATAGTCGGTTTCCGCCTTCGCCAGTTCCAGGCAGACAGCGACCGCCACCTCGCCCGAATCGGTCCAGACCGGGACTGAAATGCTATACTGCCCTCGCCCTGTGTGATCCGCTTCGAAGGCAAAGCCAAGCGACCGCACTTCCCGCAGCTGCCAGACGAATGACCTCCATCCTTCCCATTCGCTCTGCACCTGCCCCGACCGGACGTTAGCACCTCTGCCGGTTTCCCAAAGCAAGCGGATCTCCTCCTCCGAATGGAGGCACAGCAGCGCTTTGCCGAGCGCGGAAGTGAGCGGCAGCTCCGCTCCAACGGCCGGGCCGTAAGGCTCCGCCCCCGCTTCCGCCCGCTCCTCCTGCACGATGACGACTCGTTCCCCCGACAGCACGCCGACGCGAACTTTCGCCCCGGGGCACGACGCCATGAGCCGCGCCAATTCCGCAGCCTGCCGCATATCCGGCGAATGCCGCAAATATTGCACGCCGAGCGTCAATACCCTTGCTCCGGCGACATACGTTTTCGTGAGCGGCCGATAGTGGGCATATTTGCGGTTCACTAGCGTTTGCATCAGCTCATGAACCGTGCTCTTGGCAAGGCCCGTTTCGTGCAAAATTTCCGTAAAAGAAAGGCCCGCCGGCCGGTTTGCCAGCAGCTCCAGCACATTCAAGGCCCGATAGGCCGATTTGACCATTTTCAAGCGACGCCGCCCCTTTCTTCGCTTCGCTGCAGTTTCGCATGTTCGAACTTTATAGGCGTAATTCAATTATAATTCACGTTAATTGCACTTTAAATCCGTTCCAACAAATTTATTGGTTCGTATATACGAACATGATAAGTGCGGCAATAGCGAAATGCACGAATGATTAGGACGAATCGCTTCCGCTTTTCCCAATTTTCTTAACTGTGATATACTGTTTATTATATAAGCATTTTAATCGTAAGACGGCTTCGCAACGGCACGCGATTCTAAGGCCGGCTTCGAACAACTGGAGAGGAGGAGCGCGTATGCCTAAAAACGACTTGACGCCGGAAGAAGCAGCGAAGTTGCTCCCGACCGGCGTAGCGCTCGGCTGGGGATTTGCGAAACCGCCTCAGCGCGGGCCTAAGCGGGAGATGAGCATCGACCAGATCGTGAAGAAGGCGATCGAAATTGCGGACAAGGACGGCCTTGATGCCGTCTCGATGAACCGAGTTGCATCGGAACTCGGTTTCACTGCGATGTCTCTATACCGCTACATTCCAAGCAAAGACGACCTGCTGCTCCTCATGCAGGACGCAGCATGCGACATTCCATTGCCTCCGGAGAGACCTTCCCATGAATGGCGGGAGAGCTTGCGCGAGTACGTAATGGGTACGATCGGCATTTTTCGCGACCATCCATGGTATGGAGACATCCCGATCTTCGGAATTCCGATTGCGCCTAACAATCTGCGCATCGTGGATTGGGCGCTGCGGCCTCTGCGGGACATGCCTCTGAATGATTACGAAAAAATGTCCATCGTTCTACTGCTAAGCGGCTACGCGCGTTCCAGCGGGATGCTTCAGCGGGACATAGATCGTGCGATTCAGGCCGGTTCCAGCGCGGAAGCGTTCAGCGGGCTCCATTATTCGGCAGCGCTTCAGGCTTTGGTCAAGCCGGAACAATACCCGAACCTGCATCCGATCGTCATGTCCGGGGCCTATACCGAAGAGAATGACAGCGAGAACAACGTCGGCAACGACATAGACTTCGGATTGGAGCGGATTCTGGACGGTATCGAACAATATTTAGATCGAAAAAGGACCGGCAAAACGGACAAATAAAGCTGTTCAGCGAAATAAAAAAAGGCTATTTCCAAGGTTGATAATCCTTGAAATAGCCTTTTTTATTCGTGGCCGGTATTACGCGGCGGCGCTAACGTCCGTCTTCTTTTCGCGGAGCAATACCGCCGTGACTGCTGTCGCAAGCAATAGGATGACGCCGGCGATGAGACAGGTGACGTGCATGCCGGTCATGAAGGCTTCCTTGGAGGCATTTATTACTTGGGATGCGGCCTCGGCGGGCAATAAGTGTGAAGCGGCTGCCGCACCGGCAATGGTCTGCCCTGCCGCCAGGGCCGATTCCGGCGCCAGGCCTGCGGGGAGTAGAGACGATACGGCATTATGGTAGACGGCCGTGAGGATGCTGCCGAGAAGCGCGATGCCGAAGGCGCCTCCGAGCTCGCTGGACGTTTCGATGAGCCCCCCGACGGCTCCTGCGCGATCGGCCGGCGCGACACCGACAACGTAATCTGCGACGAGGGTCATGACGGAAACGATTCCCGCCGCGACCAATCCGGCTCCAACGAGCATGAAGGCAAGCGGCAGGAGACCATCGAGTCGCACCTGGGTCAGCACACCGAATCCAATCGCCGACAACACGAACCCTCCGGCCATGATGCGCGGCCTCCCGTGCGTTAACGACAGCTTTGCGGCAATCGGTGCCGCCGCCCCGACGGCAACCGATGGCAGTACACTCCACAGCGACGCGACGAACGGGGAGTACCCGAGAACCGACTGGAGGAACTGGGTATTGACCAATGCGCTCGCCATGAGCGTAAATGTTGCGATAAGGTTAATGAGAATCGAACCGCCGGTCCGCCTCTCCATTAGCGCACGGATATCGATCAAAGGGTTTTGAATGGTCAACTGGCGCCGGACGAACACGAATCCGGCGATCATACCTGCCGCGAGAACAACGATAGGAATCGTTGTCCAGCCGTCCTCCGCGAGCGTCTTGACGCCGTAAGTAATTGGCAGAATGGCTGCGAGAGCAAGGACCGAGCTGAATAAATCAATCCGGGCGCGTACGGCGCTGCGTGTCTCCGGCAGCAGGAAGGGCGCGATGAGAAGCAGCAGCACCATTGCGGGGATGTTAATGAGGAACACGGAGCCCCAAGAAAACGATTGGATGAGCAGGCCGCCGATAATCGGCCCGACAGTGACGCCGCTGGCCATGACAGCGCTCCATATAGACATCGCTTTGGTCCGCTGAGCAGGGTCTTGGAACATCGTGCGAACGAGAGCCAGTGTCGAGGGCATCAGGGTCGATCCCGCAATTCCAAGAATACCGCGGGCCAAAATCAGGGCAGCGGCCGTCTGGGCGAACGCGGCGAACATCGAGCATAATGCAAATCCCACCGAGCCTATCATCAGCAGACGCCGACGTCCGATTCGGTCACCAACGGCGCCCATTGTCAGTAGCAGACCGGCGAGAATGAAGCGTAGACATCGAAAATCCATAATTGTTGGGTCGCGGTCGGATGCAAATCCGCAGCAATGGCGGGTGCGGCGAAAAACAGGACGGAGACGTCCATCGATACGATCATCAACGGGAGGCATAGGACGATAAGCGCAATCCATTCCTTGCGGCCTGCCGGATTAATGCCTGTATCGGTTGCGGCGGTCAATGCAATACCCTCCTTTTTCATGGTCTGTTCAACAAGGGAGCCGCGTTGATTCGGTATTTTTGCAGCCTTCATCATGATCCACTCCTTACTGTTTATAATATAAACTGTATCTTTTGTATTCAGTATATAGTATAAACAGTATATGGTCAACACAAAAACACGTATACTTGCTGGATCTGCCAAAATGGCGGTAGAAATCGCGCTGCATGATCATGCCTGCGGTCAGGAATGGAACATCCCCGGAGCCGGCATCATCTCAGGCAAAGAAATAATCCGGCTCGCACGTATGGCCGCGGGGTCGGCGAAACCCGTCCTGCCGTTAGGAAGGATCGGATTATCTCTACTAGGGATATTTGTTCCGGCCATGAAGGAAGTAGCGGAAATGCTGTACCTGACGACAGAATCGCTCCTCCTGAGCGGAGAGAAATACGAGCGGTTCATCGGCCCGATTCCGGCAACAAGCTTCGAGAGATGATCGTGAGACTACAATTACGACTTGGGCGCCCCGCTTTCGTTATAGGAAGAGAGCGGATGTTAGGCGGAGGTGTGGCGACCGGGAACTCAGCGTCGAAGGGATTGAGAAGAGTTTAGTCTAGGAGAGCCCGTGGTGGGCGAAGTATTGGGGCATTCGGTATTGGCGAAGTCCGTGGGGTGGTAGTTTGTGGCGGGGTAGTCGGCGTTATGGCATCCCCTCACGGGTAGTTCTGTTGGAAAGGCCCGTGCCGGTGCGTTCCGAGTTTGGGCAGTCCGTGGTGGCAGGCTTGTTGTGGCAGCTTGTGCGGAAGCAGCCGCGTTGAGGCCATCCCCTGACACAGCTCGGCTGTATAGCCCGAACAACCGCTACCGAAAATGCCACAGGCATCATAACGGAACATAGTTCCGCTATGCCCTGTATTTCCCGTCATTTCCCGGAATTAGAGGAACACGGTTCCGCTATTTGCCCCCAGCACAGCACCTTGTCGTGCAAAACCAGGGCATTTCACCGAAATAACGGAACGGGAGTCCGTTATTTCGCCGGATTCCCGTTCCGTTTGGCAAATAGCGGAACCGTATTCCGCTATGCCCTCAGACTCGCCGGGGAAACGCGTGAACGTTGACTGTCACGCATTGCTGTACTTATCCCGGTATTCCTGTGGCGTAAGGCCGGTATGCTTCTTAAACACGTTAATGAACGAATGGGCTCTCTGGTAGCCTATGCTGGCGGCGATTTCGTAAATTTTGTCCTGCGTGCGCAGCAGCATGTGCGCGGCTTTCTCCATCCGGACGCGATTCACGTAGTCGCTCAAATTTTCGCCCGTTTCCAGCTTGTAAATTTTCGAAATATAGACCGGGTGCATGAATACGTGGTCGGCGATCGCCGTGAGAGACACGTCGCTCGCCAAATGCTGCTCCACGAACCGCTGCACCTGCTCGATCAGCTTCGTGCGGGAATCTTTGGCCTCGTCTTCCGTCTGGCTGCGAAGCCGGTGCAGCACGTCCGCCGCCCAATCGTAAAGCTGCTGCCACGAGCGGTACGGAGCGCCCTGAATGAGCTTTTCATAGCTGGAGCCGAGAAGCCCCGCCAGCGGGCGGCCGGTTTTGTGGGCGTAATAGGAGGCGGCCGAGGCGATGACGAAATACGTTTCCAGCAAGTGCTCGTGAAGCTCCTCCTGCTTGCCTCGAAGCTCGCCGAATATGCGCTCCACGCGCTCTCCGGCCGTCTCCCATTGACCGGCTTCCAGCAGCTGATTCATCGTGGGCAGCTCGTAAAGCGCCGGAATCGACCGGACTTCGGAGCCTTCCTGCCGCTCTCCGGCGACCGTCATGATCAAGTCTCTTTCGGCGCCGACATGTTTTCGTAAGGCGGAAAGGGTCGTATCGTACACCTCGGACAAGTCGTCGGGGAATACGCCGATACGGCTAATCAAAATCGTCAAATGGCCGTTCAAATACGTTTGCACGGCGCTTTGCCACTGGGCTGCGGTCGACTCCAGCGTCTGGAACGGCTCTCCTTCCCCATTCGCGCTCTCCTCAGCATCCGGCCCCCCCGCTCTCCTCACCACATAGACCAAATAATCGTGGGAGTCTTTGCCCGGCCACAGCTCGAAATGCGGCGCGAACAATTCCTCCGCGATATTGCCGACTGCATATTCAAGCAGAGCGAGGCTCTGCGAATCGTATGTGTAAAACGGCTCCTCCAGGCGCACGAGCATAAGCCGGAACGGCTCCCCGAAAAAGGACGGCACGCGAAGCATCGACATGCGGTCCTGCAGCTCCTTGAGCGAGTAGCGGCGGCCTTCCAGCAGCTCATGCAGCAAATTGCCGCGCATTTGCGGCAAATTTTCGCGCAGCATCCGGGCTGTCCGTTCGTGGGACAACACCTGCGCCCATTCGTCCTGCAGACGTTTCACCACATCGTCGACAGTAGCGAGCAGCTCTTCGTCTTTAACGGGCTTAAGCAAATAGCCGGAAGCCCCGAGCTGATCGCCTCCTTGGCATACTCAAAATCGGCGTGGCCGGACAGCAAAATGCACCGCGTTTTCGTCCAGTTGCGGCGAATGTGCGCCGACAGCTCCAGTCCCGTCATGCCGGGCATGCGCACGTCGGTCAGCACGACGTCGATCGGATGCTCCTGCAGCAGTTCGAGCGCTTCCATGCCGGAATACGCTTTATGCACGGCGGCAACGCCGACGGACTCCCACGGAACCATCGCCGCCAGCCGCTCGACGACATGCGCCTCGTCATCCACGATCAGCAGCTGCGTCATTATCATCCCTCCGCTTCCACGATAGCGTAACTTTCAAACCTCCCAGCGCGCTGTGAGCAAGCTGCACCCTTGCCCCTTCTCCGAACGCATATTGCAGCCGGTGATGGACATTCCAGACCCCATATCCCATACTCGCTTCCATCGGCCGGTAAAGCTGCTTTTCCAGCTCCCGCAGCGCCTCGTCCGATACGCCCGCGCCGCTATCTTCGACCACGATCTCATTCCATTCTTCGTCCTGCCTGCCGCTAATGACGATCAGCGCGTCGTCCGGCTGGCTCTCCACGCCGTGCTCGATCGCATTTTCCACAATCGGCTGCAAGAGGAGCCGCGGCACCTGCAAGTCCATCATGGGCCCAGGCACGTCGATCTCGTAATGGAAACGCTGCAGCCGCAAGTTGTGGATCGTCAAATAGTTTTCGACGAGATGGAGCTCCTCTCGCAGCGGGGCGGTTTGATTTTCCATGCGGGTCGTATAGCGGTAGTACTCCGCCAAATTTTGCGCCATCGCCACGACCGAGCGGGTATCGCCAAGCATCGCCATGTTGATGACGAAGAACAGGCTGTTGTACAGGAAATGCGGATTGATTTGCGCCTGCAGCTGCTTCAGCGTCGCATCGTTGAGACGGATTTTCTCGACGTATACGCGCTCGACCAAATCTTGAATCTGTTCGGCCATTTCGTTAAACCGCACGATGAGAAAATCGAATTCGTTGTTCGGCCGGTAACGAATCCGCGCGGACAAGTCCCCTTTCTTGATCCGCTGCACGCCCTGGATCAGCTTGCCGATCGGCCGCTGGACATGGCGGTACAGCAAATACGCGGAAAGAAAGCCGAGCGCGAGGAGCAAGCCGATCGTGACGTAGAACAGCGCATTCGTTTTCGTAATCGGCAGCAAAATGTTTTCGACCGGCGCATAGTCGATCAAATACCAATCGAGCTGTTTGGATTGCACGTAAAACACGTAATATTGCCTGCCTCCGAGCTGGCAGACGAAGCTCCCGCTTTCCGCCAGCCGCTGGCCGCCGAGAATCGGGACCAGTCCGGACACGACGCCGCTGTCCATCGTGCTGCTGCCGATCGGCGGCAAGCCGGCACGGTAAAAGAACGGGTCGCCCTTGCCCCCGGACTTGACCTGATCGAGCATCGCCGTCATATTCGATACGGAAAAGCTGATCTGAATCATACTTTTAATCTGATCGAAAGATTTGGCATTATACGGGTTAACCAGCTGCCGGACAAAACGGGGCCCGGGCGGCCTGGCATCCGGGCGCACCGTCGGGTCGAACGTCCACATCCCGGGCGAAGGCCGGAACGACAAGAACGTCTGCACGTCGGTCGAATTGACCGGATTCGAAGATACGATCGCGTTTTCCAACGGCAAATACAGCGTCAGATCGTTGGTCCAGGCGCTGGACACGCTTTGCAGGCTTAACACTTCCGCGACGCGGTTTTTCTCCCTGATCCATTCGTACTGGTTGTTGTCCGAACGCATGTCGACAAAGTCCCGCACGTACGGATCGGAGCTGGCGATGACGGGAAACATCGCCAGCTGTTCCGCCGTCGTATCGAATTGATGAAGAAAAAAGGACAGCTGGCTGAGGCTGGAAGACTGAATTTCGTCTTTCACCACATCCACGCTGACCTTGTTCGTGTATATATAAAGAATGAGAACAGGCGTCAACAGCAATATAAGTAGACTGACCGCTTTGCTGAAAATCGTAAGTTTCCCGTTCATCCAGGATAGCTCCTTGCTTCTTGATGTACGGACAGTTTAGCCCTTAACGGCGCCGGATGCAAGGCCGCTTACGACGTAGCGCTGCGCGACGAGAGCGATGATGAGAACCGGCAGCGTAATGATGCAGGCTGCAGCCATCAGGGCGCCCCAGTTGATTTCCGAGTACGACAAGAAGTTGAATACGGCGATCGGCAGCGTCTTCGTTTTGTCGCCGGCCAAAATGATGGAGAACATGAAGTTGTTCCACGAGAAAATGAACGACAAGAGCGACGCCGTGATGATGCCCGGGCCGGAAATCGGCAGCACGATGTTCGTAAATACTTTGTTGTACGTGCAGCCGTCGATCAGGGCAGCTTGCTCGATTTCCTCCGGCAGCCCTTCGAAGAACGAAATCATGACCCAAATAATGAACGGCAGCCCGACGAGCATATGGCTCAAAATAAGCGAAACGAACGAATCGACGAGACCGATCTTGGAGAAAATGATGAACCACGGAATCAGGAACGTAATGCCCGGAATAATGCGCGCGACCAAAATGATCAGCCCGAGCCCCTGCAGGCGGTGGCGGGCGATCGCATAAGCGGCCGGCAGCCCGAGGAGAAGCGAGCCGAGCGTGGAGCCCGCCGCGACGACGAAGCTGTTCCAGACGAACTTCAGGAAGTCGTATTCGCCGAACACGCTCGAGTAGTTTTTGCCCGTCGGCTTAAAGACGAAAAACTGATCGGTCGCCATAATTTGCGCCTGCGTCTTGAAGGAAGCGAGCAGCATCCATATGAACGGAAACGAGAAGGCCAGCATGACGATCGCGGTCAGCACGCCAAGAACGATATTGAGTAACCGTTTTTTCTTCTTCATGCTTTACGCCTCCAGTC
Source organism: Gordoniibacillus kamchatkensis (assembly GCF_000829455.1). GTDB lineage: Bacteria > Bacillota > Bacilli > Paenibacillales > NBRC-103111 > Gordoniibacillus > Gordoniibacillus kamchatkensis. The sequence continues at coordinate 128,664 of NZ_JXAK01000004.1, forward strand.
TTCTGCGAATCCAGACCATGAGCAATGTAGCTCCCATCACCAGCGCAAAGAAGATGACGAGCAGCGACGAGGCCATGCCCAGCTTAAAGTATTGGAAACCGAGTGTATACCCGTAAATATTCAGCGTTTCGGATACGTTGTTAGGCCCGCCTTGCGTTGTTGCATAGATGATATCGAACGTCTTCAGAACGTCGATCAACCGCAGCATAAAGGCCACAATAATAGTCGGGCGCAGCAGCGGCAGCGTAATGTGCCACAGTCTTTGCCAGGCGGACGCGCCGTCCACTTCGGCGGCTTCGTACGGCTCCGACGGCAAAGTCGATAAACCGGCCATAACGATCAAGGAAATCATCGGTGTCCATTCCCAAATATCGATCACCATCAGGGACGGAAGCACTTGCGTCGGCGAAGCGATCCACAGCTGCGGCGGCAGCCCTAACATTTTCAGAAGCGTGTTGGCAATGCCGATCGACGGCTCGTAAATGAGCAGCCAGACGAGGCCCATCGCCACCGGAGTTGCTACCATGGGCAGCAAGAACAGCGTCTTTACTATATTTTTGCCAAAAAAGTCGCGGAATAGCAGCAAGGCGATAGCGACGCCAAGCACAGTCTCTACGCTAATCGAACCGAAGGTGAACACAATGGTGCTTTGTACCGCGTGCCAGAAGCGGCTGTCGGTTAAAAGCGCTTTGTAATTGGCGAGAAATACCCATTTCGGAGGTGTCGTGGCCGACATGCTCCATTCGTAGAAGCTGATTCTCACCGTATATAAAATAGGAAACACCATCATAAGCAGAACAAACAGCACCGCAGGCAAGGTGTAAATCCATTTCAAATTGCGGTCGAACCAGTTTGTCGGCATTCCAAATCATCCCTTTCCGATCGAAGCCCTCTCTGTAGGAATGAGGGGATGCGCCCGCGCACCGGGACACATCCCCGCATCCACTTCTATTCGTCTTGCTTACTTGCCGTTTTCCTTGTCGATGAGCGCTTGGAAGTCTTTGTTCGCCTGATCGGCGGCAGCTTTGATGTCTTCGCCCGTCAGCGCCTTTTGCACGACCGCGCCGATAATGTCGCGCGCTTCGCCTACGTTGTTAACCGGCGGCAAGGAGTGGTCGACGCCGCCCTTCTGCTCTTCTTTCGCAACAGCGGCCCACTCTTTCGGGAAGGCGGCGATGCCTTCCGGCTTGTCCCATACCGACAAGCGAGCGCCCGGGTTGCCTTTGTTTTGCGTCTGCAGCGTAATTTCCTTGCTCGTCGCCCATTTGATGAATTCCCAAGCCGCGTCTTTGTTAGCCGCTTTGGAGTTCATCGCCAGGCCCCACGACGTTACGTTATACGGCTGCGAGCCTTTGCTGCCCGCCGGGAACTGCGCGTAACCGACTTTGTCGGCCACTTTCGATTTCTCCGGATCGATGGCGTTTTTGTAGATCGAGTTCGCATCGGCGAAGAATGCCGCTTTGCCTTGCGCGAACACGCCGATCGCTTGCGGCCACGACATGTTCAGCACCCCTGGAGGGCCGTAATTTTTCAGCAGATTCGTGTAGATCGTCATGCCTTTGATCGCTTCCGGCGTATTGATCGTCGCCTTGCCGTCCTTCATGAAGTCGGCGCCCTCGGAGTACATGAACGAGCCTACTTGCGTCACAAGCGCGGAACGCTGGCCGCGGGCGACGAAACCGTACATTTCGTTCTTCGGATCGTTCAGCTTTTTCGCCGCTGCTTCCAGTTCGTCCATCGTTTTCGGAACCGGAATGCCCGCCTTTTCGAGCAAATCTTTGCGGTAGTACAAAATGTGCTGCTCGGTGATGGTCGGAATGCCGGACAGCTTGCCGTCTACCGTCACCGTGCTGATCGACGCCTTGGAATAATCGGCGAGATCGTAGTCAGCGTCTTTCTTGGCATATTCGTCAAGCGGCGCGATCCAGCCGTTCTTGTAGTACAGCTTCGCTTCCTGCAGCGGGCGGTACATGAATACGTCCGGCGTTGCCGAACCCGCCGTGAACTGCACGGTCAATTTCTGCGACAGCTGATCCTCGAAGAAGCTTTGCACATCGACCTTCATCCCGGTTTTTTCTTCAAACTGCGGGAGCAAGGCTTTAATCGCGTCCCCCCACGGGTGGTTGGCCAGCACGATAGTCAGCTTTTTGCCTTCGAACGGTTTGGCTGCGGCTTTAGTGTCAGTGCCTTTCGCCGGCTCCTGAGCTTTCGGCTGCGCATTGCCGCCGCTTCCGCAGGCAGCCAGAAGCCCCATAGACATCGAAGCGACAAGACCGATGCTCAGCACGCGGTTCAATCGGTTTTTCATGTGTCTGTACCCCTCCTGTAGCATTGAATGGCCGGAACATCGGCAAGCAAGCTTCAGGCTGCTGAGAAAGGCGGAGACCCGCTTTCCCAATCCGCAGTGCAGCCATACTTTCTCGGGCAGCCTAACGCTTTTCTACTAGGTTGTCCATGTTCCGCTGTAGTTCAAATTGTAAACGATTGCAACCGCGTTCGATATAACGAAGTTTCAACATCGATAACGCACAGTCAAGGAGTATTGCATGCAAAAAGGCAGCCCGGGACGCGAATGCCGCGTCCGGACTGCCTCTTTTGATTCGCCGCTATGTGTGCCGCGGTCCCGGATGGCGCGGGCTTTTTCAGGCTGACGGCTGATTGTTCTTATCGCCGGTTCTGCGCGCAAACCAGGTAGCCAGCATCGAACCCGACAAGTTGTGCCATACGCTGAACAGAGCGCTCGGCACGGCTGCCAGCGGGCTAAAATGAGCGGCAGCCAAAGCGGCTCCCAGGCCCGAGTTTTGCATCCCGGTTTCGAGCGTAACCGCTTTGCGCTTGGCCAGGTCCATGCCGAACAGCTTGGCGAAAAAATATCCGAGCAAGTAGCCTAGCAAATTGTGGAGAATGACGGCGGCGAATATGAGCAGCCCGTTGGACAAAATTTTGGGCTGGTTCAAGCCGACGACGATGGCCACAATGAGCACGATCGCAATCGTGGAAATGAGCGGCAACGCTTTGACGCTGGCCGCGGCTTGCTTGCGGAACAAGGCTTTCACAATAATGCCTAGGACGATAGGCAGTATCACTACTTGAACAATGTCCATGAACAACGACTTCGCGTTAATATCCATCCATTTGCCGGCGAGCACCGAGATGAGGGCCGGGGTGGCGAACGGCGCGATGACGGTGGAGACGGAAGCGATCGACACTCCGAGCGCCACATCCCCTTTGGCCAGGAACGTCATGACGTTGGAGGCGGTACCGCTTGGGCAACAGCCGACCAGGATGACGCCGACGGCAATTTCCGGCGGAAGCTTCAAAACGACGGCGAGCAAATAAGCGATGGAAGGCATGATCAGGTAATGCCCGATCACGCCGATAGCGACGTCCTTCGGGCGGCGGAACACTTCGCGAAAATCGGCTGCGGACAGCGTCAGGCCCATGCCGAACATGACGACGCCCAGAAGCGGCGAAACCCACGATTTGTGGCCGGTGAACAGGTGCGGCGCAAAGAAGCCGAGACAGGCAAACAAAATCACCCAAAGCGAAAACGTTTTGCCGACAAAGCTGCTGACTTTTTCTACTGCGTTCATGATGTCCTCTCTCCTGTTGTTTATGCTATAAATAATTTAGTTATTTTACTACGGTAAGTTAAAATTCACAACACTTTGCGGAGCCCGGACTCTCTTTTTGGCCTGGACATCGGCGATTGCTGGCTGCGGGATCGTCATGCCCGTCCGTTACCGGCCCAGGTAGCCTCCGTCGACCGGAATGACCGCGCCGGTAATGTAGTTGGAAGCCGAAGAAGCGAGGAAAATCGTGATGCCCTCCACGTCTTCCGGCGTCCCCCAGCGGCCGGCGGGAATGCGCGCCGAAATTTGCGGCAGCCGCACCTGATCCTGCAACAAGTCCTGGTTCATCGTCGTCGCCATATAGCCCGGCGCTATCGCGTTCACCTGGATGCCGCGGCCCGCCCATTCGTTGGACAGCGACTTGGTCAGCTGCGCGACGCCGCCTTTGCTGACGGCATAAGCGGTAGCGTTGAAGCCGCCGATAAAGCTGAGCATCGAGGCGGTGTTGATGATTTTGCCGGAGCCTTGGGCGACCATCTTCTCGCCGGCGCGCTTGCACAGATCGAACACGGCGCTGATGTTGATTTCGAGCACCTGATCCCACGCTTCCAGCGGCAGGTCGAGACAAGAGCGGCGGTCGTGAATGCCAGCGTTATTCATCAAAATGTCGATGCGCCCGCCCAGCTTTTGCAGCCCTTCCTCAAACACGCGCGCGCGGTCGGCCCGGTCGAGCAAGTTGCCGCGCACCGCATGAATGGCAGCCGGTTTGCCCGTATATTCGCTGACTGTCTTGGCAATGTCGCGGGCCGCTTCCTCGGCGTCTTCCGCCAAATCGACAATGACGACTTCCGCGCCCGCCTTGGCGAGCCCTGTCGCCATCCCGCGGCCAAGCCCGCGGCTTGCTCCGGTAACCATCGCTTTCTTTCCTGTCAGATCGAACATGTTCATTTGGTCGTCCTCCTTGATTATTTTACAATACGGACCGTTAACCCGGTAAATGATCAACCGCGTTTAATGGCGCTCCACCAGCATCTTTTTGCGCGTGTAAAACTCGACGCCGTCCCGGCCGTTCGCGTGCAAATCGCCATAGAACGACTTCTTGTAGCCGGAAAACGGGAAGAACGCCATCGGCGCCGGCACGCCGACATTGACGCCCAGCATCCCGGCATCCATCGTGTCCCGGAACTCGCGGATCGCCTTCGCGCTGTTCGTGTAGATGCAGCCGCCGTTGGCGAATTCCGACCGGTTCGCCAGCTCGATCGCCTCGGTCAACGTCTCCACACGCACGACGGAAAGCACCGGGGCAAAAATCTCGTCGCGCCATATCGTCATCCCGGGGTCTACCCGATCGAAAATCGTCGGGCCGACGAAATACCCGTCCCGCTCCTCTGCCGCTCCGCGGCCGTCGAGGATCAGCTCAGCCCCCTCGGACTGGCCCTTCTCAATGTAGCCGAGCGTTCTTGCCTTATGGGCATCGCGGATGACCGGGCCGAGAAACACGTCCGGCTCCAGCCCGTTGCCGATCCGAATCGCCTGCGCCGCTTCGCGCAGCCGCTGCACGAGCGCATCCGCGATATCGCCGACGGCCACGACGACGGAGCACGCCATGCAGCGTTCGCCGGCGGAGCCGAAGGAAGCGTTGACGATTTCCTTGACGGCCAGGTTCAGATCGGCGTCAGGCATGACGATGGAGTGGTTTTTCGCCCCGGCCAGCGCCTGTACGCGCTTGCCGTGCGCGGCCGCCGTCTTGTACACGTATTCGGCCACCGGCTGCGACCCGACGAACGACACGGCTTTGACTTCCGGAGCGGACATGAAGCCGTTGACAACATCGTGCGCGCCGTGAACGATATTGAACACGCCGTCCGGCAGCCCCGCTTCCTGCAGCAGCTCCGCCAGCCGGTTCACGGTCAGCGGCGTCCGTTCGGACGGCTTCATCACGAACGTATTGCCGCATACGATGGCGAGCGGAAACATCCAGCACGGCACCATCATCGGAAAATTAAACGGCGCAATGCCTGCGACAACCCCAAGCGGGTACCGGTACATGCTCGAATCGAGCCCTGTCGCGATTCCCTGCAGGGCGCTGCCCATCAGCAGCGTCGGCGCCCCCGCGGCAAATTCCACGCACTCGATGCCGCGCAGCACTTCGCCTTGCGCTTCGGTCAAGCTTTTGCCGTTCTCCTGCGTGATCAGCGCAGCCAGCTCGTCCCGATGCTTCACGAGCAGCTGCTGATATTGAAACATGAGACGAGCGCGGCGGGGAACCGGCACCCGGCTCCATTCGCGGAACGCCTTCTGCGCGGCGCGCACGGCCTGTGCCACGTCGTCGCCCGTGGATAGAGGAACGTGCGCCATCACTTCGCCGGTAGCCGGATTCGGCACCGGCTCCGTCTTCGCAGCGCTCGACTCGACCCAAGCGCCGCCGATGAAATTTTTCAATCGTGTCATGCTGCATTCCCTCCGGTTCTCGCTATTCTCTTATGACTTCGGTGCGTAAGGACTTTGGTGCTTTGCCAGCAATTGCTCGATCTGCTCCAGCGTCGGCATCGCGTCCGAGCAGCTGTGGCTCGATACGACGATGCTCGCCGAGGCGCTGCCGTAAGCGAGGCAGCGGGGGATGTCCCAGCCGCTGAGCAAGCCGTAGATGAAAGCTCCGGCAAACGAGTCGCCCGCCCCGAACGTCTTGACCACCTGCGCCGGAAAAATGCCGGCTTGCCATACACTGCCGCCGCGGGCATAAGCCTTGGAGCCCCTGCCTCCGTGCTTGATGACGACGAGCTCAGCCGATCGTTCCAGCCACTCGCGGGCCGTCGCGTCGTCCTCTCCGCCAGCCGGCTGCGCCGTCTCGCCGGGAAATCGCTCCAGCAGGTCGAACTCCTCGCGCCCGCCGAAAATGACATCGCTTTTCTCGGCGACAAGACGGCAGTACGTGTAAATTTCCGCGGCGTTCGCCCACGTATAAGGCCGGAAATCGATATCGAACATAACGGCGACGCCGTGCTTGCGCGCCAGCTCCACCGCCCGGAACACCGCTTCCCGCGACGGGCTTCGGGCCAGCGCCGTGCCGGAAACGAGCAGCGCCCGCGCGGACGATATCTGGCTCTCCGCTACGTCCGCCGGTTCCAGATTGAGGTCGGCGACGCCTTCGCGGTACATCAGGATGCTGCATTGCTCGGGCGATAAAATTTCCGTAAACGCCAGCCCCGTTACCGTGCCCGGCCGATCCGTCACAACGGAGCCCGTGTCGATGCGCTCGCGCTCCAGGTAATCGCGAATGAACCGTCCGAACTGGTCGTCCGACACTCTGCCGATAAATCCGGTGCGGAGCCCGAGGCGCGCGGCGGCGATAGCGATGTTGGCCGGCGAACCGCCGACGTATTTGGTGAACGAGCGCGTCTCTTCCATCGGGCGGTGAATTTCGTTGGCGTTCAGATCGATGCACAGCCGTCCGATAGCTAGCAGATCTAAAGCTTTGCCGGGACCGGGACGAGCAATTTTCATGGGAAGTTTCCTCCTCTTCGCATCGGAAATGGGCAAACTTAGTCCATCTAATCGATTAGATGAAACTTGCAACGTGATCATACCATGCCGTAAATCGGCAAACAATAACGCATTTTTAACTTGTTGGAGAAGGGGCTGGCAGGTAGAATGTTCCCAAATTAACGTTCGTACAAAAGACCGGAAATTCGGGAGTTGCCCGGCCGGGCGCATCTTTCCCTTGTCTCGAGCATATTCGTGCGGGGACCATCGGCGGGAAGCTGCACTCGAACGGACCGAGAATCCTTTATTAGGTCTTTTTTTCTTGTGTGGACGTTGCAGTGGACAGGAAATCTTTTATTTGGCGTCTCAAGCTGGAAACGGAGGAGTTTTCCCTGAAATAACGTCTTCTGTGTCCCTCGAGGAGAAAACACGCCGTTTTGTCACAGATAACGTACCTGTAGTCCAATTTACTTCCATGACCGGGACTTCCGTGGCAGCACCGTGTAGTTACGTTTCTTCAGAAACGTTATACTCGCTTGTTTGCGAACCGCACGTGCGCCGCACGACAAGCTCGACCGGCAGCGTGAGCAGCTCGGAACGCTCCGGCTTGCCGCCGGCGATCCGCTTCAACAGCAGCTCCGTCGCCGTACGCCCGATCTCGTAGCGCGGAATTTTGACCGTTGTCAGCTGCACGCAGCGGCTGGCCGCGATAAACAGATCGTCGAAGCCGACGACCGCCAGCTCGCCCGGCACCTCCACCCCCAAATCGTACGCCGCATCCAAAATTCCCAGGGCGCCGATGTCGGAAATGTTAATGACGGCAGTGGGGCGAATGTCCTGCGGCAACTGAAGCAAAGCGCGTGTCGCCTGAAAGCTGGGAGCATATTTCGCCTCACCGGATATAAGCCATTCCGGCCGTACCTCTACCCCCGCCTCGCGCATCGCATCCTCGTATCCCTGCTCGCGGAGGAGGCTGACTGTCGAGCCCGGGACGCCCGTCATCAGCGCAATGCGCGTATGCCCGAGCCCGAGCAAATGGTTTGCCGCCAGCACGCCGCCCCGGTAGTTGTCGGACACGACCATATCCCCTGCAAAACGTTCCAGCGGCCGGTGCGCAACCACAATCGGGTAGCCCTCCTCCATGAGCTGCCGCAGCAGCTCGCGGTCCGCTTCCATCGCCGTCGTGACGATGGCGCCGTCCACCTTGCCTTTGCGCAGCTGCTCGAGCGCCCCGGCGAGCCGCTGCGGGTCGTCGCCCGTGTTCACCATATTGACCGTATAGCCGAATTCGCGGGCGTAGTCCTCGCAAGCTTTGGCCACGTCCGGGTAAAACGGGTTGGTGATGTCCGACACGATCAGGCTGATCGTCTTGCTTTCGCGCACGCGAAGGCCGCGGGCGACGGCGTTCGGCACATAGTTCAGCTCCCGGATGGCGCGGAGCACGCGCTCTTTCTTGTCCGGGCTGACGTAACGGGTATCGTTGAGCACATAAGAGACCGTGGCCACCGACACTCCGGCGGCGCTGGCAATATCTTTGATCGTCGGCACAGTCGTTCTCCTCGCAGGCTTTCGGCGTTTTCCCCATTATAAACAGTTTGTTCGCCTGTGCGCCACAGCGGCTTGCGCCGATCGGTGCGGAGCTCGGCCGGCCGGTTGTGTCCGCGCGCAGCCTGCGAGGTCGACTTCACACACTTTTTGTTATGATGCCAAACTTTTTGTTTGAACCGCCGCCGGTTTATGTTACTATCATGGCAGATGCATCCCCATGCACTCTTACATCTTGAGGCTGCCCGAGAAAGGCGGAGACCCGCATTCCCAATCCGCAGCGCAGCCCTACTTTCTCGGGCAGCCTGAAATCTTGCAACGATGCAAAGGAGGTGCCGGTATGGGGCATCCTGATCAGCAACCGACGTTTGAAGAACAGCAGCTCGAGACGCCTTGCCTCGTCATCGACGCATCGATCATGCAGGCCAACATTCGCCGCATGGCGGAAGCCGTGCAGCGCCTCGGCGTTCGACTCAGACCCCACGCCAAAACGCACAAAATCCCGGAATTTGCTGCGGCGCAAATTGCGGCCGGCGCAGCGGCATCACCGTGGCCAAAATTTCCGAAGCGGAGGTCATGGCGGACCACGGGATTGACGACGTTTTCGTCGCTTATCCGCTCGTCACCGCCGCGAAAATGGAAAGAGCTTTGCGGCTGAGCGAACGGATTCGGTTATGCGTCGGCGTCGACAGCGAAGCGGGCGCGCGAAACATGGAGGAAGCCGCCGCCCGGCGCGGCACCACGCTGCGCGTGCGGCTCGAGATCGACTGCGGGCTCAGGCGCACCGGCGTCCCGTACGAACAAGCGGTCAAGCTGGCGCAGCTCATTCACGGGCTGCCGCACCTGGACCTGGACGGCATTTACACGTTCCGCGGCAATTTGCTGGACGGCAAGCCGACGCTCGATTTGCGGAGCGCGGGGCACGAAGAAGGGCGGCTTATGGTCGCCTTGGCGGAGCAGATACGGGCGCAAGGCGTTCCCGTGCGCGAAGTCAGCGTCGGCTCCACGCCGACCGCTCTTTATGCCGGCGAAGTGGAAGGCGTGACCGAGGTGCGCCCCGGAACGTACATTTTTTACGACCGGATGCAGGCGAAGCTTGGCGTCTGCTCGCTGGACGATTGCGCCGCCTCCGTATTGGCCACCGTCGTGAGCAGACCAAGCGATACGCTGGCCATCATCGACGGCGGCAGCAAGACATTCGCCACCGACGTGCAGCCGGACAAAGAGCCGCTGAACCTGAGCGGATTCGGCTATATCCCGGCAGCCCCCGAGGCAATGCTGGAGCGGCTTACCGAGGAGCACGGCATGATTCGCGCGCAAGCCGGCGACGGTCTGACTATCGGCAGCCGTGTGCGCATCGTTCCAAACCATATTTGCAGCACGGTCAATTTGCACAACCGGGTGTACTTGCACGAGAACGGCCGTTATCGCGCCATCGCAGTCGCCGCGCGCGGCATGCTGGAATGATTAACATCTAAGGGAGGATCAACCCGTGCTCGACCTCATTCTCAAAAACGGAAAAATCGTAGACGGCACAGGCAATCCCTGGTTTCGCGGCGATGTCGGGATCAAGGACGGTCAAATCGCCCGAGTCGGCTATGTCGACCAAGAAGCCGCAAGCGTCGTCGATGTCGGCGGCCAGGTCATCGCTCCCGGTTTTATCGACGGGCACTGCCATTCCGATCTGATGATCATCGATTACCCGCTCAGCGAAATCAAGCTGCAGCAAGGCGTCACTTCCGAGGTGCTGGGCAACTGCGGACTTGCGCCCGCACCGGTGAGCATGGAAAGGCTGAGCACGCTGCAAAATTACATCCAGCCCGTGCTCGGCAGCACCAAATGGCAATGGCCGTGGGAAACGGTCGCCGAGTACATGGCTTTCGTCGCCCGCTCGAGTCCGGCCGAGCACGTCGCCACTTATGTGGCCCACGGCGCGCTGCGCATCGCGGTGATGGGCTTCGACAACCGCCCGGCGACCAAGGAAGAGCTGGCGCGCATGAAAGAGCTGCTGGAAGACGGCATGAAGGCGGGCGCGATCGGCTTGTCGATCGGCTTGCTCTACGCGCCGGGAAGCTATACGGCCAAGGAGGAGCTCGCCGAGCTGTGCAAAGTGCTGCCGAAATACGGCGGGCTGCTCTCCACTCACATTCGCGGCGAAGGCAACAGCCTGATCCCTTCCGTGCGCGAGGTCGTATGGATCGCCGAGCAAGCCGGCATTTCGCTGCACATCAGCCACCTGAAGGCGGCGGGCAAGCGCAATTGGGGACAAGTGCAGGAGGCGCTGGAAATTATCGAAGACGCCCGCGCCCGCGGCATGGATGTAACGTGCGACGTATACCCCTACTCGGCAAGCTCGACCATGATGACCACGGTGCTTCCTCCATGGACGCTGGAAGGCGGCATCGAGCGTACGATCGAAGCGCTTAAGCAGCCGAGCGTACGGGCCCGCATCAAGGAAGAGCTGGCGCACGAGCAGACCGATTGGGACAATTTGCTGTGCTCGACGGGATGGCAGAGCATTTACGTTTCGTCGGTGCAAACCGAAGAGAACCGCGCCCTGGAAGGCAAGCACATGCAGGAAATCGCCGAGCTGCGCGGCCAGCACCCGGCCGACTGCATGATGGATCTGCTTATCAGCGAGCAAGGCAAAGTGTCGATCGTCTACTTCCTTATGTCCGACGACGATGTGCGGCAAGTGGTCGGCTATGAAAAGTCGCTGATCGCTTCCGACAGCTTGCACTGCGAAACCGGCAGGCCGCATCCCCGGTTGTACGGCTCGTTCCCCCGCGTGTTCGCCAAATACGTGCGGGACGACCGCGTGCTATCGCTCGAGCAGGCCGTCCGCAAAATCACCTCGTTCCCCGCGCAAAGGTTCAAGCTGGGCAAACGCGGGCTGCTCGTTCCCGGCTATGCGGCCGATGTCGTCGTGTTCGATCCGCTGGCGATTCAGGATACCGCCACGTTCCAGGAGCCGCGCCAGTACCCGGCCGGCATATCGAAAGTGCTCGTCGCGGGGAAGACGGCGATTGAGCACGGCAAGCATACGCACGCGAGGAGCGGCACTTTCATAACGGCACAGCACTGCTGCCATTGAGCTAGCAAAAAAAAGACCGCCTTGCGGCGGTTATAAGGATTATTTGATTCGTTTCAGCGCAGCTCATGCTCAATCGAGCGGGCGGATAACATTTCGATGATGCGGTGCTGTTGTTCTTGAATGGCCTCAAGCCGCTGTACCGCTTCATTCGTCTCCAGCACAGCCTGCTTGATGATTTGCTGTTCCGATTCCATCCGGTCGAGGCGGCTTTCTACTTGGTCGAGACGTCCCTCCATCCGGTCGAGGCGTCCCTCCACCCGGTCGAGACGGCCGTCCATACGGTCCAGGCGCTCGTGAACCGGAACGAGCTCTTCCCGAATAACGGAACGCAAAAGCTGTGTCAGCTCTTCATTCAACATGAATCGCTCCTTTGCGATGGATACTTATTATTTTAGCAAGGTTTTGATTGCAAGGAAACTTAAATTCTTTTAACTCTTAGGAGGACACCTGCCATGTCGCAAATCGAAAACAAGCTGAAAGAACTCGGTATTACGCTGCCGGAAGTAGGCAAGCCGAAATTTTCCTATATTCCTGCAAATCGCACCGGAAACCTGCTGTATTTGTCCGGCCAGGACTGCCGCATCGACGGCGTGCTGATGTACGAAGGCAAGCTCGGCAAAGAGCTGACGATCGAGCAGGGCCAAGCGGCGGCAAGACAAGTCATCATCAACTGCCTGGCCGTCATGAAGCATTACCTCGGCGACCTCGACCGCGTCGTCAAAATCGTCAAAATGCTCGCCTTCGTCAACAGCGCTCCCGGTTTTGCCGATCAGCCGTACGTCATCAACGGCGCTTCCGACCTGCTGATCGAAGTGTTCGGCGAGAACGGCCGCCACGCCCGCTCCGCCATCGGCACGAGCGATTTGCCGTTCCATACACCGGTGGAAATCGAACTGATCGTGGAAATCCGCGACTAAACCAATGCAAAAAATGCCGCTGTAATTGCTTGCGCAATTACAGCGGCATTTTTGCTGACAAGCGGCTCCCACTGCTTCTCCAGTTGCTTTTCAGGCACTTGTAGCAGGCATTCCCCCGAAACATGCCGCTGCAGTTGCCGTTAGAGCAATTACGGCAGCATGTTCATACGCAAGGTCCGGGCTGGCTCCTCCCATGAGACGAACGTCCGCTTAGCCGCCGCGACCGTCCATGACCGAACCGTAATGCAGCGCAGTATGAACCAAAATCGCCGCCGCCTCGGCTACTTGCTCCAGATCGACCCATTCGTCGTGTGTATGTGCCTGCGTAATATCGCCCGGACCGAACACGACGGTTGGCACGTCGACCCGCGTCAGCTTGCTGGCGTCGCTGCCGTACGGGGCGCCGATGACGCCGCTGCCCGCTTGGTACTGCCCGGCGATGTGCGACAACGTTGCGACAAAAGGGTGCTCTGGCGCGACTTCCATCGAGTAGTCCAGCACGAACGGCTCGTGCACTTCCAGCTTCATGCCGGGCATCTCCGCCTGCCACGCTTCCAGACGCGCCTTAAGCTCCCGCCACACTTCGTAGCTGTCCTCGCCCGGAATCGTGCGGCGGTCGATCGCAATGCGGCAGTGCTCGGCTACCGTGTTCGGAGCGACGCTCCCTGAATCATGCTGATGCACAGCGTAGGCGCTCCCGTCAGCGGATGGAGCATGGCCGGCAATTCCGTCTGCGCCATTCGCTTCAAGTACAGCACGAGCTCGGCCATATGCTCGATCGCGTTCACGCCGCTTTCCGGCGTCGAGCTGTGCGCGGCGACGCCGTGCACGTCGATATGGCACCGCACCACGCCTTTATGGGCGACGATCACGTTCAAATTCGTCGGCTCGCCGACAATCGCGGCATCGTAGCGGAGACGGCCGCCTTCAATGTGCTCGGCCAGCTTGGCGACGCCGCGGTACATGATCTCCTCGTCGACCACTGCCGCCACATGCACGTTCGCCGCAGGCACGGCCCCGCGCCGCGCCAGCGTCTCCACCGCAGCCAGCATCGCCGCCAGCGACGCCTTCGTGTCGCAAGCGCCGCGGCCGTACAGCCGGCCGTCCTTGACGGCGGCGCCGAACGGATCGACGCTCATGCCGGCCGTCTGCACCGTATCCATATGCGCTTCCAGCAGCAAATGCGCGTCTCCCGCGCCCGGCAGCGTGCCGATCACGTTATCGCGGCCCGCCTCGACCGGCTGCATCTCGGCCTTTAATCCGAGCTCCTCAAAAAAACTTTTCACATAGCGCGCGACCTCCGCTTCCCCGTGTCCGTCCGGAAACCCCGGATTGACGCTCGGGATGCGCACCAGATCCCGCAAAATTTCCGTCAGCCGCTCCTTGTCGATCCAATCGCGATATCCCGCCATGTCTGCCGCCCCTTGTCAGTAATTGCAACCGCGCGCGTCAACCGCAATCGCTTCCACCGGCTTGCCCGCACGGACGCCGGTAATCGTGTTGTTCAAATTCGGAATGACGCAGGAATGGTTCGGTATAATTTCAATCCGGTCCCCTACCCGCAGCTGCACTTTGGCAGGGTCGAACTGCAGGAAGCCGTGCTCTTCGTTCAGTCCCGTAATGGCGATATCCGGCTGCCCGACCACGATGCCGAAGCCTTCCCGGTGATGGGCTTTGTCGCTGGTCAGCGTCTTCGTGCCGGCGTCAATCGTAGCTCTACCCGGCAGCGGCACGCTGACAACCGTCGCGATGACGCGCAGCGCGCAGTCGCCCTCGGCGGCGAGCCCCATGGAAACCCCGGACGCGTCGAAAAAAATGTAGTTGCCAGCCCGAACTTCCGTCACCCCGTCCAAATAGTTGCACATGAGGGCCGACGGCGAACGAGCCGGCGCTGACGATATCCGCGCAAAATCCCGCCGCCCGCAGCAGCGACGCCGTCTCGCGCAGCACCTGCGATTCGTGCTGCGCCGCCTTGCGGAAGCCCTCTTCGTCTTTGTTGCGGTAGATCGTGCCGAAATAGCCCATGATTCCTTTCAGGCGAATCCCCGGCAGCGCCGATATCGCACGGGCAAAATCGACCGTGTCCGCGCCAGGCTGCCGGCCGCCGCGATGCAGGCCGCCGTCCACCTCGATGAGGACGTCGACCGGTTGCTTCGAACGCATGCCTACGCCGGACAACCCTTCGGCCGCTTCCATGCTGTCCACCGTGACGACGATGCTCGCCTTGCTGCGCAGCGCTTCCAGCCGGCGCAGCTTGTCCTCGCCGACGATCGGATACGCGACCAAAATGTTATCGATGCCAAGCTGGACGAACGTTTCCGCTTCCGCCAGCTTGGCTACCGTAATGCCCGCCGCTCCCGCCGCCAGCTGCTTGCGGACGAAATAAGCGGATTTCGTCGTCTTGATGTGCGGACGGTGGGCGATGCCTTTGGCGCGGAGGCGCTCCGCCATGCGCGCTATGTTGCGCTCCGCAATGTCTAAATCGACGATAACTGCAGGCGTTGACAATTCGTTGTACATGATGTTAGTCCTCCAGTCTGGATTGGCTATCGGCAGAGCGAATTTCCTCCAAGTAATTGTAGAGGGTGAATTTGGATATATCGAAGTATTTGCACACTTTGTCCCCGGCCTTTTTCACGAGAAAAGCGCCCTTTTTGTCGAGATACTCGATGGCCTTGCACTTGTCTTCCTTGGTCATCATCGCTACCGGCTTGCCGATTTCGTTGTGGCATTCCTGCAGCAAGTAATCGAGCAAGTCCTTCACGTCGCTGACGAACGTTTCCTTCACCTCTTGATCGAAGCTGTGCATCGTCAGCGAGCGGATCGTATTCTCGGCCACGAGCAGATCGGAAATGTCCAGATTGATGCACAGCGCCCCGATCGTTTTGCCTTCGGCGTTTTTGATGTAAACGGACGACGAGCGGAGAATTCTTCCGTCCTTCGTCTGCGTGATGTAATTGTAGCGGTCGCCGTTTTCCACCGTGCCCCGGAGCACCTCCAGGCCCAAGTTGGTGCCGCTGTCCCCGATTTTTCTGCCGGTTATGTGACCGTTTTCAATGGCGACGATCGTATGGTCGTAATCGCCGGTCAAATCGTGCAGGACGACTTCGCACTTGTCCCCGAATTGCGCGGCGATGCCTTTCGTCAGCGAAGTGAGGAACTCCATCTCTTCTTTCACGTGCTTCATCGGATCGAATGCCTCCTTTCTATCTTCTAACATTTTGTTTTGTATTCTTATTTTTTTTCAGAGGCCGTTCGTTCTCAGCATAGATCATTCCGCTCGGCAGTGTCAACCGTTTCTTATCAATTGCCGGCATTGTTCGAAAAAAGAGCCGGCTGCACGCGGCAGCCGCCCCTTCGCTCATGCAGGTTATGCTTCTATAGTCGCTCAAGATCGCACTGGTCCGACCGTAAAGCGCGCGCCCGGGACATCCCGCAGCCGCAGCCGGCAGTCGCACTGCCGCGGTCTTCTTTCTAATGAACGACCTCGAATGTTGTCTCTGCGCTTTCGCTGCCGGATGACACAGTGATTCTCCACTTGCCGAGCGTGGTATTGCCGCCTACACGCCAAGACCAGCTGACATTGCCGTCCGCATCGGCTTTTTTCGCTTCCAGGCCGGCAGCTTTGCTGGGTCCGCTTTTATAATGGACAACGATAGAAGCCATAGCTCCGGGCGCGACTTTGGCACGGAGTGCAGCGTTTGCATTGCGTTTGACGGGAGAAGTGACGCTAAGGATTTGTACAGCGGTTTCCTTTTTGCTTTCTGCCGGAGCTTGGGTCGGTTTTTGGTCTGCTGCCGGTTTGGCCGCCGCTGCCGGCGTTGCTGCTGCGGTATCTTTCGCTGTTGTTGACGCTGTTTCCGTCTGGGGCTGCGGCTGAGATTGAGGCTGGGACTGAGATTGCGGTTGTGGTTGCGGCCGGGATTGCGGTTGCGTCTGGGGCTGTGGCTGGGATTGCGATTGGCTGCTCTCGGTTGTTTGTGGTTGCGGCTGGGATTGCTGCTGGCTGCTCTCGGTTTTGCCGTTGGCCTGTTGATTTTGCGGAGCTGCTGCCGAATCGGCGCCAGACGGCCGGCTTGCCGGCGCGGATGCAGCGGCCGCCTCTTGCTGTATAGATGGCTTTTCGCTATGCATGGTTGCGGCAGGTTTAGCCGCGGCTCCGCATGCCGCAAGAGACACGATCAAAGCCGGATACATGCAAACCCGTAGTAATAACTTCATATAATCCACTCCCCCAATTTCATCCAAATCTACAACTCTAATTTACAATAGAGTAGGATAAAATTGGTACGCTGAATCGAAAAACTTTTCGCATTACTCGCTCCTTATTCGCACCGGTGCGGGCCTGGACGATATGGCTGCGTTCAGCTTGCCGGTTCCCCCGATGCGCCGCTTTTGCTGTAACTACGGCTCGGAGCAGGCAAAAGATGCAGTTTGGAAAAAACCTGATCATTCCGGTATATGCCAAATGCTCAAATGGGCCAAATCGGAATTCTCGACGCGTAGTAAACGCCGAACGCTTTATTTTTAAAGCCCCTGTTCGCTATTTAGAGCCTTCACGGACGCAGATATTTAGCCAAAATGCAAAATCCGTCCGTTAGCGACTCGAAAGTCTCTCCATAGGAATTTTTGTCGTTATTTATGGAACAACAGGGCTCTGGACGTTCATTCCGTCCAATTGGCGTCTAATAACGCCCCTTAAGACGCTGCAGAGCGAACCGGTTCTTAATAGCTCCGCTCAACGGAACTATGCCAGCTTGTCCTCTTCACCACCCGCCTGTAGCGTCTGAGTCCCGGTAAAAAGCACAATTACTGAAAGCCCCTGCCAAAGAACATGGCCCCCGAGCCGCCAACCCAGCGCACAATAAAAAAGCGCTCCGACCTCTCGCTGGATCGGAGCGCTTTTTTTGGCAAGCAGCGCAATTCGGTCACCCGTATTTGTACGTTATGCCGTAGCCGCCCTTGGGATACACCCACTCGATGTTGTCGTACGGGCAGGCGATGCGGCACGTGCCGCATTCGATGCAGTTTTCGAAGGCGACGGTCGTGAGCTTCTGTTTTTTGTCCCATTCGTACACATCGGACGGACAGAAGTAGTTGCAGTCTTTCTTCGCGCATTTCAAGCAGCTGTCGCGTTCTTTAATAATCAAATGAGACACGTCGTCGCACTTGTAGCGGATCGTAAACAGCTTGTCGGAAATCGATTCGCTCATCCGTTCATCGCCCTCCAGCCTTTGTAGCCCAGCTTCAGCAAATTCACCGTTCCCCCGGCCGCATCTTTTATTAATTTTATGGCCGTTTTTTGTTTTTGTGCCTTCGAAAGCCCATCGACCAAAAACAGTTGATATGCGGCTTCGTTCAGGGCGTGCGGCAGCTTGTCGAACAGCAGCTCGGGGTCTTGCTCTTTCAGCAATTGATGCATGCCTTTGTACTTTTTCAAATCGGCTTCGATGAACGAGCTCCTGATCTTCCTGTCGTACGACTGCAGGGAAGCCCGGGAATAGTCGCCCCGCCCCTTCGCCTCCACGATCGCCTCGCCGGCGAACCGCCCCGACGTCATGGCCAGATTGGTGCCTTCCCGATGCACGAAATTGACGAGCTGCGCCGCGTCGCCGACGACGCACCAGCCGTCCCCGGACAGCGGAGGGATGGAATGGTAGCCGCCTTCGGGAATGAGGTGCCCGGAATATTCCAGCGTCTCCCCGCCTTGAATCAGCTTGCGGATCATCGGATGCTGCTTCGCCGCTTCGAGCAGAGCGTACGGCTTCACCTTCTTCTCCCGCAGCTGGTCGACCATAACGCCGACGCCGAGCGACAGTGTTTCCTTGTTCGTGTACAGGAAGCCCATCCCGGCCATCCCCAGCGTCGTTTCGCCCATGAACTCGATCGTGACGCCCTCGTCGCCTTCCAGGTTGAACCGGTCTTCGATCTTTTCCTTCGGCAGCGCGATCACTTCCTTGACCGCCAGCGACACTTCGTCGGGCCGCCATTCCTTATGGATGCCGAGCGCTTTGCCGAGGAGCGAGTTGACGCCGTCGGCGATGACGACGACATTCGCGTACAGGTCGCCGTCCGCCCGGTCCGTCTTCACGCCGACAACCCGGCTTCCTTCCCGGATCACATCTGTCGCCACCGTTTGGTAGACCGGGATCGCGCCGGCCTGTACCGCCTTGTCGGCAAACCATTGGTCGAACTTGACCCGCAGCCCGGTAAAGCAGTTGTACGGCTGTTTGTACGCTTCGTTGCGGTGGCCGAACGTGACGACGGACTCCTTGCCCATCATCCAAATGCGCTGCTCGACGATGTGCCGCTCCATCGGGAACCCTTTTTCTTTCCAGAACTCGGGCACGATGTCTTCCAACTGCTTCCGGTACAGGACGCCGCCGAAAATGTTTTTCGCGCCGGGAAACTCGCCCCGCTCCAGCAGCACGACGCTGAGGCCGGCCCGGGCCATGGTGAGCGCCGCCGCCGCGCGGCGGGACCGGCTCCCACGACGACCGCGTCGAATTTCTCGTTCATCTGCCTCCGCCTCCTTTCCGTCTCTTTTTCACTTCGGCCGTGATGGCTGGCACGATTTTGAACAAATCCCCGACGATACGGTAATGAGCCGTCTGAAAAATCGGCGCCTCCGGATCCTTGTTAATCGCCACGATCACTTCCGAGTTCGACATGCCGACGAGGTGCTGCACCGCCCCGGAGATGCCGATGGCAAAATACAGCTTCGGCCTTACGGTGCAGCCGGTTTGTCCGACCTGATGCTCGTGCTTGATCCACCCCGCGTCGACCGCCGCCCGCGAAGCTCCCACCACCCCGCCGAGAGCGTCCGCCAGCTCCTTCAGCATGGCAAAAGGCTCAGGTCCCCCGAGCCCCCGGCCCCCGGCTACGATAATTTCCGCCTCCTCCAAATTGACTTTGCCCTGCTCCCGGATGAAATCGAGCACCTGCGTCGCAATCTGCTCTTCGCTCAGCGGGTTCGGGACTCGCACGATTTCCCCGTGGCGGGACGTATCGCGCGGCAGCGCCTGAAATACGCCCGCGCGCGCCGTCGCCATTTGCGGCCGGTATTGCTTGCACAGAATGGTCGCCATCATTTTCTCGGAAAAGGCGGGGCGGCTGGCCAGCAGGAGACGGGAGGGCGGCGGTTCGACATCGAGCTCGGTCGTGTCCGCCGTCAGCCCCGTAGGCAAGTGCGTGGCGATCGCTCCGGCCAAATCTCTGCCGGTGCCCGTCGCCCCGAACAGGCAAATTTCCGGCTTGGCCTCGCCGATCACTTTCATCGCGACCCGGCTGTACGGCCTTGTCCGGTACGCCTTCAGCATCCGGCGCTTCGCATAAAAACACTTTGTCCGCGCCGTAATAAATCGCTTCCTCCGCCCAAATGCCCGACATCGTCCCCGATTACCAGCGCCATCAGCTGGACATCCAGCTTGGCGGCGAGCCGCTTCCCTTCCCCAAGCAGCTGCCAGGACACTTTTTTCGCTTCCCCTCCCCGCTGCTCCACGATCACCAGCACGCCGCGGTAATCGGACCAATCGGGGGCCGGTTCAGCTTCTCTTCTCGCAGACATGCGCTCTCCCTCCCTTCACGATGTCCACCCGAATTTTTCCGGCAGACCGGTTTCCACAGCTGCTCGACGAGCGCTCCGGCAATTTCCCTCTCCGACTCGCCGCCGACCGCTTGCCCGTTAATTTTTCTTACTTCGGGCACCCACGTTTTGCTTACGATCGTCGGCGACCCTTTCAGCCCGATCTTGCTTGCGTCCAAATCGGGAAAATCTTCCGTAGTCCATATGTACGGCTTGTAGCGGGCGGCGCGAATCATGCCCGGCAGCGGCGCTCTGCGCACTTTATTCAGCTCCTTCAGCGCGGTAATGAGCACCGGCATGGACGATTCGACCACTTCGATTCCGTCTTCCAGAAAGCGGTGCACCGTAACTTTGCGGCTCGAAGGATCGACCCGCACCACCTTCCCCACGTAAGTGAGCTGCTCCAGATCGAGGCGGCACGCAATGCCGGGCCCGACTTGCCCGGTATCGCCGTCGAGCGTCTGCTTGCCGCAAAACACGATATCCGCCGGCCCCCACACTTCCTCCACTTTGCGAATCGTCTTGGCGATCACGTATGACGTCGCCAGCGTATCCGCTCCCGCAAATTTCCGGTCCGTGACGAGAACGGCTTCGTCCGCGCCGAGCGAGATGCATTCTTTCAGCGCCTTTTCGGCCGGCGGCGGTCCCATCGTAACAACCGTTACCCGGGCGCCGTGTTCGTCCTTGATGCGAAGCGCCTCTTCCAACCCGTGCAAGTCATAGAAGTTGACAATGCTGGGTACGCCTTGCCGGATCAACGTGTTGTTAACCGGATCGATGCGAATTTCCCTGCTGTCGGGGACTTGCTTGATGCAAACGATAAGATGAAGCATGCTTTGCTCCTCCTCTTGCGGCTTATACGGCAGCCCAATCGTCCCAATACGGATTGACGAACTTTTGCGTCAGCTGATCGCCGCGTGAATACGCTCTCAATGTCTCGGACAGCTTCCAGGCCTTGTCGAACGAAGAAGGGGCATCCGTGTGAAAAAGAGGCGGAACCGCCCAGAAAGCCCTCCCTTCCGCCACCGGAAACACGATGACTTTCCAGCCGGAGACTTCCTCCTCGCTCCACATCAGGGCGATGAGCCAATAAGTGAAATCGCGGGGTTTTCCGTCTTTGCCCGGGTAAATGGCTTCCAGCTCATTCTTGTCATGCTTTCCGATCGGAATCGGCAATCTGTGGAAAAAGTGCCCGAAGTCCAAATACTGAAGCATGCGGATACCCCCTCATCAGTTCATGGCGGAGCCCGTTCTATTTCATCATATGCCGGCCCAGCCGCCATCTTGACAACGCAAAACGGCTCTATCGCATCATTATGCGATAGAGCCGTTCACTCGTTATTGCCGCACATACCGTTCGCCGGATGTCCGGCCCAAGGCGCGGCACGTCGGGCATCGCCGAATGAATCGAGCATGAAGATGCCCTCCATAGGTTGAAGCGCTTTGGCGACGGCTTGGTGCGCCATTCGTGTTTCCGCTTTGAGCAGGATTTATCATGGAACGTTTGGTATAATAAGGTATCATATTGCAGGAGGAAGATCATGACAGATTTCGATACGAATTTGGATAAATACGCAGCGCTCGCCGTGGAAGTGGGAGTTAACGTACAGCCAGGCCAGACGCTGCTCGTGAACGCCCCGCTCACCGCTGCGCCGTTCGTCCGCAAAGTCGTGAAACGCGCCTATGAGAAAGGCGCGCACAACGTCCACGTCGAATGGTCCGACGAAGAAGTGACCCGCCTCAAGTACGAGCTCGCACCGGACGAGGCGTTCCTCGAATATCCGATGTGGCGGGCCAAAGGCTTTGAGGAGATGGCCGCCGCCGGAGCCGCTTACCTGTACATCGACGCGAGCAATCCCGACCTGCTGAAGGGCATCGACCCGGGGCGCGTGCAAAACGCGCGGCGAACGGCCAGCACCGCCATGCGCCCGTTCAACAATTATACGATGACCGACAAAATCAGCTGGACCATCGTCGCGCATCCGTCCCAGCCGTGGGCGGACAAAGTGTTCCCGTCTCTCCCGGCCGAAGAACGGATCGGCGCGTTATGGAGCGCCATTTTTCAGGCGACCCGCATTCATGAGGACGATCCGGTCGAGGCGTGGAAGCGGCACACGCAGGGCTTGTCCGCGCACGCCAAGCGGCTTAATGAACGCAAGTACAAAGCTTTACGTTACACGGCGGAAGGCACGGATTTAACCGTGGAGCTGCCGAAAGGCCACGTCTGGGTTGCCGCCGGAAGCTCCAACGCCCGGGGTGTCACGTTCGTGCCCAACATGCCGACCGAAGAAGTGTTTACGGCGCCCCTCAAAACAGGCGTGAACGGCACTGTCGCGAGCACCAAGCCGCTTAGCTACGCCGGCAATCTTATAGAGAATTTCTCGCTCACGTTCCGGGACGGCCGCATTGTCGATTTTACCGCCGACAAGGGGTACGAAGCGCTGCGAGGGCTTATCGAAACCGACGAAGGCTCGCACTATCTCGGCGAAATTGCCCTGGTGCCGCACGATTCGCCGATTTCCAATTCGAACCTGATTTTTTACAATACGCTGTTTGACGAAAATGCCTCCAATCATCTTGCCATCGGCAGAGCTTACCCGCTCAACCTCGAAGACGGGAAAGAGATGAGCGAAGATGATTTGAAGGCGCATGGGCTGAACGACAGCTTGACGCATGTCGATTTTATGATCGGTTCCGGAGAGATGGATATCGACGGGATTATGGAGAGCGGGGGGTCGGAGCCGGTCTTCCGCAAGGGGAATTGGGCGTTTTAACTGCGCGTCGCTGCCGCGGCTAGGCGGAAAGGGGTCCGGGGCGGCGAGAGGCGCCGGAAGCGATGGAGGGGACGCGGCGGGGTGGCCCGGGTGCCCCCCGTGGGAACGCGGGCGCTATTCGGCGGGAATACGATTCGGCAGCAGCAGCTTCTCGAAGCATAGATAAGGCTCCGGGCGCATAGGGAACCGGATCGCCCCGACTTCGGCGTACCCGGCCCGCCGGTACAGCTGAACGGCTCCCGGATTTCCGGTATAAACGTCAAGCCGGATACTCGTGCCTCCCTCGCGCCGCACCCTGTCCTCGGCGAATTGCAGCAGCTTTTTTCCGATGCCTCGGCCTTGGTACTCCGGGTGTACCGCAAGCCGGTGAATGCAGAGCGGATCGCCGGTCCCGTCGGACCAGGGCAGGCCGCCGTAGTTCGCGCTCTGGCGGCGGTCGACGACGACCGCCGCAACGATCCGGCCGCCGTCCCGGATACCGAACGCCGCTCCTCGCTTTACGTCGCCTCCGATGACGAACCGGTTCGGATACCATCTGTCCCACTGGTGTACGCCGGCTTGTTCCAGATCTGCCGTGACCGTCTTGTATAACGCCCTCAAGCTTTTACCGTCTTCTTTGCTTAGCCGAACTATGTCCATGAGCATTCCTTCCTCTCTCCTTATGCGGCGTGCTGCTTGATGCGGGCGAACTTCGCGCCGGAGTGGCGGCGGTAAGCGATGGTCCACAGCAAGGCCGCGCCGATGAAGCCGTACAGCACGAAGTTCGAAAGCGCCAAATAAGTTGCGGTGGAGAGCCGGAACACCATGACTACGCGAACGGCAGCTTCCATCGTCAGCATAATGCCCCATACGAACGTCATCAGCCTCAACACGAAGCGAAAGTACGCATAGTTCCAGTTGGACGGAAATTCGCTCCCGCCGATAAAACGCAGCGCCAGATAATACATGATCGGGCGGCGGAAACACAGCGAGCCGAGGAAGATGAGGCCGACTGAAGCCGTAATCAGCGACTCCCTGACGAGCAGCATTTTTTCGCTGCCGCCGAAGAGCACGAGCGCGATCGTCAGCAGGAACGTAAACAGCATGAGCGATCCGAACGCATCCAGCTTGCGGTGTTTCGCCAGATGGACGAGGTTGTCCGCTAGCGGCACTAAAGTGGCAATGGAAAGAGCGGCTATGCTGCTCATGTAATCCGACAACCAGACGTAGAGGGCCCAGGGCACAATCCCGTTAATGAGAAGCGTGAAAATAACGTAAGCTCGTTTTGACATGAAAAACACTCCTTCGATAAGTTGATCAGCGCTAAGGCTGTAATAAGCGGGACATAATCGCTACCAAATCATTCACCGTCATCAGCTGCTGTTCCTGCATAATCGTGCGCTGCACCCGCATGCCGTACATGAACAAAATGAGCGGCTCCGCAAGCTTCGCACTATCGGCCTCCGCCGCTATCGCCCCGTGCATTTTTCCGGCGTCGATCCATCTCGTGCACGTCTGCAGGGCGAAGGCATACATCTCACGGACCATAGCGTTCACCTTCGAATTATCCATCCGGCTAAGCATGTAAATGAAAATGTTGCTCGTCACATCCCGTTCGCTCGCGGACCGGACCATGCTTTCGGCTATGAGCCGCAGCGGATCGCCGAGGCCCGGCGTTGCCGGATCGGTCACAGCTTCGGCGAATCGCACGTTCATTTGCTCTACGCGCGATTGGAGCAGCATGCCGAGCAGCTCGTCCTTGCCCGATACGTAGTGGTAGATGGCGCCCTTGGACAAGCCCGTCTGCCGAATAATATCCTGCAGCGTCATCCGTCTGCAGCCCTTCACTTGGACGAGCGCCTCGGCAGCGTCGAGGATCGCTTGGAAACTCGCGGTAGCAGGCGGAATTGCCGTTCACCCCTTTCATCAATACCGACCGTCGGTCTCGACATGAACGATGTTACCATACCGACCGTCGGTCTGTAAATAGGGATTTCATATTTTTTCCGTTGGACCTATTTCGGTTTCGGATCGAAGGCCAGCATCCGGTTGGGCGATCCGGCTTGAAGCGTTTGCAGCGTGCTCAAAAACACGTCCTTGCGAACATTCAGCACCAGCAGCCCGAGCGGGGCCGGCTGGGTCGGCGGAATCCCCCTAGCATACGTCAGCACCTCACGCGTCTGGGAGCCGCCGATCTGGCGCAGACCGAACCAGGCGCCGGCGGGTGCGGCGGGTGCCGCTTGCAGCCGCTTCATGAAGTCCTGATCGTAGAAGCCGGACTCGTCGTATATTCCCTCGTTCGTTGTAAGAACTTTTCTGTTCTGCAAAATATCCAAATACATCGAATCGAACAAAGGGTTGGAGGTCATCCAGCTTCTTAGCTGATCTTTGATTTCCGCATATTGGTACGCCGGTTGGTCGAACGGCCGCGTCAGCAAATCGAGAATAGCCGGTGTCAGCGAAATTTGCAGCGAAATTTGATCCAATTGGCCGAGAAGCATGTCCAAATTGCGCGCAGTCCGATCCAACTGGCTTACGGAAACGCTTTCCGTTTGCGATACGGCTTCCCGCGATACGCGGTACACCTGAAAGGAGAGCAGCAATATCGTCGGGATCAGGATCGTGAGTATAAACAGAAACAAGTGCTTGCGAAATATGGATTTGCTTTCCGTTCCGTGGCGAAGCATGAATCGAACCCCTCTCCCGGGCAGTAGTCAACGGCGGTACGGTGACAATCCGGCCGAATTGCCTATCCTGTCGCCGGCCCGCAAGATCAATTCGGCCAGACTTGCGGCCCGGCAGCATAAATCCGATCCTCGGCACCGGCAACAACCCGCTTCGCCTTTCGTCTATCCCTAGGACTCCTCGCCCAGCGTATCGCGGATCGTTTGCGACAACAGGCTCGGCGGGTAAGGCTTCACCAGATAAACCGTCGCGCCCAGCGAACGCCCCGTCTCTTTCTCATCCAGCGCGGAAGAGACGAATATCGGGATGTCCCGTACTTCCTCGTCTTCCTTCAATTCGCGCAAAATCGTCCAGCCGTCGATGCTGTGCTTCAGCATAATGTCGAGTACGATGGCATCCGGCTTCCTCGCCCGAATCGCTTCCAGCGCTTCCTGTCCGTTCGCGAATGAGGCCACCCGGAAGCCTTGGCTGCGCAGCTCGTTCTCCAGCAGCTCCGTCAAGCTCTCGTCGTCTTCAATAATGATCACCGTAGAGGACTTATCCGGAACGTTCCCATACTCGTGCTCAAGCGAAGGGAGATCGCCGGCCACAATGTTGAAGGAAGGGAACGTCACCGTGAACGTGCTGCCGTGTCCCAGCTCGGAGGCAACATGAACGTTGCCCCCGTGCGCCTTCACGATCTCCTTCACGATCGCCAGGCCCAGTCCCGTTCCGCCGATTTCCCTGCGATCGGAATTGTCGATGCGATAAAACTTCGTGAACAGCCTCGGAATCGCTTCTGTCGGAATGCCGAGCCCTTCGTCCGATACGGAAACCGCCACTTCCCGCTCCGTCTGGCTGCAGCTTACCGTTATGGCGCCGCCGTGCGGGGAATATTTGATGGCGTTGCCGATCAAATTGGTGAATACTTGCACCAGCTTCTCGCGGTCGCCCAGTATGATCGGCGCTTCCCCGTTCATTT
This sequence comes from Gordoniibacillus kamchatkensis, assembly GCF_000829455.1. Classification (GTDB taxonomy): domain Bacteria; phylum Bacillota; class Bacilli; order Paenibacillales; family NBRC-103111; genus Gordoniibacillus; species Gordoniibacillus kamchatkensis. The sequence continues at coordinate 155,259 of NZ_JXAK01000004.1, forward strand.
CATACCGAAGCTCATGCTTCTCGGTCGTAGCTGCCAGCAGATCGAACACTTCGCGAATAACGGCCGACGCATCCGTTCGCTGCTTGTCATACGCTTGCCGGCCCGACTCCATTCGCTGCACATCGAGAAAATCGTTGATTAATCCCGTGAGCCGCATCGCTTCCTGATGAATCATGCTCAAATATTTGCGCTGCCGCTCCGGCTTAAGCTCCTTGGTCAGCAGCAGCTCGGCGAAACCGAGCACGCTGGAAAGCGGAGTGCGCAGCTCATGGCTGACCGTGCTGACGAATTCCGACTTCATCCGGTCGACCTCGTATTCCTTCGTAATGTCGCTGTGCACGAAGACGGTGCCGAGGCGATGCTCGCCGCGGTAGATTTGCTCGGCGTACACATGGATCATGCGCCGTTCGGGACGGCTGATTTCATACAGGAACTCATAGCCGCGCGCGGACGGACCCCCGTTAATCCGGTCGTTCATGAAGCCGACCAGCTGGTGGCTGCGCTCTATTTTATCTTCGACGAATCGATAGAATCTCTCCACCGGCAGCCGGTCAACGTAAGCCGCTCTGCCCTCTTTGAACAGCTCGTACATGGACAAATTGGCATTGCGGATAAGGCCCTGCGCGTCGACAAACTGAACGCCCTCATGGATCGCATCGAGTATTTCCTGCGTCATGCGGCGCTGCGTTTCCGATTCTTCATAGAGGCGGAGCCTCTCCAGGGCGAGCGAGATCTGGACGGCCAGCGACTGGGCTTCCCGTTCCCGCTCGGGGCTGATCGGCCCCGCCGTGAACGTGAGGATCAGGAGCGCCGTCACCGTATCCCGTTCAGCGGACAGAACCGGCAAATACACGTCTTGCGCCGTCCACGTCTGTTCATGGATGCCGCGTTCGGATGGAGCGGCCGGACGCGCTATCGTGTACGGCTGCTTCGTTTCCTGCACCCGCTGCAGCGGGCCTTCCTCCAGGTAAGCGAGACATTGCTCCACAGCGCGTTCGGACAGGCCGAAGGCGGCATGATCTTTGCGGTCGCCCAGCAAAACAAATAGCCCTTTATCCGCTTCCAGCAGATCGACCATGCCGCGAATGATGCTGCCGAGCAGCTCCTCGCTATTCACCGCCAAGGACATCGATTGCACAAGGCGATTGCGCCGCTCCAGCTGCATTTCATTTTGCTCGGCTTTACGGAGCGCCGCCTGCAAGTCCTCCTGCTGCATTTGAAGCTCGTCCTGCTGGGCGGTCAATTCCTCGTTCTGCGCGATCAGCTCTTCTTCTTTCGTCTGAATTTCTTGCATCATGTGCTGGAACGCCCGCGATATTTGGCCGATCTCGTCTTTGCGGCCGGAGACGCTCAGCTCCACGTACTCCCCGGCGGCCAGCTTTCCTGCGGCATCGGTCAATTGGCGCAGCGGAAGCCCGATGTTGCGGGAAGTTAACCACGCCATCCAGGCGTAAATCAGAAGAAGAAAGGCGACGTACGCGAGAAACAGAAGATCCCGATTGGAGATCGATTCGAACAGCCCCTCGTAGGCCTGCTTAAGCTGAGCGTCAATCGCCTTGGATGCTGCGGACGCCTCCTGAACGAGATTGTTCGCTTCGTTCGGAATGCCGCTGGCCGTAAGCCTGCGCAGCTCGTCGTAATCGTTCTTGCGAACCGCCTGAACCCCTTTGGGCAAATAATCCGCGTAATAAACGCTGACGAATTGTTCGATTTTCGCCGTCAATTTCTTTTCGCTGTCGTTCAGCGGAAGCGCCCGATAAGCGGCCAAAGCGTCGGCGAGCTCCGCTTTCTCCGTAAAAATGGCTTCGTAATCCGACGGAAGCTGATACGCAAAATACCCTCTCGCATGAAAAAATAGATGATCCAGATGGTCGCCGACTGCGCTAACCGCCTCTTGCTTCGCCCTCCATTCGCCAATGGCGCCCTGATATTGCAGCTTCGAATGCTGGTTGTAGCCCACAAGCACGGCCCCGCCGATGACGACGAGCAGCAGAACCGCCGCCATGCGCGAGAACAAATAGCGGGACAAGCTTTTGTTGAGCGCTCCGATCATGAACACATCTCCTCTACGAGGCGAGCCAGCTCCGCCGGACTGAACGGCTTGGCCATGAAAGCGTCGGCGCCGGACGCCCGGATTTGCTCCTGGTCCGACTGCTGGCTTTTGGCGGTCAGCATCAATATTTTCATCCGTCCCGGCTCGGAGCGGCGCGCCAGCTCGGCGATCACTTCGATCCCCGTCATGCGCGGCATCATGTAGTCCAGCACAAGCAAATCGTATTCCCGCTCGGCCAGCATCTCCAGCGCCTCCGCGCCGTCGCTCGCTTCCTCGATCTCGTGCCCTTCGTCCTCCAGCGTATCGCGAATCAGCATGCGCAAAACCGACTCGTCATCCGCAATTAATATTTTCGCCATCACAGGTCCCCCCGAATCCGTACGTTTTGCAGCCTCATGCCGAGACCCCTTTGCGTTTCATCTCGCCCCATCCCCTCTTGCCGATCGCCAGCTGCAGAAGCCCTTCGCAGCGCCACAGAACGGTAAGCGGCCGATACCATAGCGTTTCGCCGAGGGCATAGAGGAACAGCTTCACAATATCGGTCACCTTCGGATATTTCCTCAGGCTCCATTCCTCCAGCAGCACGGCAAACATGGAGAACAAAGATCCGTATAACAATAATAGCAAGAACAGCAGCGCCGCAAATTTCACATAGATGCCGCCGGCGAGCAAGTCAATCAGGAAGAAGATGTAGGCAAGCAGCTCGATGACGGGGGCGATCAGCTCGATCAAGACGAAATACGGCATCGAAATAAGGCCGATTGCCCCGTATCCCGGATTGAAAATGAGGCGTCGATGCGCCCACAAGCTTTCGAACAAGCCGCGGTGCCAGCGGTTGCGCTGCCTGCGCAAATATTTCAGCGAATCGGGAGCTTCCGTCCAGCACACGGGGTCGGGAATATAGACGATCTTCTTGTTTTGCTTCTTCTCTTTGTTGAGACGGTGCAGGCGAACGACGAGCTCCATATCTTCGCCGACGGACGATTTGCGGTATCCTCCCGCTTCGACGACCCACGCTTTGGAAAAAACGCCGAATGCGCCGGACACGATCAGCAGCAAGTTATGCCGGCTGAGCCCGATGCGCCCGATAAGAAACGCCCGCAAATATTCGATCACTTGCATGACGACGAGCGGCTGGCGGGGCAGCCCGACGCTCACCACCTCGCCCGCTTCGATCCGGCATCCGTTTGCGATCCGGACGCTGCCGCCCGATGCGATCACATCCCCGTCGGCATCGAGAATCGGCTTCATCACCTTCAGGAAAGCTTCCCGCTCCAGCAGCGAGTCCCCGTCCAAAGAGCAGAAGTACGGGTAGCGGGACACGTTAATGCCGGCATTGAGCGCATCGGCCTTGCCGCCGTTCTCTTTGTCGATGGCGAACAGATGGTGGTGGATTTGCGAACGGTAGATCGCGCGGATCGGCGCCGTCTCCAGCTGCTTGCGCACGGTTTTATGGACGGGCACCATCTGGAATTTTTCGATTAACGTCTGCAGCGTATGATCCTTGGATCCGTCGTTGATCACGATCACTTCATAGTGCGGATAGCGAATGCTGAGCAGTGACCGTACACTGGCATAGATCCCCTTCTCTTCGTTATAAGCCGGCACCAGGATAGAGACCGGCTTCGCGTATGTATTATCCTCCAGCATCGTATGAAGATCGCCCGAATCCAATCGGTACGAGCGGCGCATCTGGACGGCCGAAACCAAAAAAAGGAACGTGTAGAAGCAAACGACGAGCGCCATATAGCCGAACAGCAACCATCCGAACCATTGCAAGCGATCAACGGTCGCCATCGCCGCTCCCCTCCTTCTCCAAATATTCCTCCGCCGTATCCCTGGCAAAACGGTCCGCTCCGAAAGCCGCGACTTTCGCCAAGACGGACCGCCCGTCGTGAAAGCTCAGGATCGATTGCGCCGCTTGCTGGCGCACCCACCAAACGCTGTCGGCGAGAAGCTGTTCCAGCACGGGCAAGAACCGGCGGTCGCGCACGACGGCGAACAGCTTAGCGGCCATCATTCGTTCCTGCCACAGGTCGGAGGCGGCATGATTCACATAATCGGCGCGCGTCTCCAGCAGCGGCATTTGGCTTAAAGCCTTCAGCGCCCGGATGCGCAGCTCGGCGCCTGTGCCTGTCAGGTTCGCGAGCAAAAATCCGATCCGTTCCGTCCCGCGCTTCAAACCGATGACGTCCAGCACGCCGTACTGCAATTGCGGCGGCAGCGAATCGAAGCGGGCGACGAACGGTTCGAAGCGCTCCTCCGGGACGCGGAGCAAAATTTCCCGGCACATCGCCTCGGATATCCGGCCCGCGCTCCGGCTCAGCAGCGGAAGCAGCTCGTCGCTGGCGAAGGAGGCCAGAATGCTCAGCACAAGCTCGAATTCCGCTTGCGTTTGGAGCCTGCCCGCTTCGGTCAACCGGACCAGCTCGCGCTCGAACGAGCGCATGGCGAACTTGTCGATATAATAAAGCGTGTTCATCCGCAAGCTCCATTGCCTGCCGTACAGCCTCTTACGATAAATATCGGCAAATGCGAGCTCGGCGAACGCGGCAATCTGCTTCTGAATATCGGAGCCCGACAACAAAGTGCGGTAATGGGCCAAAAGCGCTTCGAGGGCCGCGAATTTATACCGGTTTCCGTGCGGGAGCATATTCCGCATCAGCCGGCCCTCCTGCAAATACCGGTACATTTTCACCCGCAGCTCTTCTTCGTACCTCGCGACGATGCGGCTGCGCCGATTGTCCAAAGCTTTGCGCACCACCAGATAAACCAGCAGCGCCGCCAAGACGGCGCTTACGGCGATAACGGCTGCGAGCAATACCCGTAAGCTGGTATCGAGCATTGTCACCGGATCCTTTTGACCAGACGGTCGATTCTGGCTTCCAGCACGCTCATGCTGAACGGCTTCGTCAAATAGTCGTCGGCCCCAAGCTCCAAGGCGCGAACGATGTCCCGGTCGCTCTTTCGATTCGTCAGCATAATAATGTAAACCGGATGAGCCGGCTTCTCCTGGCGCAGCCTTTGCAAAATTTCCAAGCCGTCCATTCGCGGCATAATCCCGTCCAGCAGGAAGAACGCCGGCCCTTGCCGCGTTTTGGGCGCCTGCTCGAAATAGCTCACCCCGTCCCGGTACGTTTCGATCTCGAGCTCGTACCCGCCGCCGAAAGCTTCGCGCAGCGATTCCGACAGCATCGTTCGCATCACCGCATCGTCGTCGATAATCGTCATATGAAGCTGCTTCTTCAAAGGCGCAGCTTGCGCCGATCCCCCGGCAGCCATTACACGGTTGCGTCCGCCGGACTTCGCGGCATAAAGAGCGGCGTCCGCCGCATGAAGCCACTCCTCTAACGGGCGCCCTGCCTCCGTCACTTCGACGAGCCCCGCTGAAAAGGTCACGCGGAAGACGTCCTCCCCGTCTCCGAACGACTGCTGCGAGAAAACGGAGAGCAGCCGCTTGGCCATCGTTTTCGCTTCCGGCATTCTCGCGTTCGGCAGCAGCAGCACGAACTCCTCGCCGCCGTAACGGATCACACAGTCCTCCTTGCGGCTGAACCCGCGAACTGTCTTGCCGAATCGCTCCAGCACCTGGTCCCCCATCCAGTGTCCGTACTTGTCGTTAATTTGCTTGAATCGGTCCAAATCGACAAGGGCCAAGCTGAACGGGTCTCCATTTCGCATGAGCCGGGATTCCATGGACTGAAAGCTGTCGGACAAATAGCCGCGCGTATACGCGCCGGTCAACTTGTCCAGCATCGCCACTTTCTCGACTTCGCGCTTGCGCTCGATCAATCGTTCCATGCGCACGATCCATTCGTCCCACTCGAACGGTTTGACGATATAGTCGTCAGCCCCGAGCCGATAGCTCTCGATGCGATGCGTCTTGTCGGCAAAGCCGCTCATCACTACGGTCGGGATGAACTGGCGCCTGGCCTTCTCGCGAAGCGCCGCCAATACCTCGAGTCCGCTTTGCTCCGGCATGTTCAAATCGGTAATGAAGCAGTCCGGCTTAAGGTCATGGAAATATTCGATCGCCTTGGCCGGATCCACCGTCGTCATCACGACCCAGCCGAGCCCCTCCAATTGTTCCCGTATGTAGAGCAGGAAGGTCGGATCGTCGTCCAGCACGAGCAGCAGCGGTTCCTCCCCCGGTTCGTAAGCGGAGGCCGGATGCAGCGAGGGCATGGCCGGCACGCCGTCGTCCGCGTCCAGCAACTGCTCGTCGTAAGCGGCCCTCGTTAACGGGTACAGAAATTCGCGAAGCTCCTCCTGGCTGAACGCCGCTGAGTCGCGCTGAATGTGCGCGCACCGGTCATACAGCTGCGAGGCGATGTCCGCAATCCGGCTCAACCCGATCGTGCCGGCCGTACCTTTCAGCGAATGCAAAAAACGCTCCACATCTTCCGAATCAGCCGCACGGAGTCCGTCGAACCATTCGGACATCTGTTGCTTCATGGAAGAGAAGAGCGCCGATTGATATTTATTCATGAGCTTCCTCCGAAACCTGGTCAATTACACCTTAACTATAACATAACAAGGTTCGACACGACTAAGGAATTTTGCGATTCCCTTTGCTGGAAGATGTACAAAAGCAAGGGCATCCCCCGCCGCACGCGGTCGGGGGATTAACGAGCAGCAGAGTATTTTTCTGATTGCTGAGAAAAGACAAGACGAAGGCTTCGACTCGGAAACGCTGCTGGCGTGCAAAACATGACTCCATCACGCATGCCGAATTACACTAATTAGCCCTGGCCGCCTTAAAGGAACGTAGTTCCGTTATTGCGCGGAATGAAGGGGACCGGATCAATCATAACGGAACACGGTTCCGTTATTGCTCCGGTTTTAGGGCGAAACCTCCCCCAGAACGCGGTAATTACGTACTCTCGTTCCGCTATTTTCGGGAAATACCCGGGAAATAGGCCGCTAGCGGAACAATTTTCCGTTAACCGGAACTAACCCGGGGGCCGCCCGGCACGCTCCGCACTCGGTCAGCAGCAAAGAAGCTTCCCCTAGTTGGAAGGGGAAGCTTCTTTTTTCGCTCTGACAATCAGGAACAAATAGCACAGCACAGCGCCGACATCCGCGATGGCAATCACTGTGCCCATCGGGATCGCCGTGCCGCCCCCGCCGATACCGACCAGAGGGGCTACTACCCCGCCGCTGATCAAGGACAAGAGGCCCTGCAGAGCGGAAGCGCTCCCCGCCGATTGGCCCTGCTTCTGCATTGCCAGCGAAAAAGAAGTCGTGCCTACGATGCCGACGCTGGATACGACCATGAATAACGGGGGCAAAATCGCCGGCAGTCCCCCTCCCGCCAATATCATCGCCAGCAGCAGCACCCCGCCCGTCGCCGCATAGCCGAGCCCGAAGACGAGCAGCTTCGTTTCGCCGATTTTCCCGGCCAGCCTGCCGGTCAGCTGTCCGGCGATGATGATGCCGATACCGTTCATGGCAAAGATCAAGCTGAACATTTGCGGAGAGGCACCGAACAAATTTTGCACCACAAACGGCGAACCGGAAATGTAGGCGAACATTGCGGCGGAGACGAGTCCTTGCGACAAAGCGTAGCCCATGAAGCTGCGGTCGCGCAGCAACCGCCAGAAGGTGGAGAACGTCCCCCTCATTCCTCCTTTGGAACGCCGCTGGGCCGGGAGCGTCTCAGGCAAAGCCAACAGGACGGCGGCCAGCATGATCATGCCGATGACACCGAGCACGATGAAAACGCCGGGCCAAGCGGTAAACTTGAGCAGCTGCGCCCCCGCAATCGGGGCCAAGATCGGCGCTCCTCCATTGATCAGCATGAGCAGAGCGAAAAATTTGGTCAGCTCCGTTCCCGAGTACATGTCCCTGACCACCGCCCGGGAAATGACGATGCCGGCCGAGCCTGCGGCGCCTTGAATGAAGCGCAGCGCGACCAGCGCTTCGATGGAGGGGCTCATCGAGCATAAAAATGAAGCTACAGCGTAAAGAATAAGTCCGAACATAAGCGGCATACGCCGTCCGCGCACGTCGCTGAGCGGTCCCGCCACGAGCTGGCCGACGGCCAAGCCGGCAAGACAGGCGGTCAAGCTGAGTTGGGTCAGCGACGGATTGGCATGCAAATCTTGAGCGAGTGCAGGCAGTGCCGGCAAATACATGTCGATGGACAAAGGCCCGAACGCCGCGAGCGCGCCGAGAATCAGCGCCATTTTCAGGCGGTGCGGCCGCGCCGGCGCTTCGGACTGCAAATTAACGCTTGGCATCATACGTCTGCTCACCACCTTGTCCTTTCATAGTCAATGTCTCATTTTCATGCTTGAGCTGCCGCAAATCGTCGTGCATCCGCTGCAGCAGCTGCCGGAACACCGCCTTATCTTCCGCGCTGAAACGCGCAAAGCAGCGTTCTTCGATTTCTTTCAGCACACTTTTCACCGCCGAGGTTGCCAAGCGCCCTTTCTCGGTCAAATAAACCCGCGACACGCGGTAATTGTCCGCGTCCGGTCGGCGCTCCACGAGTCCGGCCTTCTCCATTCGGCCGATCATGACGTTCAGTGTGGCCGGTTGCACATGAACCTTGCTGGCAAGCTCCTTCTGAATTTGCCCGTCCTGTTCCGTAAGCCGCATTAAGAGAGGCGGCTGGCCGGGATAGACGCCGTATTCCTGAATGAGCAGATCCACGTTATGCCGGTACAGCCGGTAAACGTGGCTCAATAAATGGGTCAGAGCTTCCGAATAGTTGAATTCCACAGCGCCGCGTCCCTTCCATTAGCCGGCTAATCGAGATAATTGTAGTGTGCTTCCCGACGAATGTCAAATACCGGCTGCCGAGGCACCCGGTTATCGTGCTAACGAATAGCTCGAGATATTCAAAATCAGTAATTCCTCCCGTCCTCGCTATCAATTATTTCTCCATTAAGCTGCTTGGCGTATTCGCGCATCAATTCGTAATCTTGATTGCTGTCGGTTTCCGCTATGGATTCTGCTTCCAATTTTGGAGTTGCCGTCACCCGATTTTCGTCCATCCGCTCTCGACCTCCTCCTCTTGAGGATAGGATATCCCGGATCTGGAAAGGTATCCGTTATAGCGGGACTGATTGGCGGGACAACAAGTGCGGGGATGATTACAGGCTCCAGATGGATACTGTGCCGGACATTTTCAACATAATCTAGGGTAAAGATCTTATCTAGGATGTGTGTTCCATGGACGGTAATCCATCTCTTTCCGGATTTGTTGAAAAACCGAATTTTCTTGTGTTTCTCGTGGATGAGGAACGGTATCCCCCCGTTTACGAAAACTCGGAAATAAGAGAATGGCGAAGAAACAATCTCATGACACAAGAGCTTTTAAGGGCTCATGGGATGGAGTTCCACAGGCATTATATTGGCAGCACTGCCTGCTGCCCTAGCCGGGCTACGTTGTTGACCGGCCATTATCCGTCGCTCCATGGAGTCAGCCAGACGAACGGCATCGCAAAGGAAACTTACGACTCCGATATGTTTTGGCTGGAAAGAAACACAGTGCCTACGATGGGGGATTACTTTCGCGAAGCCGGCTACCAGACTTATTATAGAGGAAAATGGCATATATCATACGAAGATATTGCCATACCCGGCACGCACATTAGCCTCACTAGCTATAATCCAGTGACAGGCGTACCTGATAAGCGGCGGGAGCAATTATATTCCCGTGCCGACCGTTTGGACAGCTTCGGTTTTTCCGGCTGGATCGGCCCGGAGCCTCACGGCATAGATCCACGAAATTCCGCCTCTTCCGCTCGCATGAAAGTAAGCGGCAGAGACGAAATTTATGCTTCGGAAGTCGTTGCACTCCTCGATTCCTTGAACCGCCAGAAAAGCCGCGACCAGAATGCCAAGCCTTGGCTAATCGTAGCCTCTTTTGTGAACCCTCACGATATCGTTTTATATGGTGCACTTACAGCGCGGCTTCCCATGTTTCAGTTTGAGGTCGACCCTATGCCGGAAGTCGCCCCCCCTCCATCAATCAACGAACCTTTATTTACCAAACCGCGCTGTCAAGCAAGCTACCGCGATATTTATCCAAAAGCTTTGCAGCCCATTATCGACCAATCGTTTTACCGTAAGCTTTACTACCAGCTGCAGAAAAATGTCGATCGGCAAATGATGAAAGTATTTGAAGCTCTTACCCGATCTTCTTTTTATCACAATACGATTGTTATTTTCACCTCCGATCACGGGGACCTGCTAGGCGCTCACGGGCGTCTTCATCAAAAATGGTATTGCGCCTACGAAGAGGTTGTGCACGTTCCACTCCTCATTCATAACAAACATCTTTTTCCGCAAAATAAAAACCTCCACACGCTTACAAGCCATGTGGATCTCCTGCCTACCATGCTTGGACTGGCGAAGGCTGACATAGAACAAATTCAGAGCCGTTTGCGAAACAAATTCAGCGAAGTCCATCCTTTTGTGGGACGCGACCTTACTCCCTTTATGTTAGGACAGAACGATGCCGCAGCGGCCGATGAGCCGATTTATTTCATGACCGATGACGATGTTACCCGAGGTCAGCATCAAATTAATCCATTGGGAGAGCCGTATTGTTCCGTTATTCAGCCTAACCATATCGAAGCCGTAATCACGACCGTACACAGAAATGGAGCGAAACAATTGTGGAAGCTCTCCCGCTATTTTGATAATGTTCAATTCTGGAGCCATCCGGGGGTGAAAGACGTAGCTGTTCAGCCATTTGGATGTGGAATCGGCGGAGAGTACATCCATTCGGTCGCACGGGTCAAAACCGAGCCGGTCCATGACGAATATGAGCTGTATAACTTAACCGACGATCCTTTAGAAACATGCAACTTTGCACATCCGGCTCTTGCAACGCCATATAGCAGAAACATTCAACAAAGGATGGCGCATCTGCTGGAGAAGCAGCGCAACCAAAAACGTTTGTATCCAGGTCGAAACGACAAATAGTATCTGCATACACGCTCTTTGAAAAAAAACCTCGAAGCCGCTTAGCTTCGAGGTTTTTTGCAGCACGAGCCTATTTTTCGGAACGGGTGGACCTTTACTGCACAAGTTTTCGTATTTTCTCCACTTCTCTTGCAGACCTGTCACATCCATAGTAGCGAAGGGCTGTATAATCGGCTCCCATAAAGGCTATTCGGAAAACGTGGTTGAAAACGATATAATATCATGGTGTTGCATTATCGGATTGTATGGTTGAAATATCCTATATTATTGTTCATCTCATTCTAATTATGACGATAGTTGTCATATTTTCGTTTGTATGGTGGAGTTGGTGGAAATGAGTATTACGCTCGAATGGAATTTAACTGTTTCGACAACTCGATATTGAGAATTAACGATAATAGAAAGTGGTGAAGTAGATGAAAAACGAAGTCATTCTTTATATTGCTGCAAGTCTTGATGGGTATATCGCAAGTGTAGATAACAAGCTTGATTTTCTTTATGAAACACCTGATCCACAGCCCGATTATGGCTTTGATCGGCTGTATTCGTCGATAAACACGATCATTATGGGTAGAACAACCTATGAATACATCAGAAAGCATTCACAAGGTCAATGGAAGTATGCCGCGAAAAAGTGCTACGTATATACGCACGACCCGAATCGTTTCTCCGATAATGAAGTGTCATTTGTCAATACGCCTGTTGACGAACTTGTAAAACAAATATGGGCAGATCGACCAGGGAATATATGGCTGATGGGTGGCGGAGTGATCATTCGTGAGTTTCTAAATAAGAATCTGATTGACTTGTACGATATCTACTATTTGCCTACGCTTTTAGGGAATGGGGTTCAGCTCTTTCCCCAAGGATTTTCTAAAGTAAATTTACTTTTAGAAAGTTGTAGTAAAGTCGGTGATAGTGATGTTCTAAGAGTAGTTTATCGCAAAAAAAAATGGTTGAAAGTTGTTTAATCGTGAGCGTAGTGACCTTCTTGATATCGACATTTCCACTTTGATTGAGAAATTGAAGGAGGGCGAATTACAAACCTTTTCCACCACAAAATCCGAATACCCAAAATAAAAAAGACCAGCGCGAGGCGGCTCCTAGTCAGAACCACAACACCAGTCTTACTTAAACTATACCCGCCAACCAGGTTACTGAATTCAGGGGGCAGTTTGTTGGTCATGTTCTGACCAGCAATCGTAAAGGAAGCCTGTAAATGCCATGAAGTTGCTGCCCTCCATCCGGAGAAGGAACAGGACACGTACGCATATGGATTTTCTCGTACAGATCACGAATCCACTTGGCAAAGTCATCTTGTGCGGGTAAGCACAAGAGCACCACTACACAATTGGACCGGCGCTCTTGCATTATGGACTATTTGCCATGTCCCCGAGCAGTTTAGGCCCCGGACGTGCAGTCTCCGCCCCCGCCTGAGTTACAGCCGAAGCGCCGACCGGTTTGACTTGCGGGAGCTGCCCCTCACTCCCCCTTGCGGAAATGCCCCGGCGTAATGCCTTCATACCGCTTGAATACGCGGATGAACGTATTGCTGTTCGTGAAACCGACCTTGCTCGTAATTTCGGCGATCGTATCGTCCGTTTCCGTCATAAGCCGCTTGGCCAGCTCGACCCTCCGCTTGCCCACGTAATCGACGAACGTTTCCCCTGTCTGCTCTTTGAAAAACCGGGACAAATACGGCGCGTTCACGTCAAATTCCAGCGACAAGGAGGTCAGGCTGAGGTTCATGTCGGACAGATGCTCTTCGATATAAGCCAGCACTTGCTCCTTCAGATTGCTGTTATGGCTTTTTTTCCTGGCGTCGATATACTCGCATACCGTTCTCAGAAAACGGTAAATTTCGTCTTCCATTTCCGCGAACGATTCGCACTGGGTCAGAAGCTTGATCAGCTCGGTTTTCTCGACGGACAATTCGTCCGGGCCGGGCTGCAAATGCTCGATCGACTTCAGGATCGTCCCGATCAGCTCGAACATCAGCAGCTTGCCCAGCTGCGCGGAAAGCGTTCCGTCCGCTACGTTCGCAGTCAAAATGCCGCTGACCGTCTCCATCGCTTCTTCATATTGCCCCGTCTTGATGTAGTTGATCAGCTGCCGCTCCGTATCGAGCGGGTAATACAGCTCGTTCTTCGGCCTCCGGATACGGTCGAACGTAATGATTTGGCTCGGGCCGATGACGAATTTGTACTCCAGCGCTTCCAGCGCTTCATCGAAGCCGTGCGGAATGCCGGAAACCGACGGGTGCGTGTTGCTGATGCCGATCGTCAGCTGAATGTAAAAGTTGCTTTGGATAAACGATTGCGCCTCCCCGGCAATGTCCACCAATTCCTGCTTCGCCGCGCTTTCGTCCTCTCCCCGAATATTGACCAGAAACGCGACCATCCCGTCCACTTCGGTGGAAAACACCGGATGCTTCCGGCCGATCAATTCCTCCGTTATATTCGTCACAATATGATATACATATTGCAGCTTGGTTTCGGCGTCCCGCGGGTCGTTATCCTTGAACAGCGCCGCATATCCGCCGATATGAAACAGCAGCACGGCAAAACAGCTCGTCTCAAACTTCAGGTCGAACGACTCCATCGTTTGCGCAAGGGCCGACCCGCTCTCCACGCGCCTTTCAGCAGCCTCGCCAAGAAGTTTCTGCGCAGCGCGTTTTGCTGCATCCGGATCGTGCGCGCGGCCAAATCCTGAAACGCCGCATTTTCCGACATGAACGATTGCAGCAGCGTAAATTCGTTCTTGATGCCCTCCAGATTGGATTTCACCTTCGGGGACACGAGATCGACCATGCGCCGGATCGGCAAATAATTTCTTCTCGTCAGCCAGACGGTCGTCGCCCCGCCGATCAGAACGCAGAGGGCGAGTCCGATCAAAATCCAAATTTGCAGCTGATTCACCTTGGCGGAATATACCTTGGTCGGTATAACCGATACATATTTCCAGTCGTTCTCGCCGGAGGAGACGTAAGATACTGTGACCTGCTCGCCTCTCAGCTTTTGCGAGAACGAGCCGCTTTCCTTCGTCAGCTGCGAGAAATCAATGTCCGCAGTATTGAGCGCCTCGCCCGCCGCCATCAGCGGCTTGTTATTTTTATCGACGATCACGACGCTCCCTGCCTGAGCGAGCTGGATGCCGGAGATCGCCGCCTTGAGGCGGTCCCCGTTCAGCATCACGACAAGCGTAGCCGGCGCCTCCTCGTTCATATTTTGGACCGGAAGTGATTGCAAAAAAACCAGGTCGTTGTCCGCCAGCTTGACAAAGCTGCCAAAGTAGCTCTTGCGCATGCTCTCCTTCCACTGCTCGTACGTGACGCCCTTCTTCTCGTGGAACAATTGATACAAAATATCCGCTTCGTCCAGAGCCGACGTCGTAACGCCGAATTGCCCGGCCTTCACGTAAATATAAAAATCGTCGATATTCCCGTTCGAAGCGGCATAAGAGCGGAGCGTCTTAATCAAATCGAGCAGGCTCAGCTTGACATCGGGAGCCGAAAAATCCGTCTGATTGATGTAACTTAACACTTTGGGATCCAGCGACAGCTGCAGGCCGATTTTCTTAATATCCTGAAATTGATTGTCCAGCGATTGTTTCACCTGGTTAAGCAGCGCCTCGTTGGAGCGCATCACTTCGGACTGGAGCAAATGCTTCGACTGCATCAAGATGCCCATGGCGATGAGAATGGGGATACATAAGATCGTCAGGTTAGAGTAAAGCCAAAATAAGAACACGCTGCGTTTCATAAGCTGCACTCCCCCTTGTTCCTCCGCCATTATCCCACCTACACCGGCATGACACAACCGTTTTTCTATTCTTTGATCGCCCCGACCATAACGCCCTTCACGAAATATCGCTGCAGGAACGGATACACGACGAGAATCGGAACCGTCGCCACCATGATGGTCGCGTACTTGATGCTTTGTCCGATTGCCTCCGTGTCGTTAGCGTTGCCGGTGCCGGTCGTCATCGAGTCCGTGCTGTTCTGCACGAGAATTTCCCGCAGGATGAGCTGCAGCGGCAGCTTGTTGCGGTCGCTCAGAAACAGCATCGCATTGAACCAGGAATTCCAGTGAGCTACGCCATAATAAAGAATCATGACCGCGATGACCGGCATCGACAGCGGTACGACAAGCTGAAACAGGATCCGGAATTCCCCCGCTCCGTCGATCTTCGCCGATTCCAGCAGCGTCTCCGGAATGGCCTCGAAGGAGGTCCGCATGATGATCAGGTTCCACGTGCTGACGGCTACGGGAATGATCAGCGCCAGCAAGCTGTTGCCAAGGTGCAAATAGTTGTTGATCAGCAAATACGTAGGAATCAGACCGCCGCTAAAATACATCGTGAACACGATAGCAATCATGATGAACTTCCGCAGCATGAACTTTCTGGAAAGCGCATAAGCGCCAAGCGTCGTAAACAATAAATTGACAGCCGTCCCCGCCACCAAAATGATGAACGTATTCCGGTACCCGCTCAGAATATTCGGGTTTTCGATCACCTTCTTGAAAGCCCCCAGATTGAAGCCCAGCGGCCTGAACAGCAAACCCGTATGCTGTATAAGCAGGTTCGAATCGCTAATGGACGCCATGAACACATAGTAAAACGGATAAAGCGTGCACACGATCAGAAGCAGCATCAAAATCGTGTTGCCGATATCAAACAGCCGTTCCGCTGCGGTTCCTTTCATCAATAGTCCCCCCCTACCACTACCACAACCTGCTGCCGGAAAATCTCCGGGAAATGCGGTTTGCGCTAATCAGCAGCACAAAGTTGATCGCGGATTGGAACAGTCCTACCGCCGTCGTATAACTGTAATCGTTGCCCTGGGCAAGCCCTTCCCGATACACGAAAGACGAGATGACATCGGCCGTTTCGTACGTATTCGGATTGTACAGCAGAACGATTTTCTCGAAGCCGACTTCCATCAGCCCGCCGATCCGAAGAATGAGCAGGATCATGATGGTCGGAATGAGCCCGGGCAGCGTCACGCTCCAAATTTGTCTGAACCGGCCCGCTCCGTCCACTTTGGCCGCTTCGTACAGCTCCGGGTTAATGCCGCTCAGCGCGGCAAGGTAGATGATGGACGACCAGCCCATCTCCTGCCAAATGGACGTGCTCACGAAGATCGGACGGAAATAGCCGGCGTCGTTCAGCAGCGGAGTACTTGGCCCGCCGAAAAAGGCGATGAGAGAGCTTGCTGCCCCGCCGCGGTTCGTGAAATCGATAATCAGGCCGCAAATCACGATGAGCGAAATAAAGTGCGGCAGGTACGACACCGTCTGCACCACGGATTTGAACAGCTTTTGCCGAATTTCGTTGAGCAGCAAGGCGAGAATAATCGGGGCCGGAAACCCGAAGACGAGATTGTAGAAGCTGATCAGAAACGTATTGCGCAGCACGCGGACAAAGTAGTAGCTTTCGAAGAAGTCCTTGAAATGCTCGAGCCCTACCCAGTCGCTGCCCCATACTCCCTTGGCGGGAGTGAAGTCCTTGAAAGCGATAACCGCTCCATACATCGGGAAATATTTAAAAATGAAAAAGTACAGCACGACGGGCAGCACCATCAGGTAAATCGCCCGGTTTTTCCTGACGTCGTCCCATAAAAGCCGGATGGATTTCGCCATACGCTCACTTCCTTGCCATGTTGTCAAAATATGAAGGAAGGGGAGAAACCAGGCTCCCCTTCTGCAGCATTAGCGTTTATTGTAGCGGTCCACAGCGGCCTGATAGATGGCGACTGCGCGATCGATGTTCATTTTCTTGAGCTGGTCGATCGTCTTATCGTAGCTGTCCAGCGGCAGCGCGCCCATTACGATTTTCGTAATCTGCTCCGTAAGGAGCGTGCCCGCATCGTTCAAAATTTTGGCCGCTTCCTTCGCTTCGTCCGTAGTCAGGCTGACCGGCGGCAGCATGACGCTGTACGCGTTTTTCGCATATTTCGCGTAAATCTTGACCGCGTCTTTCTGCGCCTGCAATTGATAATACTGGTCGTTATAGCGGTCGTCGTCCAGCCCCGTGAAGCCGTAGTTGGCGATGAAGTACTTGGCCATCGCTTGCGAAATCGGCAAGTTGTCCGGATTTTTCAAAATCAGGTCGGTATATTGCGGCTGGCCGTTCACCATGTTGTAGGTCTGGCCCTCGATACCGAAATTTTTCAGCAGCGCGCCTTCCTGGCTGTACAAATAATCGAGCGCTTTGACCGTTTCCTCCGGGTGCTTGTTCGAGCTGGTGATGACCGTTCCGACATTGTCGTAATCCCAGGCGGTATTGATGAATTTCGGCTCCTCGCCTTTGTGGAGCACCGGATACTGAACGGCGGCAAGCTGTGCCTTCGGATTCGCCTTCTGCAGCGCCGGCATGTACGTTCCCATGCTGCCGCCGATGTACCCGAAGAAGGCCCCTGCTTTGCCCGACGTAATTTTGGCATCTTTCGTTTTGGCATCGTTCGAGGCGAAGTCCGGATCGATCAGCCCTTCCTTATACCATCTTGCCATCGTCGCCAAATATTGCTTGAATTCCGGCTGAATCGGCCCGAACTTGACTTGCCCGCCGCTGAGATAGAAGCTGCCGGCGTTTGCGGTCGCCCCTATTCCCGGAACGCCGAAGGCTCCGGCAAAGTCCCAGTTGGAGATGGGGGTGCCTTTGTCCAAAGTAAACGGGATGACGCCTTTCTTCTCTTTAAACGCCTTCAGCACAGTTTCCCACTCGTCGATCGTTTCCGGCGCCTTGAGGCCGAGCTCGTCGAGCCAGTCCTGGCGAATCATCATGCCGCTGAAAGTTTTGTATTGTCCGTATTGGCCGACCCGCAGGTGCGGCAGCACGTAAATGTCGCCGTTATCCGCTTTGATTTGTTTGGCGATTTGCGGATTTTCGTCGATAATTTTTTTCAGGTTCGGCGCATTTTTGGCGATCAGATCGTTGAGCTTAACGATCGTGCCGTCCTTAAACATTTTCGGCAGCCCGCCTTGCACGCTGTCCCAGTTCCAAAGCATGGCATCTGGCAAATTGTTGGACGCGATCATCACCCCGTACTGCTGAATGTCGTCCTGAGGCGTATTGCCCGACGAGTGCCGGAACTCAAACGCAACGTTCGTGCGCTTCTCCCATTCCTTCACCATCGGAAGCTCGCCCAAGTTTTTGACGACGGCTTTAGGGTTCGCATTCAGCGGGGTCCAGAACGAAATTTTCATCGGCTCCTTGGAGGCGCTTGCGGCCGGGGCGTTGCTTGGCGCTGCCGATCCTTTTTGCTCGCCCGTGCTGCCGCACGCCGCAATAAGCGATAGCGTTAGAACGGATGCGAGAATCGGCATCATTTTGGTGCGGAATACTTTTCTCATGGAAACACTCCCCTTGCATTATGCATGTGGCGGCGGAACGGCAGGAGCGGTTCGGCCTGTGTTTGCATCATACAAAACCGCTTCACTATCCGTATATCGGCATTTTTTCATCCGTCTACATTTCTTGCGAATCGGTGTGGACGTTTTTTGCCGCATCGCGTTTTTATCGGAAATTGCCAAGCTGCCAAAGAAAGGCGGAGCGGAGGATGGGAATGTGGGCCTTGGAGCGTAGCGTGCGCCTTTGAACTCGTGTTCCAACCTTATATCAACTTCATTGGAACACAAGTTCAACGAAGCCGGAGACCCACATTCCCAATCCGCAGCGCAGCCGCACTTTCTTCGGCAGCTGAAATTCCCCCCCCATAATGCAAAAAGCCGCTATCCACTCAAGTTGAGATGGATGCGGCTTCTCGCCCGCTTACTATGTCCAGCCTATAGCTCATTATTCCAGACGGCTCTTCAAGTAGGCAATATCGCTAAGCAGCAGCTGTGCGAATGAGGCGTCAATCTTTTTGCCGGATTGCGCTTGCACTTCGTTCTCCAAATCGTTTAATCCGTTCAGCGCTTGTTTGCTTGATCTTGCACTTGCTCAATATGGTCGGCCTTGGCGAGCAGACTGCTCAGAATTCCCTGATTGGTAATCCATCCGCGGCTGCCCGCCACCTGCAGCTCTTCGCGCAAATGCGGAATATCCATCATTACCCGCAGTACATAGCGCTGCGTCGTAACGTTCCCCGCGTAGTCGGCTGCCGTTACGACGAGCGAATGATCGCCGAGCGACAGCGCTAACGGTTCAGCCGTGACAGGCTGGTTGACGGAGGCGCCGTCCAGCGTCACCTCCGCATGGGCGACGCCGCTGAGCGCGTCCGTGATCGCAAACGGAATGTTCACCGGATCCGGATGATACACCGTGATCGTGACCGTTGACTGCCCCGCGGCTGCCGTTGTCGCTGCCGACGTAGCGACAGCCGGAGGCGTTTCGTCGATCTTGACCTCGGCCGATTTCGTTTGTTCGCGGTTGCCGGCGGCATCGACGCTGTAATAGCGGATCGTGTGGATCCCTTCGTCGCTCAGGACGATCGTATTTCCTTGCACAAAATCGGTGTTGTCCACACTGTAGTATGTGGCCGCGACGCCGCTGCCTATATCGGTTGCCGTCAGGTGCACCGTCTGCGCCGTATTGTGCCAATCCGGATTGGCATCGTCCGTTGTAACCGGCGGGGTCGTATCCTTAAATGTAACGACGTGCGTCTTTCCGTATGAACCGGCTACATTGACCGTGACTTGTATCGTCGGCGACGTCTGTACTACTTCCACTGTGCTGTCCCGGCTTTCCACCGATAGTCCGGATCGCGCCAATTCGACCGTTACCTGGCTCTGCGTTTGCGTCGGGTCGGAAACCGCAAGCTCCAGCTCGCCGTTTTGCTCCTTGACCATGACGGAAGCCGGATTGCGCGCGGTAATGAAGTCGGCAGTTCCAGGATTCCAGAAGTTCGCCGCCGTAATGCCGTGCGACTTCTCCTTTACGGCCTGCACATCCGGCGTATTGCCGAGAATGGCGACGTTAGGATTGCCGGCGTAATTCGCGGTCGCCGCCGCGTCCTTGTTCGGCAGCACGACATACGCGTAGGAAGCGCCCGCAGGGCTTACGCCGTGCTCGAAAGCGAGACTCAAATAATTTCTCGTAATCGGGGCCGCGGAACCTCCCGTATTGATGTCTTTCCAAGCGCCTGTCCTTGCCTCGCGCAAACCGTAAATGGTCGCGCCCTCCGGGAAATAATAGCCTATATCCGAACCCGGCACATTGCCTTCGAGATTCGCCCACTTGACATTGCTCATCGTTTCCGACCAGCCGGGCTGCGACGGTTTGGCTTCCCCGCCCACCGTCAACAGGTTATCCCCATTGCCGTTTAACTTCCTGTTGTCGACAATCGTCTCCACGCTGCGGTTGTCCTGGCTTGAGATGCCGGTCCCCAATGCGACGATTTCGCCGTCGAACATGAACCATGACTTTTTGCCTTGCAGGCTGCTGCCGGTCGTTTTGCTCAGAGAGAAATCCATTCCTGCCGCGCCGTAAAGGCCATCCAGGGACGAACCCCCTACCCATGTCCGCGGATTCATGTACGACGCCCAGTCCTTCAGCGTTCCTGTCGAGCCGTCCGTTGTCGTGCCGGGCAGCCGCGAGCTGTCCACCGTCGGCCAATAATTGTCGCTGAACTGGGTCAGATCGTTGTTGTACAAATAGGTCGCGCCGATGCCGGTATACCACCCTTTGGAGTTTTCCCCGTTGCCGTACTCGAATGCGGAGATGCGGTTCGAAAACATCCCGATGCCGAACCCGAAGCCCGGACGCAGGTGAACGACCCGGTCCATGGCGGCGAATACTTGATTTTTGGCCGGTTCGCTAGCCGGTGCAATCGCAGCATCGTTCATGAGCGAGCGGATCAGCGTGATATCGTAAATAGGCAAATTCGCGTAATAGTCGGCAAACGTCGTATCCGCCTGAATCCACGCTTTGACCATACTTTTGATTTGCGCCGCCTTGTCGGAAGGAGCTCCTTGAGCCAGGCGCACAAGCGATGCGATAATCGATCTGCCGGCATCGTGATCCTGGGAGTTCGATCGGGAAATCGCCCGGCCTCTGGCCATATCCATCATAGCTCCCTTGTAGAGCAGGGGAGCAAAACCGTTCGTCACCCAATCGTATACGTTGTTCACATTGGGATCCGTTACCGTCCAGAGCGAGCCGCCGAGCAAATATTGCAAATTCGCCATGTCGTTAAGCAGAACGGCACCGTAGCTACCCGTATAGGCAATATTCGTATGCTGGATGAACGAGCCATCCGTGTAAAAGCCGTCTCCGCTTGTCACATAAGGGAAGGCCGGACTCATCCCGTCTCGCCCCTGGCTGATTTTCGCGTTTGTCCGTCCGACGATGCCGCGAACGATGACGACCAGGTCTTTATCGAGCAGATTGGCTCCCGTTTCCGTCACCTTGTTGATCGTCCTGACCTGCGGATCCGGTACAAACCGGTCGATCGCTCTGATATAGCTGCCAAGCTGCGACGGCGTCAACGCATCGTACATCAGCACCATCGCATCGTTCAAAATTTGCGGCGTGCCGATTTCCCAATCCCACCAGTTCCCGTACTCCGTTTTGCCTTCGTTGAACCGGTTGGCGTACATCCAGTCGAGGCCGCTTAAAATGTCATTTTTCAACGATTCGTTACGGTACAGGCTCGAACCGTCGATTGCGTAAGCGAGCGCCATCGTCCTCAATCGGCCGTAGGCGGTGCTGATCTGGGCCGAATCCGATGTGCTGGCCAAGTCGCTCCACAAATACGTGCTTGTCGCCGATTTGTTCATCGTATCCCAGAAGCCGGTTTGATTCGCATTGGTGACGCTGTTAACCAGGTTGGACAAATAGGCGGAAATGCCCGGATCAGAACGGTCGAACGCGCCGCCGGTCAACTTGTCGAACCATTTTAGCCGAAGCGCATCGTATTGCTGAAAATTGGATTCCGGCTCAACGCTGATCTGGCTGGATGCGGAATGCAGTCCGTCCGGCGTTTGTGCGGTAATGGTCGCCACCCCCAAGCTTTGACCTGTTACGTTGCCGCTATTGTCTACTGTCGCGACATCCGGGTTGGAAGAAGACCAGACCAAAGTTTGGGCCGGCGTGTTCGCGGGATCATAGACGGGAGTGAGCTTCGCCGTCTTTCCCGGCAGCAAAGTAACGAAGGCTTGATCCAGCGTCAGGTTGAACCAGGGCATCAGTGATACATCGTCGAACCAGACCGTTCCCGTAAAGCTGTCCGCGTAAGGCTCGACCTTCAACTGGCTGACAGCAGGCGTAGTGCCGCCCGGAACTGTTACGATCATTTCCTTGTAGGTCCAATCGCTCGTTCCGGATACTTTTGCCGTGTTTGGAACGGCTGTGCCCGAAACTTTTACACCGGTACTATCCAAAAATTGCACTCTGACATAGGCGCCTCCTCCCGATGTAGGGACCAGGTTGCTTGTTTTGATCCAGATCCCCAGCTTATAGGTAGAGCCGGGCGCGACCGGAACCGAGGACGTCTCCAGAGCCATTCGGCTTGCTGCCTGCGCATCGACACGGACCGAATTTTGCCCTGTATGGGCTACGGCGTTATCCGCTGTAAAAACGGGAGCCCCGGCCGCTTTCCACGGGGACGTCCAGGCTACCGGCGCCACATTGTTCGTCCATCCGCTTGCCGTCGTGACGGACTCAAATCCGGCGTTCTGCAGCAGATTTCCTTGCTGCGCCGGACCTCCGGCCGCTTGGGCCACGCCTTCGAAACCCGGAGCAAATAAGGGCAGCAAACTGAAAAGCAGGCAAATTACCATAAGTATGCTCAGTCTTTTCTTCATGTTTTTCACTCCTTTCGCTTTGTAAACGCTGTCAAACCTTTTTTAAACATAAGTTGATTTCGTATCGTAGTAAATCGCCGATTTTTTCCGGCATCTTGATAATTTGCCATTCGTGGCTTAATGACGAGGCGATTAAGTTTAATTTTAAGACCAAAAATTAGATGCTATAATATTTCCATGTGAAAGAAAATATATATATCAAATAGGGGTCTCAAATGCGCATTTTATCGCTGGCAGCAAGAGCTATATTACTTCTAAAATCAAGTCCTTGCTAACCGAGCACGATGAGATGCAATTACTAAAACCGTACATAAAAAAATAAATGCTTTTTTCCAACAATTTTAGTTCAAATCAGAAAAGCGACCATGCAATGGTCGCTTTTCTGCACCGCAATTACTGAGCGCCTACTACCGGATGAGGCACATACGGCTCTTCCAGCGCCGCAATTTCTTCGGGTGTTAACGCAATCGATAGAGCGGCTGCCGCATCTTCGAGATGAGACATTTTCGTAGCACCAATAATAGGAGCTGTGACCGGTTCCTTCTGCAGCAACCAGGCAAGTGCGATTTGAACGCGGGGAACGCCGCGTTTTTCAGCGATGGCCGCAACTTGCTCCACGATGGCCCGATCGGTATTTGCAGTCGCGTCGTATTTAGCTTTTGCCACTTGATCGGTTTCGGAACGATGCGTGGTTTCCTGCCAATCTCGAGTCAATCTTCCGCCTGCAAGCGGACTATATGGAATCACACCGATTTTTTCCGACTTACAAAGCGGCAGCATCTCCCTCTCTTCTTCACGGTATATGAGGTTCAAATGATTCTGCATCGATACAAACCGGGTCCATCCATGTTTTTCGGCTACATGTAACGCCTTCAGAAACTGCCATGCATACATGGCGGAAGCACCGATATATCGTGCCTTCCCGGCCTTCACAATATCATGCAGTGCTTCCATCGTCTCTTCGATGGGAGTATTGTAGTCCCAGCGGTGAATTTGATACAGATCCACATAATCGGTTCCCAGTCTCTTTAGGCTCTTATCAATTTCACTCATGATTGCCTTCCGGGAAAGTCCGGCGCCATTCGGACCTTCATGCATACGGAAATAAACCTTCGTCGCGAGGACTATTTCATCTCGATTGGCATAATCCTTTAAAGCTCGTCCAACAATTTCTTCGCTTGTTCCGTCTGAATATACGTTCGCCGTATCAAAAAAAATTGATGCCTAGCTCCAGGGCTTTTTTGATAATGGGACGCTGCGTTCTTCATCAAGTACCCATGGATGAATCCACCGCTCCGCTACGCCAAAGCCCATACAGCCAAGACAAAGCCGGGATACATCCAGGCCGGTATTGCCAAGTTTCACATATTCCATTTGATCGTTCCTCACTTTCCAATCGTTATATTTCCAAATCGTCTTCGTAAGCGAGGGAAGCGGACAGGTCGCGGTAAGCGTTGATCTGCTGCCGGAATTCGGCGATCTTCCGCTCCGCTTCGCCAATTGCGTCGGCACCGGCTACCCAGCGCAGCGGCGGCTCCTCCTCGCTCGCAATCGTGATCAGCGCCTTGGCGAGCATGGCAGGGTCTCCGGACTGCTTTCCGTTCATTCCCTCCCACCAAGGCCGAAGCCCGGCATTACGCTCGGCGTAGTCCTCGACGAACCCTTCCGCGTACGTCGAAGACTCCGGCTCCAGCAATTTGGTGCGGAAAAAGCCCGGCTCGACGATGGTAGTTTTGATTCCAAACGGAGTGACTTCGAAATGCAGCGACTCCATCCAGCCCTCGAGGCCGAACTTTGAAGCGGCATAGGCGGAACAGAACTCATACCCGACAAAGCCGGCGGTCGAGGAAATCGAAATAATGTGACCGGAACGCGCCTTGCGCATCACGGGCAGCACAGCACGGGTGACGTTCATCGGGCCGATGAGATTGGTGGCGAGTTGACCCTCGATCTGCTTCGGGGTTAGCTCTTCAAAGAAGCCGAGATAACAGTTGGCGGCGTTGTTTACGAGCACGTCGATCGTTCCGAACCGGCCTACCGCCTCCTTTACGGCAGCCTCGGCGTCGGCAGGGCTCGTAATGTCCAGTTTCACGATCAGCAAATTTTCGGCTTCACCTACGGCTTTGGCTACCGCTTCGGTGTTTCGGCCTGTTGCGACGACCCGGTAGCCAGCGGCCAAGGCGGCTTTGGCAATGTCCACGCCCATGCCCCGCCCGGCACCAGTGATAAACCAAACTTTCTTGTCAGACATATTCCATACCTCCTATGTTGTTACGCTTTATCTGAGAACACTTCTTTTGCAACCATAATGGCAGACATCGATTTCGGCCATCCGGCGTAAAAAGCAAGATGGGTAATGGCTTCAACAAGCTCATTTTCCGTAAGACCGTTTTCTTTTGCTTTATTTAAATGAAATTTCAGTTGCTCTGTATTTCCGCCAGTTAGCAAGCTAGCCACGGTAATTAAACTGCGGTCACGAGGAGAAAGCTCTTTACGCTCCCACACATCTCCAAATAAAACATCATCCGTTAATGCGACAAGTTTTGGGGCAAAATCCCCTATCATTTTCTGCGTTCCGGTAAGTTCTTTTGAATTTGACATAACATTACCTCCTCTATTTTACGATTATTAAGGTCGTTAAAAAATCAATATCGATCGATTAATCAACATATGTCTGTAATTATAAAAAGAAACGGGCTGCTTTCAATGGTTAAATGAACGCGATTCGTTTATTATTCAACAAACCGTACTAAGGTGTTAATTATTATTTTCGCCGTAAGCGTTAAAGCAGAGGTTACCGTTGTGGCAAACTTATGCATTGACTCTCACAGAACCTTGTGCTGTTGTGAATTTGGTATGGAGGCAAGGGAAATCGAAACCCTGTCCTAAATTTTCGGTTTGGATGGTGTCACCTCATCTCGGTCAATTGCATCCTTATTTTGACATTTTGGAGATCGTAGGTTAGGATAGTAATAAAATGAGTTAGTTATTCAACCAACTTACTATTAGGGGAGGAAACATGGCAAAACCAAATGTGGTTACGAAACCAGAGCTTTTAAAAGCCGCTCAACAATGCCTGGCAGAACGAGGAATTGAAAAGACGACTTTAAAGGCTGTGGCCGAGCAAGCGAATGTCAGTCAAGGGACCGTTTTTTATCATTTTCGAACGAAAGAACAGTTAATGATTGAACTGGTTCAAAGCTTATGCGATTCCTCGTGGCAATCTTTGCAGAAAAACCATGCACGCATAGAGGAAGCGTTGTTATCCGCTCAAGAAAGGTGCAGTTACAACTCCACGTATCACCGATTGTTTTTCGCATCGTTGGCTGCAAGCCTTCAATCTGAACCAAATCGTCAACAATTAGGCTCTATGATTCGGCAAGAAAACAAGCACCTGACCGAACTTCTTGCTTCGCGATGGGGATCGTCGCCCGTTGATCTTATAAGCTTGGATCATTGGGGCATTCTGATGAACGCATTAATCGATGGCTTAGCGGTTCAAGCTTTATTGGACGAAGAGTTTCCTAAAGAAGCCGTATTTGATGCATTGCGGGCTCTGTTCGATTTTATTTCAAATGGGGTGGACAAATGAAAGCAGGACTGACGATCCGTCAGCGTAACGGCCTTTTTCTATTATGGGGATTCTTCCTGTGGCTCATGGCGACAGTGATCTTTCACTTTTTCGGAGCATGGCTGATCGATGCGGAGAAACAGATGAAAACGGCTATAACGTTTATAATCTCTGCGCCGGTCATTTATGTGTGTACTGTGCCCTTGTATGGCATGTTTAACATTGTTCCTTCAGAACGATTCCGTTCCGCCGCTTTCCTAGCCTTACCAGGCATGCTCCTCGATATATTATCCCTCGCCTTCCATAACTTCGCGTTTCCGGCTATATCTGACGAAAGCACTACATTATTGGCCGCATGGCTATTGTGGGCATACAGCTTAATCTTGCTGACGGCAATGTTCAAGAGGTAAGACTTGCTAGTGATCGCTCGACCACAGACTGGACTCATATCCCTTCAGCCGCTGGCCGATCCTACTGAGCCTTAAAATGCAAAGAACCTCGGACTAGTATCCCAGGTCAGAGGTTCTTTGCATCTTATGGAGGCGCAGCGTTGATAAGCAAATCCACAATTCGCCGACATTTAATGACTACAAATTATTTTTGGAAATATTGAAACATAAACTCCTGGGCAGACTTCAAACTGTTCCTATTCTTAATAAAATTAAAATCTACTTGACTCTGCTCTGTCTTTACAATTTTGAGATCAAATGATACGGGTATCTCATTTTGCCTAAAATAATCATTGATAAAAATTACTTCCGCATAAAACCATCTATACGACTCATTAATAAATGCACAAGTAATATCACATTGTGACCGTTCAAAATAGCTAAAGAAGCTCCCTCGACCTAAATTGGCACCTCTGTCAATAAATTCGCTCATGTCATTACTATCAATTTTTTTGCAGTTTTTCCCACAAGTTCTTTCTAATACTTCAGTCAAGATACTACCTGTTGGTAGATAATTATGACTGATAGTAAATATAATTTCTGTAGCACCATCTTCCAGGTCTCGATGTTCAATAGTTAACTTATCAACACTCAGATGTTTTATCCAGTGAAACACCGATGTGTCCGACATTCTATGGTAATTTCTTTCAAGTACTTCTCTCCTAACCCGTTCTTTTGACACATCACTTAGATCCGCGATCCTAAGAAGTAATGAGAGGAGTTTCAGATGGATTGGATGTTTCCCATCATGCAAATCATCTGAAATATTTATAACCTCAGCTTTTCCCCAACCATGGGCAGCACTTATAACGCCAATATCCCTTCTCTCTGCCACACTAAGAGGCAAATCAGGATAGTCACCCACCAACTCTTTTTCGGAAATGTATGGATGTTCAACTCGAACAATATTCTCCCGAACACGCTCAACATTACCAAAAATTTCATAAATCTGCTGTAGTTCTAAATCAACAGATCCGGGATTCCTCGCAACAGCCACTTGAAGAATCTGACGGATTTCGTTTTGTAAGTGTTGAATATCCATCTTGTTGGTGTCATGTAGTCTATGTTTAGTTGGTTCAGAAAGCATTCCAAAGTCATGCAAAAAGCAAGCAGAAAATAAACGAAATGCTTCTTTGCTATTTAGATAAATTGAAAACCCAGATCTTTCGAAGATCTCATGTAATCTGTATACAAGGTAACGTGCATGTTCATGATTATGTAAGGTAAAAAAGTAACATTCTTTGGAGCCATTTTTCCAACTTCCTTCTACGAAATTGGCGATTAAAATAAAATTGTCTCTATGTTCTAAATCAGTTACATAATGCTTCACTATATGATCAAGTTTAATTTGTTCAAAATCTACAATAGTCTTGGATTCCATATCACAAAGAACTTTATCCATTTGTTGAAGAAAAATCGTTACGGAAAATTTATTAGAAAAAAGATAATTAAGTATTCGATATTGCCAATGATACAACAATGGTGATTGTGAAGAAGTCCATGACTTTTTAAAAACATTTATTCCTTTTGAAAGATCGATATTAAAAAGAACTTGAAACAAAGAAACAAATGACTTTTTCCATAAGATAGATGGAGTCTTATCAAAAAGATAGTCTAACTGCCAAGCAGGATTACCGAGCAAATAAATGTGACCAGTTTTCATATCGAACCAAATATGATCAGGATCAACTACGCTAGATGGCACTCTTTGATCTTCCATAATTATCTGAACTTTCAACCATGAAACTAAAGATTTTAGTAGACTTTTAATTAAGTCATCATAATGCCAAGATACATCTTTTAAAGAATCTAACGTACCTGTGTATTGTACTCTCCAATTACCTTTATCAAATCTAAAAAGCCTATATTTAATCGTCTTTAAGTCCTCGTCCTCTAAATATCTTATAGGGTCTCCAACAACAATTTTCCTAGATTCAAAAATTAATTCTTCATTGTTTTGAATTAATCTTGGCTGAAATACATGTCTTTTATATAGGTTTGGTACTTCATCAATCAGTCCTTTTTTGTAACACAAAGAGTGCAACTCATTATCTTTCGTCTTAGTGGTCAAATCCTTTAATATTGGGATGTGCGGAATCCAGTTTTTATGAATAGATGAAAGTATCGCTTTTAGATACACCTTTTCCATATTCTCCGTAATTAAACGAGTAAAGTTCTCCGTAATTTCTTCATTAGACAGACGTAATTCAGAAGGGGAACACTTGAACAGATATTTGTAAGCTAAAAATTTCACATAACTAAAAGATTGAGCTTCTTCGGAGAAAATGACAGTTCTCAGCTTTGAAAGAAAAGCCCGTTTCATCGCAGGAGCCTCTGCTTTTATATATAGAATATGCCAAACGGCGACAATATTTCCTTTTAAATAATCACCAGAAAATGTTTTTTCAAGTTGTTCATACCAGCCATCATTTGAATTAATAAGTTTAACTAAACGGTAATCAACAAACTTCTCCAATTTTTCTGTCAGCTTATTTTTTTGACTCTCTTCTTCAGAGTATATTTCGTTAAGTTCATTAAATAGTTTTCTTAACCGCTCCTTCATTTCTTCCAAACCTTCAGATGAAAGAACAACTTCGTCTCTGATCGCTCTACCTAGGTTAGATGCCTTACTCATAAGCTTAGCTTCATGTTCTTTATGTTGAGTGATATTTGCAATGGTGGTCTTACTCTCATTTAAAGAGATTCTCTTTTTATCCATATATTTTTTAAGCTCAAAAAAATTGAATTTGCTATTTCTGTGGAATACTCAGAGTAAATACGCAAATCATCAACATAACCAAAGCAAGTAATGCGAGGATACTCTTGTTTAACGTCATTGAAACAATCCCTTATATAAAATAAGGCAAAGAGGGGAGAATGTAACGGTCCTTGAGGTAATCCAACTTTGAATTGATTTTCATCAATTTCAAAATAAATATCTAAAATCTTCTCAATCCACAAAAGGATAATAGCTGAGTCTTCGTAAGATGAGAAATAAGGTATTAATTCAGATAGTAGGAGTTGATGATTTACGGTAGGATAGAATTTTTCAATATCAGTTTCTATTACCGAGAGGTATCTCCTGTTTTCAATAATTTCAAGCTCATTTTTGACGAATTTTGCGTATCCCGTTCTCCAATTTTGGTAGAAGTAAGGGGAATCAGTTCTACTTACGATTTTATAACCGTAGTTCCATGTTGGCATTAAACTCTTTAATTGTTCAGCAATAATATTTACCACGCATTGAATGATCACAGAGTCAAAGAAGTTAATTCTTATCAAAGTTCTCTTCCCGTATTCACCTGTTTCGGAGGAATACTTAGGTTTATGCAATTGCTCAACTGTATTAAAATTGTATTTCTGGGGCGACTGTAAAATTTGTTGAATATCTTCGTATACTTTTGGGATTGAATCATGGAATAACTCTTGTTCGGCTTCGATCAACAGTTCTTTATTCATAGACTCGTTGATAACCCTGAGGTAAGCCAAGTGAATATTCTTAGGATCTATAACTCTATCCATTATTTTCATTTCCCAGGATCCCCCATAATTAAATTAATGATATATTTCGACATAGTATTATATTTACCTTCATAATTTATGAGAGCCTAAAATATAAACGCAAAAATCCACAATCTCATGCGATTGTGGATTTTTCAAATGGAGCCGAGGAGAATCGAACCCCTGTTCGAAAATAACGCCACACAAACTTCTACGGGTGCAGTTCCAGTTTTGATGTCACCCTAGGGGCCCCCATCTTAGTCCCAAATCTTACTTCTTAATATATCCTGCATTTTCCAGAGTAAATTGATTTCTTCTTGTAGTTTTGTCAGGCGCTCTTTTAGAGAGAAATTTTCTTTTTGAATGATCTCCATTTCTCGTCTAATATGTTCTGATTCTTTATTTTCATTTACAGATACCGTTAGCACTTGATCTTTCACATCCTCTTTGCTTTTTGACTCGATTTCGTTTTTCCACTTTTGTGAATAGCGATTTACCATGCTCTTAGATATCTTTTTCTTTACAGCAATTTCCTCATTTGATAAGCCCGATTGTTTTAATTTTGTATACTCTGCTTTTGTTAAAAGTGGAGCGTTCTTCTGAGTTAATTTGGTCAATTCAGCTTCCTCACTTTCATTATACTTATGTTGGTAGTAAGATTCATGTTTCATAATGAGTGATTTTTCTATAGATTCTATTTCTGCTAATTGTAACCCAGTTACTTTTTTAATTTCATTGAACTTATACCCTTCCATTTTAAGAAAAAGAAGCTCTTTTTCATTTTGGGTAAGTGTCTCCAGAAAGTCAGAAATAATAGCATCATTGTAATCATCCATGTTGCTGGGGACAATATCTCCCAACTCAAGGTTTCCTTCTTCTGTATTTAGACGTACTACTTTTCGTTGTAGTGAAGCTACATTTCTATCTCTCAAAAAACTTTTTGCCATTATTGCCATTTTTCTTGAACACCCTAAAATAGCTGCTATGTCATCTGAGCTTTTTCCCCAAAGATCGAGTTTTCTTATCTTCATTGCTAATTGATTTATTTTATTGCTCGGACGTATGATATTTGTAGATTTTTTAATATAATCCTTCATCTGACCAAAAACAAAATATTCAGCATACGTCCAGAACTTAACATCGTATTTTGTGGGATCATAGTTTCTATAAGCATATAAGAGCCCCTCGCACCCTTGCTGAACCAAATCCTCATGAAAATATTTATAATTGCGTTTGTACTTGATAAATCTTACGGCGGCTTTTTTAATATACTGTTTCCGCTAATACGTAATGTCCAAAAACTGACGGTAATGGTTGTCCGAATCCTGACCGATATAATGACCAGAACATCAATCCAGGGAAAGGAAAAGACGCCTCCATTTAGATGTGGAGCTGTTCGAGCAGCACCACTGGAGACGTCTTCCCACCACAATATGGTCATTGTATCAGATTTTTCGTTGGTTGAGAAGGAGCCGGATACCGGCGTTTTTTGTTAGGAGTGCGGGACGTGTGCCTTGCCCATGCTGTGAGGGGGATTTAATCGTTGTAGGCAGTCGTCCACGGGCGTGGTACAAGAGTTGTGGGACTCGGGCAAAGCTCATCATTCGCCGCCTTCGTTGTGAGCCGTGCGCGACGATTCATCACGAACTGCCGGATCTGCTCGTACCCTACAGGCGTTACGACGCAGAAAGCATCGAAGGTGTGCTGTCGGAGCCGGTGCGAGAGGACATTGCAGCAGACGAATCCACCATCGCCAGATGGAGAGGCTGGTTTGCTCTCTGGGCACTGTATGCGGTATGCGTCTTGCAATCGATTGCCATTCGTTTTCATCTTCCTGTGGAGAACTCGTCCTGTCCTTCACAGTCCGCACTCCACCACCCTGGACGGTTTGTCGGTAACGCCGCTGGATGGCTGAGAAGATCTGTCCGCCCCATCGCCAATTTAAATCTTTGGATTACAGACCCGTTCTGCCTGTATGTCCGCACCCTTCTGTCATAAACTCATGCTAATCCTGAATAAATGGAGGCATGAGAGATGAAAGATCAGAGAAAAGCAGAGGATGTAGCGGAGCAGCGGTTTACCTTCTTGTCACCGCTGCTCACGT
Organism: Gordoniibacillus kamchatkensis; assembly: GCF_000829455.1. Lineage (GTDB taxonomy): Bacteria > Bacillota > Bacilli > Paenibacillales > NBRC-103111 > Gordoniibacillus > Gordoniibacillus kamchatkensis. The sequence continues at coordinate 187,624 of NZ_JXAK01000004.1, forward strand.
CCGGATTGGATCCGGCCAAGGCCAAGGAGCTTCGAGCAGCGATTTGCTCTCAGACGGGACTGTCGGAGCGTACCTTGCGTCGGTACTTAGCGAAGCACAGGACGGAGGGCTTCAGCGGACTAAAGCCGAAAGCCAAAGGCAGAAAGCTTGGCCCGGATGCCATTTCTGCGGAACTGCTGGAAGAAGCCATTCTCCTGCGTCGGGAAGTCCCGGGCCGCAGCGTCAGCCAGATCATTCAGATTTTGGAATGGGATCAGAAGGTGACACCGGGGAAGCTCAAACGCAGTACCCTGCAAGAACAACTGACCCAGCGCGGCTACAGTTCCCGGCAGATGCGGATGTACGCTAGCAGCGGAATCGCCGCCAGGCGGTTCCAAAAGCGCCATCGCAATAGTCTGTGGCAGTCAGATATAAAATTTGGCCCGTTTCTCCCCATTGGACCGGGCGGCACGAACAAGCAAGTGTACCTGGTCCTGTTCGTCGACGACGCCACCCGGTTCGTGCTTCATGGCGCCTTCTACGAGTCGCTGGAGAAGGCCATCGTCGAAGATTGCTTCCGCAAAGCCATCGAGAAATATGGCTTACCAGAAGCGGTTTACTTCGACAACGGCAAGCAATACAAGAACAAATGGATGGGCCGGACTTGTGCCAAACTAGGCATTCGCCTGCTATTTGCAAAGCCGTATTCGCCGGAATCCAAGGGCAAGGTTGAGAGGCTAAACGGCGTAGTACAAGGATTTCTTAATGAAGTTTCACTCGAAAACGTAAAGACGCTAGAACAGCTCAATACCTGGTTTCAGGTATGGCTGAGCGAGTGCCATCAACACAAACCGCATTCCGCTTTGGAAGAGAAAAGCCCCGAAACGGCTTATCGGAGCGACGCGAAACCACTGCGCTTCGTGGAACCGGACATGTTGGCCAGCGCTTTCCTCCACTGTGAGGATCGGAAAGTGGACAAGGCTGGCTGCATCAGTTTCATGGGCAAGAAGTATGAAGTCGGGCTTCTGTTCATCGGACGGACGGTTCAGGTCGCCTACGATCCGGCCGACATCGTGGAAGTGACGATCGAGCATGAAGGGCATACACCATGGAAAGCCCGTGAACTCGTCATCGGGGAACGATCAGGCCGAAGGCCGCAACTTCCGGATCACCTTCAGCCGGAAGCGGCAGACTCCTCCCGTCTGCTTCGCGGCGCTGAGCGCAGACATGCGGAGCGCCATGTTCAGCAGGCACACGCGGTCTCCTACCGGACCGTCCGGAAAGAGGAGGACGGCCATGTTTGAATCGTTTTACGAGCTGAGTCGAACACCGTTTTCACGGGATATGCCGACCGAGGAACTGTATGCGTCCGTCATGCTGGAGGAGACGTTGGGACGGCTCGAATACACCGCCGAGCGCCAGCTCTTTGCTGTCATTACCGGCGACTGCGGTACGGGCAAAACGACAACCATTCGCAGGTTTACCTCGGCGCTGGATGCGGCGAAATATAAGATCTTGTATCTGTCGGATTCGAAGCTGACGCCCCGTCACTTCTACAAGGGGATGCTTGAGCAACTCGGATGCGAATCGAAGTTCTACCGCGGCGATGCCAAGCGGCAATTGCACCGGGAGATTGAGCTCATGCGCGGCATTCACCGCCTGCTACCGGTTGTCATCGTCGACGAAGCCCACCTGTTGGATCGGGAAATGCTCGAGGAAGTACGGTTTCTGCTGAACTTCAAAATGGATGCCCAAAGCCCCATGGCGCTTATTCTGGTCGGTCAAAGCGAACTTTGGGACCGGCTTCGTCTGCAAGCCTACGCCGCCATCCGCCAGCGAATCGATTTGCAGTGCAAGCTGCCGCACTTCGACCGCGCTCAGGCCAGAGAGTATATCGGGCGTCATCTAGCCTACGCCGGCAGCGAGCATGACATCTTCTCAGACGGAGCCGTCGATGAGGTATACCGCTTCTCAAGCGGATCCGCGCGGCTTATCAACAAAGTGTGTACCCACAGCCTGATTTATGGGGCGCAGAATAAGCGGCGGATCATCGACGACCACATGGTGAAGCACGTCATTCAGGGCGAGCTTTCATGACCAGATCGTGGAACAAGATGACGTATGACAAAGACGGGGCGTGCTGGGTGGTATACCTCGGCGGTCGCTCGTATACGCTGCATTGCGGCGAGTGCATAGAAATTCGAATCGGAGACAAGGGAATTCCTTGTAGGATTGAGTTGGATCGCGACTGGTACGTGATCATGCGGGAAGCCAGGTTCAACTTGAGGAAGAAGGAAACTTACCAAGTAGACATCTAACAAGAACGGGAAAGCCATAAATTCGGGCTTTCCCGTCTTCGATGCTCTACGGTCACGATTATCGTCAAATATCGGTCAGCAGACATCGTCAATTTTCGGTCAAAATACGATGTCAGTAACA
>NZ_JXAK01000005.1 GCF_000829455.1 Gordoniibacillus kamchatkensis
GGGCTTGTCGAAATTGAATACGTGAATCGGCAAATTGTAGTCTCGGGCCAGAATGAACGCCGACTGGTCCATCACCTTCAAATTGCGCCGGATCACATCTTGACGATAACTCCCCCCTCTAAAAAGAACAGGACAGCAGATCCCATCCGCCGTCCTGTCCATACTGCCTCGCTCCCGCCGCCACGCTTCACGCCATGGACGGCTCCTCCAGCTCCAGCACCGCATCTTTGCTGATGACCGTGCCGATATGCTTGCCCTCGCAAATTTCCTTCATCGAGCCGGGCTTGTCGAAATTGAATACGTGAATCGGCAAATTGTAGTCTCGGGCCAGAATGAACGCCGACTGGTCCATCACCTTCAAATTGCGCCGGATCACATCGTCGTAATGAAGCGACTTGTACTTCCTCGCATCGCGGCTCAGCTTCGGATCCGCTTCGAGCACGCCGTCCACGCCCTGTTTGGCCACCAGCAGCGCATCGCAGTTAACCTCGATCGCTCTCTGCACGGAAGGATAATCCGTTGTCACGTACGGCTGACCGTTGCCCCCTGCGAAAATGACGATGTAGCCTTTCTCCAAATGGTGGATCGCCCGCAAACGGATGTACGGCTCCGCGACGGAAGTGGTCGGAATTGCTGTCATGACGCGAACTTCTTTGTCGGTTTTGGCTTTGAGCACGCCGCGAAGCATCAAGCTATTGATGACCGTCGCCAGCGTGCCGATATTATCGGCCTCCGCCCGCTCGATTCCCCAGCTGTCCGCCATTTGGCCGCGGAAAATGTTGCCCCCGCCGATGACGATGGAAACCTCCACTCCCATATTCACTACCGACAGGATTTCGCCCGCAATGTGCTCCAGCCGCTCCGGCTCGAAGCCGAATTCGCTTTTGCCGGCGACGGCCCCGCCGCTTAGCTTGATCAGAACCCGCTTGTACTTGTTCAAATCGCAGCACCTCCGCCAAAATAAAAAAACACTAAAGCAACAATCGCTTTAGTGTTTCCATGGAACGGGAATAGAGGAACCCGGTTTCCTCCTCATTTTCCCGCCCCCTTTCTTTCATATTCATTACATCTATTCTATGCTCGTTGCGGCGAAAACGCAACTTCCGGCGTTATATCGGAAAGGAGTGAATACAATGGTACAAACAAGAAGGCGAGGTGACCGGAATGAGTCCCAGGAAGACGAATCCCAGCGATATTATGCTTCCCGAAGGGTATACCATCAGCGTGTTTGCCGAGGGGCTAACGACCCCGATCAATTTAACCTATACGGATGGCGGAGAGATGCTTGTAGCCGATGCCGGGGTTGCGGATGGCAACGGCAAAGTGTTGAAGCTGACGGGCAGCGGCACTACCGTTCTGGCCGACGGGTTTCATCCGCCTCTGACGGGCATTACGTATCATCGCGGAGACATCTATGTGGCGCACCGGGGGTTCATTACGAAGGTGGGGCGGGACGGGTCGAAGGAACATGTGTTGGCAGGGCTCCCCAGCATGGGGGACCATCATAACAATCGGGTCGTCTTCGGTCCGGACGGGAAAATGTATTTCGGGCAAGGGACGGCCACCAATTCCGGCGTCGTGGGAACCGATAACAGGTGGGTGCAAAACTATCCTTATTTTCATGATTACCCCGGTACATACATTCGTTTATCGGGCCAAAATTTCCGTACAGACAACGTATTGACCGAGTCCGCACACGATTACGCCGAGACGGGAGGGTTTTCCCCGTTCGGCATAGCGACCGCACCGAATGAATGGGTCAAAGGCGTCACTGCGGCCAGCGGCAGCATTTTACGGGCAAATCCGGACGGCTCGCAGCTGGAGCTGGTCGCATGGGGGCTGCGCAATCCGTTTCGCATGAAGTTTGACCGGCAGCATCGATTATACGCAACGAATCATGGCATGGACGATCGCGGCAGCCGTCCGGTTGGCCATTGTCCGGATGAGTTTCATATCATCCAGCATCGCGCCTGGTACGGATGGCCCGATTATGCCGGAGGCGTTCCCGTGACGTTGCCGCAGTTTATGCCGGAAAACAAACAGCGGCCTTCCTTCTTATTAGCCGAGCACCCGATGACGCCCCCTAGGCCGGCCGCCGTTTTCGAGCCGCATAGCGCCATTATGGGGTTTGACATTAACTACAGCGCCGCTTTCGGCCCCGCCGGCGACGTATTTATCGCCGAATTCGGAAGCGAGGCCCCCCGAACTACAGGCGGAAAGCCTGAGCCTCGGGTCGGCCACCGGGTGTCCAGAATCGACATGCGGACGGGGAGAGTGATCCCCTTCGCCATAAACCGCTCGGGCGTAGCCGCCAGCCAGTCCGGGGAGGGCGGTTTCGAGCGGCCGATCGATGCCGTATTCGGGTCTGAGCGCGATTTGTTAATAGTAGATTTCGGTATGGCGGGCGAAGAAGGGTTCGTCCAGCATACCGGCGTCATATGGAAAATTAGCCGCCGATAGCTATAAAAATCAGCAAGTATATTTGGTAGAGTAGTCCAATCCTTTCTGTCGCTCTAGCAATATAAATATCATACAAGAAAGGAACGGCAGGGCGGCTCCACCTCCCCCCTTTCCATACCGCATAAAGCATACCGCAGCCCGGCTACTGCAGATGCTGCCCGCTCCTCCGTTCCTTTCTTGCATTGATCATATACTGCGACTCAACAATTTGATATGGAAGGCGGTGAAGTGGAAATGTCTGCTGCAGGCTCTTTCTTTACCAGCACGGGGACTATTCTGGTTCTCTTTATTTTGCTTGTTATTGTAAGCCGCATGGTAGGTTGGTGATTGCTCCCGCTTTCCGGTTTTCAATCAATGTGATCGCTTTGCCTCCCCAGCAACGACCGGACTGATCCGCCATACAGTTCGGTTGTTGCTTTTTTTCAACTGAAAAAGAGAGAGCTTAACGGCAAATAGAAAACCGCCCTGGTCTCATATGAGGCCGGGGCGGTTTTTGTTAGGATTAATAGCCTAACATCGTGCGGGAAACAATCACCAGCAGAATAAAGAGCACCAAGATGGTAGCCGTGCTAGTAAAGAGGCCTCCAACACCGGCACACGACCCAGTGTATCCCATACCTTCTCACTCCCCTCTGTTTCGGATAGTATAAGATATACTTGAAAGAGACATTGCGCTTGGACAAACGTTCTGATAGAAATGTCTATTTTTTAGTAGTCTTTTTCCGCCGAAAATGGGAGATGGAACAAGCAGAAACTATCGACAAAACATATCTAATAAGATACGACAGCCAGTACTGTGTCGGTTTGAATGATACAGCAAGGGAGGTTGAGAGCGATGGCTTCCTTAATACCTCGCTTTAGAGTCAATTCCAATAGCGGCGTCTTGAACAACGGCAACGCATTTATTATAGCGCCGACATCCAGCACCAAAACCAGCAGCGGTTCGGGCGGGTCATTAACGGGCGATTTCCCGTCAACGGTCACCGTCGTGAACGTTACGATCACATGCGACTCCAATATGATGAACAAGCAGTCAAGAAGTTTCCCGGCGCTGCGGAGGAAAGCTTGATTACTTGCCGGCGCTTTCGTACCACGGGTTAAAATGGACCATGACTTCCTCTACGTCGTTATGGTGCTCCATAATGATTTGTTTAATTTTCCGCGAAACGTCATGCCCTTCTTGCACGCTCAATTGTGCGGGGATACCGACTCGAACGTCGACAATCGTGTAGTACCCGTGCTCGCGCGCGCGAATTCGGTCGATGCGCTTCACTTCCGGAACCGAACGAACGAGTTGCATAAAGGAATCAAGCTTTTCGGCGGATACGTTCCTCTCCATCAAAATATCCATCGCGTCTCTCCCCATATGGTAAGTCAGTCTCAACACCAGGAAAGCGACGATAATGCCGGCGGCCGGATCTCCGTAACGGAGGAAAGCGATGTCGTACTTGTCGCCAATGAGCGCAGCCCCGATGCCGACTACGGCGGCGATCGAAGCGTACACGTCAGCCAGGTGATCGTACGCCGTGGCGATCAGGCTTTTGCTGTTCGCCTTCTTCCCGAGCCGGATGCAATAAAAGTAAAGCCACTGCTTCCATGCAAAAGAAACGATAGCCGCGATCAAAGCGATATAGCTCGCTTCGGCCGCGGGGTGCAGCAAAGCTTCGAACGAATGAAAGGCGATGAAGAGAGCGGCGAGTCCCATAATGACGGCGACGACGGCGGAGCCGATGACTTCGGCTTTGCCGTGGCCGTACGGATGCTCGCGGTCCGCCGGCTTGCGGGCGACAATCGTAGAGCCCAAAGCTGCGGCGGAAGCGATCACGTCGCCCGCGTTGTGAATGCCGTCGGCAATCAATACTTGGCTGCCAAACAAAAAGCCGACGATCACTTTGATGGCGGTCAAAATCAAGTTGCTAACCAGGCTGACCCAGCCGGCAATAACAGTAGCTTTGTTCGCCTGCATCATTTATTGCCCCCTACATGATTTTTGCCGCCGGGAAACAAAAACCCTTGACCGCCTTGGTCAAGGGTTCCGGTATTTTTTGACGTTGGCATGTTAGTCGATAACATCATAAGGCACCACACAATGATTAAAGTTGCATTATTATACCATGAACGCCGGAAAATTACAAAGCGGCGCCTGTCCCGGCAAGCCGTCAGGCACCCGGGCTTTCGCGGCCGCCCCCCTTTACTTTACAAAGTTCCGCAACTTCCTTATGATAAGTGGTAAAACAACTCCGGGGTCATATCGGACAGGTCAGGAGGTCAAATCGCATGCTTGGCATTCCCGTTTCCATTCTCGATCTTGCCCCCATCGTGAGGGGCGCTACCGCGGCGGATTCGTTCCGCAATACGCTCGATCTGGCGCGCCATGCCGAACAATGGGGCTACAACCGCTACTGGCTGGCGGAGCACCACAATATGCCGGGAATCGCCAGCTCGGCCACCTCGGTCGTCATCGGCTACGTAGCGGCGGGCACCGAGAAAATCCGTGTCGGTTCCGGCGGCGTGATGCTGCCGAATCATGCTCCGCTCGTCATTGCCGAACAGTTCGGGACACTAGAGTCGCTCTATCCGGGGCGTATCGATCTTGGCCTCGGCAGAGCGCCGGGGTCCGATCAGCTGACCGCCCGCGCTTTGCGGCGCAGCCTCGGCAATGACGGCGACGATTTCCCCGAGCTGCTGGAAGAGCTTCGCGCTTACTTGAAGCCGCCTTCCGGAGTGCATGGGGCCAAGGTTCGTGCCGTTCCCGGCGAAGGGCTGGACATTCCGATTTGGCTGCTCGGCTCGAGCGGCTTCAGCGCCCGGCTGGCGGGGCAGCTCGGCCTTCCGTTCGCTTTCGCCAGCCATTTTGCGCCGGATTATTTGCTTCCGGCCCTGGACATATACCGCAGCAGCTTCCGGCCGTCCGAGGCGCTGGATAAGCCCTACGCCATGGTCGGAATCCACGTCGTTGCCGCCGACACGGATGAAGAAGCGCGCAGGCTGGCTACGTCGCACGAATTTCAATTTCTGAACATTATCCGCGGCCGGTCCGGTCAATTAAGTCCGCCTGTCGACAGCCTGGACGGCGTCTGGAGCGAATACGAGAAATCGATCGTCCGCCAGCAGCTCAGCTATTCGGTTGTAGGAAGCAAACAGACGGTGCGGGACAGACTGCGGCAAATCGTAAGCGAAACCGGGGCCGATGAACTCATCGCTGCGGGGCAAATTTACGACCATGCGGCGCGCTTGCGCTCGTACGAGCTGCTCGCCGAAGTTGCCAGAGGAGAGTAAGCAGAAAGAGAAAGCGGCAGGCACTCATGGACTTGAGGGCTTGCCGCTTTTGGTATGGGCTTGTCAGTTTGCCAGCTTGCGCAGCTCGGGGTACTCCTCCAAATATCCGTAGCGGTGCAGGTCACGCAGCGCTTTGCGGATGCTCTGCTCGTCTTCCCCCGACTGGTTCGACAGCTCCTGCAGCTCGCTCAGCTTGATTTGCGGATGGTTCGCCAAATAAGCGAGCAGCCCTTTGGCCGCCCACGACAACCGGTTGTCCGCAAATTCGCCGACCATGTGGCGAAATACTTTATGCGGCAGCAGCTTGTGGTCCGCCAACCTTTGCAGCGCCTTCACCGCCTGCCCGGATTGCATGCGGCCCTGCCTGGCGACCTCGTCCACCGTCGGCAAGGAGGCTTCCGCTACGTACGATTTCATGACGATATAAACCATCTGCGCGTAAATATCCAAATTCGGCTCGAAAAAAATATCGGTGGAAAGCGTAAAGTTACGCGTATTGTCGTCGATAGATGCGCCGCTCATACGATCGTTAAATCTCCTTTCACTCGTCGTCGCGCCGGTCCAGCAGCTTGCCGGTGTTTTTCCTGGACAGCGAGAAAATTTGCGCCATATTCAGTTTCCGGCTTGGCTCCGGCCGGCTTGGTTCCGGATCCGGCCAATCTTCCATCCACGCCGCGGCAGGCGGCCTGTACGTCGCCGGCTCCAATAGCTCATCATCGGCGCCGAAGTCCTCGATGTCGGCCGGCATTGGCGCAGCAGGCTCAGATGCGGGAAAGCGCGCGTCTGCGTGCGGGTTCGCGTGCTCGTGCCCGCGTGCGGTATCCCTCCGTCCTTGTACGTGCGCCGCGAGAATGTCCATAACGCCTTGGCTGAAAATGCCTTCCGCCTTGAGCCGGTTCAAATAATCGATGACTTCGGGCGGCGTCTCGGCGGGAATATAGAGGGTAACGTCTTTGCCGGGCCGGACATAAACGGTGGAGCGCCTCTTTTTCAAGGCTCCGTGCTTGCGGCAGCCGCCGCCGTTTTATGGTCTCTGGCAGCCGCCGCCTCTCCCGCATGCCGCAGCGCGTGATCGAGCAGCAGGAACGTCCCGCGGCAATTGCGGAACTGGCTGTATTCCTGGGAATCGAAACGGATCGGCAGCCCCAGCTCCGCATTCAGCTTCTCGATCCACGGCTGCAAAATGATCGCGCCGCCGCCGATAAACCAAAATTCGCCCGCGTAGCAACATGCTTCCATGCGCCTCTGGCGTACTTGAGCACTTTTTCCGCAAGCAGGCGCATGTGCCTGTTCACCAGGTTCGTCATGTCGAACACGACTTTGCCCTCGGCGTAAATCTCGTACTCCTTATTTACCAGCATGATGGTCAGCTCGGCGGTGCTCGCGATCAGCTCCTCGCCTTGCGCGTTGACCTCGCTGCGAATATGCTCCAAAGCGTCGTTGAGGTGGATTTTCGCTCCGGTCGAATGCCGCTGATCCAGCTCCAGCCCCGGCCGGAAAAAGGCGATATCCATATCGACGCCGCCGACGTCCGCGATCCCGAACCCTTTGGACGACAGCGGCGTTTTCAGCGTCGCTTCCATGTCGTACACGCCCGAAACGTCATCGATGCAAATATCGATGGGCAGCGCAAACTCCAGCTCCACCGTAACCCCTTTGAATACGGGCGTCGTGACGAAAGTGACGGAATGAATCCCGCTCGCAATGCGGTGCGCAAATTCGGCGCGGAATTTGGATATTTCGCTGATCGGCAGCCCGGTCCCGAGCTGCACCGCCGCCTTGATCCTTTTGGCGCCGCTGCGGATTGCCTCCTCGTGCTTGCAAGCTACGGCGTAAGCCGCGCCCGTGAGCAGCGTAATCATCGTTTCGGGCCGTTGCGCCTTTTTTTGCGCGGCCTTGTCGCCGACGATTTCATGGACGACGCCTTCATCGCCGATGGCCAGATTCCCGACATACACGTGCCGGTACTTGTCGCCCTCAATGGCCGGAGACGTAATCTGGACATCCAGAAAATCGAGCGGATCGCCCTGTTCGATCAGCAAAATGCGCTCGCCCGTAGGCTGCGAAACAACGTTAGGGAAAATGAAAGTATGGCTCAAATCGTCGTAGATGCCTTTAATATGACTGCTGCCGTTATCCATGGACAAAACGATGGAGGTGGTCAGGCTCTCGCTCTTGGCCAAATCGATTCTCCTTTCATCAACCTTAGGTAGGTTAGTATAAAACGTTCGGCCGGCGGATCGCGGTTTGTGTCGGTTTCGGACAAAAATAACAGTTTAGACGCAAAATGGAACTTTAAACGTTAACGTTTAAAGTTCCATTTTCTGAAGGTTACGGTTTGAAGTTTGAAGGTTAAAAGGTAAAGTTTAAACTTTAAAGCGTAAAGTTGGCATAATCGGGCTGCTTCCGGCGCATATTACCGTTCAGGTAGCCGGGTCGTTTACTTTCTCTTTGCTGATAATATCCTTCACAACGTCTTCAATGGTTATGTTCCCCAGCGCCTTCTTAACGATTTAGGAGGACGATACAATGAAAATCGGCATTATCGGTGCAAGCGGCAAGTCGGGAAGTCTTATTCTCAAAGAAGCTGTCGAAAGAGGACATGAAGTGACGGCCATTGTAAGAGACGCATCTAAGGTTCAACATAAGCAAGTTGCCGTCTTGGAGAACAATATTTTTGATTTGAAAGCGGAAGATCTCAAGAAGTTCGATGTTGTCGTAAATGCCTTCAACGCCGCTCCCGGGCAAGAACATCAGCATGTAGAGGCCGGCAAAGTGTTGATTGAAGCGCTCAAGGGCGCTCCGCAGACAAGATTGGTGGTCGTAGGCGGAGCGGGAAGTTTATTTGCGGACGAAGCGCAAACCGTGCGCGTTCTGGAAACCCCGAATTTTCCCGCGGCGTATTATCCGACAGCTTCCAACATGGCGAAAAACCTCGAAGAGCTGCAAAGCACGAGCGGAATTCAATGGACTTATATTAGCCCGGCGGCATTTTTCAACCCGGAAGGCAAGCGAACGGGCTCTTACCAACAAGGCAAAGACCGGCTGCTCGTCAATGCAAAGGGCGAAAGCTACATCAGCTATGCCGATTATGCGATCGCCGTTTTGGACGAAATTGAACATCCGCAGCATCGAAACGAACGTTTTACCGTTGTTGCCGAAGCGGAATAAGCGGATGAATCGGGGCACCTGGACAGGTGCCTTTAATTCGAATGCAGCGCTTGGTATCGGATAACAAACCCTGGCATATGGATGGATCACTGCCATAATCTCACTCACGCCGCATTAGGCATGACCCTGCACCTCATGTACGAAGGCGTCACCTCTCCGTTTTCGATCGGGAGCGCAACGAGAAACCATCCGGAATAATAATAGTCGAGGGGCCGTCCCCAAAGCCATGAGAACGGCTGAGGGGCAGCCCCTTTTTACACGCTCGGTACTGCTATTTTCGCCGCACGGATCTTCAAGTTCCGGTTCTTGCCGCGGGTGTAGCCGCCCGCTCCCCTTTTTGCAGCTGATACATTTTGTAGTATCTGCCTCCCAGCGCCATAAGCTCGTCGTGATTGCCCCGCTCGACAATCTCGCCGCGGTGCAGCACGAGAATTTGATCGGCATCGCGAATCGTCGACAGCCTGTGCGCGATCACGAAGGTGGTGCGGCCTTCGCTGACGACTTTGAGCGCTCTTTGGATGATCCCCTCGGTCTCGCTGTCGATGCTGGCCGTAGCTTCGTCCAGAATCAGAATCGAAGGATCGAACGCAAGCGCCCGGGCAAAAGAAATGAGCTGCCTTTGCCCGGACGATAGCGTGCTCCCCCGCTCCACCACCGGCTCGTCGTAGCCGCCGGGCAGCTGCTCGATGAACGGCGCAGCGCCCACGTCCTTGAGCGCCTGTTTCACCTGGTCGAGAGAGATGTCCTTGTTGTACAGGCTCACGTTGAATTTAATATCTCCGGCGAACAGAAACGGATCTTGCAGCACAATCCCCATATGTTTGCGCAGCGCTTGCTTGGACATTTCCGAGATGTCGCGCCCGTCGATCGTAATTTTACCCTCGTTCGTCTCGTAGAAGCCGAGCAGCAAGTTCATGATCGAGCTTTTGCCCGAACCCGTATGGCCGACCAGCGCCACTGTCTCCCCCTTGCGCTCTTCGAACGAAATCCCCTTCAGCACCGGCTCCCCGTCTTTGTACGCAAAGGTGACGTTGTCGAATTTCACAAAACCTTCCGGACGGCCACCCGATCGGCCTTCTCTACCTCCGTGCCTTCCAAATCCATAATGGCGAACACCTTCTCCGCGGAAACAAACGCCCGCTGCGCGTTCGTCAGCTGGTCGAAAATCCCGATAATCGGCTGGAAAATGCGCCCCAAATAATCGATGAAGGCGTAAAACACGCCGAACGATATCGCCGTCTGCAGCGATTCCCGGCCAAAATACCAGACGACAAAAGCGGTAACCAGGCTGCCTATCGTTCCTACGATATTGCGGGAAGACAGGGAGAACACCCGGAACTGTTTGATTTGATTCGCATACCGGTCCTCGTTCAGCTGCTCGAATTCCGCCAGCGTCACTTTCTCGCGGCGAAACGCTTGAATAATCGGCATGACCGTGATCGATTCGTTCATCATGGCGTTCATATCGCTAAGCCGGGCGCGCATAATGCTGATGAACACCTTGGAGTATTTCAAATGGATTCGCATAATGAGAGCGAACAGCGGCGGCAGCAGCAAACAGAACAGCGCAAGCCGCACATCCAAAATAAACAAGGCGACGAAAATGCCCGTCAGCTGCACCAGGCTTACGACGAACGTGGCCATGAAGCTCATGAACAAATCGCGCACGGCTTCCGTGTCGTTCGCTATTCTCGATACGACTTGTCCGATCGGGGTGTTGTCAAAATACCGCAGCGGGATGCGCTGGATGTGCCGCATCAAATCCATCCGCATATTTTTAATAATTTGCAGCGCCGTCGATTGCAGGATGTACGATTGGGTGAAGTTTGCGACACTTGCAGTCAGAAGAAGACCCATATACAAGGCAAGCAGCCCGAACACCGGCGCTAATTCCGGCGCCCCCGCGGACAGGTGCTTGTCGATAATCGTTTTGGTTATGTACGGCCCGGCCAGCTCTGCGCCGACCGCACAGAACAGGATAAGCAGCGCGCCGATAATTCGGAACTTATAGGCGAGAGCATACGCGAGCAGTCTTCTCGCCGTGGATTGCTTTGGCATCGTTATGGCCTCCTCATCGTTTGCACCGCTAGTCCTCCAGGCTCGCTTCCATTTGTTGGCGCTCCCACTGTTCCTTGTACCAGCCGCCGAACAGCATCAGCTCGTCGTGCGTGCCCTCCTCGACGATCCGTCCCTCGTCCAGCACAAGAATCCAGTTCGCATGGCTGACCGCAGACAGACGGTGCGTCGCAATCAGCGTCGTTCTGCCGTCCCGTTCCTTCCGGATATTATGGAGGATGCGGCTTTCCGTGCGCGCATCGACCGCCGAGAGCGCATCGTCGAGCAGCAAAATTTCCGAATCGACGAGCAGCGCCCGGGCGATCGCCAGCCGCTGCTTCTGGCCGCCCGACAGCATGACGCCGTTCTCGCCGACGATCGTATTCAGTCCTTCGGGCATGAGGGCCACGTCCTGGGTGAACGAGGCCATCTCCACCGCTCTGGCGATTTCCCCGGGCGTCGCGTCCGGCTTACCGAGCGCGATATTGTCGCGAATCGACTTGGATAGCAGCAAGTGCTCCTGCGGCACGTAAGCGACCCAACGCTTCATCCTGTCCAAGGCGATATGTTCGACCGGTACGTCCGACAGGAAGAGCTTCTCCCGATCGACCGGATATTGGCGCAGCAGCTGTTTCAATAACGTGCTCTTCCCGCTGCCCGTCTTTCCGACGATGCCCAGCGTCTGCCCCCGCTCCAAGCGGAACGAAACGCCCAGGAGACTGGGATAATTGGCTGTCGGATACGTGAAAGTCAGCTTCTTCATCTCGATGCTTGCCGGCACTTCGAGCGCAACCGGCTTTTCCGCATCGTGCAAGTCCGCCTGCTGCATGAGCGCGGTTTCCAGCCGGTCGGCCGAGGCGCTTCCGCGCTGCAGCACATTGATGAATTCGCCGAACGAAATCATCGGCCAGATCAGCATGCCCAGATAAATATTAAACGAAATAAGCTGCCCGAGCGTGATCTGATCGTGAAACACGAGATAAGAGCCGTAGCCGATGCCGATGGAATAGCTCACCCCGACGATGAGCGAAATGAGCGGCTGAAACAGCGCGTTCAGAATGGAGACGCGTTTGTTTTTATTCATCACGTCCGACGTGACGCTGTCGAAAGCGTCAAGATCGTGATTTTCCTGCACGTAGGAACGAATGACGCGGATACCGGATATCGATTCCAGCGCATGGTCGTTCATTTTGCCGAAGGAGGCTTGGGCTTCCAGAAAGCGGCTTCTTACTTTTTTGCCGAGCTTGCCTATGACCAGCGCCAGGAACGGCAGCGGCACAAGCGCCGCCAGCATGAGCTTGAAGCTGATCAAGGAGATCATCGTCACGATGACGACGGACGCCCCCACCAGCGTGTTCACCAGCGTCATAACGCCGTAACCGGACGTCTGCCCGATCGCCAGCACGTCATTGGTCGCAAGCGCCATCAATTGGCCCGTGCTGTTGCGCTGAAAGAAAGACGGCGTCATCCGCGTCAAATGCGCCATCAGCCGCCCCCGCAGCACTTTCTCGATGAGCGCCGCGTTCCCGAACAGCGTCGTAATCCAGACGTAGACCATGACATAAAGAAGCAAGGAAAGACCTACGAGCAAAACGACCGTTTGGCTTAAGCCGGAAGCGGTCAAATCCCCACTGCGGATATGGTCGATCGTATTTCCTATCATTTTGGGCGGTATCGTCGTAAGCAGGCTGACCGCCGCCATCAAACCGATAGCGAGCGCATAACTGCCCCATCTCCATTGAAAAAACCACCGCAGCCGGGTCACAAACGACATTGCCGCCCCACCTTTTTCCATATTCAAATGCGCGTAGAATCATTTTACAGTTTTTTCCGAACCGCGTCTATGCGAACAGCCATCCCGAAGGATGGCTGCATCTTTCCCATATTCGTGAGATTTTACCGCTTCGCCTGCATTCTTGTATGGTCAATGCCCGATTCACCTCAAGCATTGCCGGTCAGCCTTTCCCTTGAATCGGTTTCATGGCCTTCCAGCCGTTTTAAAAACGTGTTTCTCCAGTTCACCGACAGCTCTTGCACTTCCAGTATCTTTCGAATCCCGATCAAATTCTCTTTCTCGTGATGCATGATCCGGTTGGCGTACTCAACCGTTATGGCTTCGGGATGCGGAGCGAGCCGGATCAAGCCGTCCGATGCGCTTACGTTCCCTTGCTGCAGCACGCGAAAATAAAAGCCGGTATAGCCCGTATCCTGCACGATCAGAGGCATGTCGGGACGACCGTACACGGCGGATAATTTGAAGCAGGGCTGCCGCGGTTGGCTGACCTGAACGATCGCTTCGCCAAGCAGGAACGTATCGCCGATGCAAACGTCCGTTTCGAGCAATCCTCGAACGGTTAAATTTTCCCCGAATGCGCCGTAAGGCAAGGCTTGCCCCAGTTCCTGCTCCCAGAACGGATAATGCTCGTAAGGATAGACGCAGACGGCCTTCTCTCGCCCGCCGTGGTGGACAAGGTCCGCCTGCCCGTCTCCGTCGAAATTCACCCACGATAAAAATAAAGGTTCCTTGACGGGATGCTTGAATAACCCGGTCGAGATATCCTTGCTTTGATACGGAATCGTCTTCGGCATGCCCACATTGATTGAAAGAATTTCGGCACCGTTCATAGCGAGCTATCCTCCCTGCTGTTTAATCCTACTATAATCCAACGAGTCTTTCATTCTCTTTTTGCGTCTCGAAAATAGATTGGAACTTTTATATGTTTTTCTTATAATGATTGCCATAACCTATCGATGCTCGGTGGAGGAACAACCATGGAATTGAAGCAGCTGGAATATTTTATGGCCGTATGCCGGGAATTGCATTTTACCCGCGCCGCCGAGAAGCTGGGTATCGCCCAGCCTTCGCTCAGTCAGCAAATCCGTTTGCTCGAACACGAAATCGGCGTGCCGCTGTTCGATCGCATCGGCAAGAAGACCGTCATTACCGAGGCCGGCAGGACGCTGCTGCATCACAGCTATAACGTGTTTCATGAGCTGTCCCAGGCGCGCGCCGCGATCAACGAATTGCAGGGCCTGAAGCGAGGCACGCTGAAAATCGGCGCGCTGCTCACGGTCGTCAACTATTTGCTCCCGCCTACCGTGATCGCGTTTCACCGCAGTTATCCGAACGTCGAGCTGTCCGTCCTCGGCTTGCGGACCGGGGACATTTATGACGGGCTATTGCAGAACGAGCTCGATCTCGGAATCGTCTATTTGCCGATGGAGCATGAAGATCTGGAGACGATCCCGCTGTACAAGGAAAACTTGGCGCTTGCGGCTCCCTTGGATCATCCTCTTGCCAAGGAGCCTTTTGTCACGCTCGATGTATTGAAGGAGACTCCCTCCGTTTTGCTGCCCGGGACGTACTTTTTGCGGCAGCTCGTTAACGAGCAGTGCGGCACGCTCGGCTTTACCCCCCAACCGGTCATGGAAATGACGACGATGGAATCCATCATCAACATGGTTGGAAAAGGCGTCGGCGTCACGCTTTTGCCGAGAGCGTATCTCAATTACATCGAGGATAAGCGGATTCGCACGGTTTCGCTTCAAAATCCGATGCTCACGACGCAAATCGGGCTCGTTTACCGCAAAAACAAATATTTGTGCGCCGCAAGCCGGGTTTTCATGGAACAGTTGATTGCGACGGTCAAAAAGCAAAACGGCGATTAAAAAGGACGATACCCCCAGGTGAGTGCGCCTCTCCCGGGAGCTTGCGGTGCTGTACGGCGAGCAGCCGGACCACAAGCCCGACACGTGCCGCCGCTAAGCCGAGAGTTACGCTCGGTTCGAGCTTGCCAGGACACTGGACAACAGATCGACGGCTTCGTCGATTTCTTCGTTCGTCACATACAAGTTCGGCATAAACCGGATCACGTGAGTGCCTCCCGGCAGCACAAGCAGGCCGCGCCGGTGCAGTTCCGTCACGATCGGGGCGACCGGTTCGCTGCAGGCGATGCCGATCAGCAGCCCGATTCCCCGTACGGATTGAACGATGGAATACGGAAGCAATCGCTCGGACAGCTTTTGCATCGCATACGCCCCCGCTTGTTCGGCGCGTTCAGGGAGACGTTCTTCCGTCAGCGTCTCCAGCGTCGCCACCCCGGCCGCGGCAGCAAGGGGAGCGCCTCCGAATGTGGACGCGTGGCTTCCCGTGGAGAACGCGTCCCTCAGCTTGTTTTTGCCCAGCATGGCACCGATCGGGAAGCCGCTGGCCAGTCCTTTGGCAAGCGTCACGATATCCGGCTCGATGCCAAAATGCTCGTAAGCAAACAGTTTCCCCGTTCGCCCCAGTCCGGTCTGCACTTCATCGACGATAAGCAGCAGTCCGTGCTCTTGACACAGCGCGGACAAACGAGTCACGAATTCCGGGTCCGCGAGATTCACGCCCCCTTCGCCCTGCACGAGCTCGAGCATAACGGCCGCCGTACGGTCGGTGATGTTGTCCTTCACGGATCGAATGTCGTTGTAGGCTGCGTAGGCAAACCCTTGCGGCAGCGGATAATAGCCATCCTTCACTTTATCCTGGCCCGTCGCAGTCAATGTCGCGAGCGTACGACCGTGGAACGACTTCTCGAAAGTGATGATTTCGTACCTGCTGTTGCCGAGCACGCGCTGGTGGTACCTTCTGGCGCACTTGATCGCCGCTTCGTTCGCTTCCGCCCCGCTGTTGCAGAAGAAGACGAGATCCGCGCAGCTATTCGCTACAAGCAGCTTCGCCAGCTTCTCCTGATTCGGAATGCGAAACAGATTGGACACGTGCCATAGCTGGTCAAGCTGTTCCTGTATGCGGCGCTTGACCTTCGCCGGCACATGTCCCAGATTGCATACCGCAAGTCCGGACATGAAGTCCAGGTACAATTTCCCCTGATCGTCCCACAGCCGGCTCCCTTCTCCGCGGACAAGCGTTATAGGATGTTTCGCATATGTCGGGAACAGAGCGCTCTTCTCTGCCAAGCTCTCGCCATTTCCCATCGAATTCGCTCCTTTACTTATTGATGGAAGCTCGCAAGCAGCTTGCGGATATCGGAAAGCTGCCTGTTGTTCTATGCGGTTCATGGTTGATAGAGAGGAAAACGGGATGTAAGCTCGCTTACCTTGCCGCGCAGCTGCTCCTGAACGGCATAACGATGCGGATGTTTTAAAGCGTGCGCCACGATGCCGGCAATCGCCTTCATTTCGTCCGGCCCCATGCCCCTAGTCGTAACCGCCGGGGTTCCGAGACGAATTCCGCTCGTCACGAGCGGACTGGCCGTGTCGAAAGGAATCGCGTTTTTGTTGACGGTAATCCCGATGTCATCCAGCAGCTGCTGCGCTTCGTTTCCGGTCAGCCCGATATTGCGCAGATCGACGAGCACAAGATGGTTGTCCGTCCCCCCTGTGACGAGATTCAGTCCTTCCGCCAGCAGCGCTTCCGCCAACGCTTGCGCATTGCCCAGCACGGATTCCATGTACGTATTGAACTCGGGCAGGGCTGCTTCGTGAAACGCAACAGCTTTTGCCGCTATGATGTGCATGAGAGGACCGCCCTGAGTGCTCGGGAAAACCGCCTTGTCGATCGCCTGCGCCCACGGCTTCCGGCATAAAATGACGCCGCCCCTCGGCCCGCGAAGCGTTTTATGGGTCGTCGCCGTAACGAAATGGGCGTGCGGCACCGGGCTCGGATGCAGTCCTGCCGCTACGATGCCGGCAATATGGGCCATGTCTACCAGAAACAGGGCGCCCGCTTCTTCGGCGATTTGGGCGAACGGCTCGAAATCGATCGTGCGCGGATAAGCGCTGGCGCCTGCTACCAGGATGCGGGGCTTGTGCTTCAGCGCCAGCTTGCGCACTTCGTCGAAATCGATCCGGTACGTCTGCTCGTTCACCCCATACGGAATGAAGTTATAGAGCTGGCCGGAAGAATTGACCGGACTGCCATGCGTGAGATGACCGCCATGGGAAAGATTCATGCCCAGAATCGCGTCCCCGCGTTGCGCTGCGGCGAAGTATACGGCCATATTGGCTTGGGCTCCCGAATGGGGCTGGACGTTGGCATGCTCCGCGCCGAACAGCTGCTTGACCCTTTTCCTGGCCAGTTCTTCCGCGATGTCCACGTACTCGCAGCCGCCGTAATACCGTTTTCCCGGATAGCCTTCCGCATACTTGTTGGTCAGCACCGTGCCCATCGCCTCGAGCACCGCTCCGCTCACAAAATTTTCGGAAGCGATCAGTTCGATCTTGCCGCGTTGACGTTCAAGCTCTTGGCTGATGGCCCGGGCTATGGCCGGATCTTGTTCGAGCAAATGCCGCATACGGTTTCCTCCTTAGCTTATCGCTTGCGCTTCGGCAGCGACCTTGACGTTTTTCAACGATAAACCCTCCGGCCCTTTTACCGGCAATCCTACTTCGAGGTGTTCGAGAATGTAGTCGATGTGCCGATTCCTTGAACAGGATAAATTCCGTATTGCCATAAAACGCAGCCCTTGGCGTTAACGTAAGCTGCGGAATGTCGGGAAATGCGATGATGGTTCGTGATCACTCTCGTTTCCTCTTCGGTTGCCGGATGGCTGTTCAAGCTTCGGGTTAAGTATAAAGGGAGAGAAATCATTGCTCAATACAATAATTCATATCATAACAATAGACATCACCTATGATTTGGTTACGGGAATTCAGCCGATCTGCCGGAATCAACTGAATGGGTCGGAGGGAGTATGCTCGGGGCATTCTTTCAGAGAGGCTTCGTCGGACAAATAGCTTTGTATCATTTCGCAAAAATGGGGAGCCGCGTCCTCCCGAACGTTCGGCGAAAATGAACGCAGCCCGGGCAAGGTTCCGAAATGACGAGATTTCCGCGTTGATGCATGGCGGAAACGATAACTCCAAGTCCAAGCTCGAAGCTTGCCAAAACGCTATCGGGAATGGATTGAAGCGCGTCCTCCAGCGTATGTCCCCAGTCCTCAAGCTTTAAGGCTGCTTCTCTGCCCTTTGCGGTTAGATCAAGCAAGGTCACGCGCCGGTCCCCGGACATTTTCTTTTTGGTCATCAAGCCTTTTTGCACCAGACCGTTGACGATCTTCACCGCCGTTACATGCGTCGCTCCGATCGACTTCGCGAAGTTGCCGATGGAAGCCACGTCGTTCCGGGTATTGAACGCGAACAGCAGCGCTTGAATTTGGACCGGGGACAAGCCTTGGGCATCGCTTTCCGTCTGCGTCAATTTTTTAATGGCCTGCGACATACGGAACAAGGCCATACTGACTCGAGCTGCGCGATTGCCCGTGCGCTCCTGCGGATCGAATATCATATGCTCTCGTACCTTCCATGCCGGGTTTTATCCCCTATTGTACACACAAACGCCGCCGGAAAAAAGCATACGAAAAACAAAAAGGTGCCGCTGCGAGGCACCTCGAGTCAGTCATTAACCGTTTTTAACGTCTTCCAGACTTGCGCCAAAATTGATGTGGTAGACGTTGCCGCCGACCACCAACGCCGGAACGGATTTTACGCCCGCTTGTTCCGCTTCCGCAATGCGGCTGCGGTCGGAGCCGAGGTGAACGACTTCCGTGTCGACTTTCGCCTTATCCAGGTACTCCAGTACTGCTTGCTCCGCATCGACACAAACGGGGCAACCCGCATGATAAAAAACCGCCTTCGCCATTTGAATCCTCTCCTGTTCTTTTAATATGTAGCATTGCTACGTATTTATCTTAGGATGGCGGCTCCGGAAGATCAATTACGAATCTCCTATCGATATGATAGGCTGGACCAATATACAGCCGCACAAAAAAACAAGGGCCGATTGCCCTGCTGCATAAAGCTCCTCCGCATACCCCCACGCCAGCCTATCGGAACAATAAGAAATTCGTAATTGATGTACACGCCCTCTCACCTTATACTGCATGTGAAAAAACATTTACAAGCAAGGTTGGCGATCCGAATGTCAGATCGGCATTTCTTACGTTTATTGACTGAGCTCACGTCCCATAAATGGCTGTCGCGATTGGTCGGCGCGTTGACGAAGTCGAGGGTGAGCCGCATCCTGATTCCGTGGTATTCCAGAACTTATGCCATCCAGATCCAAGAAGCGGAGAAGCCCCTCCGCGATTACCGAACGTTAAACGATTTTTTTATCAGGAGGTTGAAGGAAGGGCTTCGGCCCGTTCATCCGGATGCATCTTCGCTTGTTAGCCCGGTGGATGGTACAGTGACAGGAATCGGACGCATTCACGACGACCTGGCTATCACGGTTAAAGGCCAGGATTACAACGTATGGGAGATTTTGAATCAAGAGCAGGTTTCCGATACGTACCGCGGCGGCTTTTTCATTGTTCTGTATTTAAGTCCGGCCGATTATCACCGCGTTCATTCTCCGGTTGCGGGATCGATCGTCGGGAAAGCCCACAGCCCGGGAAAAGTTTACCCTGTCAACGGATTCGGTTTGCGTCACATGCGCAAAGTGTTGAGCCGAAATGAACGGCTCCTGACTTACATCCGGCATCGCTATGGGACTCTTGCGGTCGTCAAGGTCGGCGCCATGAACGTGAGCAGCGTTCAATATGCGGAAGGACTAAGGGATCGCATTGCTAAAGGGGCGGAGCTTGCCTATTTCGAGTTCGGCTCAACCGTCGTTTTGCTGACGGAAAACGCGTCTTTCGCATTCCGCGACGATCTCGCCGTAGGCAGCCGGGTGCGGGTAGGCGAGCCGATAGGCTTTTGGGGGGACATTCGGGAGGACGAGGAAGATCGGGGTTAAAATTCTCCAAACCACATATTGACATCGCCTCGCTTTGCTTTTATATTTGTTGTACATACAAACGAAGGAGGAGCATGCCGCCATGGACGACTCTTTTTTGCACAACTGCTTATTTTTTACGGCGAACCGGCTCAGCCGCGCCATCACGAAGCTCGCCGAGGAAGAATTCGCGCCGACCGGATTGACCCCCATGTACGGGTATCTCATTCGGCTCGTGAACGGAGCCCCGGGCATATCGCAAAAAGAATTGTCCGAGAAGCTGGCCATTACCGCTTCCACGCTCACGCGCTTTGTCGACAAGCTGGAATCCAAGCGGCTCGTGGAACGGAAAGTTCAAGGGAAGACTGTGCTCGTGTACCCGACCGCGAAAGGGAAAGAACTGGAGGATGCGATTCGTCTCGCCTCGAAAAATTTGCACAGCAAATATGAGGCGCTTATCGGCGAGGAAGCTTCGGAGCAGCTCAAGGCGGTCATTGTGGCCGCGAGCGAGAAGCTGGAAAAACGGTAACATTTTTGATGAGTCTTTTGTATGTACAACTAATAAAAGTCGCCGAAAGCGAGGGTTCACCCAATGAAAGCAAGCCCGCCTACACCGAAAATGTATTACGGATGGATCGTTGTCGCCATCACCTTTGTGACCTTGCTTGTATCCGCAGGAATCCGTTCCATACCGAGCATCTTCATGCTCCCGTTCGAAAAAGAGTTCGGATGGAGCCGCGGCGGCATATCCAGCGTCGTCTCGATCGGCATTTTTTTGTACGGATTGATCGGCCCTTTCTCAGCCGCCCTGCTGGAGCGGTTCGGCATCCGCCGCGTCATGGTCGCCTCGCTGGCGGTGCTGGCAGTTAGTCTGTCGATTACGCCTCTGATGAAGCATCTGTGGCAGTTTGAGCTGTTATGGGGACTTGTGGCCGGACTTGGCACAGGAATGATGGCGAACGTGCTTGGCGTTACGGTAACTAATCACTGGTTCGTCAAAAGGAGAGGGCTGGTTGTCGGGATTCTAACGGCCAGCGCGGCTACGGGCCAGCTGCTGTTCCTGCCGCTGCTGGCCAAAATTACGGTGGAGCTGGGCTGGAGATACTCGGTTTACACCGCCGTCGCCGTCATTGCCGTCTTGCTGATCGTCGTCGCCATCTGGATGAGAAACCATCCGTATGATGCGGGTGTCGCCCCATACGGCGAGCAGGAGCTCGTCAAACCGGCCCCGTTTCGGGGGAATTTGTTTCTCACGCCGCTGCAGGCGCTTCGCTCCGGCCTGAAAAACCGCACCTTCTGGCTGCTCGCCGGCACGTTCTTTTTTTGCGGCTTCTCGACCAACGGACTGATCGGCACCCATCTCATTCCCGCCTGCGGCGATCACGGCATTCCCGAGGTAATGGCGGCCGGGCTGCTCGCTCTGATGGGGCTGTTCGACCTGTTCGGCACGACGCTGTCCGGATGGTTATCGGACCGGTACGACAGCCGCTGGCTGCTTTTCTGGTACTATGGGCTGCGCGGCCTTTCCTTGCTCTTCTTGCCTTATGCTCTTAATGCGAGCGCAACGAGCCTTATGATTTTCACAGTTTTCTATGGCTTGGACTGGATTGCCACCGTTCCGCCCACCGTCAAGCTGGCGACAAAGGAGTTCGGCAAAGAGAAAGCGGGCATGATCTTCGGCTGGGTTGTCGTGTCTCATCAAATCGGCGCGTCGGTGGCTGCCTACGGGGCCGGGACACTCAGAGATTTGCTTGGCTCTTATACCGTTCCTTTTATCGCGGCCGGTTTCGTATGCTTGTTTGCCGCCTTAATGGCTATCCGGATTGCCAAAGTCGCCTCTGCTTCCGCATCTGCTCCTGCAGCCTAACAGCTGCAAGCTAACATGCGGGGAGCCTATTACTTATTTGCCCGTCAATGAAAGCAGGTAGTGGATCAAGGCGTCCTGCTGTTCTTTGGTGAAGCCTGTCGATTCATCCACCCAAAATTCGTGCCCGGTCCCGGCGGCATGCACGTCTTGAAGCCGCTTGGATTGCCGGTTTGCGGCGATCACTTTTGCCGCAATTGCTTGTCGACCAAAGCGCGCAAGCTGTTGGCCGGATCGGGCGCGACTCCTTGCAGGAGGGTGCCGGGGATGCCGATTTGCTTAGCGGCGTCCGGTCCTACCGCAACTCCACCGTCATGCAAATACGGAGCCGTCCACAGGAGCCCGATAAGCCCTTTGACCTTGTATCCGCCCGGTGAATCGCCATGCGCAAAAGCCAGCTTGATCTGCTCGGGGTCCAAGTGTCCGGTCGGAACAGCAACGGCCTTGGCGCCTGGCGGCACGGGAACCGGCGTGTCCGGGGCGTACATCGATGCGGGACCGAACATGTTCCCGGTTTTCTTGAGCGCCGCGGCGCGGGACGGTTCCGTGCCAATGACCGTGGACGGAACGACGCGATTGTTCGTAAACGCGTCTCCTGCGTGGCAAGAAATGCATTGCGCGCGTTTAAACACCTCTTGCCCCATTTTCAACGTTCGCCCGTTCGCTTGTTGTTTCCCGGCGGGCGGAACGATCGTGTTCTGATACGCGGCCATTGCGTTGACCTGTTCGCCTACTTTGTAACCGGGCGAGCTAATATACAGCCCATCTGGGGCCATCATGGTCAGCTTCGGGAACGACGGGGGCTTGATCATTTCGTTTACCCCCGGGACGCCCGGAGTCGGATCGACTTTGGCGAAAAACTGCGACGGCTTCACTCCGCTCTTCGGATCGTACCGAAATTTGCGGCTCGCGGCGTTTTGCAGCAGCGTGCCAGGTACACTTCCTTATCTATGCCGAATAAAGCCGGACTCGCTTCTACTTGGGCCAGTGAGTCGGAGTTTTGGGCATGGACGTTGTTGCTGAACGCGCTAAGGCCGTGAAACGGCCCGGCTGCGGCAAACCCGCTCCACCCGTACGGATGTCCGCCTTTCGTAAAGGAATCGGGAATTTGCGCCGGATTGCTTTTCAGATCGATGGTCGAATCGAAATTGCCCCTCGGCCATTTTACGAGGTTATCGTCCACCGCCTTCTCCAAAGCGGCCGGATCGGGCAGCGCGCTTTTGCCGCCGTCTGCCGTAGTGACGGTACGGGTTACGTCTTTCACATATTTCTTGAGATTGTCGACATCGGTATGCGTAAAATAGGCGGCAGAATTGGTCGCCAGCGCCATGAGCAGGCCGGCGTTGAGGTCGGCATTCGGCGCGCCTTCAACGACCGTTTTCGTCTGCGGATCGACGGTTGCATGGCAAGCCATGCAGGTGATTCCTACTTTCACGGCCCCTCGCGAAAACTTTACCGGCATCCCCAGCGGGGCGTAGGCTCCTTTGGGCACATCGATGCCCGTATCGATTTTCTCGCCCTTTCTATACGTTTTGCCGCCCAGCGTCACATCTTGGGCAAGTTCGACCTGCAAATTGGACGTCCCTTGCCCTTTTAACTGCGCGATCGCCTTGCCTATGTTCGTTATCGTCAACGGGCCGTTCACCAGCCCCATAATATCGGTCAAAAACACTTCATTACCGAACGTTTCCTGATATAACGTTTTCCTGCCTAGGCGGAGCAGCTCCTCGCTTATGGGAACGTCCCTGTTGCCGGACGAGAGCATTTGCAATCCGCCTGCGTTGGCAGGATTCAGAACTTTGTCCCGCGGCGGCAAATAGGCGTATTCCGGCTCCCGCCAGGTTACGGCGATGCCGACCGCTCCGAGCAATACGACAGGGATAAGAAAATATAGCCAGATGCGCGGCCTCATGGAAAAGCTCCTTTGTCGGGTAATGTTGCGAATTGGGATTCAACGACAATAGGTTCTCCTCATTGGCCGAATATCATGTCCTTTCTTTTATCGGCAAGGCTCGGCGCGCGGGGCAATACGGGGCAATTCGAGATAAAACGTATAATGTCCGTCCTCGTGATGGAGTCCCATCTGTCCCCCGTGCAGTTCCACGATGTTTCTGGCGATCGACAGTCCTAACCCGGCTCCCGGCGGCATGGCGCTGTCCGAACGCGACGGCTCGGCTTTATAGAACCGCTCGAACAAACGCTGCTCCTGTTCGCGGGTGATCGGCTTTCCCCGATTTTCCACAGCCAAATAAATGCCGTGCGCCCGTTCCGACAGCCGAACCGTGATTTCGCCGGGCTTAACGGAAAACTTGAGCGCGTTCATCAGCAAGTTATCGACGGCCCGCACGAACTTCTCCGTATCAATGTTCGCCGCAACCGCCGCAGGCTCCCACATCTTCACAACGGTCAGAGCCTGCTCTTGGGCGATCGGCTCGAATTCAAGGATGATTTGCTCGAGCAAGCCGCCTAGATCGACGGTCTGAGGGGAAAGATTCACTTCGCCGCTCGTCAAACGGGTATACTCGAATAAATCGTCAATCAGCTTTTTCAACTGCTGCGATTTGTTAAAAGCGTTGAAAATATATCGTTTATGCTCTTCGATATCCCGGTAATCGTCGTTTTTGAGCAAATTCAAATAGCCGATGATGCTGGTGAGCGGCGTCCGCAAGTCGTGAGAAATATGCGTAATCAGCTCCATCTTCGACGTCTCGATCGTGCGCTCCCGCTCCATCATGCTTTGCAGCTGCTCGGCCATATAGTTGATGTTGCGGGCGACGCCCCCGAGCTCGTCCTGGTTGGAAACCGGCACCCGATAATCCAGATCCCCTCGAGCGATAGACATGAGACCGTCGGACAGCTCCCGCAAATCCCGCACGATCGGACGTGTAAACAAGTAGAAGAAGAACAGGAACGTGAAGACCCAAAGCAAAAAGTTGCCGGCAGGCCGAAGCTCATCGACAAATTGGCTTGCAGCCACGATACGCTCACCATAAGAAAAAAGCTGAGCAGCGCGGTCCAAAACATGCGGATGCGAATATTTTTTTTGCCGCTCACAACGTCAAGGAACGTTTTATTCAAGCTTATACCCTACCCCCCAGACGGTTTTAATGTACTGCGGTTCGCGCGGATTTTCCTCCAGCTTCTCCCGGATATTGCGAATGTGGACCATGACCGTATTATCGGACAGGAACTTGTCCTCCTTCCATACGTTCTGGTAAATCTTTTCCACATTGAAAACGTGGCCGCGATGGCTCGCCATCAGCTCCAGAATCGAAAACTCGATCGGGGTAAGCGCTGCTTCCCGGCCGCGTACCGTCACGCTATGCCGGTCCCTATTGATAACCAGATCGTTGATTTCAATGATCGATTCGTCCGGGACTTTAGCGCCGCTATTGCCGGTCAGCGACTGCCTGCGGAACTGGGCCTTCACCCTCGCGATCAGCTCCAGCGGATTGAACGGCTTGGCGACATAATCGTCGGCGCCTGTCGTCAACCCCGCGATTTTGTCGATGTCCTCCCCTTTGGCGGATAACATAATGATCGGGATGCTGGACTCTTCCCTGATTTTGAAGCAGGCTTTTATTCCGTCCAGATTGGGCATCATGACATCAAGGATCACCAAATCCACCGTTTCGCGGCGGAGGATGTCCAGCGCCTTCACCCCATCCTCCGCTTCAAACACCCGGAATCCTTCGTTTTTCAAATAAATGCGAACGATATCCCGAATTTCGGTATCGTCGTCCGCCACTAATACGCTCCTGCTCAACATGCATTCCTCCTGCGCATAATAAGAAAGATGGCCATTAGGACGAACGGCAGCCAAAGGAAGTGGAGCCCCTCCGCGTAAACGAGGTAACCGACGTCTTTCGCGCTGTGGCCGACATAACGCCCGACCGTAAAGAACGCAATCGTCCAGACCAGACCCGTTGTATAGGAAAAAAGAGCGTAGCGTCCGTAGCTCATTTTATTCACGCGGACCACATACGGCATGACATGCCGAATCACTGGAAAAAAATAGCTGATGCATAATGCAAAGCTACCATATTTTTGCACCCATGTCTCCGATAAATCCATATACTTGCTCAATTTTTTCTTGCGCCTCAGACTGTTCACAACCGGCGTTCCCACGCACCGGCCCAACACATAACCGAGCGTCAAGCCGGTAACGACCCCCAAGTACGTCAAGAGAAAAGAAGGCAGCGGCTGCAGAAGCCCGCCCGCCGTCACGGCTCCCCCAGTCATGACCACGACTTCATCCGGAATCGGCATGCGACGATCCCGAGCCATAAAGCAAAAAATAGCGCCGCGTAGCCGAAATGATGAATGAGGGACAGCAAAGACTCATAACTCATAGTCAGCCCTCCCCTTTGCGGCAAACGTACACAAAAGCAGGCGGAAAATTGAGCGGAACGAAATGCACGTGCTCGATATGAAACCGGGTGGCGAGCTGTTTCCTCATCTGTTGGGAATATTGGAATGCGATAAATAGACCGCCAGGCTTGAGAGAAGCTGCGATTTGGTCCATCAGCCGCTCACGCAAAGCTTGCGGGAAGTTGAAGAACGGAAGCCCGCTCAGAATGCAATCGAGCTGCTCGATCCCCTCGCGCCGCATGGCTGTCTGCAGCTCGGCTGCATCTTCGTGGCAGGAGCAATCCGGGAACCGCCCCGCCAATTGCTCGCGCATCGAAACGTCCTTTTCAAACAGCAGCACTCTCGTATCGCTTCTTCTTGCCGCGTGAATGTAATTGGTAATTGCGCCTGTGCCCGCACCGAGTTCGGCGATATGCGCAATCCGGCTCCACGGAACCGGTTCGGTCATTTTTCTGGCCAAACACGTCGAACTCGGCGTTACGCTGCCTATGTGCCTGGGATCTTGTAAAAATTTATTTAAGAACAGAAGCTTTTCCTGAACGGCTTTCATCATGATATGTCTTTCCTCCTCCTTCGTTCGTATATGCTCATGTTACCCAACAAATCTTTAGCGCGAGGAGAGGAATTTATAAAGAATATCTGAATGATTTCTGTATGGAAAAAGCAGCCCGGAACGCGGCATCACGGTTCCGGGCTGCTTATGGTATCCTTGTTAGGCGCACCCTGCAATCTTTATTTGAGGAGGCTGAATCGATGACTTATGATGTTCAAGTAGTGCCTTACCGTCCGGAATGGTCTGTCGCGTTCGAGAACGAGAAAGCCCGTCTGCTCGAAATTCTGAGCCCGCATGTCACTGCCATCGAACACGTCGGCAGCACTTCGATCCCAGGCCAGGAAGCCAAACCTATTATCGACATGTTCGCGGCCGTTCATACTTTGCAGAAGGAGTCGGTGTACGCTGACTTGCTGAGCTCTTCGGGTTACCGGTACGTAGAAACAGGCATGGCGGGCCGACATTTATTTGCTAAAGAGTCAGCCGGCGAACGCACACATCATTTGCACGTGCTCCCGTTTACGGGGTTTTATGAAAGAAATGAGCTTCTACTCCGCGATTATCTTCGCGCTCATCCGCAGTTCGTCAAGGAATACGGCGATCTGAAACGGACACTGGCCGAACAATACCGTGCCGATCCTGAATGGTACACGCGAGCTAAAACTGCCTTTATCCAACGGGTTGTTGACCTTGCGCGCACGGAACGGGGACTTCCACTCGAAAGCGTGTGGGATTAACCGATAAAGCCATCTGGTTAGAGTGGTCCTGCTATTTCACCAAACCGTTGCGCAGCGCCGTGACCACGACCTGCGTCCGGTCTTCGCAGCCGAATTTTTGCAAAATGCGGTGAACGTGCGACTTGACCGTTCCCTCGCTAATGACCAGCTTTTGCGCGATCTGATCGTTGCGAAGCCCGTACGCCATCTCTTGCAAAATTTCCTGTTCCCGCTCCGTTAGTGGCTCCAATACGAGCGGTTTAGGGGCCGCTCCGGGCGCGATGTAGCTGGCGGATACTACCTTGGAAAGGGCATGAGCCGCTAGTCCCGTTCTGTATACCGCTTCGCCGCGGAAGGCGGAACGGACGGCTTCCAGCATGTCTTCCACTTCCGCATCCTTCAGCAAATAGCCGACCGCTCCCGCCCGAATCCCTTGAACTATATACTCCTGGTCGTCAAACGTAGTTAAAATGACGATTTTCGTGGCCGGCAACCGCGCCATAATGGCTTGGGTCGCTTCAATCCCGGTCATGCGCGGCATCTGGATGTCCATAAGAACGACGTCAGGCTGGCTGGCGATTGCCATGTCGACCGCTTCTTTCCCGTCGAAAGCTTCGCCGACGAGCATCATATCGGCTTGCAAGCCGATCACATACCCGAATCCTTGCCGTATCATCGTCTGATCGTCGGCGAGCAGAACTTTGATTTTCTCCCCGGGCGGCACGTTCATCCCTCCGTTTCGCTATGTTGCCGGCTAGCCGGATCGGCCGCCGGAATTTCCGCGACAAGCTCGAAGCCGTGCGGCTCCGGAACCGTATAGCGCAGACGCCCGCCTCGTTCTTCAAGCCTCGTCTTCATCGTCTTTAAACCAAACCCTTCGCTAATCCCGCCAGCGGATCGCAAAATACCGTTATCCCGGATACGCATCACGATATGCCCCGGCTGTCTGGTCAAGCTGACGTCCACCTGGGTAGCCCGGGAATGGCGAATGATATTGGTGACTGCTTCCTGCAACACTCTGAACACCATACCGTTCATGTCGACGTCCAGATCTTCGTCGTTGATGTTGGCGTGAAACGTATACCGAATAGAGGCCGAAGCTTCCATGCGGGAAAGCAGCGCTTTTAAAGGCGCCAGCCCCGATCCCGACCGGTCGTCGGCCAACGAATGAACGGAAGTCCGGATATCCTGCAGCCCTCGGCGGGCTACCGCCAGCATTCCTTCCAGCGATTGTTCCGCTTGCGCCGGATCGTTTTTGATCATGTAGCGCATAGCCTGCATCTGCACGATTAACGAAGTCAAACTATGTCCCACGGAATCGTGAATTTCTCTCGCAATCCGCGTTCTCTCCTCCAAAACCGCATGCTGCATCGCCGTTACCGATGCATCCTGCAGTTGATCGTATGCCTCCTGCAGCTCCGCCAAATGCTGCTTGTTCAGCTCGTACATTTCGTTTCTTTGCATGCGGTTGCGAATATTCAAGAATAAAACAACAGTCAGCAAGAGGAACGACAAAATACTGATCAGGTCGTTGCGGCCAAATTGGATATAGAGAATTGCCGTCACCGACATCGCCACGATTGCCGGAATGGGCGTTCTGGACAACGACAGGCGAATTGCGGTGCCAAGCAGGCAAATGGCCACAAAGTATACGAGCTTGATTTCTTGATAAAGGACAAGAGCAGCCGCGCACTCCGCCGTAAGGATACAAAGCGTGACGAATACGCGCAATCTTGTCCACCATGGCTTCGGGAAAAACAGAATGCCGGAACATGTGGCCCAGATCAAGAGATGCAGTCCGATTCTGGGAGGGGGCCCGATAAACAATTTGAGCACATTCATGATAAAAAAGAGGGTCACGGCGCCTGCCAGCGGCCTTCCAAACGATCGAAAATCCCTCGGAGCCATCCCATTCCCCCCGCAAACGCCGTATTTGTACATCCATTTTATGCGGCGGGGGCCGCAAAATCAAAGCCTGCGCAAAATCTCTATCTGCAGATAGAGATTTTGCTTTATAAGATTGTATCTCCGGTTAGTCGTTCGATTGCTGCAAAAGAGGTAACATAGGAACCGTTACGAGCATAATCGACAAGGAGGAAACTGAACCATGCAGCTTCAGACCATTATTCCCATTCTCTTAGGCATCTTTATTCTATACAGAATCTACCTGCGCGTGCGCCGAAGCTTCGGATGGCAGCAGCTGAACCCGGGGAAAATGGGGACAACGATCATCGTCCTCTCCGTCATCGGCTTATTGTTCCTGATCGTGGGCGGCTTACATCCCATTAGCCTCATCTCGGACGCAATCGGCATTCTGTTCGGCGTCAGCCTCGCTTATGTTGGGGCGTCCTTGACCCGGTTCGAACAGCGTAACGGAAGCTGGCATTATCGGCCGAACACGTGGATCGGCGGCATCGTCACCTTGTTGTTTTTCGGCCGGCTCATTTATCGCATTTACGGTATATTCACAACAACTTCCGGCGGAGGATTGGACCGCTTACAGGCGATGGCCGGCGGCTGGACGGCCGGACTCATGCTGATCATGTTCGCTTACTACGTGGTTTACAACATGATTATCCTGCAAAAACAGAAGCAGTCGTTCAGGCTAAGCAAATAAGCGAGCAGCAGAAAAGGAGCCCTCGGGCTCCTTTACATTTTTATCATAACGCAAATTTCAGAAAATGACCAGACTACCAATATTTGCGTAATGATGCCTATAATGAATACGTCAAAGCGAATGGATGGAGGGTGTTGTTTATGAGAGTCGGTTGTGCCCGAGCTGAAGCGGCTGAATGGGTTATGCAGCATGCCAGCCTGGAGGCTGATTTCCGAGGTGCGTATTTCAGCGGTTCAACGATAGCGCTGCCGGATGACGCGGAGTTGTCCCCCGCCTCCGATATCGACGTCGTGATCGTTACCGCAGCGGCCAAACCTCCGCTCAAGCTGGGGAAGTTCATCTACCGCGGCACGCTGGTGGAGGTCACGTATTTGTCCTGGAATGAGCTTGTCTCGGCCGAGGAAGTGCTGACGTCCTATCACCTGGCAGGCAGCTTCCGGGTGAACACGATCATTTCCGATCCTACCGGACATCTCCGCAAACTTCAAGCGGAGGTATCCCGCCAATTTGCCGAACTGAGCTGGGTGCGCCGCCGCTGCGAGAACGTTCGCCACAAAATCGAAACCGGGCTGCGAGCTATCGACACCTCTGCACCGCTGCACGATCTGGTGACGTCGTGGCTGTTCCCGACCGGCGTGACCACGCACCTCATCCTTGTCGCTGCGCTTCGCAACCCTACTGTCCGGCTGCGCTACCTCGCCGCGCGCGACGTGCTTATGGAATATGGCCACGCCGACTTCTACCTAGAGCTGCTGCAGCTGCTCGGCTGCTCCCACCTGACCCCGCAGCGCGTCGAACATCACCTTGACGAGCTCGCCCGAACGTTCGACGCCGCGGCGGCCGCAGCCAAAACGCCGTTCTTCTTCAGCACCGACATCACCGCCGCAGCACGGCCGATCGCCATCGACGGAAGCCGTGACCTTATCCGGACCGGCCATCACCGCGAAGCGGTTTTCTGGATCGTCGCCACTTTTGCCCGCTGCCATAAAATTTTAGCCGCAGACGCCCCGCCGGACCTGCAACGCGCACTCGCTCCTGCCTTCGACGCAGTCATCGCCGATCTCGGCATCACCTCAACTAGCGACTTCATCCGCCGCGCCGAGGTCGCCCTTCAATTCCTCCCGAGACTGTGGGAGACCGCCGAAACCATTCTGCTCGCCAACCCGGACATCGTAGCAAAGTAGTACTTTACCGCTGCACTACTTGTTGCAGCATTCGGTTCAGGTGCCCGACATCATCGCCCAGGACGGAGAAGAACGTCGAACCGCTATGGAGGGGCTGCCGCGGCAGCCCCTTCCATTTTCGTCGAACGACGGTTTAAGCTTGAGGAACTTCTTCCCCGTTCAAAACGACCTTATAGCGTATGTCGGCTTTTAACGAATCCGATACCGCGCAGTACTTCTTGTGGCCCAACTCAATCGCCTTCCAAATGCGAAAACCTTCAATATCGCCGTCCACCTTGAACGTCAGCTCGATTGCCGTAAACCCGGTGGGCATTTCTTCTTTCCGCGCGCCGTCGGCTACAATCTCCATATGCCGGATCGATTCCAGAAAACGGTTCAAAATCATCGTAACGTCAATCCCGATACAGCCGGCTAAACCCGCCAGCACCAGCTCCATCGGAGTCGCTCCTTTACCGTCGCCTCCGTACGCGGCCGTCGCATCCATGCCGACCGGGTATCCGGAATCTCCAACGGAAGTAAAAGCTCGTTTGCCCTGCCATGTTGTCGTTACTATCATTTTACATCCCTACCCTTCAATTCAATGATCGCTCAGCTGATTCAGAAATTTTTTGGCTCGTTCGGTTGCAGGCTCCCGGAAAAATGCTTCCGGCGGCGCTTCTTCTACAATCGTCCCTTCGTCCATAAACACGATACGGTTTGCGACCTGGCGCGCAAACTTCATCTCGTGCGTCACGACCATCATGGTCATGCCTTCCTTGGCCAGCTCCCGCATGACATCGAGCACTTCCCCGACAAGCTCCGGATCCAGCGCCGATGTCGGCTCGTCGAATAGCATAATGTCCGGCTCCATAGCCAGCGCCCGGGCGATAGCGACTCTTTGCTGCTGGCCGCCCGATAGCCGGGATGGATAAGCGTCCTTTTTGCCGGCCAGTCCGACCCGTTCGAGCAGCCGTTCCCCGATCTGCACAGCTTGATGTTTTGGCATCTTCTTGACGGTGAGCAGCGCTTCAATCACGTTTTCGAGCGCCGTCTTATGCGGATACAGATTGAACTGCTGAAACACCATTCCGGTATGCTTCCTGATTTCCCGGTATCTGCTGCGCTTTTCCCGAACTTTCATCGCTGCGTCAACCCGAATCCCGTTCAACTCGACCGCACCGCCAGTGGGCTCCTCCAAGCCGTTCAAGCAGCGAAGCAGCGTGCTTTTTCCGGAGCCGCTCGGCCCGAGCAGAACGACGATTTCGCTTTTGGCTACCTGCAGATTGATATTTTTCAGCACTTCCGCTCCGTGAAAAGCTTTCGACAGCCCGATCGTTTGTATCATGTTCGTACCACGTCCCAACTTCAATATGCTCTGGATAACCGCTTCTCAATCGCCTCTAATATAGCCGCAAAAACAGTGCTCATCACCCAGTACATAACGGCAATCCCTAGGTAAAAGGGCATGTTGACATAGTACTGAGCTATCAGCAATTGCGCGGACCGAAGCAATTCGGTGACCGTAATGACGGAGACGAGCGACGTTTCTTTGAGCATGCCGATAAAGGTGTTGCCCATCGGCGCGATGGCCACACGGGCCG
Source organism: Gordoniibacillus kamchatkensis (assembly GCF_000829455.1). Taxonomy (GTDB): domain Bacteria; phylum Bacillota; class Bacilli; order Paenibacillales; family NBRC-103111; genus Gordoniibacillus; species Gordoniibacillus kamchatkensis. Next base: position 32,561 of record NZ_JXAK01000005.1, read on the forward strand.
CTTGCGGCAGCACGATCCTTCTATACGTCTGCCAGGGCGTCATTCCCGTTGCGTAAGCCGCCTCGGTCTGTCCTCTCGGAATGGACAAAATCGCGCCGCGTACGGTCTCCGATAAATAAGCCCCCACATTGATGCTGAGCGCCACATAAGCTGCGGTTAACGGACCCAAGGTGATACCGTAATCGACAAGCCCGTAATAAACAATAATAATTTGCACGAGGGTCGGCGTGCCGCGAATGATGGACACATAAGTGCGCGCCAGCCATCTGAGCGGAGCGTTGCCTTTCAATCTGGCCAAGGCAACTACAACCCCGATAATCAGTCCGAACAAAATCGAAACGATCGTGATAAGCAGCGTATAGTAGGCGCCCTTGAGCAAAAAGAATCCGTTCTCCAAAACCAAACTCATACAACCGAATTCCTTTCCGATTCCGCTGTTAGATTAGGAAGGCTATGACTCGAAATCAGTCATAGCCTTTTGTCCAGCCTCGCATGTTATTGCGCTGGGGGTTCCTCGCCGAACCATTTTTTGAAGATGGTGTTGTAGGTCCCGTCCGCCTTCATATCCGTCAACGCTTTATCGAGTGCGGCCAGAAATTCCGGGTTGTTTTTGCGGACCGCGACTCCTGCCTTGTCGGCTTTGATGGCTTGACCAACGGCTTTGATCTTGAACCCGTTCTTGTCTACGATCGGCTTCAAAGCGTACAGGTTGTTGATGGTGGCGTCGATACGGCCTGCGTTCAAGTCTTGAAGCGAAGTAATGACATCATCGTACGTTTTGATCGTAAAATTGCCGACTTTGGGCAGAACCTCGTTGCGCAAATAAGCTTCGTCGTTCGTCCCGAGGCCTACGCCGATATTTTTCCCTTTGAAATCCTCAAGCTTCGTGATCGTGTTGTTGTCTTGGCGAACGATGATTTTCACTTCATTCGTAATATAAGGCTGCGTAAAATCAATCTGCTGTTTGCGTTCATCCGTAATCGTTACCTGACTGATGATCGCATCGATTTTGCCGGCTTGCAGGCTAGGGATCAACGCCGAAAACTCTTGAGGGGCAAATTCGACTTTGACTCCGAGACGTTTGGCGATTTCTTTGGCGATATCCGCGTCGAAACCGTCGATTTCTTTCTTATCGTTCAGAAAGTTATACGGAGCGTAAGTCCCCATGAGTCCTACTTTCAAGGTGCCGGAGCTCTTCACTTTGGCAAGCAGATTGTCCGCCTTGGCTGCTCCGCTATCGCCGGCTGCCGGCGTCCCCGCAGCACGATTGCCGTCTGTGCCGGCTTTCGTACCGCAGCCTGCAATCGCCAGAATGAAGACGAGCAAAAGCGCCATAATCGTTAAACCCTTTGACTTTCTAAGCATTGGTTCTCTCTCCTTGCCATCTTTATATTTGTTTTCATGATCTCCAAAGCACCACATTAAATACCGAGCAACCCAAAAAATTCAAATTTGGCCGTCTCGGCCGCGAGCTGCTGAGCCGTCTTGCCTTCAACCCCGTTGCCCGGGAACATGGACTCGAACAGCCAACGTGAAATGACGCCCTCGATGAGGCTCATGAGGAGCGATGATCTCAGCCTCGTATCAATGGCTTCCGGAAGCATCCTCAGTTCAATCGCCCGCTCGATGTTGAGCAGAAACGCGTTTTCCATCGCCATGCGGGTATCTGCAATAGCCTGATTGATCAAGTCGCTTGCCGCCTTCCTTCCAAGCAGCAATTCCATTAAATATCGGTTAGCTTCGGCAAAGAGGAATAACCTGCACAGCATGGCTTCCGACGCCTGCACCATATCAAGAACGGTTCCTGCATCCCGACGATAGCCCCGAGAAATAACGGCAAGCAATTGCTCCCGCCCCTCCTTGATGATTTCAAGGAAGATGGCCTCCTTACTTTTGAAATACCAGTAAAACGTACCTTGTGCTACGCCCGCATCCCCGACGATATCGGATATTTTGGTGGCATGGTATCCGTCGACTGCGAAGCGCTTCAAAGCGATGTTCATCAGCTGCCTTCTACGCTCGCCGTTATACTGAACATCTGAATCAGATGTAGGAATATCTCATCACCCCTCGATTGACTGGTCAGTCAATTGCTTTAATCCTATCGGGTAACTAGAATATTGTCAAGATATTTGTACGGGACGATTACCGACCTACCGTTTTGAAATAGCGATAAACTTTTTGCAGCTTCTCCCCTTGTCTCCCCTTCGGGCTCTCCATGCTGCCGAACTCAAAAAACTTCACTTTTTTGATGCCTACAAATTGAAAGAGCGCTTTTCGCATCAACACTTTGTGAGCGTTATTGAGCCAAAACAGCGGATAATACGTCGGCCCCTTCATCGTAGAAACGCAAACGACCGACTTCCCCTTCAGAAGTCCCTCCGGCAAAAGCCCGCCCTTCTCCTTATAAGCAAATCCCGAAGCAAACATTTGATCTATATACCCCAGGAGCATAGCCGGAGGGCGCCCCCACCAGATCGGGTAAACAAAAACGATTTTGTCGGCCCACTTTACCTGATCTCGATATTTGGCGAGAGACGGGTCGATATGCATATCTCTTCGGCGCTTGCTTTCATTGAGACGAGTACCGGGTTGAACCTCCTCATATAAATCAACTACTTTTATCTCTTCTATATTGGCGTTATCCTTGCATCCTCGAATGACCTCCTGCAAAAATGCATAGCTTAAGCTCTGATGATTCGGATGCGTGAAAATAACGAGTGTTTTCATTATATGGGCCCCTTTACTTATCGATTGATAAGTAAAAAGTAGCATGCCCGCTTCATAGTTGTCAAATGATAATTGTTTTGTGACAATTGTTTTGCTAATGTGTCGGTAAGAGGTGATGTTGTGGACAGCAATGCTCTGTTTCGTAAATTTGTGGCCTTTACGGTCTCCGTCCATGAAATGACGAATGAAATGGCAAAAGAAGTCCGATCCGAGGCGATCACGCTTGTTCAATATAAAATTCTTCAATACATTGCCGTCAGTCAGCCTGTTACGCTCAGTGAAATCAGCGATTGCATGCATATGTCCATGCCAAATACGAGCCGCGAGCTGAAAAAATTAAGCGAGAAACAATTGTGTGAAAAGGTTGCCGATAACGAAGACCGGCGCAAGCAATTCATTCGCCTTTCCGCCAAAGGGGAAGCGATGATGAACGATGCTTTTCAACGCATCGAAGCGCGGTTCGCCGAACGCGTCGGAGCTATCTCCCCTGACGAAATGAAGGAGATCGAACGTGCGCTCGATCTCCTCCGCGCCAAAGTTTTTTATTGAGCATTAAATCCGATTATATGAATGGGGTAATTATGGAAACTTCCAATCCAATTGAGAACGTTGTTTTCTTTGAAGTCGATCAAAATCGTTGGCCGGATTTCGAGAAGCTTTTTGAGAGCAGGGGAGGGCCTAAAAATTGCTGGTGCATGGTTTGGCGCGGGAACTCTGAGGACCGCAAAAATAAAGAAACCAAAAAAGCTGCCATGCGGAAAATGGTGCAAGATAATGTCCCCGTAGGTCTATTGGGGTATGCAGGAGATAGACCGGTAGCTTGGTGCTCGATTGCGCCGCGTTCGACTTACCGCGATCTTGGGGGCTTGCATGAACCGAATGAGAATCCGGATCGTGTCTGGTCCTTGGTTTGTTTCTATGTATCTCGGGAATATCGTGGACATGGAGTTATGAAGCAGCTGATTCAAGCGGCCGTCGAACATTCACGTCAAAGGAGCAACAGTACTGGAAGCCTATCCTGTTGCTCCCGATTCTCCGAGTTACCGGTTCATGGGTTTTGTTCCGCAATTCAGAGAGCTTGGGTTTATTGAAGTCGGTACTGCGGGAAGCCGCCGTCACGTGATGCGTTTAAAGCTGCAACCAAACAATACTCCCGAATCCGCACCCTCATCTTCGGCGTCATATTATGCTCCTTTTCAAAATAAGCATCCCAATTCCCATACTTTCCGATCACCGCAGTGAAAGTCGCCTGCAAATAATCAGCGTCCGCCGTGAATAAAGGCTTAGGTGAAATCGCCTAAGCCTTATCGCGTTTCTAACACTACCCGTTTAAACAATTGGAAGCTTGATCGTTTTGTGATCGATCATGTAATGAATGAAGATGAGAAGTTCGGATTTTAGTGCCGGGTTAGCTTGTTCGTCCGAAAATTTTTCGATCTTGTCGCTTAGCTGCTTCAGGGAATCGTACCCTTTAGCCTCAAAGAAGGCGGCTTGATCCGCTTTGCCTTGATCTCTGAATACGACCGCTTGCCGGAAAGTCTTCTCCACGTTGTCGATGTGGCTGACGACGGATTCCTGAGTTCCCTTTTGCCCGAAGGATTCGTTCTGTACGAGGCTCGCAGGTTCGCGATCGTTGCGGATGTCACCTTGACGGTTTGCGTTTGCGGAAGCTCGACATTCCCCGCTTTGTCAATAGCATGGAATTGAATATCGAGGATGGCGTCTTGGTTCAGCGCAAAAGATCCGGTATAGAGATTCCACGTATTTCCGCGATCCAAGCTGTACTCGATTTTCTCCACGCCAGAATAATCGTCCACCGCCGCAAGACGAACGATGGCCTCGTGCAGGTAGGAACCGTCTCTCAAAAGCGTGCCATCTAGGGTCAATGTCGTCGTCGGAGGAACCGAATCCTTGACGGTCAAATGGTATTGATCCTGCACACCGCCATATTCGGCGGTGATGACCGTATCTCCTGGACGCAGCGCGGTAATCATACCGCTAGTTTTGTCTACGGATGCAACTTCGGTATCGCTGCTCGTAAAGGTAAGTCCTTCCGTCACCAACTCGGTCGAAAAATCGCTATAAGTCGCTTTGACGACAGTCTGGCTCGTCTCGCCCGCTTTCATAGGATCGATGGTTTGAATTCGGATTGCCCACAAGGTGACAGGGAGCTTTTCCGGCGTGGCGTCGATCTTCATGGAGCTGATGATTAGCGGAAGTTTATTGGCCGCTACGATGCGCATATCGGCCCCCCCGTTTTGGCGATTCGTGAACCTAGCTCCGGGCATGTCCAACGTAACGGTCTGCCACTTATCGACCTGATCGGCCTTTATACTGACTCTTGCGGTGCTCTGGTACGTGGCTCCCGTAGCCGCGGATTCGTACTGCAGCACGAACGATCCGGCAACAGGCGACCGGTATTCGATCGACGCGGTGGCTTTGTACGGCCCGCCGTACATACGTTCATCGTCGATTTTCATATACAAATTGTTGGCGGTGCCGAATGCGCTGCGATCGAGCTGCAATGCGGTTCTTCCATCGATTTCGATCTCATGCGCAGGTCCGCTTTCGTACGGAAACCAGTCCAATCCGTTCTTATACTCGTTGTCTTCCCCGAACGCCATGGATACCGTTTTGTCCCCTGTCGCCTGACTGTCGCCGGGGTTCGGATTCGGATCCTGCCAGTCCGTCCGGCTGGCTACATAAGCTTTCTTCGTAAACGGATCTTTCTTCAACGTGAAGGAGTAGACGACGGTTCCCGGAATATTGACGTAATCCACCGTCAACGTTTCAGGTGTAATTGTGAGACGGACCGCTCCATATTCCGAGTTGTCGCGGAACATGCTGCCCGGAACGGGAGGGAATAGCGGAGTTAATCCCTGGCCGCCGTTGCCCGTAATGACTTCGTTATACCCTTCCGGCGTAACGATATGCTCTGCATGATGATCGTGACCTTGCAGCAGCAGGTCGACACCTGGAGTCATCAGCCAGCGCCGATTGAGGTTATTCCCGGCTTGGCCGGAAGAGAAGATCGGTTGATGCCCGCCCGTCAACACCCACTTCGCGTTTGCGGAGCTTTCGTTGACGGTATTTTTGTAAGCATCGAATATAGCCGGTTGGGCGCCGGTTTGGCTGGACATGTTGCAGTTGACATCCGGATTTATGAAATCGACCAGCCCGTTGCCGAAACCGGCGACGTAGGAAGCGGGGATTTTAAAATAATCCAGACTCGGTTTCAGGCTATCCGGGGAACAGCCGTTTCCGTAATCGTGATTGCCGTAAATCGGGAAGAACCGGCCGGCGGCAATATCCGTCCAATAGGGCTTCTGATCGGCTTCCACTTCATCAACCGTACCCAGCCGGTACGAATTGTCCCCAACGGTCAGTATGGCTCCGGGATTCCAGGAATGGACGAGATCCGCCACGGCTTGCTCGTGTTCGCAATTACGGTAGCAGTCCCCATAATCGCCGATGACGGCCAATACCAGCTTGTCGGCCGGCGGCTTCGAAGGGTCCGCGATTTCGCCGATCCGCTGCAAGCTCGCAGCTCCCAGATCGGCCCCTTCCGCCTGCGCCGTTCCATTGGGGACGAACGATGCGGCCAGCATGAATAAAGCGAGGCAAACGAGCAGCGCGCGGTTCATCAAGTTTTTTTTCATATGTATCCTCCTCCTTACTCATGATGTAATAGATACGCAGCGAGATTAGAATCTAAGTTATGTGATTGATAGATTCCTTCCCAATTTTAGAACGCAAGTATTTTCGAATGATTAACGCAAGGTATGATGAATATTATCGTTCGGACTAGGGCAGACGTGTCGATTTCACATCAACCGACATCCCGACTTGGCTGATTTTGTATTTTCTTGTTGATTTATTTAACCTTCTTTGTATAATAAATTCCAGTAGATAAACAATTTATGAAAAAGGCAAACCAATTGAAAAATTGGGACGCAAAGCCACGGGTCTAAGGTCCTAACAGACTATGATCGCCGAGTTGCCATTATTGGATCTAATCATCAGCTTAGATCTGACTTTGCATTTTCGGGCGTGGAAGCTGCGTCATTACGGCGCAGCTTTTTTTGTTTTTCAATCATGATGGAGGTTGTGGACCAATGAAAAAGCTGCAGTTGAAGAAAACTCCGATTCGTTTCAAAAAAACTTATTTACCCGTAGTCATCTCCATTACAGTTGGAATTCTGCTTTCCGCGTTCCTTGCCGTCTATTTGTATAAATCGGAAACAACAAAAATTGAGGACAAGCTGAAATTGCAGTCCGACATTCTTACGGGAACCGTTCAGAAGGGGATCGACAAATACGTTGAGGTGCTGCTGTCACTCGGCGATTATTACAACACGAAGGACAAGATCGACAGCAGCCGGTTTACCGCATTCGTCAATCGGGCTTTATCCAAAAATTCCGGAATTTCGGCTCTCGAGTGGGCCCCGCGCATTACAGACCAACAGCGGGACTCTTTTGAAAAAACCATTCAAAAAGAATTATCCAACGGTTTTCAAATCACCGAGAAAAAAGCAGACGGCACTTCCATTCCGTCGAACCACAGACCGCAATATTATCCTGTGACTTACGTGGAGCCATTCAAAGCCAATGAAAAGGCGCTCGGCTTCGATTTATATTCAAACCCTCAGCGACAGTCGGCAATTGATAGCGCCGTAAAATCCGGGAATATTGCAACGACGGAACGGGTAAAGCTTGTCCAGGACAAAGGGGACGAGTACGGATTTTTAATGTTTTTGCCCGTCTATGCCAATACGGCCGCAGGACAGAAACCGAACAGCAACGACATACTCGGGTGTTTGCTGAGCGTATTCAAGATTTCCAACATCATCAACGAGTCGATCAACAAAGTGAACTACCATATCGATTTTGCGATCTACGATGAAACCAGTGCCCCTGAAAACAGCTTTTTCGGCAATTACGATTCCGAGAATTCAAGTTTCGTCATTACCGGTGAACCGGATGTTAAAAACTTGAAATATTCTTATGAAAAATCGTTAACGGTAGGCGACAGGCAGTGGAAGGTCGTTTTCTATCCGACCAAGCAATTCATCAGCAACGAAAAGAACAATCTATGGATCTTCCTTCCAGCCATGCTGCTGCTTATTGCCGTGGGAATCAGTTTCTATTTGTTCGTAACGAACCGTAGAGCGGCAGAAATCAAAAATTTGATCAGCGAGGTCGACAATCGGAAAGGATTCCTGGAGAACATCGTTTCGGAGGTTACGGCGGTTTCCGAACAGCTTTCGGAAGTGAGTCATAACGTTGCCAATTTTTCACGAATCAGTACGGATATGAGCAAGCAGGTCGCAGCAACGATCAATAATATTTCAGAGCAGGTTCAAAGACAGAGCGGCGATACCGAGATCGGATTGAATTCCGTTAAAAGTATTGTCTCCAGCATTCAGGAGATCGCAGCCACTTCGGAAACGGCAACCTCCTTTTCCTACGATATGTTGGATGAATCGACCCGGGGTCACGAATCCATACAGCAGATTGTGAATCAGATGGACAAGCTGAACGGTATCGTTGTCAAATCGTCGGAGTCCATCCGGGAATTAGGCGAATACTCGGAGAAAATTAAAGAGATTGTCAAAATCATCACCGATATTTCCGGACAGACCAATTTGCTCGCCTTGAACGCTTCAATCGAAGCGGCGAGAGCTGGAGAGCACGGACGGGGCTTTGCAGTCGTAGCGAGCGAGATTCGCAAATTAGCTTCGCAGTCCGAAGCATCGACACAGCAAATTTCGGAATTCGTCGGCAGCATCCAATTGCAAACTGAACATTCCATCCGCGCAATGGAGGAAGTATCGGACGAAACCTCCGCCAGTATTTCTTTGGTGATGGATGCCGGACAAAAATTCGAGCATTTGCTGCAAACCTCGAACAGCTTGATGGCACAAATCGAAGCCGTTACGAATGCCGTTCAGAGCATATCCACCGAATCGCTGTCCGTCATTTCGATCGTCGAAAAAATTGAAAGCACATCGAAAGCGAACGAAGCGGAGACTGACCACGTCAGGAAAGTAACGTCCGAATACAATTCCGTCTTTGAGGAGTTCTCCTCGGCCATCGAGAAACTCACGAATATGGTCGAAAAATTGAAGACGGTCATCCAATAATCCCAGGAAGGGTCGATCCAAGATGTTCATCCAAGCTAACCCGTATTCATGGCCTTATAACGGTCATTTTGATCCCCGAAAAACGGCACTCCTAATCATCGATATGCAAACCGATTTTTGCGGCAAAGGCGGATATGTCGATCAAATGGGATATGACTTGTCCTTGACCCGCCGGGCCATACAACCGATTCGGCGGCTGCTTGACACAGTCAGAAAGATTGAAGGTTTTACCGTTATTCATACCCGTGAAGGACATCGGCCGGACCTGTCCGATCTGCCGGCAAATAAACGATGGAGAAGCAAACAAATCGGCGCGGAAATCGGCTCACAGGGGCCAATGGGGAGAATCCTGGTACGCGGGGAGAAGGGCTGGCAAATTATCGAGGAGCTCCAACCGCTGGAGAACGAAATCATCATCGATAAACCCGGAAAAGGAAGCTTCTATGCAACGGATCTGGATCTGATTCTTCGCACCTTGGGCATTACGAATCTCATTTTAACCGGTATCACAACGGATGTTTGCGTTCACACCACGATGAGAGAGGCCAACGATAGAGGTTATGAATGCCTCATTCTAGAGGACTGTACAGGAGCTACCGACTATGACAATCACTTGGCGGCTTTAAAAATGGTTACCATGCAAGGGGGAGTTTTCGGGAGCGTATCTTCGTCGGAGCATGTGATTCGAGCTTTAGAAAATATGTAGGGACAAAGGGGATGGGCCAATGAGCAAGAAAGACCAGGCATTGTTGGAGGAAGAATACGAAAGCTCGCCGGTACCTGTTCACGCAAGAAAAGGGCTTTTATCCGTATCGTTAGTTTGGGTCGGATTCCCGATGATCATGACGGGAACCGTCACCGGAGCAACTATCGTTTCCGGTTTGGGCTTTATAAAAGGAATGCTTGCCATCCTGCTGGGAAATCTGATTTTATTCGCTTACGTAGGCATTTTGGGTTATTTGTCAACGAAAAAGGGCTATAACTTCAGTATGCAGGCTTCCATTACGTTCGGCAAAAAGGGTTCCATCCTTGTGTCCGGGCTGCTTTCCACGCTGGTCATCGGATGGTTTGCGGTTCAGACCGGATTAACGGGCAGCAGCATGCATTCGGCGTTCGGCTCGAGCACCTTCGCCATCACCCTGCTGGCGGGTATCCTGTACATTTTGGTTACAATCATTGGGGTTAAAGCGTTAACCTATATCGGCGCTATTTCCGCTCCGTTCTTTTTCATTATCGGTTTATGGGGAGTGAACGATGCGATCTCCCGTACCGATTGGACTTCCATTTTACAATTCAATGGAAGCGGTGCGTTATCGTTCGGTGTTGCGGTTACGATGGTTGTCGCTTTGTTTGCCGATTCGGGCACGATGGCCGCGGACTTTAATCGCTGGTCCAGAAACGCTAAAGAATCCGTATGGGCGACTTTCACCGCCTTTCCCGTGTCCAACATGATCGCCATGGTGTTCGGAGGACTTATAACAGCAGCAGCATTATCAGACACAAGTTCCGATTTCTTTCAATATATCGCTTCCAAAGGCGGGGCAGTATCCATTCTGGCGGTTATCCTTCTTTTCCTTAATTTGGGCAGTGTATGCTCCCATTGTCTCTATAACGCATCCGTAGGCTGGTCGAATTTACTGCATAAGAAAATGAGAAAAACAGCTCTGGTCATTGGCGCGATTGGCACCGTACTTGCATTATCCGGAGCGTGGAATCACTTCATCGACTGGTTATCGTTACTGGGGATCATTGTTCCTCCTATCGGCGCTGTCATTATCGTCGATCAAATCATCTACAGAAAAAACGCCGACATTACCGACAGCATGAGAACCAAACCGTTCGTGGCATGGGGATTGGGGGCATTGGGCGGTCTCTTGGTCGAGTTTTGGGCTCCGTATCTTTCCACTGCGTTTATCAGTTTGTTGACGGCGGGTATCTTCTATTGGGTCTTTATGATGATGGAGTCCAGGCAGACTGCAGAAATAGAAAGCCGGATGTCGGAAGGCTGATAAATCAGAGGAAAACCGCTTACGTTGGACAACCATCAGGAATGTTTACGAAATATTTAAGGCTGACGGAAAAGTTGACTCCGAACTGCAAAAGACCTTTTTTTGGCGCACTTGTGGCTGCGTTGACTGATAAGTTCGGAGTTAACTGGAACCTTGCTTATTTTTTTCGAAATAGCAGATTCGGGTGGTTGCAGGCTGCCGCTTTGAAGTGAGCAAAAGGGTATGATTGTTTGTCACACAAGCACAAAGTCTTTTGATCAGCACCTGGAGCGAAATCATTTACGATGTGTTTCACCGTAAAATCGCTAAGGCGAAATCTTTTGTGATACGGTTCTCCGTAACGTAAAGACAAACCATTGAAAGCGGAAAGACCAGCCCGATAACTAGGGCTGGTCTTTCTTTCAATACATACATAAGTCAATTGCACAGCCGGCAGCTCCTTCATGTTGTTGCCGTTTGTTCATTCAACCCGCGTGAACCGAGGCTTCGCATCTGCTCAGAACAAACGCACCTCTCTGGATTCCAGAAATTGCAGTGCCTCGCCGAGCATATCGCGGCCAAAACCGAAGGTCGTTCTCATCATGTCCAACCACTCCGAGTGGCCGGTCAATTCGTGCGCTTAGCCATCAAGCTGGCGGCGGCGACCATCATCTGCGTTCACAATCATCCAAGCGGCGTCCCTACTCCTTCATCGGAAGACATTGAGCTAACGAAACGTCTGGCGGAAGCAGGAACGATTGTCGGCATCGACGTACTCGTCCATGTGATCGTCGGCAAAGACCGCTTCTGTAGTATGAAGGAGCAAGGATTTTTCTAGTCTCATCTTCGGTTGTGCTTCGCCTCCTCCAGGGCAACTTTCCTCGCCCTGCAAGGGGAAAAGGTCAAAAATTTCGCCTAACTTATGGTATGGTTCAGCTTAACGAGTTTATCGGCAAAATTAAAGGGCACCACACTTGGGATGCCCCTTGATCCGATCGCTAGCAGGATTCGACATGGTTGGTATCGAATCATGAACATACTGGCAGGAAGTTAGCTTATATTGGAAAGTTGGAATGATGATGCCACGTTCACCTCGCGCTCTAGTCATAACCATGTCTATAACCACTGTCGTTCTTCTTCTGGGGTATGTCTATCTTATAACGTTCCCTGGACATAGTACCATGTGGGATCTCCCCCGTTTCCACTTTTACGTTATTTCTCCGACACTCCTTGCCTTGGCCGTCAGTGCTATAGCCGTTGGCTGGACGGGGATTCGACTTCGGGATATGAGTGCGCTCATGCTGGCATTAGCTATCTTATCTCTAAATGGCTTTTTTCTGATTCACGCAATTTCGACCCCTGGGTTCATTGTTGCTGATCAACACCACTTGGCAGGTGTTTCCTCACAAGTCGCGATGACAACGTGCGCAGTCTGGATTTTTCTCTCGACCTTATCATCTGACCACTCTATTATCCGCATTGTGTCGAAATATCGGAGGAGTATTGTCGTCGGTTGGGTGACCATTATCATCCTGATGAATATTGCGGCTCTTATCTATCCCAGCATTTCCAACTTCATTCGCATCGATTTCACGCCATTGAATTATCTGATGGCGTTTCTCACAGTCTTCCTGTATCTTTGGGCGGCCAAGAGATATTTTCAGCAGTTTCGGTTAGTCAAATTTCCTTTGCATGCGTCTATCGTATTTGGTTCCGTTCTGCTTACCATCACCGAATGTGTCATGGTTACAACCATGATGTGGACTTTGGCCTGGTGGCTGTATCATGCAATCCTCGCAGTGTCGGCCTTAATGCTGTTGTTTGGAATTATAGCTCAGTATCGGTCGAACGTATCTATAACTCAAACATTTCATCAGGTGGACGGGTATCCTTCTTTGGATCAACTTCGCATTAGCATCTCCAGCAGCATGCGAAATCTGATTGTCGCCACAGAGACCAAAGATGAATATACGGCCGGTCATAATTACCGTGTAGCCATGTACGGATTGCAACTGGCTCAGGCCATGAATCTGGATTCCGAACTAATGCGAGCCCTGGCTCGGGGCGGTCTCATTCACGATGTAGGGAAAATACAGATTCCTGGCGAGATCCTGAATAAACCGGGAAAGTTGGATGCGGACGAGAGAATTGTGATCGAGCATCATCCTGTGATAGGTTACGAGATTTGTAAATATATTGGCTTTATGACCGAAGAGCTGTCCGTCATCCGGCACCATCACGAGAAATGGGACGGGACGGGGTATCCGGACAAGCTGAAAGGCACAGAGATTTCACAACTCGCAAGAATCCTTGCCATTGCGGACGTGTACGATGCGTTGACCTCGCGAAGATCATATCGCGAGCCCTGGTCTCAAGAACGCGCGTTGCAAGTGATTGTTGAGGGCAGCGGCACACACTTTGATCCCGAATGCGTCTCCGCCTTTGTTCGACTCTGTAACAGTGGTGAGTTGGTTTTTCCGGAGGCCATGGGACACGTTTATGGGAGAGCGTTGGGTACTCAGAGAACAGCAGCAAATCGCTTAGCCAATTGAAAAATGTGCTCATTGTCTGAACCTCAAAAATTGGCTGCCTGGCTCTGGAGTTTAGGTTAGCCGTTACTTATGGTACGGTTCAGCTTAACGGGTCTATCGGCGAAAAACGTGCCTAAGTGTGCCGCGTGGTGGCTTGCAGCCTCTTAAAGTATCGTTTAAACAACAAAACGCGGAGTTCATACGCTAAGGAGAAAAGTCCAGTAAATCGTTGATTTTCCGCAGGCTAACGAAGATTTTTATCTGGTAAAGCGGCACTACGTGATCGACAGTGCCTAGGCGTCGGCCACTTTTTTTCTGGTTTTTATCTTTTAACAAGTCATAATGATGAGTCAGTTTAAAACATATTTTTCAGAAAGCTGCCGAATATATCGATTCCAAACCTCTTAGAATCTACAACTCCGGTCTACAACTTTATTTTCTTTTTACATCATGTGTTTAGTTTTGAATGCCCCTGGTGCCCTCGTCAAAGGTTAGGGTTATTACACTTTTCCTACAAACAAACTTCCGTCATCGTACAGAAGGGAGTAGGCTATTGTCGGTTGAATATGAGGTTGTCCACCGCCAAATAATTTGACTTAAACTCGCTGATTTGCCACCAGAGAATCTGGCGGTGAACACACTGTCTGTAACGGCAAGTTTTGTTTCAATTGATTTGTCATGTTGATCAAATTTTACCTCGAATCTATAATTGAGATAATTTTACAAAAAGGTGAGTGATTCTCATGCAAATCCTTAAATCCATCACGTCCATCTGTAAGGTGCGGAAGGGATAAATGTAAACGAACCCTTCCGTGGTCATTCCAATTCACGGAGGGAAATGTATGTCTTTTAGTTACTATGGAGAACTATGCACTGAGGTTTATAATCTCACGAAGAAAATCGGTCAATCTTTGGGCGGGGATATAGAGTATTACCGCGACAGACTTAAAAAATGTAAGGGTCGCATTCTAGAAGCAATGGTTGGGACTGGACGCGTAATGATTCCGCTTCTCGAATCAGGTCTTAACGTAGATGGAGTTGACTATTCTCCTGAAATGCTGGCTTCTTGCCGTCAACGTTGTGAGGAGCGAAAATTAGCCGCCAATTTGTACGAATCAACCCTTCAAGAGCTTTCTTTACCGGAAAAATATGAAGCGATTATTATTCCAGCCGGTTCTTTCTTGTTAATTGAAAAACGAGAGGAATCCATTAACGCTTTAAAACGCCTTTACCACCATCTGCAGCCAGGCGGGCGTCTAATTCTTGATCTCTTCCTGCCTGACACTAACTTTGAGTGTGGGCAGTTTGGTGGAACGTCAACATTCGCATTGTCGAATGGGGATATCATCATAATGGAAGGCAAGCTTGTTGAAGCAGATTTATACAATCAATACAAAGTCTCATTTTTAAAATATGAAAAATGGCGTAATGGTGCACTGATCCAGACCGAATTGCAGCGTTTTGCACTACGTTGGTACGGTGTCGAAGAATTTAAACTCGTTTTAGAAAGCATCGGCTTTTCTGACGTGGTTGTATCCGCTGATTTCGAATATGGCAAGGCACCAACAAATGCGAAGCAGCAATTTGTATATGAAGCCATACGAAAGTAAGCGTAACTCAGAGGTTCTTGGTTTCCAAGACCTCTTTTTTCGTACTACGAAAATCGAATCGATGCCCTTTTTCAGAGTTATATCGTTACTTGTGGTACGGTTTACCGCGCTATCCATAACTGGAAATATTAAAGGCCACCTCTTACGGGGGGGCCTTAACCAGCGATAGAGCTTATATTTTAACGGCTTATCGAAGTTTGTATTTTTTCCAATGATCCTGTTTGTGTTTCTTGCTTGGACAGGAACAAGTTCAATAATATAGCGGTTAAAGAACCGGACACGATACCGTTTTGCAACAGCATTTTAGCGAAATCCGGCAGTTGGTCAAACATTTGAGGAAGGGTGGCCGAGCCCAGGCCGACAGCGATGCTGCAAGAGGCAATGATCAGATTGTTCCCCTTACGCAAGTCAACCTCTGACAAAATCGATATACCGGAAGCCGCAACAGAGCCAAACATAACAATCATAGCGCCTCCAAGTACTGCATTTGGAATGACGGTCGTTATGGCTGCCAGCTTAGGCAGCAAGCCCAAAACAACCATGATGCCTCCCGCGGCGAAAATAACATCTCGGGATTTAATACGGGTAAGCGAGATCAAACCGACATTTTGGGAAAAGGCCGTATAAGGGAAGGCATTGAAAATACCTCCCAGCATGATGGCAATACCTTCTGAACGCAATCCGCTCACAATTTGCTTTTGCTCGACTTTTTGTTCGGTCGCTTTTCCTACAGCGAAATAAACGCCTGTAGACTCTACCATACTGATTATATTCACGATTATCATTGTGATAATAGCCGTGATACTGATCTGAGGAATGCCAAAGTAGAAAGGCTGCGCGATGCTAAGCCATGACGCTTCCGAAACAGATGAGAAATGAACCATGCCCAAGGCGTATGCAACAATCGTTCCTATCACCAACCGACGAGAACGGAAATGGAACGTACAAATCCGGTAGTAAAACGGTTGACTAGCAAAATAATGACTAGCGTCAGAAGTGCGAGCAGCAAATTTTTCGGCTGACCGAAATCAGGACTTCCCTGACCGCCCGCTGCGTTATTCATTGCTACAGGAATCAAGGAAAGTCCAATGATTGTTACGACCGAACCGGTTACAATGGTCGGGAAGAATTTCAGCAATTTCCCATACAGAGGCGCGGCTAAAACAACGAACAAACCGGATATGATAATGGCCCCATACGCTGTCGCTAAATTCGAAGTGGAAGCAATGGCAATGATCGGGCCAACAGCAGTAAAGGTACATCCCAAAATAACAGGTAATTTGCTGCCGAAATACTTCGTTCCCATAACTTGCAAGATCGTAGCAATCCCACAGGTAAATAAATCGGCCGCGATCAGATACGCCATTTGTGCAGAGGTAAGTTTTAGCGCTCCTCCGACAATCAGCGGCACGATGACAGCTCCGGCATACATAGCCAGCACGTGCTGAAAGCCTAAGGTAAATATCTTTTGTTTACTTAACATTCTACAATCTCCTTTGAGTGAGGATTGAATAAAATATCGTCTTCTACAAAGTGAATTTCACCAGGTGCCATAGAAGCAATCCGGGCTAGGGAGTGAACCCTCACACCCATTTTCTCCAAGAGGCTTCGGCCTTCTTGAAAACTTTTCTCGATAACGCAGCCGGCCCCCAATAGCTCGGCTCCCGCTTCTTTCACGATATCGACCAACCCTGCCAGTGCCGCGCCTGTAGCAAGAAAATCATCGATAATTAATACTTTATCGCTTGGATCAAGATATTTTTGAGAAACGCTAATTTGGTACGTTTCCTGGCGGGTAAACGAATGCACCGATGCTGAAAAAACGTTCTCGGAGAGAGTGACGGCTTTCTTCTTTTTTGCGTAAATAAAAGGTACGCCCAGTGCGATCGCCGTTGCCATAGCAAACTGAATGCCGCTGGCCTCGATGGTAAGCACTTTTGTGATCGGTTGATCGCCAAAAATTCGCGCAAACTCCTTACCGATCTCCAGCGCTAGCTGCGTATCGACCTGATGGTTTAAAAAAGAATCAACCTTCAGCACCTTGTCGGACAAGATTAACCCATCTTGACGTATTCGTTCTTGAAGTAATTTCATTTCGCATTTATCGCTCCTTCTCCAATTAAAAAAGGACAGGTTCCTTGAGCATTTCCTCTCAAGTGAAACCTGTCCTTCTGGGTTTTTGTCCCTTTTGGTGTAGCACAAAAGTGCCTGCATCGCTCGGACCAGTCTTTCTTTCCACAAAAGAAAAAAACGGAACCCTAGATGCTCTTTCACTCATAGTCGGATGATTACCGTGGTCATCCGGTAGAAACTTATGGGCCATATCCCCAAAATTATATGAGTCATATTAAGTTTTACTTTGTATATAGTACATGCACTATTCAACTGTTTCAAGTGAAACTTTTAAAAATTCGCCCTACATATGGTACGGCTCTCCGCGCTATCCATTAAACCGATCCATTCTAAAGGGCTTTGATTGCTTCAATAATCCCCTTTAATGACGAAGAACGAACCTCGAATTGTTCCAGCCCCTCATTTCCTCCTGCTGATCTCGTTTACTTCTTCACAACCGGAATCCGCATTGCACCATATACGAAGCCGTCTCGCTGCCCCATTTCAACCGTTGCATTGGGCCCGCCAACATAGGCGTAATTATCGGCTGCTGGCAAGACTTGGCCAAAGGCAATGCCAGTAAGCATACTACTCAACTCATCAGCCGACTTCCCTTCGCCTTTAACGACGAGGCGAGATATTAGGGAAATTGAAGCGATTGGATTCAAAATATAAAAACTGACATCGTTAGCGGAACGACGCCAGTTAAAGCCATGGTTAGCTTTTTGTATGGATCAAGCCAATGATGTTTCCGAAAGGGTCTACGACCGACGCAAAGAAGGGAATAGGTATGCCGCTCCCTTGACTCCTATAAATCTCCCACCTCCGCTTAGCCGATGGTGAGGACAATCTTGCCACGGCCGTGCCTCGTTTCGATCAGTTGATGTGCATCCACGACCTGTTCAAGCGGGAACGTCTGCCGGATATGGATGCGAAGCTTGCCCTTACTGTGCAGCTCGACGAGCTCGGCTAAACGTGCGGCGGAGCGCTGGCTGCGGATGACTCGGAGACCAAGCTCCTCGATAAGGTCGTAAGCGACAAATGTGCAAATACGGTTTCTATCTTGTACCAATTCGACCGAGGCACGCACCGCTTCCGCCCCGGCCGTATCGAATGCGGCGTCGACGCCGTTCGGCGCCAGCGCCCGCACTCGCTCGACAAGACCCTCCCCGTACGTTATCGGGATAGCCCCGAGCGAGCGCACGTAGTCGTGGTTGCTCTCGCTGGCTGTGCCGATGATCGTCTTGGCCCCCCACTCCTTCGCCAACTGTACCGCAAAAGCCCCGAGCGATCCGGCCGCCCCATGGATCAGCACCGTATCGCCCGGTCCAACGCCGATGGCTTTCATGGCGGTATACGCGCCCTGGCCATTGCCGGTCAGCCCGCCTGCCTCTTCCCAGGTCATGCTTCCGGGCTTACTTACGATTTGGTCAGCGCCCACAACCACATATTCGGCGTAACAATTCAATAGCCCGAAGCCGAGCACCTCGCTGCCTACGTGAAAGCCGGTAACTCCTTCGCCCACTTGATCGATGATGCCCGCGAACTCATTGCCCAGAATTTGCGGAAGCTGAATGGTGACGCCCTGCGGAGTCCAGCCGCTCCGCACGCTGCAATCGTAATGCTGTACCCCGGCCGTTTTCACCCGGATCCTGACTTGGCCTGGACCGGGCTGCGGATCGGGAAACGACATGACCTCTAATACCTCGGGTCCGCCGACCAAACGAAATGCTGCTGCTTTCATAGAGCAATCCTCCCCCAGTTTATCCCTATTTGTCGCGTCGTTACCGTAAAGTTTTTAATGCGCCGCTCCATGCGATAAGTTGATCTAACATGATGTTTATTTTATCAACGTGCAGTTCGGCAGGTTTGAATGTTTTGAAGTTTTCAAAATCCGTAAACAGCGAAAACGTTGGATGTGCGCGAACGTCCGCTACGAGTAGCTCCCCTAAGATTCCTCGTAAATGTTCGGCTGCACGGGCTCCGCCCGTTGAACCATAGCTAACGATGCCGGCCGCCTTATTATTCCATTCGTCTCGTGCTGAATCCAGTGCATTTTTTAACGCCCCCGTAATGCTGTGATTGTATTCTTGGACAATAAATATGAACCCGTCCAAGTTGGAGAGCTTTTCTGACCAAGCGATTAATCCAGGCTCCTTACCCGTACCTTCTCCGAAAAAAGGCAATTGAAAATCTGTGATATCCACGATTTCATAATTCGCATCTCTGCGTCGATCGGCAATTTCTTTAACCCAATTTCCTACTTGCGGACTTACGCGTCCTTGACGTGTGCTTCCTAAAATAATGCCAATACTTAATGGTTTCATTTGGGTTCCTCCCATTAATTCATGTTGATTTGTTTCAGTTCATCTTCCCTTGAACCGGTATTTCTAGCCTCGCCGAATTGCATAGAATAGAACAACAAAATGCCTACATGCAAAACCGCAAGAAGATCATCGAGCCAAGCGCGAAGAAGACAAGGCCAAAGGTAAGCAAATTTTTGAGCCGATACGTATCGGCCAGCTTCCCGTAGGTCATCGTCCCTATCGCATAGATAAGCAAAAATGCGGACGAGACCCAACTGACCTGCGACAAAGGAAGGTTGAAATCGGCGGCGATTTCGGGCAACTCCATATTGAACTTTGCGCTCATGGCGGAGATGACAAGCGTGACGGCCAGAGTCCGAATCAATTTTTCGCCGGCTTGTTGCTGGACTGCGCCTTCCATGGCAGTGAGCCCTCCTTTCTGTCCTATGTGATATTTTTTTCGCAAAACGTAATTGATCTCCCTACGTGTTTTATTTTACAATCACGTATAAATAAACAGAAATATATCTTGACCCATAATAGGTATATACTCAGGTATATGGAAAGGAGAGACGCGTATGGAACTGCTGCAGTTGCGGTATTTTCGAACGGTTGCCCGGATGGAGCACATGACTAAGGCGGCACAGGAGTTGTTAATTGCGCAGCCTGCTTTGAGCAAAACGATTTCGAGGCTGGAGGAAGATGTGGGGGTTCCGTTGTTCGACCGGCACGGAGGCCGAATTCGCCTGAATACGTTCGGCAAGGCGTTTCTGGACAAAGTCGAGAAGGCACTCGCCCTATTGGAAGAAGGTAGGAAAGAAGTATCCGAGATGGCGGGACTCGAGCAAGGGAGCATTCACCTCGCGACATCGACGCTGGACCGGTTATCGGATGCTCTAGGCGAATTTCTCGCGCTTCATCCGGAAGTCAACTTTCGAATTACACAGACTTCAATGGAAGAGATGACGCAGTTAGTCGAGGCAGGCGGGGTCGACATATGCTTCACGGCGCTTCCAATCGATCGGCCCGACATTAGCAGCGTATCCGTCTTGAAGGAAGAGGTTTATTTGGCTGTTCCCCAAGGACACCGATTTGCAGGAAGGAAGAGCGTCCGGTTGAGCGAATTGGCGGAGGACCCGTTTATCGGGTACAAGGAGGGATTTCCTTTTCAGAAAATGAACGATTTGTTTTTTCAAGAAGCCGGGATAACGCCTAACTTCGTCTGCCGTGTCGACGAGCCTGCCGGCATCGCGAGTCTTGTCCGGACCGGGCTGGGCGTTGCACTTGTAGGAAATTGCGGCGGCCCGAACTCCACGCTGAGCTTGCTGCATATTGAGTTCCCCGTTTGCCAGCGCAATTTCCAAATCATATGGCACGAGAAGCGGTACCTATCCCTCGCTGCGCGCAGGTTTCGCGACTTTCTCATCGAGTACTTTGCCCAATCAGCGAAAACGCTAAATCCGCTCCTCTAATTTCGCCTCACTTATGATACGGTTCACCTTAACGGTCATAACGGCTAAATTTCTCTTCTCTTTACGAATAAACCCTTTCCCAAAGTAAAAACCGTCAGACGAAGGGAATCGTGCTGGCGGCAGGTAGCTTCCCGCCGAGAGGACATTCTGGACTCTATGAAAATGTTTTATTTTATAGCACATCTGAAGGGTGGATGGTACTAATCCACCCGGATGGCCATATCCAGAATTTTCGAAACAAAGATGCTGTGCAAGTCGACGATCGGGAAGGATGATCACAAGATTGGGGCCAGGTAGTCGTACAGCATGCAAGGATAGCGGGTTGATTCATTGTGATACACAACAACCGGTGATTCAAGTTAATAGATTCATCTGAACGGGCAGGGCAGAGCAATAGCGACAGGACCTATCCCAGCAGTTCTTTGGCTCCGTTCATCACTAAAGGCAAAGACTGTTTAACGAATGATTCCGCACTTATTAGACACCCCTCTTTGTTCCAAACGTAAGCTGCCCCATACATCCCCCAACTTAACATGATAGAAGCTGTATTTATTAAGAATTGTGCGTTTGGATTCGATAGCATCTTGTCTTTATCTATATAGGAAAGAAGTATCGTTTGAATTTTTTCCTTTATTTGAATTTCGAATACAGGTACAAGCGATGTATTTCTTCTTTTGCACATAGTACTTAGACCCTTGTGAAATTCGCATATCCCCAAAAAAATACTCTGAATTGTTTCTTCATTCAATACTTCGTGACCGCTTATTCTACGATTTATGATTGTCATAAATGATTCCATTAGTCTGGCCTCAAGAATTTCGAATTTATCTACGAAGTGCGCATAAAATGTCGCTCTGTTAACAGTAGCCCGCTCTGCAATATCCCTGACGGTTATCGATTCAAAGTCTTTTTCTTGAATTAATGAAGCAAAAGCGTCTTGAAGGAGCCGCCGTGTACGTATCACACGAGGATCAGCTTCATTCTTTTTAATTGTCATGGTTAAGATCTCCCCTGTAAAACGACATTATAGAAATGGTGTTGTCTATACAACGGTTTATGGTTATTGATGATTGCGTACCATTCGGTTGTTATTATAACATACAATCACAACAAATGTTGTTCAAACAACTAGTGTTGCATTGAAACAAAGTATGGAATTCCATTTTTTTCAAAGGGGGGGGAGAGAACCATGTCGGTTTCACAACCGTCGCAAATGAGGGAGCACCAATTTTTTTGATATTATTCGAGAACGCCGGTCGGTTCGTAGCCATGATCCCGAGATTAAGATTTCGCGGGAGATTGACCGAAACATTACGGCAAGCCCCGCGCTGGCTCCTTCAGCTGCTAACATGCAGCCGTGGCGGTTTCTCGTTACCGACAAAAATATTGTTATTTAAAACACATCAGGAGAGTGAATTATGAAGAGTACATGGAAAGTTTACGTACTAGCCTTGATCAGCTTTTTAGTTGGAACATCCAATTACATCGTTTCTGGGATATTAGACCGAATCGCAGAGACGTTGGGAACAAGCGTTGCGGCAGCAGGCCAGCTCATTACGGTTTATTCCCTGGCCTATGCGGTCGGCACTCCTATTTTGATGGCGCTGACGGCCAAAATGGACCGGCTTAAGCTCCTACTTTATTCGCTGGGCCTCTTTATTGCCGCAAATCTGCTTACATTTATATTGTCCGGCTTCGGTTTCTTCATTGCCGCGAGAATCATTACGGCGTTAGGCGCCGGGGTGGTCACAGTTAACGCGCTCAGCATCGCTGCCAAAATCGCTCCGCCAGGTAAGCAGGCCAGCGCCATCGCCAACGTCACCATGGGTATTACCGCATCGCTCATCATCGGCGTCCCGCTCGGCAGAATGGTAGCCTCGGCTTTTGGCTGGAAAGCGGTATTTCTGACCATCGCAATTGTCGGGAGCTTGGCCATGCTTGTCATTGCTGCGGTTATACCACGTATGCAGGGCGACAAGCCTGTCCCTTTGATCAAACAATTTGCTTTGTTAAAAACCTCAGGTTTTGGTTGCTTTAGCGATTACTTTTTTCTGGTTGGGAGGATATTCCCTCGCCTATACTTACTTATCACCTTTTCTGCTAGAGGTGACTCATTTAAATGAATCATTGATTAGCGCAGCTCTGTTCGTGTTCGGCGTTGCCAGTTTGATTGGATCGAAAGTCGGCGGCTACAGTGCGGATAAACGGGGCATCAAATACACGCTCGTTTCAGGGATGGTGCTTCATATCATTTCGTTGATTTTGCTATCCCTAGTCGGACAGTCGATCATTGCCGTATTCGCCATTTTGATCCTCTGGTCTTTTGCCGCTTGGTCATCCGCTCCCGCGCAGCAATTTAACCTGGTTACGCTTGTTCCTGAATCCTCGGGCGTCATGCTGAGCTTGAACAGTTCCATGATGCAGTTTGCCATGGCTGTCGGCGCAGGAATCGGAGGGCTGATCGTTAACCGTGTTTCTTTAACATCCATTACCTGGTTCGGGGTAATCGGCGTACTCATCGCCATCATTGCTGTGTTTGTAATGTCCAGCATGGCATCACGGCATTCGGTGGTTCAATCAGTGAATTAAGGGTAAGCTAACCATGGAATATTTGATAAAGGGACTCTGCTCACTAAGTTAATCTTTCGGATCTTCATAAAAAAGCAGACCGCAAATGAACTGCACGTCTAAATCCATATATAGAAAAACCAATGAGAAATACTCAGTTTGACGAAAATATGGGGCAGTTACCATTTTTACTCCTGGATATGTACCTGTAGGATCGCCGGGAAATAAGAATTGGTCAGATTTACACAGGGATATTGTACACATTCAGCGTTCTGAATTCGGTGGTGGAGATATATGGTTTGGTGATATCCTGATTCGCAAGAATGGAATGTTTATTCCTGAGACATTACTAGGATTAAACCCCGAAAACTTAAAGTGAAACCAACGGCTTAATAGTTTAATAAAGCCAGTCTAAAACCTTCCATAAGAAGCAAACTAGATTTAGTAGCTCTTATGGAAGGTTTTATTTATGATTTTAAGTGAATTATGGCGACTGTCTGAACCTGATAAACGTATCCAGGGGTTTAGTCTGAGTACATTGAGAGCTTACGCCCTTCAATTCAAGATGCTGGTAAGAGAGCTAGGAAACCTGTCTATTTCCGCAGCTGGTCAAGCTCCGGCAGCAACATATGTATGTGGTCCACGCAGGCTTTGGCTTCGATTCTACTCCTTTTCGATCACACAATTGTCAGATGATCTTCCCAATTTCACGTTTTCATTTCCCGTAGATCACTTGTCTCCGATATTTGGGTGCGAAAATAATCTGATTAGCCTTTTCAGGTTAACCGGACCTTTGCTATATCATTTCAATTTCATTCTAACAGCTACAGTCTGATTAAAAAGTTCTCCACTAATCGGATACAAAAATTTAGCCGTCATTTGTGATACGGTTCAGCATATCATCTCAAAGGCGAAATTTTATCTACCGCCTGACAATATGTGCATAAAAAGGGACTGCCTCCGAGTAAAATCTATTCGGGTGCAGCCCTTTAACTTGATTAATTGGAATTTCTGCTGTCGATTAGCTTAGCCTTCTCCAGCGTCCACTGCACGATGGCCGCCGTTTCCGTTCTCGTGATGTCACTCGTCGGCTTCAGTTCTGCATCCCAACCTTGAACCAATCCGCCGGCTTGTTTCTATTGGTGCTCGATTAAGAATCCTATGAATGAAGGAAGCGCATGAATGAATATCATCTCGCACCGATTTGTCCCTACAATCATCCAGGATGTGATCCAAACCCATCGACTGAAGAATATTCGCCATGCGGATAGTCGAAGCAGGACGACGGAAATAACTTTTCAGCCTAAAAGAAAATGGTCTGATGTAAGGGGGCCATCTTTATTCTGGACTTATGGAGGTAAGCTATGATGGCCACGCCCTTCTTGGCACTGAATTCTTTCCAGCCTTGCATCGATGAGAGACGTTAAAAAAGAGCCTGCCCTTACCCTCTTCGAAGTAAGGACAGTCCATCAAATGTACCCTCTATTTCTTTACTTCTACCCGCATTTCCTTCTTGTCCTGAATGATAAAGTGATGGTTAGTCGATGCTTCTTCTATGTCCCTATATGCCCAGTAATTGGTACCAACATCGGACCAGGTAGGAGTGTCCACGCCGTATAACGGGCCGCGGTTCGCTAGATGATTAATCATCGTGACGACTTCCGCGCGGGTAGAGTTCGCTTTAGGGCGGAATGTTCCATTTGCATAACCCGCTATAAAGCCTGCCTGATTCGCCGCATTGATGGATTCGCGCGCCCAGCTATCGGTAATATCCGAGAAAGCGTCCATTCCTTTGCTTTGCAACTGCTTCAGCCTAGCCACAGTTGCCGCCATTTCTTCTCTGGTAATCGGCTGATTTGGCCTAAAGGTCCCATCCGGGTAGCCGTTCATGATTCCGGCTTTCGAGACGGCTTCGATTTCTCCCGCGCCCCAATCCGCATTCGTCACATCTGAGTACATCTTACCGGTTAGTCCCGATTTCGTAAGGTGATAGACCCGGAAAAGCATCGCCGCAACTTCCTGGCGGGTTACATTCCTTTCCGGCTTAAACGTGCCGTCAGGGTAGCCTTCGATGTACTTCTCGTGTTCTCCCTTCTCGGTTTCATTCGCAGGTGCGGTGGCTGCCTCTAGCAGCGTCGTTACACTTATGGCGTTGGACACCGCGGATTCCAGATTACCGGCAACAGCCGTTACGGTAAAACTATAAGCTGTCCCTTTCGCAAGTCCCGTGACTTGGTAGCTTCCGCTGGCAACGCCTTTGGCAATCGACTGGCCGTTCTCATAGATCGTATAGGAATCAGCCCCGCTCACTTCATCCCATGTTAAGAGAACTCCCGTTTGCGTCACGTTGCTTGCAGCGAGATGCAAAGGCGATTGGACGGAACTGTGGCTGGAACCGGAGCTGCTTGTCGGCAAAGCCGTCAAGCTGAAGTTGAGCGATACCAAACTCTGCCCCACATGAATAATGCCATCCTGGATATAGCTGTCCGAACCGTTCACAGCAGGGACATTGGGCTTTGCGACAAGTGTCGAGTAGCTGTAATAGCCGTCTTTGGTTGCCACAATATAATAATCGGCATTCGGGTAGACCAACCATGCGTACGCCCCGTTTGCGTCCGTCGCCTGCGGATTGTGGTTCTGGTTAGGCGCAAAATTCGTCAGGTCCGGCAAATTGACCAGCGTATTCGGCGTATGGCCATTTTGCCTGTTCGGCGTCGTATCCGCCCAGTACAGATTCATGTTCACGCCGCTCACTGGCAAGCCGGTGAGCGAGTCCGTCACGATCCCGTCAGGGTCAATGAGCGAATATACGATGCTCATTTGCCCATTTTGACTGACATTCACGGTTGCCAGCGGTCCCGCTAGTGTCGTTCCATCCGCAGCTTTAATCTGATACGCAATGATGTACTGACCTTGTGGCACATTCTCAACGTTAAAGCTTCCGTCCGAATTGAGCTTAACCTGTTTGCTGTAACTGTTGCCCGCCGTTCCTTGTACAACGGCGCTGACATTTCCCGTTCCGAACAAGCTTCCCACGGATGCCTGTGAACCGGTAGAACCGGACTTGGTGATGGTTAATTGGCCGCTAATATTGTTTTCGGGAGCGATCACGTCTTGGCCCGTTCCCGTCAAACTTCCCACGTGCGCCGTCTGGGTCATATTTAGCGGCACGGTCTTATTGCCGACCTGTACCGAGGTTTGGATGCTCATGGTATAGTCCCAGTCGCCGCGTGGCACGTAGATTTGATAAGAACCATCCGCCCCTGTGGTGACGGTCGCTGAGAAATCGATCACACCGTCTCCGTTAAAGTCGGCCGTCACCGAAACGATCGCACCTGCAATGGGCTTGCCCGTTATCTGATCGATCAAAACGCCTTTGACAGAAGCAGGCATGTAACTAATCGTAATACTTTTTTGTGTAGTTAATCCTGTTCCGGGTTCTGTAGCAGTAGCTGCAATCATTTCAAGAACAGGATTAAGTCCCGTCATGCTTGGTGCTGTGAATATTACCGATGCATTCCCCGATGCATCTGTGACAGCCGTCAAATCATTGTTTGAACCATTTCCAAAGTGAAATTGAATCGGTACCCCAGCTACCGGTTTTCCATCTGTTTTGGATACTATGTTTCCGATTACTGAGACCTTTGATTTTCCATCTCCTACTACCGAGCTTGGAGATGTTTGAAGACTTAGTGTAAAATTCGGTTCCGAAGTTTGGACAGTAACAGTTACTGTTACCGTTTTCCCTCCATATGTAGCCGTTATGGTAGCAATACCCGTTTTTTTCGCAGTAACTACTCCATTAGAGTCGACTAAAATAACAGTAGTATCCGAAATAGTGTATGTCGCTATTCTCGTAACATCTTTTATACTTTGATCTTGGTAAATAGCATCTACAATTGTCTGGTGTGTTCCATTTACAACAAGATTATATTTTCCTTCGTCTACAGTTAGATTACTTAAATTAGAAGTTGCCGTAAAGACGAAGCTCCCTACATTACTGTTCGTCATGCCGCTTTTTACAGCAAACGCCTTGATCGTCGTGTTAGCAGTGATCGTGATCGGGCCGCTGTACAACGTACTGCCAGTCGTCGGGGTCGACCCGTCGGTTGTATAGTAGACTGCCGCTCCGACTGTTGTCGTACTTAAGGTCACCTGCGTGCCGCTGGCCACTGCGCCTGCACTTGGGCTTGCCTGCACATCCGGTACTTGTCCTCCAATTGCAGTAAAATTGGATAGTTCCGCAGCTTCATTTCCCATCACATCAGATGCTGTTACAACAATCTTGTTCGATCCTGAAGACCAATCATAACCCAATATATACGACCAACCACCGCTTGCATCAGCAGTTGCCGTTGCTACACTTAAGCCGTCATTAATATTTATATCGATTGTTGCATTCGGGTCAGCTGTACCGCTAATAGTCCGTTGGTTTGCTGGTATAACAGACCCATCCGCCGGGTTACTGATTGCTACTGTTGTAGTAGTTTTGATGGTAAGTGTCTGTGTAGCACTGTTACCATTTACTGTTGCTGTAACGGTATAGGTTCCATCGGGTAATGCATCTGAAGCAGGAACAATTACAGACCACAAACCACCTGACGCAGTAGTAGTGTATGTTTTAGTTCCAATTGTAACCGTAACAGTGCTTCCATCCGACGCATTCGTGCGCCCCCGTATTGTAGGTGAATTATCATTTGTGGATAACGTCGCACCGTTGTCAATGGTAATTGCCGTGGCGGTTACAGTAAATGTACTTGTGGCAACTGCCGCACTTCCGTATGAATTTCTGGCTATCACAGTAACCGTATGGCTTCCTGTGCTATACGGTTTTTCCAGAGCACCGGTTGACCATCCGCCACTAGCATCTGGAGTCACTATTGCGACAGTAGTTCCACCGACATTTGTTCCGCCGACAGTCTCTCCATCAATTTGCACCTCTACCCCGCTGTCTGCTCCAGAACTGCCTCCGGAAATAGTAGGTAATGCACCACCTGTTGGTGTGATTGCAGTGATACTCACAGTTGGAACTGGTGGTGGTGATGACACGTAAATTAATTTTTGAGTTGCTGATGCATAGAATACACTACCTCCACTATGTGTTAATGTTGCAGTTATTGTGTACACCTTATTATACGTAGGGCTTGGTAGGGTTATTGGCTGGTTCCAACTCGCGGTAGCATTAACGTTCGAAAGAACACTAGTTCCATCAATGTAAATATTCAACTTTGTACCACCGCCGCTTAATCCGCCAACTGTCCCTGTAATTGTTGGCGTTGCGCTGGCTGTTGTTACCGTCGCCCCTCCATTAATCGTTATAGTCTGAGCACCAGTACCAGTATCATTTATTATCATTGTTTGAGTAGCAGTAGTGGTTTTCCCAGATGCTGTAACACTAGCAACCGCTGTATAGCTTCCATTAGCAAACAAACTGCCCGACGCAACATAAACTTTGGTAGTTTTTAAATCTAAACTCCAACTATTATTGGTAATTGTCGCCGTATACGGTGTGCCATCTATTGTAACCGTTACAGTTCCACTTGATAGAGAAGATTTCCCCGTCATAGTAGTAGCAGAAGTAGCCGAACCATACTTCGGCGGCCGCCGCCTGCAGCGCGGGCCAGCGCGCGCGGAGCGCCGCGAGCTCGCGGGCCCGCGCCTGCGCGGCGGCGGCAGCGTCGCCGCCGCTGCCGTTCTCGCGGAGCACAGCATCCGCGAGCGGCCCGTACGCCGCCCGAATGCGGGCGGCGTCATCGCCCGGCGCGGCCGCGGCGGCTGCCGCGCGGGCGAGCGCCTCCTGCGGCGGCAGCCGCCGCAGGGCGTCGTAGGCGGCGGCCATCAGCACCGCCGCCGCGCCGACTTTGGCGCCGTGCAAAAGCGCCCGGCGCCGCTGCTGCAGAAGCCGCATTTCCCAGTAATGCGACAGGTGATGCTCCGCGCCGGAAGCCGGCCGCGAATGCCCGATCAGCAGCATAGCGATGCCCGACAGCACGAGGCCTTCCATCAGCTTGCGCAAGCCCTCCGGCGTGCCGGCGGCGATGGCCTCCGTGTTGTCCGTGCACAGCTGCAGCCCGCGGCGCGTCATATCGGCGCACAGCTGGCAGTAATGCTCCTCTTGTACGATGGCGCCGAGCTTCCAGTCGCTAGCGACGTCGCCTTGCCGAGCATATCGCCGAAGCCCGCCGCCGTCAGCTCGCGGGGCGCTTGGCGAGCACGTCGAGATCGGCAAAGATCGCCTCGGGCGCACAGGCCGGAATGGCTCTGCTTAAAGCCCTGTATAATAAGCGGTGCACCGACCGAAGAGAAGCCGTCGACCGACGCCGCTGTCGGTACGGATACGAAAGCTTTTCCCGTGCGCGAGCAGACGAACCTCACGACGTCGTGAATCGTGCCCGAACCGACGGCAAGGACTGCCGCCGTGCCATCCCGCAAATTGAGCATCGCTTGCACGATCGAACGCTCGTCCGCAATGACGTCGCCCAGCTCATCCGGCGGCAAAACGGTGCGCGCGACGCTGCATCCTGCCTCCGTTAGCAGCGTTTCCAGCCGCTGCCCCGCCGCCTCCAGCGTCCGCTTGTCGGCAACTAGGGCGACGTCGCTCCAGCCCCGCTCCCGCACATAATCCGCCGCCGCCCGCAGCGCTCCGTGCTCGATGACGACGCGCCGGATCGGCACCTCGTGCCGCTGTCCGCATGCACAGTCGATGCTTTTGCCGAGCCAGTCTGCAATATTTCCGGTATCCATTCCCATATCCGTGGTCCTCCTCTTTTTCTTCAGGCCGGGTCTTTCTTCTCCCCCCATCATAGCACAACTGCAGGATATATAGCGCAGGTCCCCCTTATCGGGTTACAATGGAAATCGTACGTTAGCGAAAGGAGCCCGCTCCCGTGCCCATCCAGAGCGAAACCGAGCTGTACGAGCCGATCAAGCAAGCGTTAGAAAGGCTCGGCTACGAAGTGAAGGCAGAAGTAAACCACTGCGACGTCGTCGCCGTGCGCGGCGACGAGCCGCCGCTCATCGTCGAGCTCAAGCGCAGCTTCAACCTGCCGCTGCTCGTGCAGGGCATCGAGCGGCAGAAGCTGAGCGATCTCGTGTACGTCGCCTGCGAAATGCCGGCGAAAGGGCGCGCTCCGCACGGTCTCGCATGGTCCGATTTGCAGCGGCTGTGCCGCATGCTCGGGCTCGGACTCATAACCGTTCAATTTTATAAGCGAAAAAAGCCCGCGGTCGACTTTCTTTGTCACCCCGAGCCATATACACCTCGTCACAGCAAGCGCGGCGCACAGCGGCTGGCGCTCGAATTCCGCGAGCGCAGCGGCGACTACAACGTCGGCGGCAGCTCGCAGCGCAAGCTCGTCACCGCCTATCGCGAGAAATCATTACATATCGCGCATCTGCTTCGGGAGCGCGGCCCGCTTTCGCCGCGGGAGCTGCGCGAGCTGACCGGCAACCCTAAAGCCGCGGCTTTTTTGCAAGACAACTATTACCGCTGGTTTCAGCGCGTTTCGCGCGGCGTCTATGCGCTCGCGCCGGAGGGACAAACCGCGCTCGCGACGTACAGCCACGTCGTAAGCGAGCTTCTGCGCGCCAAAGCCTGATTCCGGTGCCTGCTTCTGCTTAAGCGTTCCACATATGTGGGCAACCCTCGGTACTGCTGCGGTTGCCTTTTTGGCAATTCAATCCGGATGATCGCGCAGTAACGCCTCCGCAATTGTGTCTAGTGCAATTACGGCGGCATTTTCGAGCGTACATGGCCCCGGTTGCTGCAGCAGTTGCTTTTCGGGCAATTGGAGCATGAGCTTGGACGGGTCCGGCATCGGTTCGTCGATGGCGATCCAGAATAACAGTTGCCGCGTGATGCTGTCTCCGACTACTTTCACAAGCGATTCGTAGCCCAAGTTGTATTTGTGCTTCAGGACCATGAGACGGATGTACATTTCAATAGTAAAAGTTGGGCGGCCGCTCTTCTTGCCCTTCGGGTGCAACTGGGCGAACGGCTGAAGATGCTACGGGGCATGCTCCTCATCAATATGTCATTCGCGAAAGAATTTACAAAGCGCAAAAGCTGCTCGTCAAAGGCAGTCCCGTCCAAGAGGTCGCGGCGTCGCTCGGCTTCAGCGATCAGAGCCATCTGCACCGCCATTTTAAACGTATTGTCGGCGTCACCCCGCGCGAGTATATCCAAAGTTTCAGGTGACTGCATGATTTGCGAACCACGCTTTAAAGTTATCACGTATCCATGGATGCACATCAAGAAGCTGCCGCGAGAACGACGGCAGCTTTATTTTCGGATCAAAGTCATTTGAATCGGCATTTCCAACGAATTACGGACTTATCCCCCCTCTCCACGGGAGTTCGTCTTTAATCATAATTAAAGGATATTCTTGGCCACAACGTCCATGATTGTGGTTTTTTTGTGCAAAAATGCGAGCGGAACGTACAAGATAGCAGAACTGGAATGCCTTATACTGAGACCTAGATTAGTGAGAACTTGGTATGAGGAGGGGTTATCAATGAAAAAAGGTTGGACGTATATCCGGCTGCTTGCAGCAGCTGTTTTTTGGGGGGCTAGTTTCAATGCCGGCGAGCTGGCTATACAGGCGATGCCTCCTTTGACGGTGACAGCGTGGAGATTCATCATCGCTACAATACTAATGTTACTGCTTTTCTTGGCAAAAGAAAGGCCGTCGTGGGGCTCGATCCGATCATCGCTTTGGGTTTACATTCTTTTGGGCACAGTTGGCGTGTTCGTAACCAATGCCCTGCAGTTTACAGCTTTAAAATTTACGCAGCCGCTTCATCCCGCTTTGATTATGGCCACAAATCCTATATTAACATCGATCCTGGCCGTGCCCCTGCTCAAGGAAAGCATTCGTATACGGCAAATTATCGGAATGTTGTGTTCGATGGTAGGCGTGCTGTTTGTGATCACCAACGGGGTGTTATCGCAGATTGCTTCCATTTCTTTAGGTGACTTTTTCGCGATGGGGGCGAATATCACTTGGGCGTTATACGGAGTTCTGGGAAGAAAGTTGCTCCGAGGCAGCACTCCGTTGGCAACCTCGACTATGACCATGGCGGTCGCTACAGTTTGTTTCCTGCCTTTTGCGAATCACTTTACGGCAGACGTTTCGCGGGCTTCACTCACAATAGCATGGGTCTCCATCGTCTTTATGGGGACATTTGGTGCCGTACTCACTTTTCTTTGGTGGAATCAAGGGATAGCGAAGGTTGGGGCAAGTCGAACCTCTGTGTTTTTTAATCTGGTTCCTGTCGTGACGCTGATTCTGTCTGCCTTGATGGGCAAATCGATGGGGTGGATACAGGTAACCGGTACCTTCGCGGTCATTTTAGGTGTCATTACTGCAATAGGGAACGTTCGGGGTGGGGCGAGAAAAGAAGTCATTGCGAATACGGAGAGGTCTCTATGACGCAGCGATTCAAGCGTTTTACAGTATAGCTCGGATTTGCGCATTTTGTACAAACAGATGATGTAAACTTACAAGAATATAAGAAGTAAACAGGGTATT
Organism: Gordoniibacillus kamchatkensis; assembly: GCF_000829455.1. Classification (GTDB taxonomy): domain Bacteria; phylum Bacillota; class Bacilli; order Paenibacillales; family NBRC-103111; genus Gordoniibacillus; species Gordoniibacillus kamchatkensis. The sequence goes on from NZ_JXAK01000005.1 coordinate 65,551, forward strand.
CTTAAGTCAAGTGTTCGGGATGACATCTGAACGCACCAAAAGATATATGAAAACTCGGGAGGAATAAACCATGGACAACGCTCAAGTACAATTGGACTGGATAAACAAACTGGCTATTATCGAAACGATATCCAAATTTGCCTATTACGCAGACAATCGGGAATGGGAAGCATTGCAGCAGTTATTCACGAAAAAAGTGACCGTGGACTATACGTCGTTGGCAGGAGGCGAACCGGCTGCGATTCCGGCTGAAGTGTTAATGGATAGTTGGAATAAAGGGTTGACGCCTTTAAAGGCGACGCAGCATTTGATTTCGAATCATATTGTCGACCTCGAAAGCGAGCATCAGGCCATTTGCCGTGCCTACTTCCAAGCGCAGCATGAATTTCCAAACCCATTCGGAGAAAGCCGATGGACACTCGGTGGGAAATATTTGTTTCGCTTCGTGAAGGAAGACGGTCAATGGAAAATTACCGAATTGGTCATGACAGCCGTTTGGGCGAGTGGCAATCAAAATATTATGAACTTGGCCGCTCTACAACAAAAATAGGGGAAAGGGGATCAATATGGAAAATCCTGAAACCTTCAACCTGAGTTCAAGGAGATCGCATGGTAAAAAAATACTATAAATCTCGTCTAACGCAATAGCTGATCCCGTTCGAGTCCAGCAACTCGCTAGAATTCGCTCTCAAAGTCAGATTAATTACCATTCTTCTTCATTCCCTCTATCTATTACGTGCCCAGATTGAATAATCTAAGTCATAATGAATACATCTGACGGTTTTACTTCTAAATGATTCTGTATCGATTTATTCCCCCATAAGCTTGGAAGAAAAAGCTTCACCATTACTTTATATGCCGTTCCGACTTGAATCATATTCTCAACTAGATTGATAGTACAATATTCTTTGCTTATGTTAGCTAGCTTTGCCCAAACTTCAAGCAGTTGCTCACACTGAGTTTTGCGGATTTTTTCTGCCTCGCTTACATAAATGCAATTGGCATTTCTCATCCTCCTTTCAATTCACGACGCGACCCGGCCTTAGATAGTGTCTTAACTTAGGCCGGAACTGTGTGGCATTTAAAATCGGCTGTGTTTCTCTGTATTGGAAGAATTCGTTGAAATTAGCGGCAGGTTTTCCATGTAATTGGATGAAATCGTTTCAACAAGCATCAATAACAGGAGGAATTCCAGTTAAACCTCGATGGTATCGCTCCTATGTATGAACTAACCGTCTCAAGTGCATTTCCGGCGATTTGGGTTCCCCTAAATCCGCGAACCAGGAATGTTCGTACCTCTTCAAGCCGGCACACTTATTACGGTCAAGATTTCGTAGCAAACGACCGCGTAGATACGGAAGCTAATCATGCCGTAAAACAATGCTATACCCAACAATTTTATCGCACTAAAGAACTTAAACATCCCTTATCAATCAAAAAAAGTCTGCGGCAGCACAAACCGCCACAGACTTTGATCGAAGGTGCCCACTGCACTCCTGCGCCGAGTCGGAGCTCCCACTCAAATCCGCTCCGTTGCCGGCTTGCCGAGTCGGAGCCTTCCTCCAAATACTCCATTTCGCCCGGACGTGAGCTACGGCTTCCCTCCAATACGCACATGACCTCCCGTTTGCCGGGATGCAGCCTTCACCCTGAAACTTCCACTTTCTCCACCACGGCGGTCACGCCTTCGTTCTCGTCAAACTGCAGCTCCACTGTCAGCCGCCGCGGATCGAACGAATGATAGTTCGACAAATACAACACAGCGCCGTCGACCAAATCCCGCTCGGACAAGTCGAACAATCGCGAGTGCTCGCGATCCTCCACCGTACCACGGATGCCGATGCCTTCGTCGTACCGCAGTTCGGCGTTCAGCCGCTCGATCGGCACCTGGTACGTCTCCGCCACATAAACGCACGCCGCGTCGATGACGTCCTGCTCGGCGAACCATATTTTCATCGCGGCCAGCCTCCGCCCCGCGGCCCCCCGCCGCCGAACAGACGGCGGATGACGCGGTATGCCGCATACAGCAGGCCGGCCCAAATGAGCAAGCTGAGAAGCGACATGCCGAAGCCGCCTCCATAACCGCCATAGCCGCCCCAGCCGAAGCCGGCGAACGGGTTGAGCAAATGACCGAGCAGCGCCCCGGCCGCCATTCCGCCCAGGAACGTTCCTGTCCGGCCCGGGACGTACCCTGCCCCGCCGCCGGGCGTCGTCGTACGCGGCGGACGCGTTACGTCCGGCGACGGTGTGCGAGGCCCTGTCCGATAGGTGCCCCCGCCCGGCCGCGCTCCGCCGGAAAACGTTCCGCCGGGCGATCGATACGCGCCGCCCCGCAAAGCCTGCTGCTCCAACGTGCCGTCGTCCGTCTGCTGCTGCACCGTGCCGTCCTGGACAACCGGCACTGGCGGAACGATGGCCGCCGCGTCCGCTTTCAGCGCCGCAGCCGGTGCCAAAGCGAGCACCAAAGCCGCCGCCATAACCGCCCTCCGCAAACCGCCTCCTGCAGCCCCCCGCACGCAGCGCGTCACTGCATGACAGCCTTCAACCGCCCGCTCCGCTCGGCAACAACTCCCCCGGCTAGCGCCGTGCCCGTCAGCCGAGCACATCGTCGTCATCCGCCGTTTTATTCAAATGACCTGCCAAAGCCGCCACCGCGTCGTCCTGCGAATTCGTCTCGCCGTTTACGGTCACCTTCGCATCCAGCGCTTCGTCCAGCGTCTTGTCGGCGTTGCCTTTCTTGTTATAATCCCCTTGTTTTGCCATTCTCGCCATCTCAGACCTAACCTCCTTTGCTTCGAACATCATGTTGTTCCCAAGCTGCCCGAGAAAGTATGACAGCGCTGCGGATTGGGAATGTCAGTCTCCGGCTTCTTCCTGGAACACGAGTTCAAAGGCTCATGCTTACGATGGGTGAAGCGGAGAATGGGATGTGGGGCGGAGAGCTGCGGTTTTGCGCAGCAAATCTCTTTCTCGGGCAGCCTGTTTCCCTGTTATCGTTTGCCGGCCGGCTGCCGATTATCCTTCGCCGCCTGGCGCCGCTGCAGCAAAGACTTGTGCATCCAGATCGCCGCCTGCTGGCCTTCTCCCATCGCAATCGTGAGCTGCTCCGAATGGACGCCGACGTCGCCCGCGGCGAACAGACCGGGGACGGACGTCATTTTCGTGCGGGGGTCGGCGATGACGTGCTTGGATTCCATTCGCTCCGCGCCAAGCTGCCTGAACAGCTCGGTGTTCACCTCGTTGCCGCCGAACCCTGTAAAAGCCCGCTCCCCGGCGATTTCCCGTCCGTCCGACAGCCTTACTCCGGCAAACAGCCCGTCTCCCTGCACCAACACTTCCGCGATGCTGCCCGTCATAACTTCGATGCCGTCCGCCTGCAGCCTCCGTTCCAGCTGCTCGGGAATGGCCTCCGCCGGCCTCCCAAGGAAAGCGTGGTTCACAAGCGCCAGCTTGTCCGTAAAATAGCGCAGCGCCAGCGCCATCCCGGCCCCCGCTTTGCCGGAGCCAAGCACGACCGTCCGCTTGCCCCGCACCTCGTAACCGTCGCAGTCCGGGCAAATATACACGGTACGGCCCAGACAAGGCTTCAGCCCCGGCACGTCGGGCAGGCGGTCGGTCACGCCGGTAGCGATCAGCAACACGTCCGCTTCGAATTCCGCCCCCGAGCTGCCGCCCACCCGAAACCGTCCGCCCTCGAGCCGGTCCGCGCGAACCGCCTCCTCCACGCGGAACCGGACGCCATACGTTTCCGCCTGGCGGCGGCCGATCGCCCGCAGCTCTTCGCCGGCTACCCCGTCCGGATAGCCGAGCACGTTATGATAGCTGCGGCACAACGTCGAGCGGCCCGTTCCTTTATCGATCACGAGCACACTGTGCATGTATCGGCCGAGCTGAATCGACGCCTGCAAACCGGCAATTCCGCCTCCGACCACGATAGCGTCATACGTCTCCGAATCCATCCGCCGCCCTCCCTCTGGCATCAGCTTTCAGGCGTAGCCTGCCCTATCCGCACCGTTTCATACGGCAAAACGGCTCCCTTCCCGCAAAGGGAAGGGAGCCGCGCTCAATCACTCCGTCGGAAACTATATGGCTTTGCCGATACTTGGTCGCCGCAAACGCGCTCGTCTATAAGGACGGCGTAAACGGCTTATTCTTGTTACTTCGCCGCTGTCTTGTGGCTGTCGAACGATTTCTGGAACGCGTCCAGCAGCTGGTCCTTGTTCATTTTGCCGGCGATGTACGCCTGCATGCTCGCGCCGAACTCCTGCGTCGTGCCGTCCGGGAGACGAGCCCATACCCAAGGCAGTACTTTGTTGGCCTTGTTGTAATCCATAATGACGGCGGCAATGTCGCCCAAATCTTTCGGATCGGCGGAGATGTTCGTGAACGCCGGGATGAATTTGAATTCCTTCGTCATGTAGCGCTGGCCGACGTCGGACGATACCATCCAGTTCAGGAATTCCTTCGCCTCGGCTTTCACTTTCGAATCTTTGTTGATGACCCAGTTGTTCGGCACGCCGACGAACAGCTTGTCGTTCAGCGCCGGATCGTCGTTGATCGGCATCGGCAGCACGCCGAGCTTGATGTTCGGGTTGATGCCCGAAATTTGCACCTGCGTCCAATTGCCCTGCTGCATCATCGCCGTTTCGCCTTTGGCGAACTGCGTCACCTGCGTGTTGTAGTCGGTCGTGAGCGGATTTTTGGACGAATATTTCACCGTCGTGTCGAGCAGATTGAGCCAGTCTTTGAATACGGGGTTGCCCGGAATTTTTTGCGCGCCGGAGTAAAGGTCGGCTACGAATTTGGCCGGATCGGGCTGTTTGGCGAGAGCTACGTTGAAGTTATGAATGCCGAGCACCCACCATTCCTGATAGCCGTTGGAAAACGGCACGATGCCCGCAGCCTGCAGCTTGGCGCACGCCGCTTGCAGCGCCGACAGCGTTTTCGGCTCTTCGGTAATGCCCGCTTTTGCAAACAAGTCTTTATTGTACAGGAAGCCGTAGCCTTCAACGTTCATCGGCATGCCGTACAGCTTACCGTCTTTCGACATCGGCTCTTTCGCGACCGGCAGCACGTTTTTCACCCACGGCTGATCGGACAAATCTTCGAGGTGGTCCATCCACGTCGCCATCTCCTGATAGCCGCCGTTGTTGAAAATGTCGGGCTGATCGCCGGAAGCGAACTTCGCCTTCAGCGCCGCGCCGTAGTCAGCACCGCCGCCCACGGTTTCGATTTGCAGCGTGACTCCGGGATGGGAACTTTCGTATTCCGTTTTCATTTTGTTTAACGCTTCAGCGATTTCTACCTTGAATTGGAAAATTTTCAGCGTGACGTTTTTCGCCGGAGCCGCGGTGCCGCCGGCGTTCGTGCCCGCGTTCGCGCCGGCACCCCCCGTGTCTTTTTTCGCGCAGCCGGAAACGGCCAGCGAGACGGACAGGGCAGCCGTCATGGCTAACGTTAATCCCTTTTTCATGAAAAGAGCCTCCCTTTATCGTCATGTCTTGCTTAGTTTTGCAAGTTGATTATAAAAAATACACTTCTGTTTGTATTCCGATAATATTGAACAAAATGGTGTAACAAATTGACGAGTTGTCCCGAACATTAGGGAGCAGTGTCGATTATCCTTTGACGGAGCCGGCGGTAATGCCTTCGACGATGTAGCGTTGCAGCGACAGGAAGAAAATGATGATCGGCAAAATGCCGAGCACGAGCGCCGGCAGCGCCAAGTCCCACTGCTTCGTATATTGCCCGAAGAACGAGAACGTCGCGATCGGAATGGTGCGCAGCTCCGGCTTTTGCAAAATGAGCGACGGCAGCAGGAAATCGTTCCAAATCCAGAGCGAATTCAAAATGATGACCGTCACGTACATCGGCTTGAGCAGCGGCAGCACAATCCGGAAAAAGACGCCGTAAGGGCTTGTCCCGTCGACGACGGCGGACTCTTCGATCTCCACCGGGATCGATTTGATGAAGCCGTGGAACAGGAACAGCGAGAGCGGGATGCCGAAGCCGAAGTAGCATACCGTCAGCCCCCAAATGCTGTTCAATAAATGGAAATTGAACGCAACTTTCACAAGCGGTATCATGATCGATTGGAACGGAATGACCATCGCCGCTACGAACGCGGCGAACAGCAGCCGGTTGAACCGCGTATTGCGCCGCACCATCCGGTAGGCCGCCATCGAGCTGAACAGCACGATGCCGAGATTCGCCAGCACGGTAATTTGCAGTGAATTCCAGAACACGAGCGGGAACTTGGTAATTGTCCACGCCTTCGTATAGTTTTCCCAATGGAACGCTTGCGGCCAGCCTGCGGAGTTGGACAGCAAGTCGCCGAAGCTTTTGACCGAGTTGACGAACAGGAACCAGAACGGGACGAGGAATAGGAGCGCGACAAGCGCCGTCACGAGCTCGACCGCGAACAAGCGAACGCCGTAACGATTCGTTTCCATTACGCCTCGACCTCCTTGCTTTTCGTTATCCGCACTTGAATCGACGTCACAATCGCGACGATCAGGAAAAACAGCAGCGCCTTCGCCGTGCCCAGGCCGTAGCGGTTGTTCTGGAACGCCTCGTTGTAAATGTTGAGCGCGAGCGATTCCGTCGAGCGGAACGGTCCGCCCTTCGTCAGCGACAAGTTCAGGTCGAACATTTTGAACGACCAGGAAATCGCGAGGAACAAGCAGACGGTGACCGCCGGCATAATGAGCGGGAAAATGACGTTGCGCAGCATCTGGCCTACGCTCGCGCCGTCAATGCGCGCCGCTTCGATCAGCTCTTTCGGCACGTTGCTCAGAGCGGCGATATAGATGACCATCAAATACCCGGCCGCCTGCCACGTAAACACGATCACGATGCCCCAGAAGCCGGTCGTCTCGTCGCCGAGCCACGGCAGCTGGAAGAAGGGCAAATGGGTGATGTCGCCGACGGCGGCAAATCCTTTGACGAAAATGAACTGCCAGATAAAGCCGAGCAGCAAGCCTCCGATCACATTCGGCATAAAAAACACGGTGCGCAGCATGTTGCGCAGCTTCAGCGGCCGGGTGAGCAGGAACGCCAACAGGAAGCCGACTATGTTCGTAATAAGCACCCCGCGACGGTGAAGCGGACCGTAAACCAGAACGAGCGCCAAAAATCTTGATCATTCGCGAAGATCGTCTTAAAATTATCGAAGCCAACCCATGTCACTTGCCCCGACACGCCGTTCCAGCTCGTGAACGAATAGTACATGCCGAGCAAAAACGGCAGCACGACGATAATGACGAAGAAGACGAGGGCCGGACCTACGAAAACAAGCTGCTGCGAGAATTCGGACCCTTTTCTGTTCATGCTGCATTCCCTCCAACCTTGTGGTGGCCGCAGCCGCCGGTGCAAGCAGGCGTCTGCGGACGAAGTGCTTGTAGTAGTGTATAGGCTGCCCAAGAAAATATGGCTGCGCTGCGGACCTAAGAATGTGAGTCTCCGGCTTCGCCCACACTCGTGTTCCCATGAATCGATTAGAAGGTCGGAACACGAGTTCAAAGGCGCTCTCCGACTCACATTCCCATCCTCCGCTCCGCCTTCCTCGGGCACCCCCTAGTTCACCAAGTATACGAGACGTCGCGTACCGCTTACCACAGAGGATGGTGACGCATTTGGTGCAAAATATTGACCATACCGATTCGAAAGGAAGGCGGCATCCTTGCACGCATACAGCATCCGCACCCGTTTGATCGCCCTGCTCCTGATCGCGACGACCGTCCCCGTTTTGCTCTCGATGGGGATTACGTACGCCTACACGAAGGAGTCGCTGAAAAACCGCTCCGTCCGCGAGAATGCCAACCTGCTGTTCCAGGCGAAGACGAATCTGGTCGATTACATGAATACGCTCAACGAAAATTCGTTTCTTATTTACAAAGCGACGCAGCGGCAAAACTCCAATCCGCTGCTTGCCATTTTGCAGACGGGGGCCGACGATTACCAGAGCCGGGGAGAACTTTACGTCGGACTGCAAAACATTTCGCACGCCGTCAAGGAAGTGTTCCAGACGCGGCTCTATGTCGAGGCAAACAAGCTGGTGACGCTCAACGTCCACGATTCTACGAAGCGCAGCATACAGCCTGACAACGAAGTCAAATTCCCTCCCGGCGTGGAAGCTTATGTGGAAGCGTCGCATCCTAGCAGCTACTACGGGATGAAGGAGCAGTTTCCGTATTATCCCCCCGAGACGGTCATCTCCATGCATCGGCAAATCTACGACGTGCCTTCCAAAAAAGTGCTCGGCTCCCTCTCGATCGATATTAAGCCCGACGTTATCCGCACCGTGTGCGAGCAGCTCGTCACCCCCGGCCGGGAGCAAGTCTACTTGCTGGACGGACAAGGCAAAGTCGTCTTCGCCACCGGCCCGCTTCCGGACGACGGAGCGCTGACGAAAGGGCTGCAGCAGGCGATGGGCGGCGCGAAGCCCGAGTCCGGGAGCTTCGACTGGGGCAAGGCGATGCACATTTTCGAGCGGGTCGAGACGCCATACATGGACTGGGTTCTTGTCAAACGAATTCCCGACGATTTCCTGTACGGCAGCGCCCGCGAGCTGACCGGCATTCAGGTCGGCATCGCCGTCGTCTCGCTGCTCGTCATCGTCGCCGCCACGCTGTTCATTTCCGTCCGCATCACGTCGCCGCTGAAGCGGCTGATCGGCGCCATTACGAAAATCCAGAGCGGCAATCTCGACGCCAAGATCGAAGGCATCGGCTCGAAGGACGAGATCGGCGTGCTGGCGCAGCGCTTTCAGACGATGATGGAGACGATCAACAATTTGATTTTGCGCGAATACAAGCTGGAGCTGGCCAATAAAACGAACGAGCTGAAGGCGCTCCAGGCGCAGATCAACCCGCACTTTCTGAACAACGCGCTGCAATCGATCGGCACGCTGGCGCTGCAGCACGAAGCGCCGCGCATTTATTCGCTCATTTCCTCGCTGGCCAAAATGATGCGGTACAGCATGACGACGGAGGAGGCGATCGTCCCTCTCGCCAAAGAGCTGGAGCACGTGAAGGCGTATCTCGACTTGCAGCGGCACCGGTTCGAAGACCGGATCCGGCTCGTTTACGAGCTGGAGGAGCCCGCTCTCGCCGTCCGTGTGCCGAAAATGATCGTGCAGCCGATCGTCGAAAACTTTTTCAAGCACGGCTTCGCGCCGAATCGCAGCGAGCCGGGCGAGTTGATCGTACGCAGCTTCGTCCGGGACGGCATGCTGCATCTCGCCGCCCTGGACAACGGGCCGGGCATCGCACCGGACAGGCTCCCGCTGCTGCGGGCGGAGCTGAGCCGCAGCCCGAATGCCGACGAGGAAGAGGGCATCGGCCTGCGCAACGTTCTGCAGCGGCTGCGTCTCTATTACGGCGAACGGGCGTCTTTGCAGATCGATAACCGCGAGGAAGGCGGGACGCGGGTCACGCTAACGATTCCTGCCGCTTTACAACCTTTTACGCCGGAAGGGGGCGTTGCCGAATGAAGCTTTTGCTCGTCGATGACGAAAAACATGTGCGCGACGCCATGAAGCTGCTGATCGACCGCGACCGGCTCGGCGTCGAGACGGTGCTCGAGGCTTCCGACGGCCGAATGGCCATTGAGTTGATCCGGCTGGAAAAGCCGGCCGTTATCGTCACCGACATGCTGATGCCGGCGGCGTCTGGCGCTCAGCTGCTCGAATGGCTGCACGCCAACGCCCCGGAGTGCAAAACGGTCGTCGTCAGCGGCCATGACGACTTCTCGTTGGTGCGGCATACGGTGCAATACGGAGGAACCGATTATATTTTGAAGCCGATCGACCCGGAGCAGCTGAACGAAGCGCTGGCCAAAGCGGCTGCTGCTTGGCGCCGCGAAGAGGAAGTACGCCGGCGCGACAGGCAGCGCAGCATGGAAATGAACGAACTCAAGCCGGTGTATTGGGATAAGCAGCTGTCGGCGCTGCTTCAGGATCCGGGGCAATTCGGCGCGGCATGCCGCCGGCTGGAGAGCGAATTCGGCATGCCGGCGGGAGCGGCCGAAGGGCAAATCGTCTCGATCCGGCTCGATACGATGGACAAGCGGCTCAAGGATAAGTTCGGCGACAGCCAGGACCTGCTCGTGTTCTCGCTCGTCAACGTATGCAACGAATATTTGAGCAGAGCCAAGCTCGGCGTGGCGTTCCGCTTTTGGGGCGGCAACGAAATCGCGCTGCTGCTTTGGCAGCAGCTTGATCGTACGCCCCAGCTGCTGGAGGACATCAACAACGGGATGGCTCGCACGTTCCGCTGCCGGCTTCATTTCGGCGTTGGCGGGGTGAAGCATCTGCCGGCGGGGCTCGGCGATTCGCTGCAAGAAGCGCGCGAGGCGCTGCGGCAGCGCAATATGCTGCAAAAGAACGACTGGATTCACTTTGCCCCGGCCCAGCAGCCGGCGCGCCATCCGCTGTCGCTCGCAGACTTCGAAGAAAGCTTGCGCGTCGCCGTGAAGAGCGGCTCCGCTGACCAAATCCAAGCCGCGCTGCAGCCATGGTTCGATGCCGTGCGGCGGCTGGACCGCATTACGCTGGAGCAGATCGACCATTGGTGGAACGAGTATGCCGTGCTCAACACTCGCTGGCTGCAGCAATTTTTCCCGAATCCGGACGACGTGCCGCCCGAGCTGCACGCGGCTGCCGATCCGCAGCGTCTCGTCGTGGCGCTGGACGAGGACGGGCAGTTCTCGATCGCGCGCTGGCAGCAAGAGTTTACGGGCCGCTTCATGCGCTTCGCCAGCTTGCTGGCCGGCTCCCGGCATAAAGAGAAGAGCAGCATGCGCGACATCGCCAAATATATCGAGACGCACTACCGGGAAGAGCTGTCGCTGCACGACATCGCCGCCCGCTTCTTCCTCAGCCGCGAATACATTTCGCGCAAGTTCAAGCAGGAGTTCGGCGTCAATCTGTCCGATTTCCTGACCGAAATCCGCATGCGAAAAGCGAAGCTGCTGCTGCAGAACCCGAATTTGCGCATTTCCGAAGTGGCGGCGGATGTCGGATTCAGCGACGACAAATATTTCAGCAAAGTGTTCAAAAAGGCGACCGGCTTGTCTCCCGCCGAATACCGCAAGCAGCGGGACGTTTAGCGTGCGGGGCGCGCCGGCTTTGCCGGGAATGTCGCTATTTGCCGCAACCTTATGTCGTTTTGTGACGTCTGATGCATTGGTTCCCGCTGGGAAACATGGTATACTGATCGATAGATTTCTAGATTTTGAGGTGGTTTGGGAAGATGGACACGCCTATCGAGACAAGATCCGCGGAGCTGCCGCTGCCCCGCAGCAAGTCGGCGGCGAAGTCGAAGCGCAAGACGTACGTTCTCCTGCTTGCCGGATGGCTCGTCCTTATCGGCGTCGGGGTAACGGGCGCGAAGCTGTATACGGATCATGTGAAAGCGCAAATCGCGCAGGACATCGCCTCCCAGACGCAGAAGCAGCTGCAATCGGTGCAGGAGGATTACCAGAAGCAGGTGGCCCAGCTGAAAGAGAGCGTCAGCGCGGACATGACGCAGCTGCAGACGAAGGTGGATACGCTCAACGAGCTGCTGGCGTTCGTCAAAGACAGCGCATCGAACAAGACAGACAACAGCAATCAGCTGTACACCCAGCTCGGCGACGTGAAGAAAAAACTGGACGAGCTGAAGTCCAATCTCGATATGCTGAAATAACGGATGTGAACGATAGTGAATCACGTGCAGCAGTTGAACCGCCTTTTCCTGCTCGCCTGCGCCCCGTTCATCGGAGCGCTATTCTGGATGCTGGCGATGCAGACGCATATTTCGCTGCCGTCTCTGGCCGGCTCTCCTCCGGGCGGCGTCGCGGCTGCCGGCGGCATTCCGTCCGCCACAGCCGCCGCTTCGCAGCTCGACAAAGCGCGGGCCAGCGCCGGAGAGACGAAGAGCGTCATCGAAAAATTTTATCAAATTTACGAGCAGAGCACGGCGATTACCGGCGACATGCTGAAAGTTGCCGCCGTTCAGGCAGCGCGTCCGGCCGCCATATACGATCAGCGCATCTTGGCCAAGCTGGGCCAGCCGATCCGCTCGGCGTCGTCCGCCAATATCGACCTGAAGCTGTTCAATTTTGGCGACGACAACTATAACGGCTACGCGCTCAAAGTGAATTTGAAGAGCGATAAAGCGATGAAGCTGGTGCTCGGCAAAGACAAATTCGGGTCGGCGGAAACGACGCTTTCCGCCGCTAGCCGTTACGGTGCCGTGGCCGGCGTGAACGCCGGCGGCTTCGCCGACGACAGCAGGGGGCGCTTCCCTCTCGATACGACGATCGTCGGCGGCAAATACGTCAACGGCTTTTTCCCGAGCCGGGACGGGACAGCGTTCGTCGGCTTGTCGACGGGCCGCAAGCTGATCGGCGGCAATTTTTCCAGCCAGGCCGATCTCGACAAGCTAAGCCCGGCGTTCGGCGCAACGTTCGTGCCGGTGCTGCTGAAGAACGGCGACAAGCAGCCGATCCCGTCCCAATGGCAAACGTCGCCCGCCCGCGCGGCGCGCACCGTCGTCGGCAGCTTTAAGCACGATCAGCTGCTGTTCGTCGTCACGAACGGCAACGACGAGAGCGGCAATTCCGGGGCAACGCTCGCCGAGCTGCAAGCCAGGTTGCAACGGCTCGGCATCAAGGACGCCTACAATTTGGACGGCGGCGGATCATCGTCGCTCATCTTCGACGGCCAAGTGATCAACCGGCCTTCCGACGGCAAGCTGCGCCCGCTGCCGACGCACTTTTTATTTTTCCGCTGAGCGGCGGCTTCCTGGCACAAAGTTCACACTTTCGCCGTTTTCTTTTGCCTGCCGCTTGGGTATAATAGGGGTAGTCTTGTGACCGAATCAGAAAGTATAACCATCTTCGAATTGCTTCCTACCGGATATCGGAATACAACAGGAGGTGCGCCTCATGTCCGCTGCATTTTGGCTGACGATCTTTACGTCCGCAATGTTTCTCGTTGCGATCTGGACGGCTGCTTATAACGACGATAAGACTAAGGGTCTGTAACAGGGATATAAAAGCTCCCGCATGAAAAACGCCTCCATAAAGCTGTTGTCGCCATCCCTATTGGGATGGTTGACCGCAAGCTTTATGGAGGCGTTTTGTCGTATTGGTACCGGTCCAGGCGCACTGGCGGATGAAAACCGGTCGGAAACCGGTGCCCGCCGCATTCGGCCCGCTTGTCCGCGATTGCATAACAACGCGCCGTTTTGGCAAAAGATAAGAGGAAAAGGAAGCTACCGGAATGAACACGCTGCATAACCATCAAGAAACGCTCGACTGGCTGTTTGAACAGCTCGGCGAGTCGGCGGACATCGAGTATCACGAGAGCGAATCGCACGGCAATGAAGGCCAGCTGCTGTTCGTCAAAAGCATGGTCGACGACAAGAAAGTTCAAACATCCATATTGGTGCCTTTTTACAACTTGGACGGTTTGGAGCAATTTGTTGCGTACCTTTACAACCTTCCGTCCGTAAAGCTGTTTGTGTCGCGCGACAATACGTTGGACCTCATTCTCGACGGCCACGCCGCGCTTTTTTTCGGCAAACATATGTATCTTGTCGATGTCAAGCTGGTGAAAAACGAGCAAATTTCGGAAATTTCCGTCGAACCTACGCTGCAAGGCCCAACCAACTCGCTAAGCGAAAATATTATGGTGAATCTCAACGTTTTGCGGGGCCGTTACAGCCGGCCCTCGTTAAAAGTGGAGTACTGGGCGGTTGGCACCATGTCCAAAACGCGCCTCGCTCTCGTGTACGACGAACAGCTTGTGAATCCGAATACGCTCATGAAAGTGAAGGAAGCGCTCAATCAAATTCAGACCGACGTCATTCAAGCGGCAGGAGAGCTGCAGCGGTTATTAACGAAAACGAAAAAAGGCTTGTTTCCCACAATGATCGTTACGGAAAGGCCCGACCGCGTCGTCTACAATTTGTCCCACGGGAAAATCGCCTTTCTTTTGCAGGGAACGCCGTTTGCTCTAATCGCCCCTGCGGTGTTTTACGACTTTATGTCCTCCATGGACGACTTTTACGTCCCGTACTGGGTCAGCCGCTTTCTGGTGTTCATCCGCTACATCGGCTTGTTGGCCACGATCAGTTTGGCGTCCCTTTACGTGCTCGTTACGTCGTTTAACCCTGAGATGGTGAGAGTCCAGCTTGCGCTGTCGATTGCCGGAAGCAGGGCCCCTGTCCCCTACCCGTCTTACTTTGAAGTCGCGTTCATGCTGCTGATGATGGAGCTGCTGACGGAAGCAAGTTTGCGCCTTCCGAAATCGATCGGTTCGACGGCGACGACCGTCGGAGGCCTCATTTTGGGGCAAGCCGCGACACAGGCCGGCCTTGTCAGCAACATTATGATCATCGTCGTGGCCGCCGTAGCGATTTCCAACTATGTCGTCCCGATTATGGAAATGAGCTACGGGATTCGGGTGGCCAAGTACGGAATTCTCGTTATTACTTCTCTCTTCGGCTTAATGGGGCTCGTTGCCGGCCTGCTCGCACTGCTGGCTTACATAGTCCGGTTGGACAGCTTCGGGGAGCCGTATTTCAAGCTGTTTATCGAGAAGCCGGAAAAAGCCCATAAAGCTTCGAGGGGGAAAAATAACAGCGGAGGAGCATGAACCGTTGAATCGTTACTTCTACTACATGGTTCTGAATAACATGCTCGTCAACGTGCTCGCTCTAGTGCCGAGAATATTGATCAGGGAGCGGTTCGACGGCGCCGTGATGGCGCTCTTCTGGGCTGCGGCGATAGGCACTGCGTTCATGTATGCGTTCACGAAATCGATAGAAAAATTTCCGCGGCAAGGCCTTCCCGAAATTTTGGGCTGTATCATGCCGGTATGGCTGAAAAGCTGCATCCTGGTCGGCTATTTATTCGTTTGGCAATCGGCGGGCATCATTACGATGCTGTATTTTGCCGATTTGACGAGGCAATTTATCAATCCCGATATTCCGAATCTGGTCTTGATCTGTTTATATTCGGTTATCGTCGTCTGGATAGCCCAATTTCCGTCCATCAAAGTTTTATATTTATTGGAGATGATCATCGTTTTATGCGTGCCGCTCATCGCCTTTATTTTGTTTAAATCGTTTTTCAATAAAGGCATGCAGTGGGACGGGGTTTTCGCGGTCGCCATGTTTTACGACAAATGGCCTACCTGGAGCGCGGTTGCGGCGGCCACTTATATTTTTACCGGATATACGAACATGGCAGTGTTCAACCGGGTATTTCCAAACTTTCGGCCGAAGCTGCTTTGGCTCGGCGGCTTGTTGGGGTTCGCCATCGAGCTCACGACGATGTTTCTTCCCATCGGCATGCTGGGAGCGGATGCCGTAGGCCGATACGTGTTTGCCTGGATGAGCACGGCGGATTCGATGCGGATCGAGCTCGGCTTTATCGAGCGGGTGATGTACATATTTATTTTTTTTATACGGCGCACTTGCGTTTGTCAGCATGACTTTGCATTGGCACGTCGCTATGGAATTGACGAAAAGTCTGGTTCCGACAGAGCGGCTGCCAATGCGCTTTCGAGGCTGGGTACCGTGGGGCTTCGCCATCCTCTTTGTCACGGAAGCTCTTGTGGCAGCCAGCTCGATTAACGAGAAAAGATTGTTCCAATGGGGAGAAATATGGCTGGATATCAGGCTCGTGCTGGAACTGTCGCTCGTCATTGTAACGGTTTATGCGGCAAGGAGGTTGAAGGCACCGTAACCAAGTTTGGAAAAATTGCCGTTTTGGCGCTCATCGCCGTGTCGCTCGTCATCCCTTCGGGATGCGGCTTTAAAGATATCGACAAAAGATTTTTTGTCGTGAGCGTCGGCATCGACAAGCCTCGGGATCCAAACAAAAAATTCAAGGTGGAGCTCAAGCTGGCGATTCCAAGCGGGCAGGAGAGGTTCGGTTCCAACAAATACATCATCGTTTCCGTTGAGAGCAATACGTTAACGGAAGCGGTGCGTCTAGCCAAATCGAAGGTGGACAAGGAACTGGATTTCGGCCATGCGAAAGCGATCGTATTCGGCAACGATCTGTTCGACGAAGGTACGACACTGCCGGAAGTCATGGATTGGATCGCCCGCCGCCGGGACATTCAAATGATCTCGTGGATGGGAATCGGAAAACCTGATGCGCTCGGAGTGCTCAGTTCCAATCCGCAATCGGAGAGGCTGCCGTCGAATATGCTGTTTATGATTTTTGGCCAAACCGGTACGGAGACGGCCTATATCGTGTCGGAATATTTGTTCGACTTTTACCGGCGCATGAACGAAAGAGGCCTGGATCCCATTTTGCCCATAATCGAAACTAGAGACAAGGACCAGCTGTCCGTCAATACGATGACCGTATTTAACAAAGAGAGGCGAGTTCTCGATTTACAGCCGCGGGAGACGCTGATTTTAAACAATTTTTACCAGGGGCTGAGCAAGACCGAAATATTGGTCAAATCCGGCGACATCGACCTGGTGCTTTCCGCCGCTAAGGTGAAGAGCAACTTTACGATAACCGGGGCCGACTCCGATAAACCGGTGATTCACACCATCACGAACGTTACTGCATCTATAGAAGAATCGAAAACGCCGGTCAGCTTGGATGACTTGCCGAAGTATGAAAAAGCGGCGGAGCAGCTGATCGAGCAGCGTGTCGCCGCCTTGTTCAAAAAGCTGCAAAAGGCCGGCGTGGATCCGGTCGGATTCGGCCTTCGATACCGCGCGACCCATCGGGTAGGGCAAAAGGAATGGGACCGGTGGACGGCCGTATATCCGAATATTGAATTTGAAACAAAAAGCGAATGTGAGAATATTGGGAACGGGGATTGTGGATAGCGGGAGAATGCAAAAGCCGCCCGGCCTCTTGTGGAGATCCCGGGCGGTTCTGTTACAGTCCGAGCATGAATTGCATGATTTTGTCGTGCAGACCGGGCAGCTGCTCGTGGGCGAAGTCGGGGTACACCTCAAGCCGCTTCGGTGCGGTAATTTTGTTGTATGCGGCAAATTGCGAGGACGGCGGGCAAACCGTATCCATCAGGCCGACTCCCAACATCACTTCGCCGCGAATGCGGGATGCAAGGTATTGAATGTCGATATAGCCAAGCTTCGTGAACAGCTCGTCTTCGCGTTCGTGCTGCGGGTCGAAATGGCGGAAATACGTGCGCAGCTCCTGGTAAGCGTCCTTCGCCAAATCCATTTCCCATACCCGCTTGTAATCGCTCAGGAAAGGGTACACGGGCGCCAGCCGCTTGATGCGCGGCTCGAGCGCGGCGCAGGCGATCGTCAGCGCTCCTCCTTGCGACCAGCCGGTCGCGCCGACGCGCGTTTCGTCCACTTCCGGCATATTCATCACGATTCCGGCCAGCTGCGCCGTATCGAGGAAAATGTGGCGGAACAGCAAGTTGTCCGGATCTTCGCTCAGACCGCGAATAATATGCCCGTGATGCGTCGTGCCTTTCACCCCGCCCGTATCTTCGGACAAGCCGCCTTGGCCGCGGCAGTCCATCGCGGCGAACGAAAATCCGAGCGCCGCGTACGCTATTTTATCGTGCCAGTCGCCGCTGTGGCCGGTGTAGCCGTGGAAATGCACGACGGCCGGATGCTTGCCCGCGGAATGCTTCGGCCGGATGTACTTGGCATGAATGCGGGCTCCGCGCACGCCGGTAAAATACAGATCGAAGCATTCCGCGAAAGGCACCTGAAACTTGCTCGGCACGAGCTCCACCTGCGGATCCGTAGCGCGCATTTCCTGCAGCGCCCGCTGCCAATAAGCGTCGTGATCGGCCGGGCAGGGGTTGATCCCTTTGTATTGCAGCAGCTTCTCAAGCGGCATGTCGACCAATGGCATATCCCGATATCTCCCTTCGCTTGTTCCCTATTTGGCGTAAGAGCAAGGAAAAAGCACCGCAGGCCGGCAACCTCTCGCGCCGCCTATAGTGCTCTTCCCGCCCCCTGTTTGTCTGTATCCGGGCACTGCCTACGCTTTTTCTTTGTACGCATTCATTTCGGTAAGACAGTTCGCGCAAATGTGACGCTCTTTGAATTCCGATACCTGCTCCATGTTGCCGCAAAAGACGCACTTCGGACGATATCGCTCAAGAATGATATGGTCCCCTTGCACTAAAATTTCCACCGGGTCGCCTTCGTTCATCTGATAGCGCTTGCGCAGCGACTTGGGCAGTACGATTCGCCCCAATTGGTCCACTTTTCTTACAACGCCTGCCGGCTTCATCATCGGCTGTTCCCCCCCGTTCCTCGCCACGTGAAATATTGTCGATCTGCATCGATAGTCCTATCTTTGTACTGTATTCGTCGCAGGCGGGAAAAATCCTTCCAAGCGCGGGCCCGGAGTTGCAAAATATGTTATGATAAATATTCCAGCATCATTGTCATTATGAAAAGTCGGTTATTATCGAAGCAAAGGGATGTTCCCATATGGCTAATAACGAAATTATGATATGCCCGGTTTGTCATCAAGGTCTCAAGGTTAACGGTAATTCGTATGTTTGCAGCAATAAGCATACGTTTGATATCGCCTCTAAAGGATATGTCAATTTATTGTTGTCCCATCAAAAAAACAGCAAGGAACCCGGGGATAACAAACAAATGGTTCTGGCAAGAAACGCATTTCTTAATACGGGTTATTATCAGAGGCTTTCTGAAACAATAAACGGTATCGTCGTGGACTATATGAAGTCTGGGAAACAATTGAAAAGTGCCAATATATTAGATGCCGGTTGCGGAGAAGGCTATTATAGCGACTCATTGGACAAAGCATTGAAAACTGACGGGATCGAGGCCAACTTATTTGGAATCGACATATCCAAAGATGCCGTAAAGCTTGCCGCTACAAGGAACAAAACGATTTGTTTTGCCATCGCAAGCACCTACCATATTCCGATAGCCGCCAATACGATCGACTGCCTTTTGCAGCTGTTCTCGCCATACAGCAATCATGAGTTTGACCGCGTCATGAAAAAGGATAGCATCCTCATTTCCGTCATCCCCGGTCAACATCATCTCTTCGGCTTGAAAAAATTACTTTACGAAAATCCATATGCAAACGATGAACAAGAGCATCCGCTCGTATCGTTCGAACCGATCGGCAAACTGCAGCTGCAATACGATATCGTTATCGAAGACGCCGAAACGATTAAAAATTTGCTTATGATGACCCCGTATTATTGGCGCACCAACCTTCAAAAGATACAGAAACTGTATGAAATCGATAGACTGGAAACGCCTGTCGATTTTGTCATCACAACCTATGCCAAGAAACGGTGACCCCGCTACGTGAAAACGGCCCTGTCGCATCCATGCCGACAGAGCCGTTTTCCCGTAAGAGGTGTTCGGCGCGTCACGTTAGCCCCGGAAAGCCCGTCTGCCTAAGCGCCTCGTATAAAATGATCGCCGCCGAATTGGACAAATTGAGCGACCGAACCGCGCTTGTGTCCATCGGCAGCCGCATAAGCGAATCCGGGTGGGCGGCGAGAATATCCGGCGCCAGCCCCTTCGTTTCTTTGCCGAATACGAGGAAGTCGCCGTCGCGGAACTCGTAATCCGTATATCGTTTCGTCGCTTTGGTCGTGGCCAGAAAAAATCTTGCCCCGCTGTACCGCTCCTTCACCTCGGCGAACGAATCGTGGTACTCCAGCTTCACCGACGGCCAATAATCGAGTCCGGCCCGTTTGAGCGTCCGGTCGTCCGTATTGAAGCCGAGCGGCCGCACCAGATGCAGCCACGTTCCTGTTGCGGCGCATGTGCGCGATATGTTGCCGGTGTTGGCCGGAATTTCCGGCTCCACCAATACGATGTGAAACGCCATCTCGATCTCGTCACCTCTAGCGTATATCCTATTACACGGGAGCCGCGAAAGCAATTTTACATCCCGTTTACTTCATCTTAATATGTCTCTGACCGACGTTTTGCATAATGGAGGTACGCCCGAAGCCCGAACTAAAGGAGACGTCCGCCATGCCGAAGAAAAAAATATTAGTCGTAGACGACGAACCGTCGATCTCGATGCTCATCGAATTCAACCTGAAGCTGGCCGGCTACGAAGTGCACTGCGTGTACGACGGCGAAGCCGTGTTCGGCGCCTGCAGCAATTCCGCCCCGATCTCATCGTGCTTGACCTTATGCTGCCGAAGATGGACGGGCTGCAAGTGTGCCGCAAGCTGCGCGAGCAAAACAACCTCGTCCCGATCATTATGCTGACGGCGATGCAGGATTTGTCCGACAAAATCGCCGGGCTCGATAACGGCGCCGACGATTATATGACGAAGCCGTTCTCGCCGCAGGAGCTGATTTCCCGCATTCAAGCGATCATGCGCCGCATTCAGGCGCTGCCGGCCAGCTCCGCCGAAGCCCCGGTCGTCATCGGCGATATCACGATCCGCCCGGACAACCGCGAAGTGTCGGTCAAAAACGTTCCGGTCGAGCTGACGCCGAAAGAATTTGAGCTGATGATGTTTCTGTGCAAGCACCGCGGCAAAGTGCTCAGCCGCCAGCAGCTGCTGCACGGGGTATGGGATTACCATTTCCTCGGGGATACGCGCATCGTCGACGTGCACATCAGCCATTTGCGCGACAAGCTCGAAGAGAACGCCCGCAACCCGGAATATATCGTGACCGTCCGCAACGTCGGCTACAAGCTGGCCGAACCGGCCGCGAAACAGTCGTTAGCCCAAGGTTAATCGGCTTACGCCGCCTGTTTGCGCTTGCGCGTTTACCGTAAAAGTCGCGAAAATGGGGCCCCGCAGCAGCATGATGCGGGGCCCCATTTTTGTTGAAGCAGCCGTTATCCGTTGCGCTGCCGGAAATCGTCCATGAACTCGGCCAGCGCCTTGCACGCTTCGTACGTTACCGCATTGTAAGTCGAGGCGCGCAAACCGCCGACGCTGCGGTGGCCTTTCAGGCCGACGAACCCTTGCTGCTCCGACTCCTTCGCGAACCGCTTTTCCAGCTCTTCCGAGGCCAGGCGGAACGTAATGTTCATGCGCGAACGGCTGTCCGGCTGGGCGACACCGCGGTAAAAGCCGCCGCTGCGGTCGATGGCGCCGTAGATCAGATCCGTCTTCTCGGCGTTGCGCTGTTCGATCGCCGCGAGCCCGCCTTGATCACGCAGCCATTGAAGCACCAGATTCATCATATATACCGAATAGACCGGAGGCGTATTGTAGAGCGAGTCGTTGCCGGCATGCGTATCGTAACGGAGCATCGTCGCTACGCTTTTCGGCGATTCCTGCACGAGCTCGTCGCGCGCGATGACGACCGTGACGCCGGACGGACCGAGGTTTTTTTGCGCTCCGGCATAAATAAGCCCGAATTTCGAAACATCCACCGGCCGGGACAAAATGTCGCTCGACATATCGGCGATAAGCGGCACTCCGCTCAGAGTCGGGAATTCCTTGAACTGGATGCCCCCGATCGTTTCGTTCGACGTAATATGAACATACGCCGTGTCCGGTTCGACGACGATGTCGCTAAGGCTGGGAATGCGCGTGAACTTGTCCGCTTCGGAGCTGGCGGCAGCGTATGCGTTGCCGAACAGCTTGGCTTCCTTATACGCTTTGTCGGCCCACGAACCGGTCAACACGTAGCCGGCCTTCTTGCCCGCCGGAAGCAGGTTCATCGGCACCATGGCGAACTGCGTGCTGGCGCCGCCTTGCAGGAACAGCACCTTGTAGCTTGAGGCACCCCGAACAGCTCGCGGATAAGCGCCTGCGTCTCGCTGTGGACAGCTTCATATTCGGCGCTGCGGTGGGAAATTTCCATTAGCGACATGCCGATTCCGTTGTATTCGACCAGCTCTTGCGCGGCTCGCTGCAGCACTTCCAGCGGAAGCGCGGCGGGACCCGCGTTGAAATTGAATGCCCGATTTCCCATATCGTTCAGCTCCACCTTTGTCTGTGTATTAGAAGTATGATAGCAAGATTCGCAGCCTACAGCAAGTGAAAAAAATCGAAAAATCTTTTGCCGAAACGAGGCGAAATCGGGTACGTTAAAGAAGACGACGTAATGCCGAATCGATACGTTTCACGGAGGAACCCGCATGATTAGCGACCTTGGGACCAACGACCCGCTGCGCCTGTTTGCGGCCGTCTCGCCGCCGGACGAAGTTCGCGCTGAACTGAAGCGGCTGGCAGAAAAGCTGCGCAGCCGGCTGCCTTTTCACAAGTGGACGCATTCGGATGATATTCATATTACGCTTAAGTTTATGGGCGAGCGCCCGCCTCACGCCTCGATGCCGTCAAAATGGCGCTGCGGCAAGCGGCCGAAGCCGCCGCGCCATTCGAGCTCGAGATCGCCGGGCTCGGGGTGTTCGGCGCCCCTGCCCGCCCGACGATTTTGTGGGCGGGCGTCGGCGGCGGCCTCGCACCCCTTGCGGCTTGCCAGCGCCGCGTCGAGGACGCCCTCGCAGCGCTCGGCTACGAGCGCGAGGCACGGCCTTTTCGGCCGCACGTGACGCTCGCCCGTAAATATAGCGGGGTCGCTCCGTTCCCGCGCGCAGAGCTCGAGCGTTTGGCACAGCAGCTCCAGGCCGGCGGCGCGCTGCGGTGGACGGCACGTACCGTTGTTCTGTGCCGCAGCCATCTGGGGCGGACGCCGATGTACGAGGCGCTGGCGGAGTTTCCGCTGCAGTCGTGATTCATTCAGCGTGCTTTGAGCGTGCTTTGAGCCCCATAACCCACGAAAAAAGTCCGCTATAACCTCCAGATTGAAGCTGACACGACAGGAACATAGGCCGCATAGCGGAACGTATTTCCGTTATGAGCGACATTTCCCGTTATTTCCCAAAATTAACGGAACAGGAATCCGTTATTGGCCCGCAATAGCGTGCCTGTAACGCAGATGACCTGGTAATTGACGCAGATAGCGGAACGGAAATCCGTTATTTTCTCGCAACCATCATCATTTTGGAAAATAGCGGAACACCGTTCCTTTATGACTTCGCAAAGCAATGTTTGATGCGCAATGACCCCGAGAAGACTCATCTCATAGAGCTGGTAACGAATTTGTTCTCTAATCTACGACTTCCATGACGCTGTCCGTGGCACATTTTTGCAAAAAATCCGTGCAGCGCCTGAGATTTCCTTATACAGCGAACAAGATTCGGTATTAGCGTATCTTAGGGCGCTAACCGATGCTTTACGCCCTTTGGTTCCAAATCAGCGCCCCCACCGTCTCTGCATAAAGAACTCGGACCTAGTCAAATATGCTGGATACTTCTTGTCTTTTTGCGGTAACGTTGACAGATCATAAACTGCGTCTTTATAAGCTTTGGGGCATAACATCTATCGAAAACGCTTGTCTAGCACCTCACTGTACGATTTGATATAATTCCCATAAAAGGTACATAAAGGGGTTGTCCTTATTGAATATTTTGTTTGTATGCACTGATAATTTCACTCGAAGTGTTATAGCAGAATTCTGCATGAAGGATTTTCTCAGAAGGAATAACAAGACCTCAATTAACGTTGCATCGGCAGGTATAAGAGCAAATAGTGATATTAGTAAGTATTCTACCATTCACTTTGACATAATGAATAAACAAAACATCGATACGTATGGCTTTACAAGAACACAATTTGATGAAAATTGCTTTGATAATTTTGATGTAATTATTGCCATGAGCGAGCTTCATAGAGACTATATTAAAGAAAAGTACAATCGTGATGTGCCGCTATTCAACGAAATATATAACGGTGAAAAAACATCAATTAACGTTGGAGCCCCAGATAGTGTTGACTTTGTAGATCAAATGAACAATCTGGTAAAATATTTTTATGAATCAATGCCCAGTATCATACGAAATTTAGAACAAAGAACCGCCCTTTAAAGAGCGGTTTCGTTTTCATAGTGTTTCGACATTGATTATTAACACAGCCTACACAAAAGCAATCTTCTCGTACGTTTTGCCGAGTACGCTTTTCGCGTCGCCCTTCAGCCAATCCTCGATCAGCGTATAATACACGGAACGGAAATCGACGTTGTATTTCAAGTCGCCGTTGTCGAGATTGCTGAGGCTCGGGTATTCACCGTACAACCCGCCCTGCACCCGCCCGCCAACGACGAGCAGCGGGGCCGCCGTGCCGTGGTCCGTACCGCCGCTGCCGTTCTCCTTCACGCGCCGGCCGAACTCCGAGAACACGGCGGTCACGACCCGGTCCTGCAGTCCGAGCGACGCCAAATCGCTGTAAAATGCCGCAATCGCGCCGTCGACCTCCTTCAGCACTCGCGCATGCTGCTCCTTCTCGTTGGCGTGGTCGTCGAAGCCGCCAACTTGTGTGTAGTAGACGCGCGTGCCGGAACCGCCGGACAGCAGCTTGGCGACGAGCTGCAAGTCTTTGGCGAAGCCGGTGTTCGGGTATTCCGTCTTCCCCGGGTATGCTCCGCTCAGCTTATGCAGCGCACTGGCCGCCCGGTACGCCTCCTGGCCGCGCCGCGCGGCAACGCGCACTTGCGTCAGCTGCTTCGCCGGATCGTACATCGCGAGAAACGCCTCAGTCAGACGGTTTTTCTCGAGCGCGCCGAGCTTGATTCTCGCATCGAGCAATTGGAACGTGTCGAGCGACTGGATCACTGGCGTAAACGCCGTCTCCGAATTGAACGCTTTATTGGCGTCGCCACCGATTTGCAGCGCCTTCAGCGGATTCGTCTCGCGCGCCAGAGACGACTCCACGTAGCGGCCGAGCCAGCCGCTTTGGCTGATCTTGTCGGGCTCCGCCGTCTGCCAGATTTCCATCGAGCGAAAATGAGAATGGTCCGGCTTCGGATAGCCTACGCCTTGAATGACGGCAACTTTGCCTTGCTTGTAGAGCGCATGCAAGCCGCTCAAGCTCGGATGGAAGCCGAGCTCGCCATTGATCGCGAGGACGTCCTGCTGCTTGATGGCAAGTGTCGGACGCGCATCGTAATACACGCCTTGCCCGTACGGCACGACCGTATTGATGCCGTCGTTGCCGCCTGAAAGCTGAACGACGACGAGCACCGGCGAATCGACTGCGGGCAAAGCCGCGCCCCCCTCCGTTCCTGCCGCAGCTTGCGCGCTAAGGCCGCTATATTTATCCGCAAGCACCAGCGGTCCGCCGATGCCGAGCGTGGCGAGCAGAGCCGCGCCCTTGACCAAAAACTCTCTGCGCGACATGTTCATGGGCAAGCATCCTCCTCTCCTCATTTCATCTGCGCTTCGGGGCTAACCATAAGCAGGTGCAGAAAGCCGCGCAAGCCGTTCGTGTTTGTCTGCTTCGCATGCAGGAACGTGTCTTCGGCATACGCCGCGAGCGCCGCTGACGTGGCCGGCCCCAGCTGCCCGATGCCGAGACGGTCCGACCATTGCCGCAGCCAGGCGTCCGCCGAGCTTTTGTCGGCAGGCGTGAACTCCGGCGACGTGAGCGCCGCTGCGTTCATCCGGAACGCGGCGCTTTCCGCGAACTGGTACCGCGCCAGCAGCCACGACGACAGTAGCCACGACGTCCCGCCCGTCCAACCCGCGACGTTCGGCGGCATGTACAGCTCCTGGCCCATTTTGCGCATCGCCGCGTTGTAGCCGCGCGTCAGCGGCAGCGGCAGCGACCGCATCCAGCCGGCCACATATTCGGCTGGCGTTTTGACGAGACACTGCTGCACGGCGTCGTCGTAAAACGCATCCGAGTTGAACAGCTTCTCCAGCACCCCGCCGATTGTCGGCTGCGCCGAGACGTCGGCCGCCACGGCCTCAACCCAATCGTCCGAAGGGGTGTCCGTGGCGAAAAACCGCAGCAGCTTGCGCGCTAAAAACTGCGGCAGAGCCTTTTGCTCGAACAGCACGTCCACAACGCCTTTTGCATCGAACGCCCCGGTTTCGCCGAGTATGGTCTTCGTGCCGTTATCGTGCTGCTTTGGCTGGTAGGACGCTTCTCCGCTGCTTCTGTCCACGTGCCAGCCGGTGAACGCCCGCGCCGCTTCGCGGATGTCCTGCTCCGTATAATGGCCGATGCCGAGCGTGAACAGCTCCATCACTTCGCGCGCGTAATTTTCGTTCGGCTTGCCTTTCCGGTTGCTGTTCACGTCGAGCCATAGCATCATCGCCGGATCTTGCCCAACCACCAGCATAAGCTCCTTGAAATTGCCGAGCGCATGCGAACGGAACAGCTCGTTTTGCTTGACCATCATGGCAACGTCTTTGACCTTCCTATAGGAGCTGGTCAGATGCCCGTGCCAAAACAGCGTCATCTTCTCCGCAAGCGGTGCATCCGTGTTCGCCATACGATACAGCCAATACAGCTGCTGATCGCCGATATCGTCCGCCTTGAGCGGCTTGCCGTCCGCCTGCAGCTCCTCCAGCGGGGCGAGCGCAGCGGCCTTTGCTCCCGCATCGGCAATCCTCTGACCGGCAACCAGCCTGCGCACGGTCTCCTTCCGGCCGAGCGTAACGCTTGCCCGCACATCGTCCGCCGGCGCCGCGAACCCCGCTCTGCGCAGCAGGTGCGCCGCCTCACGTTCCGTCCATACGCTCCCCACATGAATCCACCGCCTATCCGTCTAATGGCTATCTTTCTTCCATCGTAAACGGAAAATGTTGCAAAACTAAGACATAATACCTGACATGCAGCAAAAAACCTCCCGGCTGCGCGCATGCACGCAGCCGGGAGGCCGGTATAATGCCGGTATAAGATTAGCAGTCGAAATACAGCGAGTACTCGTGCGGGTGAATGCGGATATTGACTGCTTTCGCTTCCCCACGCTTCAATTCGACATAGTTGTCGATAAATTCTTTCGTAAACACGTCGCCGGCGAGAAGGAACTCGTAGTCGGCTTCAAGAGCGTCCAGAGCTTCGTCCAGGGAGCCCGGTACGCTGCGGATTTCCGCTTTCTCCGCGTCGGACAGCTCGTAAATGTTTTTGTCGAGCGGGCCGTAGCCGAGAGCGCGCGGATCGATCTTTTTCTGGATGCCGTCCAAACCGGCCAGCAGCATCGCTGCGAAAGCGAGGTACGGGTTCGCCGTCGAGTCCGGCGTACGGAATTCGATGCGGCAGCCTTTCGGCGTAACGGCAGCGATCGGTACGCGAACCGCAGCGGAGCGGTTGCCGGCGGAGAACACCAGGTTAACCGGCGCTTCGTAACCCGGTACGAGACGCTTGAACGAGTTCGTGGACGGGTTCGTAATGGCGATCAGGGCAGGCGCGTGATACAGAATGCCGCCGATGTAATACAGAGCCATATCGCTCAGGTTGGCGTAAGCGCCCTTCTCGTAGAACAAAGGCGTATCGCCGTCGAAAATCGACTGGTGCACGTGCATGCCCGATCCGTTGTCGCCGAACAGCGGCTTCGGCATGAACGTTGCCACTTTGCCGTATTGGCGGGCAGTGTTGGAAACGATGTATTTGTACTTGAGCAAGTTGTCGGCAGTTTTCGTCAGCGTGTCGAAGCGGAAGTTGATTTCGCCTTGGCCGGCTGTCGCCACTTCGTGGTGGTGACGCTCGATGCGCAGGCCCGCTTGCGTGAGCAGATTGCACATTTCGCTGCGGATGTCTTGCTGCGAGTCGATCGGAGCGACCGGAACGTATCCGCCTTTAACCGGAATTTTGTAGGCGAGATTGCCGCCTTCTTCTTTGCGTCCCGTGTTCCAGGCAGCTTCTTCGGAATCGACTTCGAAATACGATTTGTTCATGCCCGATTCGTAACGAACGTCGTCGAAAATGAAAAACTCCGATTCCGGCGCGAAAAACGCCGTCGTGCCGATGCCCGTTTTCTGCAAATATTGTTCCGCTTTTTGCGCGATACCGCGCGGATCGCGGTCATAACGCTGGCCGTCCGGAGTATAAATGTCGCACATAATGATCAATGTCGGATGAGCGGTAAAAGGGTCGATGTACGCCGTTTCGGTTACCGGCATCATCACCATGTCAGATTGCTCGATGCCGCGGAAGCCCGGGATCGAGGAACCGTCAAACGCTACACCGTTTACGAAGGTATCTTCATCAACCTCGGCAGCCGGCAGCGAAATGTGCTGGGCTTTGCCGAGAAGGCCTACGAAACGAAAATCAACCCATTCGATATTTTTTTCCTTAATTAAGCTTAATACGTCCTGAACTGACATGGATTACCCTCCTATTTCCGTACATTCTCATGGTATGGAACGAGCAATGTTCAACTTTCGACTCGTTTCTATGAGTTATATTATAAAACCGTATCTGACATACCGTCAATACTTATGTCAGGTATTTTTGAAACGATTGTAAGGTATTCTCACATAATTTACACAAACAGGCTTGCTTCCTCCGTTGCGGGAGAAAGCAAGCCTGTAATCGGTAACTTATCGGACGTGCGAACTTGGCTGGCGGCTTAAGCGAGCACCGCCTGCGCCTGCTTCTTCGTGTCAAAGCGCTTGCCGAACAGCGGCGCCAGCTTCTCGAAGTCTTGCAGCAAGCGGGCGAACTGATCCGGGAAGAGCGACTGTACTCCGTCACCCGTCATCGAGTTGTCGGGGTCGGTATGCATTTCGATAATGAGTCCGTTCGCGCCTGCGGCAACGGACGCTTTCGCCATCGGCTCGACGAGCTCGCGCCGGCCCGTGCCGTGGCTCGGATCGGAGATGACCGGCAGGTGGCTCAGGTTCTGAAGCACCGGGATCGCCGCCAGATCGAGCGTATTGCGCGTGTAAGGCTCAAACGTGCGGATGCCGCGCTCGCAGAGCATAACGTTCGGATTTCCGCCGGCAAGAATGTATTCGGCCGCGTTCAGAAATTCGTCGTACGTAGCGCTGAAGCCGCGCTTGAGCAACACCGGCGTCTGGATCGTGCCGAGCTTGCGGAGCAGGTCGAAGTTTTGCATGTTGCGCGTACCAACTTGGAGGATGTCCGCGTACTCGGCGCAGACGTCGACGTACTCCGGCGTCATCACTTCGGTAATCGTCAGCAGGCCGTGCTTTTCCCCTGCTTCCTTCATCATTTTCAGCCCTTCCACCCCAACTCCCTGGAAGCTGTACGGGCCGGTACGCGGTTTGAAAGCGCCGCCGCGCAGCACTTGGCCGCCGGCCGTCTTCACCAGGCGCGCGATCTCGTCGATCTGCTCGGGCGATTCGACCGCGCACGGTCCGCCCATGACAGTCAGCTCGTCGCCGCCGATTTCTACGCCCTTCACCCGAATGACCGTGTTCGACGGATGGAAGTCGCGGCTGGCCAGCTTGTAGGATTTCGAAATTTTCACGACTTGCTCGACCCCGGACAATTGGCGCAAATGCTCGGCCAGCATCGGATCGGCTTTGCCGATAATACCGATGACGATTTTGTCCTCTCCTTTCGAGATGTGCGCCTTCACCTCATGCTTTTCGATGATCCGCACGATTTCCTGTACGCGCTCTTCTGCAGTCTTGCTCGATAAAATTACGATCATGACAGTCACTCTCCCAGTTTGCTATATCACTTCAACGCTTATACGCTTTTAAGCTTTTAATCGCTAAAGCAATATTACAATGCTTGACGAGGTTCGTCAAGCATTATTATCCGTTATGGTGGCTGTGCAGCGCCGCTTTGCGCTGGCGCCGCCGCTCTTTGCGCCGCTCCGTCGTATACTTGAGCAGCATGCGCAGCGGAAAATATAACACGAGCCCGAGCACCGCGCCGACGATCATGCCGCCGACGATCAGATTGAGACTATGCTTCAGAATATCGGCGAGCCATGGCGGCATTTGGTGCAGCAGCGCGTGTCTGGACTGCTTCGGCATGACCCAGGAGCCGACTTTTTGGTTCAGGAACGCCATCGGGAGGTAAATGATTTTGCCGAATAGAAAGCCGATAAGCGACGAAGCCAGGCTCGCCCGAAACAAATACACGAGCGGAAAAATCAAAAAGAAGGCAAGCCCCCCGGTCGGCAGCGTAAACATCTCAACCGCCAGGCCGATGGAGAAGCCGAGTGCGACGATATGCGGGCCGCCCTTCGCGCGAAGGAGCTGCAAATATTTGTATCGCACCCACCGTCCAACATTGCGCCATTCGAATCGTTTCTTCAGGGGGATCACCTGCTGTAAAAGATCAGCATCGCATTAGCCTCTAACCGTGATGAGCTTTTTCATATTTATCGTACGTTTCAGTTCCCATGTGGTTTCGACTTTCGGGTCGAACGCCTCGATGTAATCGATCACTTCTTTCGTAATCGGCGTCGGCGTCGATGCGCCCGAGGTGACGGCCACTTTGCGCGCCGGCAGCAGCCATTCCGGCTTCAGCTCGGATAAGTCGCCGATGCGGTAAGCCTTGACGCCGGCGATTTCCTCGGATACTTGCGCCAGCCGGTTCGAGTTGTTGCTCTTCGGATCGCCGACGACGATCGTCACATCCGCTTCGCGCGCCTGCTCGGCTACCGCCTCTTGCCGCACTTGCGTGGCGAGGCAAATTTCGTTATGGATTTCCGCATGCGGGTACCGGTCGGTAGCTCGCTTCATAATGTGCCGGATATCCCATTGGCTCATCGTCGTCTGGTTCGTCACCAAAATACGCTCCGCTGTCAGCCGCAGCGCCTCGATATCGGCCTCGTTCTCGACCAGATGCACTTTCCCGGGCGCGACGCCGACGGCGCCTTCCGGCTCGGGATGGCCGCGCTTGCCGATGTAGATCACTTCGTACCCTTGGCTCGTCTTGTCGCGAATCAAGTCGTGCGTTTTCGTAACGTCCGGGCATGTCGCGTCAACGACGGTCAGCCCTTTTTCGCTCGCACGCCGCCGCACTTCCGGCGAAACCCCGTGCGCGGTAAAAATGACGGTGCCGCTTTCCACCTTGTCGAGAATTTCCAGCCGGTCGCCGCCGTCCAGCGTGATAATTCCTTCCTGCTCAAAAAAGCGGGTCACATGCGCGTTGTGCACGATCATCCCAAGAATATAAATGGGGCGCGGCAAATCGAGATTTTTGGCGGTTTGCATCGCCAGCGTCATCGCGTCGACCACGCCGTAGCAATACCCGCGCGGGGAAATTTTTACTACTTCCATGCCGTCAGCCCCCATTC
The DNA here is from genome assembly GCF_000829455.1 of Gordoniibacillus kamchatkensis. Classification (GTDB taxonomy): domain Bacteria; phylum Bacillota; class Bacilli; order Paenibacillales; family NBRC-103111; genus Gordoniibacillus; species Gordoniibacillus kamchatkensis. Next base: position 96,543 of record NZ_JXAK01000005.1, read on the forward strand.
GACAGTGAAAAATGTCACATGCATACTACCTATTATATCTTATTCCAGTGGCTGTGGAAAGGCGATCGGCAGCCAGACAATGAACGTGCTGCCTTCGTCTTTGCGCGTCGTCACTTCGATCGAGCCGCCATGCTCGTCGATGATCCATTTGGCGATCGACAAGCCGAGGCCGGTGCCGCTCGTCTTGCCCCGCGATTCGTCAGCACGGTAAAACCGTTCGAAAATATGCGGAATTTCTTCTTTATCCATGCCGATGCCGGTGTCGGCGATGCGAAGCCCAACCTGTCCGCCCGACCGCAGCGCATCAAGCGTCACGGAGCCGGACGGCGTATACTTGAATGCATTCTCAATAAATATAAACAGCAGCTGCTGCAAATAATCGCGGCTGCCGATTACGCGCACGCCTTCCAGAGCGTCAAGCGAGCCGACGATCCAATCCGCCTTGCGCTCAAGGAACTGCGCGCGCCGCGCCACTTCCTCGACGAGAGGCCGCAGCTCAAGCTCGCTCCGCTCCATCTGCACGCCGGCGTCGGCCCTCGCAAGCGACAGCAGGTCGCTCACGAGGCGGCTCATGCGGTGCGCTTCGCCGGCGATGTCCTGCATCGCCTCCAGCGACAGCTGCAGCTGGGCCGGATCGGCAAGCTGCGTGCCCTGCTCTTCGGCGCTTCGCCTCCACATTTTTTCGAGCAGATCGACATTGCCTCGTATCGTCGTCAGCGGCGTACGCAGCTCGTGCGAAGCGTCGGAGACGAAGCGCCGCTGCGCCCGGTACGCCTCGTCGAGCTCCGTGTACATTACGTGAATGCGGTCCAGCATGCCGTTGATCGTATGCGTCAGCCTGCCTACCTCGTCGTTCGGCCCGTCATACGGAATGCGCCGTCCGAGGTCAGCTCCGTCCTGAATTTGACCCGCGGCGGCGATGACCCGATCGATCGGCCGCAGTGCTTTGCGCGCCAGGAACAGGCCGACCGAAGCCGCTACGACGATCGTCACAAACGCCAGAAAGGCGAGAATGTACTGCAAAATGTCGAAAAACCGCTCAAACGGACCGACCGGCGTCGCCATCTGCAGCACCCCGACGAGCCGGTACCCTCCCCCTCCCGCGTTCGGGAGCAGCAGCCGCTTGTTGAACAGCAATACTTCCTGCTTGAATACAGTGACTTTCTCAAAATAGCTGTCCTTCGACTGCAGCGTTTTGCGCGTATTGTCCGTCACCGGCAGCCTTGCCTTGTACTGCTGCAGCAAGGCGGAGCGGCTGACGGTATTGTCGGTAAAGTTATAAATTTGCGTATAGTAAGAGCTCGACATCATGTCTTGGTCGTCCAGCAGCAGATCGAGTCCGCTGCCGCGCAGCGAATAAATCGGCAGGATGCGCTGATACGTCGCCTCGGCCTGGCGCTGCAAATCGGCGCGGATTTGGTCGTACAAATAATAATGCAGGAAGAAGTACAGACCGATGCCGAAAATGAGCAGCGTGCCCGCCAGGATGCCGGAATACCACATGGTGAGCCGCAGGCGGATCGACATCGTCAATCACTCCTCAGCACGTAGCCGGCGCCGCGGACGGTCTGAATAATGCGCTTATGCCCGTATTCCTCGGTCTTTTGCCGCAGCAAAGCGATATATACCTCGAGCACGTTGGACTCGCCGCTGTAATCGTAGCCCCATATTTTTTCCATAATGACGTCGCGCGACAGCACCCGTTTCGGATTGAGCAAAAACAGGTGCAGCAGCTCGAACTCTTTGGCCGTCAGCTCGATCGGCTGCCCGCCGCGCGTCACCTCGCGCGTATCCAGATCCATCGTCAAATCGTCGTAGCTCAGCTTGTTCGTCGGCGCTTCGCCGCGCTCCGTCCGCCGGCGCAGCAAAACGCGCACGCGGGCGAGCAGCTCCTCGAGCGCGAACGGCTTCACGAGATAGTCGTCAGCGCCGAGATCGAGCCCCTTCACTCTGTCGCTCACCTCGTCCTTGGCCGTCAGCATGAGCACGGGCACGTCGATTCCGCCTTCGCGCATGCGGCGCACCACTTCCCAGCCGTCGATCTGCGGCATCATGACGTCCAAGATGACAAGGTTCGGCTCCTGCTCCAGTATGTGCTTCAGCCCGTCCATGCCGTTCGCCGCCGTCGCCACCGTATACCCTTCGAACGCCAAGGCGCGGCGCAGCATGGAAGTGATTTTGTCGTCGTCGTCCACGACCAATATTTTTTCTCTCATCGGCTCTGTATGCCTCCCCGGTATCGCCGTCATCGGCCTCTTCCTCCTATTGTAGCAGAATCCGTCATCCTGCAAAAAGAAGCAGAGCCCCGGAGCGCCGGAAGGCCCTGCTTCTGCGAAGCATATATGCGAACCGGTCCGCAAGGCGGCCCGGGAATTCGCACGTTACTGCTGTTGGTTCAGGTCGGAATTTTGATTCCGGTCGCCGACCGTAACGACGATGTCTTGCTTCTGGCCGTTGCGGACGATTGTGAGCGTCAGCTTGTCGCCCACTTTCGCGGCTTGAACTTTTTTCGTCAAATCGTCCTTGCCGGTTACCTTCTGCCCGTTTATAGCCGTAATGACGTCGTATTGCCGGATGCCTGCGGCGAACGCCGGCGTTTTGCGCGGTACGTCCATCACGAGAGCGCCGTCCGTGTTGTCCAGCTTCAGGTCGCTCACATAATCTTTCGGAATGTCGGTTACCGAGACGCCGATGTACGGAGCCGGTTCTTTCGGAATTTTAATGTTGTTCTTCAGGTTGTTAAGAACCGACGACACCGTGCTGGTCGGGATCGCGAAACCGATGCCTTGCGCCTGCGCGCTGACGGCGGTGTTGATGCCGATTACTTCGCCGTTCATATTGAGCAGCGGGCCGCCGGAGTTGCCGGGGTTGATCGCCGCGTCCGTTTGGAACAAGTGCTTGTAGTTGCGGGTGCCCTTCTGGTCCGGAATGGAAATCGGACGCTCTTTGGCGGACAGTACGCCGACCGTGACGGTATAGTCGAAGTCGTACGGGTTGCCGATCGCGACGACCCAGTCGCCGATTTGCATGTCGTCGGAGTTGCCGATCGGCAGCGTCGGGAAATCTTTGTCGCCTTCGATTTTCAGCGCCGCCAGGTCAAGGTCGTACGAGCTGCCGAGCAGCTTCGCCGTAAACGGCTTGTCGTATCCTTGGACGTACACGTTGATTTGGTCGGCGCCGTCGACGACGTGCTCGTTCGTCAAAATGTAGCCGGATTTCTCGAAAATAAATCCGGTCCCCAGCCCGTTCGGCTGCAGGCCGTTTTGGTTCTGGTTCGGCTGCTGCTGCGAGGAGCCGTCGTCGCCGAACATGTCGCCGAAAAACTGGCGGAAGAACGGATCGTTCATAAACGGGTTGTTGCGGCTGCTCGCCTTCGGTTTAACGAGCGTCTCCACTTTGACGACGGCCGGGCTCGCTTGCTTGAAGATGGCCGATACGCTGCCCGGCCGTTCGATGTCGAGCGCCGCCGTTTTCGGGCTGCCTCCGCCGCCGGCGCTCGTCGTCTGGGCCGGTGCGCTCGATGCGAGCGGATGCGTGCCGCCGGTAAACAGATTCATTTTGTCGGATGCGAACATGAGCGAGCCGACTACGAGCGCGCCGGCCAGGAAGGCGGAAAACACGCTCTTCAGCGAGCTGCGCGGGCTCTTCGGGGGCTGCCAGCCGCCGCCGAAGCCGCTTTGCTGGCCGCCGGCATCCGTATAGCCGAACGAGCGGACAGGACGCGGCGGCGTCACTTCCACACTGCCGCTGTTTCCGTTCGTCGTCGACGTATACGAAGTAGATTCGGCGCCTGCGCTCCGCTCGGAGGCCGAAGATTTATAGGGGCCGTAAGAGTAATAGTAAGACGGCTTATCTTCGGCGCCACCTGCTTTACTTTCCGCAGCTTGCTGCCGCTCGCGGGCTTCGCTTTCGTGAGCTTCGCCTTCGCTCTGCGGCTTGAAAAAGTCGCTATAATCGCGTTTGTTGTTTTCGTCGTTCATAGCATCATCCCTCCGGTTATCAATAGATGCGCCAGTAGCATCAGGCACACAAGTGCTTGCGTATAGCTTTGTATGGCTCTATCATGCACTCGCAACCTTAAACGCACATTAAAAATCGATAAATCGGAGGTAAAAGATTCAGGCTGCCCAAGAAAGTATGGCTTCACTGCGGATTGGGAATGTCGGTCTCCGGCTTCGTTGAAATCGTGTTCCAATGAATTCGAAGGAGAATATGGTTGGAACACGATTTCAAGGCGCCCGCTCCGCTCTCCGCCCCACATTCCCATCCTCCGCTTCGCCTTTCTCGGGCAGCCTGAAACGCTTTACACTTTGTGCTGCCAGCTATCTTCGATCTGCCGAAGTATGCGAGTGGCGTCCTCCACCCAATTGTCTTCTACGTCCGCATCGGCGTCCAGCGGCGCCTGGAACTGGTCGACAAGCGCTCCGGCCGTTTCGGCGTCGGCTTGCGGGTCAAGCCCTTCGTTGTACACGTGCTTCAGAACGAACGGCTGCCCGAACTCAACGGTAGCCTCGTCTCTTCCGTTTCCGCGTCAATAGCCCCGTCTCTCGACTGGAACGGTATGCGCAGCCATACTTTGCGCGCCTCGTCGAGCGGCCGGTCGAAATAGCCGCTGTCGTAATCCCAGTTGCCGCCGACCGTGAATTGATAGGCGGCGAGCCGGTCGCGCGCCTTGTCGAACGACTCTACTTGATGCTCCAAAGAAGATTGCAACGGTTTCATGCGCAGCTTCCTCCTGCTTGCCGGGTTGCCCGGCATCGTGATGCCTGTAGCGTGCGCCTTGCTTCCGTTTTTTATGTGTCAGCTGCCCTGCTTGCCAATCCACCCTTTGCGGTGGGCGAAGATGGCGAGCTGCGTCCGGTCTTCGAGCTCGCATTTCATGAGCAGATTGCTGACGTGCGTTTTGACGGTCTTGATACTGATATGCAGCGTTTCGGAAATTTCCTTGTTCGTTTTCCCCTCGGCGATGAGCAGCAGCACTTCTTTCTCGCGCGCCGTCAAATCGTCCGCTTCGTCCGGAGCGTTGCGCTGTCTCAGCCCGCGCGTCAAGGCGAGCGACACCTCCGAATTCATGACCGGGACGCCGCGCGCCGCGCTAAGCACCGTAGCGACAAGCTGGTCGGACGATACCGTCTTCAGCACATAGTTCATCGCCCCGGCCTCCACCGCCTGCACGACCTTCGCTTCTTCGAGAAAGCTCGTCAGCATGACGACGCGGATGTCGGGATACAGCCCCGTCACCTCGCGCGTCGTTTCTATCCCGTCCATTACCGGCATCATCAAGTCTACCAGCATCACGTCCGGCCTCGCCTCCGGCGCCATGTCCGCCAGCAGCCGCAGCGCTTCTTTGCCGTTGCCGGCTTCGGCGACGACAGCCAGCTCCGGTTCGAGCGCCATATACGTCTTCAGCCCGGCCCGCACCATATCGTGATCGTCCACGATCATTACTTTGACTTGTCCGCTCATTGTTCCGCCGTTCCCCCCGCAGTTTTGCTTCGATTCGCCGCCTCGTCAGCCTTGGACGGGGCGGACGCGAATTTCGGAATGCGCACCCGCACTGTCGTCCCGGTGCCGAGCCGGCTCACGATCTCGACTTCACCGCCGAGCTTCTGCGCCCGCTCCCGCATCGTCGCAAGCCCGTGCGATGTCGACGGCAGCTCGCTTTTGGCGAACCCTTTGCCGTTATCCTGCACAAGCAGCACGTATTGGTGGCCGGTATCCTGCAGCTGCAGCTCCACTTGCGTAGCGGCCGCGTGCTTGACGATGTTCGCCATGCTTTCCTGAATAATTAAAAATAACTGCTGTTCAAGCGCCTCCGGCAACTCCTCGCTCACCTGGCAATCCAGCAAGCCTTGCAAGTCGCTTGCCCTGCAATATTCCGGGAACCACGTTTCCAGCGCCGCCTGCAGCGACTTGCCGTCAAGCTCGATCGGCCGCAGCTGCGAAATGAGCCCGCGCATTTGTTTTTGCGCGTGGTGCGACATGCGGATCAGCTGCTCCATGAGCCCCGCCGCCGTATCCGGGTTGCGCTCGAGCACTTTCGGCAGCGACGACGCCGACATATGAATGGCGAACAGCTCTTGACTGACCGTGTCGTGCAGGTCGCGGGCCAGCCGCCGCCGCTCTTCCATAACCGCAGCCTCCACCTGCGCGAATTCGGCCAAGGCCGAGTCGCCGCCGAGCTTTTGCAGCAGCTGCATCCGCTCGCCGAGCGAGCGCGCCATCCGGTTGAATTCGCCGAAAATGTGGCGGAACGGATCGCCCTGTTCGACGGGTATGCGCCGCGTAAAGTTGCCTTTGGACAGCTCCAAAAGCGCAAGATGCAGGCTGTCCAGCTTGCGCTGCAGCCATTTGGCCGCGGCATAGCCGACGGCCTGCCCGATCAGCACGACAGCGGCGACGACCCCGAGCAGCACGTCGATGCGGCCGAGCTCGGCCTGATAATATTGATAAGCCGCAAACAAGCACGCCAGACTGAGAAGGCTCGCGGTCAAAAAATAGACCATGAGCCTCCACTTCATATTGAATTCCCGGATTCTTTGCAGCATCGCCTTCCGTTCAACCTACTTTCTGTACGAGCACATCGCCGACGAACGCGCTGACGATGAGCCGGATTTTTCGATCGGATTCGCGGTAATGCGGCGTTTCGGTGCGAATGTTGCGGAACATGCCCGCCTCGTGGCGGTCCAGCACGTGCATATCGCCGATAAACGACGATGCGGTGACCGCGATTTCCACTTCGACGTCGGCGGGAACGAGCATTTTCACGTCGCCGATGAACGTCGATACGACAAGCTTCGTCTCGCCGAGCGGAATCGTCGCTTTCGTGAGGTCGATGAGCGTATCCCCAATGAAATGGGAGATCGTCATCGGCTGCAAATCCCAGTAATCTTTGCCGAGAAAGACGTCGCCGATAAAGCCGGACTTGTGCTGGACCGGTCCGGAGCCGGGGCCGAACGTCGAAATGTAGTCGTCGCCGTAATCGTAATGATGGTTATGGTGCCACTGATGAGCGCGCCATTCGCGGCGGGCCCGCTTGCGCTCCCATCTTTCCGCCGCCTTCTCCGCTTTGTATGCCGCCTTGTCGGCATGTTCCCCGACTTTCGAGGCTACTTCGTCGATTTTATCCGCTACTTGAGCCGACGCCTTGTCTTTCCACTCTTCCCATTTTCCGCCGTCCGGAGCGGGCGGCCGCTCTCCGTAAATCTCGTAATAGGAGCGGTCCGGATGGCGGCGCGTCTGTTCGTGGCGGTTCCGCGGCGAAGGGCGGAACATGAGCGCAAGCCCGAACAGGATGAGCGCCGCCGGGCCGAGATAAGCGAACAGCTCCCCGATCGACAGGCCGGTAATACCGAGATTATGCAGAAGGAAGACGACGCCTACGCCGCAGACGATCAAATTCCAGATGCCTGCGCCCCAGCCGTGCCTCCAGCTGCTTAGCAAACCGCTGAAGCCGGCCATAATAATGAATACGGGCCAGTACGTGCTTAGCAAAGTTTTAAGGTCAACGGTGATAACCCCGAGCTGTTCGAGCAAAAACAAGACGCCGGCATCGATTAAAACCAATCCCCAAAAGAAGCGTTGCAGCATAAGTTGTCCCTCTCTTTGCGATGATGGCGCCTGGTCGGCTGCCTTGTACGTTCAGTGTAACGGAACGGAAAGAAGTTGAAAAGAGACGGGGGTTGGAGCGCAAACTCGGTCTGGAGACTGAATTTAAACATAACATTTGGTGTAATGTATATTGTCTATGCCGGAATTTCAGCACCATTCGTTACATTACCTCACGTATTTCATTGACACTTTTTGAAACCGCGCCGTATAATTAGGTTCGGCTTCGATTTCATGTTAGATTTCTTGCTCAGGAGGGGCTTATCCATGACTTTGGAAGCGTTGTCCAGCGGGCTGGACACGATATGGGTTGTATTGACCGCAGCGATGATTTTGCTTATGGAGGGCGGGTTCGCTCTGCTCGAGGCCGGCTTCGTGCGCCAAAAAAACGCGGTCAGCATCATCATGAAAGTATTCGTCGACATCGCCTTCGGCGCGCTTATGTTCTATACCGTCGGCTTCGGTCTTATGTACGGCAAAGATAGCGGGGGCGTTATCGGCACCAGCGGCTTTTTGCTGGGAGGCGATTTGTCCCATATTAAGCTCTCCATCTCGCACGAAACGTACTGGTTGTTCCAATGCGCCTTCGTTATCGCCGTCATCTCCATCGTATCGGGGGCTGTGGCGGAACGAATCAACTTTCGGGCCTACATCTTATATACGATACTGATGACCGCGTTCATTTACCCGATTGCCGGGCATTGGGTTTGGAGCGTCGGCGGCTGGCTCGCGGGATTCGGCATGATCGATTTCGCCGGCTCTGCCGTCATCCACGCCCTCGGCGGCTTTTCCGCGCTCGCGGCGGCGATGCTGATCGGTCCGCGCATCGGCAAATACGGGGCGGACGGGTCTGCCAATATCGTGCCGCCGTCCAATTTGCCGCTCGCTTCCGTCGGCGCCTTCATTCTCTGGTTCGGCTGGTTCGGCTTCAACTCCGGCTCCACGCTCAGCGCCACGAACGGCTCGATCGGCCATATCGCCGTTACCACGATGCTGGCTGCAGCGTCCGGCTCGGCGGCATGCATCCTGTTCACGATGCTGCGCTACCGCAAAGCCGACCCGCCGATGGTCATCAACGGCGCCCTGGCAGGTCTTGTCGGCATCACCGCCGGCTGCGCCTTCGTCAGCGACATCGCCGCCATCCTCATCGGCGTCGTGTGCGGCATCGCCATGGTGTTTGCAACCGAATTCCTCGATTCGAAACGGATCGACGATCCGGTCGGCGCTTTTGCCGTACACGGCGTCAGCGGCTCGATCGGGACGCTCGCGGTCGGCCTGTTCGCGATGCCGGATTTGACGCAAAGCGTCGGCCGCGGCTACGCCGGCTTGCTGTACGGCGGCGGCTGGTCGCTGCTCGGCGTGCAGGCGCTAGGCCTTGCCGTATGCTGCCTGTGGGGCTTCGCTGTAACGTGGTTTGGCTGCAAAGCGATCAACAAGCTGACCCCGCTGCGCGTTTCGCGCGACGAAGAGCTCGTCGGCCTGGACGTCGGCATTCACGGCGTGCCGGCCTACAGCAACGAGGACGGCTTCCTTGAGCTCGGCTCGTTGAAAACCGAACCTAAATGAGGCAGGCAACAACAAATCCCGGCTTCTCCATCGGGAAGAGGCCGGGATTTTTACATGTTCGATGCCGCGGGAAGAATCGCTTTCGGCAACTACGCCGAGAATTGCACTTACCCTAAATCGTCCGGGACTTCGACCTCGTCTTGAGGCTGCGAACCGGTAAGTATCGCCCGCGCTTGCTCCACTTCGGCGCGCAGCTTTCTCACTTGCTCCATCGGCTTCTTCACATAATGAATATATTCGACGGCGAGATGGTGGTCCGGCTTCTTGCCGCTGAACATGCGCCGCAGCGGCGACATTGCCCGGTAGGCGCGTTCCTCTGCCAGCCGCTTCTTCTCATAACGTTCCACGACCTGCTCGATGTCGGCGATCAGCTGCTCTTTGCGGGCGATATAAGCTTCGAGAAAAGGCAGCACATCGGCGGCTTTCTTCTTCTTCCAACGGATCGGCTGTTCGCTCGGCATTGTCGGATTAATCATGAGAACTCACTTATCTCCTTGCGTTAGCTATTTTAACAATAGTTATAGTTTACTACGGTATTGCGGAAACGACAACGGGTATTTTCGCAAAAACGGCCCGACCACGCGGAATTATGTAACGATATATGACATTTCTTTATAAAAATATACGTTCTCGATGCAAAAAAGCGGAAGGATGAGGTTCATCCTTCCGCTTATCCGTACGTTATGTGTGGAATTACGCTTTGTTCCGGTTCGCAGTTTGGTTTGCGGCAGCCTTAGCATTGGCACTGGCGTTAGCGTTAGCCGCCACTTCCGTTGCAAATTCCGCATCCTGCTGTCTGTTCTTGTTTTTATTCTTGGCCATGTCCATCACCTCCCCGACGTTATTGTTAGCCAGGGAACACCGTTTCATGTAGGAAAAAGAAGCAAAATGGGACACACCCGCCATGGTTAAATGGCAGGTGTGTTCAAAATTTCGTTTTGCAGCTCGTTCCACATGACTTCCGTCATTTTGCCTTCGCCCTTCTTGACGACGAACACCGTGACCGTTCTCTTGCCCCATTCGCGAAACACTTGGTCCTTCGTATCGAAGTACAAATCGATTTTTTTGCCCTTGATCGCGCTGCCCGTATCCGCGACAACGCCGTAGCCGTAGCCCGGCACGTAAATGACGGTGCCGATCGGGAACACTTTCGGGTCGGCAGCGATCGTCGAGAACGCATATTCGTCCCGCTTCACCTTGATTCCGGAATACGTGATGCCGTATTCCGGATGGCCCGGGCCTTTGCCGGTCGACTCTTTGCCGGCGTAGTAGCCTGTAGCTACGACTTCGACCGGCGTATATTTTTCCATTTCCTCTTTGTTCAATCTCGGGACAAGCTTGTAGTTGGCTCGAACGTTGCGGGCGCTCTCGACTTTCAGTTCGTCGTCCCCGGCCGCTTTGGCCAGAGCTTGCGAGGCAGCGGATGAAGCGGCTGGCGCCGGCTTCGGCGCTTCCCGGACCGGAGCCGCAATGGCCTGCGGCGTTTGCGACGGTGCGCGATGAGACGCGGCCGAATCCGGATCGGTATGCATGCCGCCCAAGACGGTCAACAGCAAAATGCCGAACCATTTCGTAAGACTCATCGTTCCTATACCCATTTTTGAGATACCTCCCCCTACTATAGGAGGTTGTCCAGTTTGGTTCCGTTCTATACGCGATATGCCCACCAACATTACTTTCCCCCCGATATCCGAAAGGCATCCCATCCTCTTTTTTCCAACTAAAAAGAGCCCGGTGCCGCCGCAACGGCTCACCCCGGGCTCTTCGTCAAAAATAGGTCACGATAAGCTTTTATTTGAGATTTCGTCTAAGATCATTTGCACGACGGCATCCACGCTTTGCGCGCCGAGATCGCCTTGGCCGCGCTTCCGTACGGATAGCGTGCCGCTTTGCGCTTCGTTCTCGCCAAGCACGAGCATGTACGGAATTTTGTCCAGCTGCGCTGCGCGGATTTTGTAGCCGAGCTTCTCGCTCCGCACATCGGCCTCCGCGCGGATTCCGGCGCGCTGCAGCTTCTCCGCCGCTTCGCGGGCGTGCGCTTCGAATGCCGCGGACACCGGCAGTACCTTCGCCTGAACGGGCGCCAGCCAAACCGGAAAATTGCCGCCGAAATGCTCCGTCAAAATGCCGATAAACCGGTCGATCGAGCCGTACAGGGCGCGGTGAATGACAACCGGACGCCGCTTCTCGTTGTGCTCGTCGACATAGTGCAGATCGAATTTTTCCAACATTTGAAAATCGAGCTGGATCGTCGCGCACTGCCAGCTTCTTTTCAGCGCGTCCATAATGTGAAAATCGATCTTCGGCCCGTAAAAAGCCCCATCGCCTTCGTTGACGCGATAATCGGCCCCTCTCGCCTCGAGCACGCTGCGCAGCGCCGCTTCTGCCTCGTTCCACATTTGCTCCGAGCCCATCGAATTTTCCGGCCGCGTGGATAGCTCCATCCGGTATTCGAAGCCGAACACGCGGTACACCGTATCGATCAGCTCGATGACGCGGGCGATTTCCTGCTCGATCTGGTCCGGCCTGACGAACAGATGGGCATCGTCCTGGCAAAACGTGCGCACCCGCATCATGCCGCTGAGCGCCCCGGAAAATTCGTGGCGGTGCACTTGCCCGAATTCCGACAGGCGAATCGGCAGCTCGCGGTACGAATGCAGCTCGTTTTTATACACGAGCATGTGGCCCGGACAATTCATCGGCTTCAAAGCGAACGGCGTGCCGTCCACATCGGTAAAATACATATTCTCATGGTAATGGTCCCAGTGCCCGGACTGCTCCCACAGCCGCTGATTGTAAATGAACGGCGTGCGCACTTCGCTGTAGCCCCTTGCGGCCTGCAGCTCCCGCTCGAATGTCTCCAGTTCGTTTCGGATAATGAACCCGTTCGGCAAATAGAACGGCATCCCGGGAGCTTCTTCGGAGAACATGAACAGCCCGAGCTCTTTGCCGAGCTTGCGGTGGTCCCGCTTCTTGGCTTCCTCCAGCATCGCAAGGTGCTCATCCAGCTGCGCTTTGCCCGGAAAAGCCGTGCCATATATGCGCTGCAGCATTTTGTTGTTCGCGTCGCCGCGCCAATAGGCCCCTGCCACGCTGAGCAGCTTGAACGCTTTGATGCGGCCGGTCGACGGCACATGCGGGCCGCGGCACAGGTCGAAAAACTCACCCTGCTCGTAAATGGAGATCACCGCATCCTCCGGCAAATCGCGGATCAGCTCCAGCTTATACGGGTCCTCCGGCTCGGAGAACAGACGGATTGCCTCTTCGCGCGTGACGACGCGGCGGGTGATGGCGAGATTTTCCCCGGCGATGCGCTCCATCTCCTTCTCGATGGCGCCAAGATCCTCGGGCGTCAGCGAAACGCCGAGATCAATGTCGTAGTAGAAGCCGTCTTCAATAACCGGTCCGACGCCGAGCTTGACGGCGTTCTGCCCGTACAGCCGTTTGAGCGCTTGGGCCATCAGGTGCGCCGTGCTGTGACGGTAAACCTCGAGCCCCTCCGGGCTGTCCAGCGTGACGATCTCGACCGCCGCATCCTTCTCCAGCGGGCAGCTCAGATCAACCAGCTTGCCGTCCACCTTACCGGCTACGGCCGCTTTCCCCAGCCCCGGCGAGATCGAAGCCGCTACTTGCTCCACCGTCGTTCCCCGCACATACTCCCTCACTGCGCCGTCCGGCAAAGTCACTTGAATCGATGCCATGTTACCCAACCTCCTGTTTGATAGTTGATTGCAATGAAAAAAAGCACACCCGTCCCAAAAGGGACGAGCGTGCTTTCGTCGGCTCGTGGTTCCACCCTAGTTCAATTCGCTCCGCCCGCCAATTCGCGGGCCCAAGGCAAATTCTCCAGCCGTTCGATAACGGGAACGACCCGGCGGCATATACTGAGGCGCGTGCGTAAGCACGGCCCGTTCCATTCCGCGGCTGCAAAGGGGTATATCCGCCGCATAGCAGAGGGAGCTCTCAGCCTTGACTCCCGTCTCTGGGCTGCAGCCGCGGCGGATCGTTGTCTTTGTTCGGACGCCTTGCTTGTTCGATTGTTATACGGTCTTGTTTGCCACTTCTTCGCTGATCATCTTGATGACCGCTTCCGTGCTTTGCGCGCCGAGGTCGCCTTGGCCGCGCTTGCGCACGGACAACGTGCCGTTTTGTACTTCGTTATCGCCGAGGACGAGCATGTACGGAATTTTTTCCAGCTGCGCCTCGCGGATTTTGTAGCCAAGCTTCTCGTTGCGCAGGTCGGCTTCGACGCGGATGCCGGCGCGCTGCATCTTCTCCGTCACTTCGCGGGCGTACGTCTCGAACGCCGGGGACACCGGCAGCACTTTCGCCTGCACCGGAGACAGCCAGGTCGGCAGGGCGCCGGCGAAGTTTTCCAGCAAGAATGCGGTCATACGCTCCATTGTCGAGATGATGCCGCGGTGGATAACGACAGGGCGATGCTTCTGTCCGTCTTCGCCGACGTACTCGAGCTGGAACCGCTCCGGCAGCAGGAAGTCGAGCTGCGCAGTGGACAGCGTCTCTTCCTTCTTGAGCGCGGTTTGATCTGCACGTCCAGCTTCGGCCCGTAGAAAGCCGCTTCGCCTTCCGCCTCGAAGAACGGCAGGCCGAGCTCCTCCACGACTTCGCGCAGCATGCGCTGCGACATTTCCCACATCGCGTCGTCCGGGAAATACTTCTCGGTATCGTTAGGATCGCGGTACGACAGGCGGAAGCGGTATTCCTTGATGCCGAAGTCTTCGTACACCTGGCGAATCAGGTTCACGACGCGGGCGAACTCCTCCTTGATCTGATCCGGACGGCAGAAAATGTGCGCATCGTTCAGCGTCATCGCGCGAACGCGGTGAAGGCCGGTGAGCGCCCCGGACATTTCGTAGCGGTGCATCGTGCCGAGCTCGGCGATACGCACCGGCAAGTCGCGGTACGAACGCATTTCGCTCTTGTACACCATCATATGGTGCGGGCAGTTCATCGGACGGAGCACGAACTCTTCGTTATCGATCGGCATGACCGGGAACATATCTTCATGATAGTGGTCCCAGTGGCCCGACGTCTTGTACAGTTCGACGTTGGCCATAACCGGAGTGTATACGTGGCTGTAGCCAAGCTTCTCCTCCAGATCGACGATGTAGCGCTCCATCACGCGCCGCAGCGTCGCCCCGTTCGGCAGCCAGAGCGGCAGCCCTTGGCCGATTTCGCGCGAGAACGTAAACATTTTCAGCTCTTTGCCGAGCTTGCGGTGGTCGCGCTTTTTCGCTTCCTCGAGCAGTTCGAGGTGCTCGTCGAGCTGCGCCTTTTTCGGGAATGCGGTGCCGTAAATGCGCTGCAGCATTTTGTTTTTGGCGTCGCCGCGCCAGTAAGCCCCTGCTACGCTAAGCAGCTTGAACGCCTTGATGCGGCCGGTCGACGGCAGGTGCGGCCCGCGGCACAAGTCGAAAAACTCGCCCTGGTCGTAAATCGAAATGACGGCATCCTCCGGCAAATCGCGGATGAGCTCCAGCTTGAGCGGATCTTCCAGCTCGGTGAAAATGCGGATCGCTTCCTCGCGCGATACGACGCGGCGGGTGATCGCGAGATTTTCCTGAACGATGCGCTCCATCTCTTTCTCGATTTTGCCGAGGTCTTCCGGCGTCAGCGAAACGTCGAGATCGATGTCGTAGTAGAAGCCGTCTTCGATGACCGGGCCGATGCCGAGCTTGACGGCTTTTTGCCCGTAAATGCGCTTGATCGCCTGCGCCATCAGGTGAGCGGTGCTGTGGCGGTATACTTCGAGCCCGTCTTCGCTGTCGAGCGTGACGATTTCCAGATCGGCGTCGTTTTCCAGCTTGGTGCTCAGGTCGACGAGCTTGCCGTTTATTTTGCCGACGACGGCGTTTTTCTTCAGCCCCGGCGAGATCGATTCGGCGATTTGCTCGACGGTGACGCCGGCTTCGTATTCGCGCACCGCACCGTCGGGCAGTTTGATTTTGATGGACATTGGGGTAACCTCCTGCTTAAATTGTACAAAATAAAAAACACACCCGGTCCCATAGGGACGAGTGTGTGTATACGCTCGTGGTTCCACCCTGCTTCAGTCAAGCTCGCATGCGCGCATGCATAGCGTGACCCTCGAGGATTCGGTAACGGGAATGACCCGGCGTCGTATACTGGCGGCGCTAGCTCCGCGTTCCACGACACAGCTACAAAGTGGTAAATTCAGCGGCGGACGGAAGGAGCTTGCAGCCTTGACTCCTCTCTCTGTACAGCCAGACCGGTGAATTCATGTCTTTGATCTTCGCTTATGAAGTCCATTATAGCGATGCGCCGCCCGCGGGTCAAGGCGACAGTTGGTCCTGGCGCTGGCTTTCCCCGCCCAAATAGCTATGGCAGCGGCGGCAGTAGGAGCAAACGGAGGCCCGGTTCTCGAAAATTTGCGTGATCGTATGAATGATTTGCTGGTCCGGGTCGCGGGTATGGATGTAAATCGTCTGCGGCGAGACGGTGATGAGCGTGCTGACGATCATATCCTCGAGATTAATATCCTTGTCCAAAATTTCCAAAGTAAACGAGGCGTCGAACGCACTGGCATCGATCGGTTCCCACTGGTCGTCCAAAATGAGAAATTCGGCGCCGCCTTTGTGCACGAGATGAGCCGCGGGAATTTTCGCCTCCTGGATGTAGACGAAATATTTCAGCAGCGAGATAAATTCCTGATACTGCCGGTCCATCATGTACTCGTCGACCGCGTACTCGACGACCTCGCGCATCTCGTCGATATATTCCTGCAGGCGAAAACGAATAAAGCCGTCCAATACAAGCAGCGTCTGCTCGCGCAAATAATCGGCTACGCTGCCGCTGATTTTGGCGAGCCGGCGGTTCTTGATTTCTTCCAGGGAGACGAGCGCCTCCCCTTCGTAGAACAAAAATTGCTTGCAGTACCCTTCAATGAGTGCGATATCCTCGGGGTCCGTATAATGATACTCCCGCGTAATCAAATCTTTCAGGATAGAGCTCTCGAGCCGCTCCATCACATAACCGGCAATCGCATCGCCAGCCGCGGCGTAAACTGCCTCCCCCTGTTCCCGCAGCTGAAAGCCCGGCAATACGGCCTCGACGCGCACGGCGCCATGCCCGTCCCCTGTATAAGGATGCAGCGATACGCCTTTCGGGTCGTTATGTAGATCGCCGAAAGCGTCCGCCAGTCGTTCCGCCATGTCGGCCAGCGCTTCCTCCGACGGCTTTATCAGAACCAAGGTGAACAGTTCCATCAAGCTCACTCCCTTCTACCAGTTCGTTCTCGCATGCATGGCGTTCGCAAGGGCTTCCTTCTCAGTGTATGTTGCACCGCTGCGAGATATACAACCAAGTATTTGACAGGCAGCGCGGGAGCCGGTGCCGGAAACGAAAAATCCGCTATGACTAAGGGTTCGTCCCAGGTCATAGCGGATTTTGTGCGCGATAGTGATTCAACGCCGAAGCCACTCCTTTGCCTATTAGCGCTTAGTGCCGTTGCTCAGTTGAACATTTCCAGGAAGCTGCGGACGACCAAAAACGGCAGCGCCCCGATCGCAATAAAAGCGTACAGAAATCCTTGCACAAAGCTTTTGAACATTTTCACGCCAATCCCTCCTTACCTAATTTTGTCTAAATGGTGAACTTTGTTCTTACTATACACCCTCTTGGCTTGGCAATGCTTAAAGGCACATAAATTTATTATTAATTTTCCGTTTCGGCGATGAAATTGATCTTATCGCTTAGTTCATTGCGTAAAAATGCTTTTGCCTCTTCGTTTCCGGTCAACTGGAGCAAGGTCGGCTCGTGATCGTTGCTGGCGGCTGCTGTAAAAGTTATGAAGGGACAGCATTTTCGCTCCATGTTGGCGAGGCAAAAGCGTTCCGAGCTGGAGGAGAAAAGAAAACAAATCGACGCGATGATACAAATATTGGACAACGGCTTAAGCTGTAAATGCCTAAGCTGGTCGGAATGTTTGAATCAGATGCGGAATACCGACATAAACGGACAATATTAACCGTATTGTATGACAACATCATATTACAGCAGGTGACGAAAATGTTGCATTTACTTGTCGGAATCGTTGTTGCTTTTCTCGCTTGGAAATTAATCAAGTTTACGTTCAAGTCGCTGATTTGGTTTATTTTGGCGGGAATCATTGCCTTCTTGGTGTTTCCAAAAGCGCTCGTGTTTGTCGGCGGCATCGGTTTTTTGGTGATTGGTTTTCTCGTCACGTTGATTGTGCTCGTGGTCGGCGGTTTGATTTTTTATGAGAGTGATTGAGATTGCTGGGGCATAGGATTTTACTTTTAGGCTATACGCGCAAGTAACGAAACTTAATAACGTTGTCCCCCAAGGAATCGGCGCGAATTTGACTCTAACGAACAGCGGAAGCCTTATTCCGTCGGTTATGAACGATCATCTATCAAATTCAACCTAATAAGGCACGCTCAGTTCGTTAGCAAATGAAAAACGCCAGTTGCTGTAAAATAGCGTCAGCTGGATTCGTTACAAAGGCGGATTTTGGGGCAGAATCAATAACCAAGGATAAATAGCCAAAGCGGATTAAAGTATTGTTTTGGTCAGAATGATTTCCAACGACTCGTTTTCGAGTATTACACACCCTGCGTCCCGATAGCCTAACTTTCTGTAGAAGTGCTGCGCCTCTTCATTTGCCAGAGTAGACGTCATAATCGAGTTATAACCGTTTTTTCTCATTTCATTTTCCCAAAAGAGGACAACTTGCTTACCTGCACCTTTGCCCCGATATTGTTGATCGATCCAAATCATATTCATGAAAGGGGTATTATCCCAAAAATACCCGTACCTCATCCATCCGATATTACTGTCATCTTCGTTCCGAAGTATGTATATTTCGTTTCCCTTTATTTTTGTCAATATTAAGCTCTCAGAAATATGATGGTCGCGGTCTCGTATGTATTCATAGTCTGAATCGGTTGCAAAAACAATCCTCATTTAAGACCCTCCCCCCTCGTATACTATAATTTGGGCTACATTTAAGTAAGCAATGCCATTGGGTTGTTTGAGTAATTACCCGGGAAGCGGGTTAGCGACGTATACCAACAACGAATCTATTCGCTATTTTAAGACTTCCACGACGCTAATTGATGCGAATTTTTACAAAAAATCCGTGTAGCGCCCAGGAATTCCATGTCCAGCGTCAAAATTTCGTTATTTGCGCCTCCCGATGCGTTACCGGCGATATGCGCCTTCTGGGACCAAATTAGCGTCTCCGCCGTCTCTACATAAAGAACTTGGTCTTTAAACAGCCGACTCGCAAAGAGGTGGCGAGTTTAGAAGACAGAAACGGCAAAACCATAAGGTTTTCACAGTCAATCGAGGGATTGGATATCGACAAATTATCCGCTAACTCCGAAAATCATTGCTAGAAGCCCCATTACTCTATCAACTAGCTCTTCTTCAGCTCAAACAAACAAAAACGCTTATCCATCCAAATCCCTTCCACGGATTCATGATAGATAAGCGTTATCGTTACACCTAATTCTGCATCACAAAATCTTTGTCCACCTTGGCGCTCTCGTCGTCGAACACGCGCAAAATCTCGTACCGCGTGTTGCGCTGCGCGGGGATTTTGCCCGCCGCGCGGATGATGTCCAGCGTCGAGCCGATGTTGACCTTGTGCGTCGTTCCCGCCGCGGAGACGACGTTCTCCTCGATCATCGTCGAGCCGAAATCGTTGCAGCCGAAATGCAGCGATTTTTTGCCAACTTCGGGTCCCATCGTCACCCACGACGACTGGAAGTTCGGAATGTTGTCGAGGAACAGACGGCTGATGGCGACGTTTTTCAAATATTCGTCGGGGCCGAGCTTCTCCGCCTTCATGTTCGTGTTGTCCGGCTGGAACGTCCACGAAATGAACGCCTTAAACCCGGAGGTCGGCAGTTTCTCGCTCAAAACGATGTCCTGCTCGTCGCGGACGCGGAGCAGGTGCAAAGCGCGCTCTTCCATCGATTCTCCGAAGCCGATGACCATTGTCGCTGTGGTGTTCATCCCGATGCGGTGGGCCGTGTTCATAACGTCCATCCAGTCGCGCCACGAACCTTTGAGACGGCTGATTTTGCGGCGCGTCCGGTCGTCGAGAATTTCCCCGCCGCCGCCCGGCAGCGAGTCGAGACCCGCTTCGTGCAGCTGGCGGACGACTTCCTCCAGGCTGAGGCCGTTCGAGACGTCTTTCATTTTGCGGATTTCCGCCGGCGAGAACGAGTGCATCGTAATGTTCGGGAACCGTTTCTTAATTTCTCGCAATAAATTCGTATAATAGCTGAAAGGCAAGTCCGGGTTCGTACCGCCCTGCATCAAAATCTCGGTGCCGCCGACATCGATCGTCTCCTGGATTTTCCGGAAAATGACCTCGTCCGGCAGGACGTAGCCCTCCGCCGAACCCGGCGACCGGTAAAATGCGCAAAACCGGCAATACACGTCACAAATATTCGTATAGTTGATGTTACGGCCAATGACGAACGTCGTAATCGGCTCCGGATGCCATTTGAGCATGACCTGGTTGGCGGCATGCCCCATTTTCTCGATCTGGTCGGATTCGTACAGCGTGATGCACTCCTCCACGTCGAGGCGGCCGCCGGCTACGGCTTTATTGAGTATTCGGTCGATAGGACTCGAAGTCATAGGTTTTACACGCTCCTTTGTCATTCTCCTCTATCGTACCATAACCGGGCTCAGTCGGCGAGCGCCTGCTCCAAATCGTCAATAATGTCGCCGATATCTTCCAGGCCGACGGAGTAGCGCAGCAAGCCGTCGGTAATGCCCCGTTCGGCACGTACTTCTTTCGGCATCGAGGCATGCGACATGAGCGGCGGATAAGAGAGAATGCTCTCCACCGCACCGAGCGATACGGCGACAAGCGGAATCGTCACTTTGTTCATCAGCCGCTTCGCCCGTTCGCCGGAACCGACGTCGAACGAGACGACGGCGCCGTAACCGGCGGACTGGCGCTCATGAATAGCTCGTCCGGGATGGTTCGGAAGCCCGGGGTAATAGACGGCGGCGATGTCGGAGCGGCTCGCCAGCCAGTCCGCCAGCTTGCGGGCGCTTTGCTCGTGCGCGTCCATCCGCGCCTTCAGCGTCTTCATGCCGCGCATAAGCAGCCACGAATCCTGAATGCCGAGCACGTTGCCCATGCTGTTCTGGATATGCCCCAGCCGGCGCGCCAGCGATTCGTTCGCAGCGACGGCAAGGCCGGCTAACACGTCGCTGTGGCCGCCGAGAAATTTGGTCGCGCTGTGCAGCACGATATCGACGCCGAGCTCGATCGGGCGCTGGTGGTACGGCGTCATGAACGTGTTGTCGAGCAGCGTGAGCAGGCCGTGCTCTTTGGCCCACGCGGTAACGGCGGAAATATCGGTAATTTTGAGCGTCGGGTTGGACGGAGTTTCCATATATATCGCCTTCGTGTTCGGCTTCAACGCTTGCCGAACCCGATCCAAGTCGGTCATGTCGACGAACGTCGTCTCGACGTTCATCCGGTTCATGACGGTCGTCAGCAGACGATACGTGCCGCCGTACACGTCTTCGGTGCAAATGACGTGATCGCCCGCCGACAGCAGCATGAAGGCGCTCGAAATCGCCGCCATGCCGGAGGCGAAAGCGAAGCCGCGGACGCCGCCCTCTAGGGCGGCGATGTAATCTTCAAGCGGCTGCCGCGTCGGGTTGCCGGAGCGGGAATAGTCATACGTTTGCGGCTGTTCGATGTCCGCGTGATGAAACGTGGAAGCTTGGTACAGCGGCACACTGGAGGCGCCGGTCGCTTCGTCGATAGCCCCTTCAAAATGAATGAGCTTGGTTGCGAAGCTGCGCGGGCGGTCGCTGTGACGTTTTTTACGGGAAATACCGTTCGATTGTGGGCTTTTGCTGCCGCTCATCGTGATGCCCCTCCGTTCAATTCCGCTGCGGCCGCCTCGAACGCCTGCATCAGATCGGCGATCAGGTCGTCCACGTGCTCGATGCCGACGGAAAAACGCAGCAGCCGGTCGTCAACGCCGACAGCGCGCCGGATTTCTTCCGGAATATCGGCGTGCGTCTGCACGGCCGGGTACGTCATAAGCGACTCGACGCCGCCGAGGCTTTCGGCGAACGCGATCAGCTTGATGTGGCGCAAGATCGGCTCGATCGTGCGGGCATCTTTCATTTTAAAGGAGAATATGCCGGTGTTGCCTTTGGACTGTTTGTTCTGAATCGCGAATTGCGGATGGTTCTCCAGCGCCGGATAAAACACTTCCGCGATCATCGGATGCTGCTGCAAATGGCGCGCAATGCGGGTCGCGTTGTACTCGTGCCGCTCCATTCGGAGCGCCAGCGTCTTCATGCCGCGCATGAGCAGCCAGCTATCCTGCGGGCCGAGCACGGCGCCGATAGAGTTATGAAGGAAGGCGAGCTGCTGCGACAGCTCCTGCCCTTTCGACACGATCAAACCTGCCAGCACGTCGTTGTGGCCGCCGAGATATTTGGTCGCGCTGTGGATGACGATATCCGCCCCGAGCTCGATCGGACGCTGCAGGAACGGCGTCAGCAGCGTGTTGTCGACGATCGTCAGCAGCCCTTTCTTCTTCGCCCAAGAGGCGACGAGCTCGATGTCGGTCACCATCATGAGCGGGTTCGTCGGCGTTTCAATCAGCACCGCTTTCGTGTTCGTGCGCACCGTCGTCTCCAGCGCGTCCAGGTCGTTCGTGTCCACGTACGACGCCGTGATGCCGAAACGGCTCATGACTTTTTCCAGCAGCCGGTACGTACCGCCGTACAAGTCGAGCGAAACGATGAGGTGATCGCCTTGGCTGAACAGGGCAAAAATGACTTGAAGCGCAGCCATGCCGGACGAGCAGGCAAAGCCGGCATCGCCGGCTTCCAGTTCGGCGATGGCCTCTTCCAGCACGGTGCGCGTCGGGCTCTTCGTGCGGGCGTAATCGAAGCCTGTGCTCTGGCCCAGCTTAGGATGGCGGAACGCTGTCGCTTGATAGACCGGGAAGCTGACCGCTCCCGTGACCGGCTCTTCTTGCGAGCCGATTTGGGCGAGACGAGTTTCAATATTGTGCAAGGTTGCTCCTCCTTATCTGGTGTGCAGAGAACAGGGCTTTACTGCGGATTGGGATATGGGGTTCCGGCTTCGCCCAAAATCGCGTTTCCTTGATTAGAATGTAAGGTGGGGAACGCGATGTCAAAGGCGCTCGCTTTCGCTCTCCACCCCATATCCCATCCTCCGTTACGCCAATCTCCACACAATCGGTATAACTACAAATGCGCGCTGGTCAAGCTGCGGCCGCTGTTCAAATCGTACGGCGTTTCCTGGTAGACGTAATAGTTGAGCCAGTTGGAGAACAGCAGGTTGGCGTGCGCCCTCCAGGTGATGCGCGGCTCGCGGGTCGGGTCGTCGTTCGGATAATAGTTTTTCGGAATGGCGATGTCCATCCCTTTGTTCACGTCGCGGTCGTATTCCCACTTGAGCGTGCACGCGTCGTACTCGGAGTGGCCGGTGACGAAAATTTGCCTGCCGTCCTCGGAAGCGACGATATAGACGCCGGCTTCGTCCGACTCGGACAAAATGTCCAGCCCCGCCACCCGCTCGATGTCGGAGCGGCGCACTTCCGTGTGGCGCGACTGCGGCACGTAAAACCATTCGTCGAACCCGCGCAGCAGCTTGACGTTCTGCTTCGTAACCGAGTGCGGGAAAACGCCGAATATTTTCGCCTCGAGCGGGTACTTCGGTATGCCGTAATGGTGATACAGTCCCGCTTGCGCCGCCCAACAAATATGCAGCGTGGACGTCACGTTTTCCTTGCTCCAGTCCATAATTTGCTGCAGCTCCTGCCAATACGTCACTTCCTCGAACTCGAGCGTTTCCACCGGCGCGCCGGTTATGATCATTCCGTCGAAGCGCTCGTCTTTCACATCCTCGAACGTCTGATAGAACGCGGCGAGATGCTCGGCGGACGTATTTTTGGACGTATGCGTTCCCGGATGCAGCAGGACAAGCTCGACCTGCAGCGGCGTATTGCCGATGAGACGTAAAATCTGGGTTTCCGTCGTCTCTTTGGTCGGCATCAGATTGAGCAATGCGATGCGCAGCGGGCGAATGTCCTGGTGGTACGCCACACTCTCGTCCATCACGAAAATATTTTCGCGGTTAAGAATTTCTTTTGCAGGCAAGTGATCCGGAATTTTGATCGGCACCTGGGAACCCTCCTGTCATGATTAAATACGAAAAGGCCTTTCTCAGCAACGAGAAAGGCCATCGATCACGCATCCATGTCCTCTCTCATCTGTCAGAAGCTTGCGCTTCTGCAAGATTTAGCACCGTGCCGCCGCCGCCGAAGCGATGGTTAAGCCGGTTGCCGGGTTTCATCGGGCTAGTCCCTCCACCTACTCTTGATAAGAGCGTTACAGGTATTCAGTTAACTAATAATGTACTGGAAAACATAGCCCCGGTCAAGTGGAACTTGCAGTGAAATAGCTTCGCTCTTGCCCGCCGTGCCGGAACCATCCGAACCGCCTCCCCATACGATGCAGGAGCAAGGAAACCGGCTTGCCCCGTCCTTCGGGACATGCGTATTTACCGTAGCGGAATCAGCTAAGTATAGGCTCCGCTTACACTTCCCGAGACATCGAAAAAAAACATGCTGAGCCCCGCTCCAGCCGCTTGCTGACGGGCATCCGAAGGGGTATACTAGACAAGTGTTCGACACGGTTATTTGACTTACAAAGGGGGGAGAACGATGGACGGAGACCCAAGGAGTAGACGCGGAGCGATGACAACTACATATCATCACGAACGAAGCCTGCCGGGGTCCGTCTGTCGTTAACCCTGCATTCGGATCTGCCGGCCGCTTCCTGACAAGGGGTGGATCCAATGAAAATTCGCTTGGTACAAGACGGCGTCTTTAAGCTGATCGAAGATGCCGCGCTGACGCTGACCCCGCCGGAATACGGCTTCTATTGGATCGATGCGACCGTGGAGGATCTGGCGGAGCTCCAGCCTTTGTTCGGCTTGCACGATTTGGCGGTGGAAGACTGTTTGAGCGAGGAAGAACAGCGTCCGAAGATCGAATTTTACGACACGCATTATTTCATTGTCATTAACAGCATCCGGTTTGACGACGAGGAAATTTTTCTGAGAGCGCTCAACATTTTCCTCGGCAAGCACTACATCATAACGCTCACTCGCCAAAAAATTCACGAGCTGCGCTCGATCAAGCCGTTCCTGTGGGAAGAAGAAGTGAACGCGCCCGACCATTTCCTGTATCAGCTTATCGACCTCGTCGTCGATAACTATACGGCCGTCGGCGACCGGATCGAGGCGAAGATCGAGAAGCTCGAAGAAGATATTTTGATGCATACGAAGAAATCGCACCTGAGCGAGATCGTCGGGCTGCGCGGCGAAATTTTGTGGCTGAAAAAGGTGCTCGTGCCGCAGCGCGACGTGATCGCCACGCTCAACAAAAAAGATCTGAAGCTCATATCGTCGCAGTGGCAAAAATATTTCGGCGACGTCTACGAGAACGCCGTCAAAATTGTCGATACGTTCGATACGCTGCGCGATCTGATGGGCAACTTGCGCGAAGCGTACCAATCGTCCGTCGCCAATCGCGCGAACGAAATCATGCGCATCTTTACGGCGCTGACGACGATCTTCATGCCGCTGACGTTCATTACCGGGGTGTACGGGATGAACGTCGAGAACGTCCCGTTCCTGCATGACAGGTACGGCGGCGAAATCGTTCTCGGCTTTATGACCGTTCTCGGCTGCGGCATGTTTTACCTGTTCCGCAAGAAGGATTGGCTATGAGCAGCACCGACTATAACATGCAGCTTATTTCCCGGGAGGAGATAAGCTGCATGTTTTTGCGGGGGATATTCCGGATCAGTACGCCGATGAGATGGTTGGCGTCCGTTTGGAACGGAAACGAGTGTTGGAGAAAGCCAATTAGCCCTTGGGGATCATCAAATAATAGGTTATAAGTACCGGCCCAAATATGTCCTTGCGTCCTTTTCGTACAAGCAGCGTTTGGTATAATGAAGTCCAACACGCTTGCAGGCATCGATTCGCGAACTTCGGAGATATGCTGCATGACGAGCGAACAAGGAGAGATGAGCCTGACATGTTGTGGAGAAGCTGCTTCGGGGACAAGAAATTCGTTATGGCGGTAGCGCGGTGATACTGATGTGCTTACTGGCAAGCTTGCTCCCTTCTGCCCGTTCCCTGGCGGATGCGTTGCCGTCCAACAAGCCGAAAGCAACCTGGCTCTGGCATACGTCGCTCATCGGTACGAGCACGGGACGGAACGAAATTTTGCAATTTGCAAAAAAAACAGCAGGTCGGACGCATCTTCTTGCATGTTAGCGCGGGTGTTGCCAAGAGCGCCTACCAGAGCTTTATCAAATCGGCTGCGGCCGGCGGCATTCAGGTGTTCGCGCTGGACGGCGCACCCGACTGGGCGCTTCCGGAAAACCGGCAAAAAATAACGGATATGGTCGATTGGGTGAAAGCCTATAATGCTTCCGTGCTTGAAAACGAACGGTTTACGGGTATTCAGGTCGATATCGAGCCCTACCTGCTGCCGGAATGGACATCGGACCCCAATACGGTTGCCGAATATTGGCGGCAAGCGATCGCCGGCTTTCATGAATCGGTGAAGAAGGATTCCGCTCTGACGACGGCCGCAGCCGTACCGTTCTGGCTCGACAGCGTCAAGCTTTCGGACGGCAGCGGAACGCTCAGCGAAGCCATCATGGCCGAGTTGGACGAAACCGCCGTAATGTCTTATCGCGATAAAGCGATGGATGTCGTCGATTTGGCGGCGGCAGAACTGGCTGCGGGCGACCGTCTCGGGAAGAAGGTTTGGATCGGCGTGGAAACGAATCCTGCGCCGGATACCCCGTTCGTCACCTTCTACGAAGAGGGCAGGAAAGAAATGGAGCGCCAGCTGGCGCTCATCGACGGAACGGTGCAAATTCACCCGTCTTATGCGGGCATTTCCGTCCACGATTACGCCGGCTGGCGCGCTTTAAAGAACTAAGGTTTTGCTGCAGGAGCACCCGAAGAAGCCGCTTTCGGCAACTGCTTTCCGAGTGCGCCGAAGGCATCTTTCAAGATCGGGTAGCTTTGCTTGAGCCGCTCGTGCGAGGCCGGCTTGTTCCAGTTGTCCCACTTGTAAACGACAGGCTCCGCCGGGGCCGTCTCGCCGGCAAGATGCGGCTCGACGCGGACCGCCTTGCTTTCTTGCGACTTAAACTCCCCCGCATCATAAGGGTAACGCCAAACCTTATGCGTACTGGGATCGGTAAATCCGAGCAGCATCCAAGGGATGCGCACCTCCATCACAGACCCGGAAGCGAACCAATCGGACAAATTGTCGAATTGGCCGCTCTTCGGGTCTGTCGTGCCTTGGTGCAGCAATCCGATCTCGACATCCTCGAACGTCACTTGCTTCTTGCTTTGCGGCAGCACCAGCGGCTTGCTGACCGGGAGCCTCCACGGCAGGAAAAGACCGTTCCCCGCCTGCGACCAGGCTTCCTGCCAAGGCATCATTTTGTTCACGAAGCCGTACTGCCACGTATGGTAGTCGTAGGCGCTTTGCACGTAGATCGCCGAATCTTTCTCCCTGCCCAGCTTCATGACAAATTCCTGCCCACCGCTAAAGCTGATTCCGGGAGCTTTGTCCGCTTTCGCGCTCCCGCCGTCGATCGTGTCAAAGCCGATATAAAGCGGCTGTTCTCCCGGCTTCCAATCCCCGGACTTCTTATGAAGAAGAAGGTATACATATGCTTCGTCATGCGAAACCGTGAGTGTATATTCCGGATAATCCCGGCTCACTGCGTTTTTGCGGCGCTCCCAGTCATCCGTCCTCCCGTCGAGCACGATCGTATCGTCCCCGGATTTGCCGGGTTCGACCGCAAGCACGCCGAAATGCTCCTCGTTCGTCAGCATGTTGCGCCACATCGGACGGCGCGCCGCCGGCGAATCGAGCTGCATCGTGTTCCAGGTGATTTTGAACCATTCATCCTGCCAGGAGAACAGGACCGCTCCGTCATAATTCTCGTTGTAAATGCTGCGGTACAAATCCGCGTCGATGTTGCCCTGTTCCTGCTCCGTATGCATCCCTTGATTGCGGTTCAGAGGACCATAGTGGGCCATGCCCCTGGAACTCGGCACGCCAAATTCGGCAACGATCAGGGGGATGCCTTGGGTATGCTCACGCAAATCGCGGAGGTATCCGGCGTACGGATTGACGTTTCCGCCGCTGTCTTTGTAGGTTTGATACTTATCCTCATACCGCAGCAGATCCGGATAATACGGATAAATGTGGTACGAGGCGAAATACCCTGCCTTCCAGCCCGCTTGCGGACTTACATGCATCGGATCTACCGAGACCATGTCCTCCCGCTCGGAGGGCTCGTTCGGGTGCGTCAGCGGGTCGGTCGTCACCCAGTTCGTGAACGAAACCGGATGCTGCCAGCCGAATTTCATGTCCTCCTCCGCCAGCGTCTCCAACATCCGGGCGAGCCAGCTTTCAAACGGGGAAGCGCCGGCAGCCGCTTGAAAATATGTGCCTTGAAAAGGCTTCATGCCGGGATGCGCGTCGTTCGTCGCTTTCACGGTTTCAGGCTCCCATTCGGTACCGACCACGAAGCCAAGCACGTAAGGCGCTACGTCCGCATCGAATTTGCCGGAAGCGTGGCCGGGAACCGCCCTTCTTTTCAGCTGCCCGTGGATGGCTAGCACCGCATCCCGGATTTCGTTCTCGAACATGCCGGTCGCATCCTCCTGCAGGGCATCGCCGCCTTGGCCGCTCTCTCCCACGAGCTCGTCTTCGGGCGCCCAGACGCCTTGCAGGATGTAAAGCGGGTCCTTACTGCCTGCATTGAATTCCGCAAGCGCCTCATAAAAATACGGAGGCAAAATCGTATAAATCCGGACGACATCCGCATGCATAGCCTTGATTTGGCCGAACCAGCGCAAATAATCGTCCTTGCTCGGACTGAGCTCCCCGGGCGCATGTCCCGGAGTCGTAGCTCCCAAGTTCACGCCGGACCAAAACCGCGGCCTCCAGCTCTTCCCGTCGTAGACGGTCAGATGGCCGTCCTTGGCGGCGGATGACATTTTCACGCCTCCCTCTTCAAGCACCGGCAACGTCGAGGCAGGAATGTTCTTGCCCCCGCCGGCAATCAACGTTCCGGCCGGTTCTCCCGCGAGCCATAGCGCGCCGGAAATCGCCAATAAGGCGAGCAGGACGAAGATGCCCCACCTAAGCAAAGCTTTTCTTTTTACCGAAATGACGCGCATGATGCCCTCCTTGATCGTTACTGCGCTTTTGCCTGCATGCTCCGATTGTCTACGCAGAGGGTCGTGCCCGATTTAATCAGCGTCATCGTCTTGCCGCTGCAGGAAAGCGGCTTCTCCTCCTTAAAAGCGATCCCGTACGCTTTGAGCCGTTCGCGGTTGGACCAGCTGTACGTAAAATCGGCTTTCACCGGCTGGGGCACCGATTGCAGCTGCGCCAGCTGGTTGCGGAGCTGCTCGCTCCAAGCCCACTGCTTGGTCACGAAAATGCCGCTGACGAGCAGCGCGTTCACGGCAATGACGGCGGCCAGCGCGAAGCCGGCAGCGTGCACAACCCGAGAGCCGTTCAGGCAAAAGGCAAGCCATACGCCGACAAGCGGGATAACCCAAAACTGGGGAACATAACGCGCCCACCAAGCCGCCGGGTTAAGGAAGGCGGATACGGCCAGCACCGCAACAACCCCGACCGCAGCCAAGGTGATGCCGGGGCGCTTGCGGAAGGCCAGCGCAAATACGATCAAGGCGAGAACCAAAGCGCCGCTGAACAAAGGCCCGAATCCCGCTACCGCCACATCCGTTTCGGCAAAGGTCGGCAGCTCTTTGGCGGTAAAGGTGAACGGCCATTGAAATTGCGTCGGTTTTTTATCCGTACTGTTGCCCATCGGCACGCCGAAGTAGGAGGCTGCAACTTGCTCGAAGCGGTTCATTCGCTCCAGATTGCGCGGCGTAAAGTTTTTGACGACATCGATGGCATTTTCCCCGGCAAGAGGATAAAAAGGATGCCCGTCACGCAGCGTATTGGTTACGTACGGATTGTATCCGACGATCAGCACGCCGATAATTGCTCCAATGGCGGCAACGCGAAACAGCCGCTTCAGCGCGGCGAATTGCTCGCTCATGTAAAGGGCGATCAGCAGTCCTGCAGTCAGCACTCCCGCGTATCCGATCGCGGTGAATTTGATGTTCATCACCATGATCATCGCCAGCGTATATGCCGCAAGAAGCAGCCACCCCGGACGCATCACGATCAAAGTGCCGAGCGCCAGCAGGCAGAGCAGCAGCGAACCGAGCAGACCGTCGACATAAAAGGTAAACGACTGGTACACGGCGACCGGGTTCAGCGCGAGCAGGAAAGCGACCGCCCAGGCGGCGACCCGGCGCTCGGGCCGCAAGCTGAGCAGAGCCGCCAAGCTGAGCAAACCGGAAGCCGCCATCGCAAGCAAATTCATGACTTTGCTGTGTTCGAGCAGGCCGGTTGCCTTGTAGACGGTTGCCGCCGCTATTTCGGACGCTTTCGCATAATGGTTGATCCATATGCTTTGCCCCGTCGGCAGAGCAAGCTCTTTGTCGTAAACAGGGTTCCACCCCTCGGCCAAATGAATGATCGCTTCTTGGTGATAGGATTGACCGTCGTAGGACAAATCGTAAAAGTGCCCGCTCACAAGGAAACCGCATAAGAACAGCACGGCGCTAAGTCCTGCGGAAACGGCGAATACGGTCGTATGCCCCTGCTCCGCCAGCTTCCTCGAAGCGATAAAGCAGAACGAGACGGCTAGCGCCGCTGCGAGCCAAAAGTCCGCCTTCCCTATCGGCAGCCCGGCAACAAACAACAGCGCCGGTACGATAAAGGCGCCGGCGATGAGCGCCAGGAGCGTCATCCCGGTGACCAAACTAATGGATACGACTCGGTTTTCATCGCGCAACTCCCTGTCCGAATAAAATGAATCTCGCTAGCCGATCAGCCTCGAGGCGATCCAACCGAGCAGCGTGCCGACCGCAAGGCCGCCCAGCACTTCCAGCCGGGTGTGCCCCTGCCTTTCTCGCAGCCGGACCCCGCTTGCGGCGGCGGCTTCGAGAGCCAGCGCGTTGATCCGTTTGGCGTTCTCCCCCACGGCGCGGCGGATGCCCACCGCATCGATCATGACGATGTAGGTTACGGCGGCGGCGAGGCCGAACAGCGGCGTTCTCCACCCCTGATCGAAGCCGATCAGCATCGCTACCGAAGACACGACCGATGTGTGCGTGCTCGGGAAACCGCCGTTGCCGATCAGCTTCCGGGCATCGCTCCCGTGGCGCACCCGGTTCACCGTATATTTCAGCGATCCGGAAACGAGCCAGGCGATGAAAGGCAGAGCGGGATACAACAAGCCGGCGCCCATGTGCACATCCACTCCCCCTTTCCGTCATGCGCGCGCAATGAGCAGCACGCCGAAGGAGATGAAGGCGGCGCCGAACCATTTTTGCGGCGACAACGATTCATGAAACAAATAATAGCCGAGCACCATGACCACGATATATCCCGCGCTGACCATCGGATAAGCGGTGCTGAGCGGGAATTTGCGGAGCGCGATCAGCCAGAACACCGAGCTTAACCCGTAGCTGGCAAGCCCTGCCGCAATGGGCCAGGCCGCCGCCACGCCGGACCAGGACAGCCATCCGGCTTCCTCCGGTTTGGGCGAGCCGACGCCCCACTTCATCAGCACTTGTCCCGCAGCTCCAAGCAGTACGGAAACGATCAGCCATAAATATTGGATCACCGCCTTTTCCCCCTTGCTTTTTATTTAAAAAACAGCAAAATGCAGACGACGGAAAATCCGTATAACACCACCGTCATCAAAATGTGCTTGTCCTCGAGCAGCAGCTTTTCCGGCCGGCGCCCTTGCCTTCCATATGAATCAAATACAAGTAGCGAAACACGCCGTACAGCACGAAAATGAGCGTCCACATCAATTGGATCGTATGCCCCGAAGTAAAGGTGAACAGCGCGTAGCTCATGATCGTCGCCGTCGTCACGATCCCCGACATCTGGTTCAGCATCTCCATCGAATACGATTCGAGCACTTTGCGGTGCGAGCCTGAACCGTTCTGCATGAGAGCCAGCTCGTGCCTTCGTTTGCCGATCGCCAGAAACAAAGCCAGCAGCATCGTGCATAGCAGGAACCATGGCGTCAGCGGCACGCCGATCACAAGACCGCCGCCTACCGCGCGAAGCACGAACCCGGAAGCCACGATGAGCAGATCGACGATAACGACATGCTTGAGCCGATAAGAATACAGCACATTCATGCCAAAATAAACGGACAGCACGATGCCGAAAGCGAGCTGAAAGCGAAACGCCAGCATCAGACAGGACGTCAGCAGAACGAGGCCGAATAGGAGCGCCGTCTGCGGATGAATGGCGCCGGAGGCAAGCGGCCGGTGCTTTTTCTCGGGATGCAGCCGGTCCCGTTCGCGGTCTGCGTAATCGTTAAGCACATACACGCAGCTGGAGACGAGACAGAACAGGACGAAGCCGGAGAGCGCTTGTCCGAGCATGCCCATATCCGCCTGCCGCACGGAAAAGATCAGGGCGGCGAATACGAGCAAATTTTTCGTCCATTGCCGGGGCCGCATCAAGGCTAAGTAGCGGATGGGCACCGGCCGGCTCTCCCAGCCTTCCAGCTTGGCGTGCGCTTTGGTTTGGGACATAGCCAAACCTCCTTTATCGTAGTTTCAGAAAGGGTGCAGCCGCATCATTGCTTGACTTCATTCGATCCGCATTTCATTATAACGAACAATTGGTTCTTTATAAAGAACGATAATTGGTTATATTTTGGAGTAATTACGAGGATAGGCGCGTTTTTTGTTCGTTAAAACGAAATATTCCGACTTGTCCAATTTTCAATACGACGATTTTTGCGGTATACTTCAATTGGTTGTTCGTTATAAAGAACATATTTTCAACAAAGGACCGATGGATCATGTTGGGAAAGCGAGTGAGGGAGCTTCGCATGGAAAGGGGGTTAACTCTCTCCGAATTGGCGGAAGCCGCTGGCGTTGCCAAGTCTTACTTGAGCACCATCGAACGGGACATTCATTCGAACCCGTCCGTCCATTTGTTGGACAAAATTGCGGCTGCG
Source organism: Gordoniibacillus kamchatkensis (assembly GCF_000829455.1). GTDB lineage: Bacteria > Bacillota > Bacilli > Paenibacillales > NBRC-103111 > Gordoniibacillus > Gordoniibacillus kamchatkensis. The sequence goes on from NZ_JXAK01000005.1 coordinate 128,934, forward strand.
CTGGACGTCTCCCTGAATCAGCTGGTGCGGCCGGATACGCCGGAGCCGGAGTCCGGTCCCCCGCCCGCGCAGGAGTGGTATGACTTGTTTCGAGACGCTCTGAACTCCGGCATCAGCCGGAAGGAATTGAAGCGCATGATCGAGTTTCGCAAATGGCAAGTCAGCCGAAATGAAAATGAGGAGGAGTAAGCATGTGCGGCATAATAGGCTGCATCGGCAGCGAGATTCGCAGAACAAGGCCGGGGACGGAGCCGCTTGCCGGATTCGCCGGCATCGCCCATCCCCCGCCGGGTTCGGTAACCGTCGGGTAGTCTAACCCAGACAAAGATAGGAGCAAGCAAGGAGGAGAAACCGTATGTGGATAGAGCCTTTAGACCAGGCCGCTTCCGTGCTGAACGCCTTGGGCTTGACCGCCGCCGGCGGCTTTGCCGCCCTGTTCCTGCTTCGGGCCAGGCGCAGCGCCATCGCCGAGCGGATGAAAATGAGCCTCGAGAAGCATCAAGATTACTTTACTTACCTCAGCGCCAATATTGACGATACGGATGCGCTGCTTCCGCCGCCCGGCCAATTGAGCTCTATCGAGCTAAGGGCCATTCAGTCTAAGCTGCTGGAGTGGATCGAGACGATCGGCGGCGAGTATCGAGGCAAGCTGACCGCCCTCTGCCGGGAACTGGGACTCGTTGAGCTGGAGCGTAAACGGCTTAGCAGCCCGCGGCAAGGGGTGCGCCTCGAAGCCGCTTATCATTTGGGCGTTATGCGGGCAACCGAATGCACCGGGGAATTATTGCAGTTCCTGGCGAAGGAAGGCCGGGAATCGACCGCTTTCGTCGTCGGACGAGCGGCCGCCAAATGTGCCGGGACGCTTGAGGAGCTGCACAGCCTTTTGCTGCTGCTTACCGAATATCACCCCGCAGCTCATCAGCTCATTGCCGATACGGTCGCCTCTTCTTCGCTAGATCCGGCTCCGCTCTTTGCCGAGCTGCTGCACAATGAAAATAACGAAGCGCTGCTCGCCGTAGCGCTCACCGGCCTCTCCGGCCGAAATTGTCCGGAAACGCTCGGCGCGCTTGACCGCTTGCTCATGTCCGGACTTAAAGAAATCCGGATCAAAGCGGCGAAAGTTTTACTGCAGCATTCCCACCTGCTGCCGCGTGAGCGAATTAGCGAACTGATCCGCCATCCGGACTGGGAAATTCGCGCGGCGGCGGCCAAAGCCGTCGGTGAACAGCAGCTTGGCGTTTATATGGAAGAGCTCGTCCGATGCATGGCCGATGAAGAGTGGTGGGTCCGCCATTACAGCGCTAAAAGCTTATCGCAGCTCGGGCCTGCCGGGTTTGAGGCGCTGTGCGAAGCAGCCTGCGGCGCCGAGAACGGCGAATCCCGCGAGACGGCCCGGGAGGCTGTGCTTGAAGAGCTCGACCGGTCGGAGGCTTCCGCTTCCCGGGAAGCCCAGCATATCCCTACCTACAATCAGCTAAATTTCATTTACCGGCGAATATTGGGCGAAACCGGCTCGGAACGGCTCGCCAGTACAACCCGGATCGGCTGTTAGAAAGGGGATCCGATGAGAGCGTTTTTGCTGAACTATGGAATCGTTGCCGCTTATTTGATCGTCGGCTCGAGCTTATTGTATCTCGTCATTTTGGCGCTATCGCATCAGAAGATGCTGTCCATTGTGAAAAGCACCGTGAACTCGCGCTTCCGGGAGCTCGCGGGCTCGGAATACGTACCTCCCGTCTCGATTCTGGTGCCTTCCTATAACGAAGAGCTGACCATCATCGAGAGCGTGAATTCGTTAATGACGCTGGAGTTTCCCGTATATGAAGTCGTCGTCATTAACGACGGTTCGACCGACCGGACGCTGCAAGTGCTGCTGGAGACGTTCGGCCTTAAGCCGTGCCGTCCGGCCGGCTTCCGTCCTTTGCTGCCGTCCCGGGCGATCCGCAGCGTGTACCGCAGCCCGCTCTATCCCCGGCTGGTCGTTATCGATAAAATAAACGGCGGCAAAGCGGATGCTTTGAATGCCGGCATCAATGCGGCCGCATATCCGCTCGTGGCCACCATCGATGCCGACAGCTTGCTTGAGAAAGACGCCTTGATCCGGTTGGTCAAAGTCTATATGGAAAATCCCGAGCAGCATATTGCCGTCGGGGGCAACGTGCGCATCGCGAACGGAAGCTCCATCGAGGACGGGCGCGTGCTGTCAGTCCGTTTGTCCAACAAGTGGCTTCCAGCCATGCAGTATGTCGAGTACGTAAAAGCGTTCCTCGGCGGCCGAATCGGCTGGAGCGCCATGAACGGGCTGCTGATCGTGTCGGGGGCGTTCGGCCTGTTCCGCAAAGATTACTTGGTCAAGGTGGGCGGCTACGAAGAGGGATGTCCCGGAGAGGACATGAACATCGTGATGAAGCTTCACAAATATATGTTGGACCGCCATTTGCCCTATCGCATCGTGTTTTGTCCCGACGCCGTCTGCTGGACGCAGGCCCCCGATACGCTTCGCGTCCTGGGCGCGCAACGCCGGCGCTGGATTCGCGGCAGCCTGTGGAACGTCAGCAAGTTCCGCGCGATGCTGTTCATTCCGAAGTACAGGGTGATTGGCTGGCTCGCCCTTCCCTACACGATTATGTACGAAATTTTAAGCCCTTTTGTCCGGCTCTCCGGGTTTGCGGCACTAGCCGGATACGTGTTGCTGGACATGACGCAAATCCGGGTCCTGCTCATGTTTCTGCTCGTCAACCTGCTCATCGGCATGGTGTTTACGTGCGGGTCGCTGCTGATCGAAGAAATGGCTTTCCGCAGCCCGATTCGCACGTACGATCTGCTGCGCATTATCGGCTTATCGGCGTTGATGGCGGCCGGTTACGATCAAATCAATGCGCTCTGGAAGCTGCTCGGGCAGTGGGATTACGTCCGCCGTAACCACGCATGGGGCAACATGGTCCGCCGCAGCTGGCAGGACGAAGCGGCCGAAGCGGGACAAGCCCGTTCCCGCAAAACGAAGACTACGAAAGCGCAGGCCGTCTGAATGGCGGCTGCAGGCTGCCCGAGAAAGGCGGAGCGGAGGATGGGAGTGTGGGTCGGAGAGCGCCTTTGAAATCGTGTTCCAACCCTTTATTAGAATACAATGGAACACGATTTCAACGAAGCCGGAGACCCACATTCTTAGGTCCGCAGTGTAGCCCTACTTTCTAGGGCAGCTTGACGGCCGCATCCTTACACTAAACGGAAATGGAGCGAAAAGCGATGAACAATACGTTACTGGCCGAATCCGGCTTGGCGCAACGACTTTACGAGCATGTAAACAACATGCTGCAAACCGTCGTCCCGGGAACCGAGTGCGGGGTGATCGCGGCGGCAGTGCACGGCTTCAGCCCGGCACATCTGCAGGAATTGGAGAATCGTCTCGGCATGGAAGGCGGCAATCTTGCCACGATGGCCGCTTACGAAGCGAAGGAAGGGGCTTTAATCATCCTGCTGCCGGGGCAATCGCTGGCTTTCACCCATTTTATAGCTCTGTCCGCCAAAGATTTCCTCAAGGAGGCGGAACTGCTCGCCGGAGGCATGGCGGTTGCCGCCTTTTCCGAGAGCGCTCCAGCTGCGGAGGAGGACATAGCCGGCTTCGTTTCTTCGTTGAATGCCGGAGAACGGACGGAGATCGCCGTTTACTCCGGATACCGTCCTGCCCCGGAAGCGCCGACGGTGGTCATGATCGATCCGAACGCCGACCTGCTCGATTTCCTGAACGTCCGGCTCGGCCTTCAGGGCTATGACGTCCGGCCTGCGCACGACGGCAAAGAGGGGCTCCGGCTCGTCGAATCGGTTCAGCCGGACCTTGTCATCACCGAGCTGGCGCTGCCTGCGCTCGACGGCTACCAGGTCATTCAGCGCGTCCGGAACTCCCGGAGCCGGACATGCAAAGTCGTCGTCCTGACCGACCTTACGGTCGAGCAGGACATTTGCAAATGCTTTGAGCTGGGTGCCGCCGATGTAATCAGAAAGCCTTTCTCTCCCAAGGAGCTTGAAGCGCGTCTCAAGCGGCTGCTCGCCTAACCTGCCTCGAGCATTGAAGGAGCTCATGCCCATGAAGTGGAAGAAGTCACCGGTCGCCTGGATACTGCGCATTGCCTTGCTGGCCGCCGCCGTTTTCCTGGCATGGCATTACTGGCCCGCTAAAAAAGTCGAAAGCATCCAGAGTGCAGATGGATCACAGATCAAATTCCGTACGCATGGCGATCGCATCGAGATTTACGAGAACCGGCAATGGACTCCGTTCTTCGTCAAAGGGGTCAATGTAGGTGCCGCGCTTCCGGGGCATGACCCGGGAGAGCTTCCGATCGGCAAGGAAACATATTTGGAATGGTTCAAGCAAATTCAGGAGCTCGGCGCCAATACGATTCGGGTATATACGATTTTATCGCCGTTATTTTATCAAGCGCTTGTAGAGTACAATGAGCGCCATGCGGATGCGCCGCTCTATTTCATCCAGGGCGTATGGACGCCGGAAGACGAGCTGAACGATAAAAAGGATGCCTACGAGGGCGGCATCTACAGCGAGTTTCAGACCGAGATCGCTTATGCCGTCGGAGCGGTGTACGGCACAGCCGATATTCCGGAGCGGTTCGGCAAGGCGAGCGGCGCCTACCGATACAACGCCGGGCCCTATTTGCTGGCATGGCATATCGGGACGGAATGGGACCCGAAGATGGTTCAGAACACGAATGAACGGCACAATGACAAGACCGGCTTCCAAGGCACCTACGTATCCGTCAAAATGAACGCCTCCCCTTTTGAAAACTGGCTCGCGGAAATGCTCGATCATTTGGCGGTGCTGGAATCGCAGAACGGGTGGAAGCATCCGCTCACTTTTACCAATTGGGTCACCACCGATCCGCTGAAGCATCCCGGCGAGGTGCTGGTTCAAGAAGATATGGCCAGCGTCGACGCGACTCATCTGGAAACGCACGGCTGGCCTGCCGGCTATTTTGCTTCGTTTCACGCTATCCCTACTATCCCGATTTTTTCCGGTTGGACCACACGCTGATGGACATGAAGGATAAGGACGGAACGCCCAATACGTACCTCAGCTATTTGACCAAACTGAAGGCTTACCATCAAGACATGCCCGTCATGATTACGGAGTTCGGCGTTCCTTCCTCGCTCGGAATCGGACATCTGGCGAATAAGGGCCGGAATCAAGGCGGCCACAACGAAACGGAGCAAGGCCGAATCGACGCCTCGCTCCTGCAGGATATTGCAAACAGCGGCATGGCGGGAGCCATTCTGTTTTCCTGGCAGGATGAATGGTTTAAGCGCACCTGGAATACGATGCACTTCGAAATTCCGCAAAGCCGCCGCAAGCTGTGGACCAACGTTTTGACGAACGAACAGCACTTCGGGCTGCTCGCCGAGCTGTCCGGAAAGGATGGGCCGCTCAAAATCGACGGGGACGCGAGCGATTGGCAATCGCTCAAAGAAGGCGACAAGCAAAAGCTCGAAGGCAACTACCCGGGATGGAAGTCGCTCTGGATGACCCATGACGAGGCATACGTTTACATTATGGGCGAGCTGGAAGAGCCGTTCGATCCGGAACGCGAGCTGCTTTACTTCGGCGTCGACACAACTCCCGGCGGCAACCGGCACGCGAAAGAGCTGGGAACCGTTAAGCTCGACGAAGGGCTGGAGACGCTCATCGAGCTCGGGAGAGACGGGGAAAGCCAGGTGAAGATCGCTTCCAATTATGATTTTCACACCCGGTTATACGGCAGTCAGTACGGCATGCTGAAGGTGGATCCTGAGGACATGAAAGACGATTCCGGCATCTTCGATCCGTGGAAGCTGGCCGTCGGCCTGGAGCAAATGCCGCCGGATTCCACCGTCTACAGTCCGTTTCAGGACGTACCGGCCGGCATGCTGAAGCGCGGGTCGACGGATCCGGCGTCGAACGATTTCGATTCTTTGGCGATGTGGCAAGCCAAGGGCAACGTCGTGGAGATGCGAATCCCGTGGATGCTGCTGGGGTTCACAGACCCGAGCTCGCTGCAGGTGATGAGCTACTGCCAGAAGAACGGGCAGCTGGTCGCCACGACGTCCAAGGGGATTCGATTGCTTCCCTGGATCGTTCGGCGCTCGGACGGCGGTATCCTCGGTTTGAACGGAGCCGCGGGCGTCTATCCCGTCTCCAAGCTGCCCTTATACACATGGCCTGCCTGGAACAAGGTCCGGAACGTCGAGCGGCTTAAGAAGAGCTACGACCTGATGAAGGACGCTTTCCACAAGATCGGATGAGCCAAAAAATCCCCTGTAGCCGAGCGCAAGCCGCCGGCGATAGGGGATTTCCTTTTATTAGGATTCGGAGCGTTTTTGTTTGTTGCGCCACTTGTTATACTCCAAAAATTCCGCAAACTGCTCTTTGCTTATGCCGGATTCCATAGCCTCCCGCACCAAACTGAGCCACTCTTCGTCCAGCTGCTCCTTAGGCTGCGGATTTTGATTATGAATGATCGTCTCCAGCTGAACGCCCAACACTGCACTGATCTTTTCAAGAAAATGAATCGACGGATTCGATTGGACCTCTCGTTCGATGGAGCTCAAATAAGATTTGGCCACTCCCGCTTTCTCCGCCAACTCAGTAAGGCTTAGCCCTTGCTCCAAGCGCAGTTGCTTGACTTTCTTGCCAATCATGGCACGACCCCTTCTGGCTACCGACAGTTTTACAAATACTATATTAGCAAAAAATGCCCGCAATGTGGACGGTTATTTTCCATTATAGAAATTGGAAGCGCTAACATAAAAGCTGAAAAAAATTATTATCGTTGCGAGTCGTCTTCGTTCTCTTTACATTCGCGAAAAAATTCCCGTACTTCCTCCGTGGAAATTCCCGAATCGCGTGCTACGATCATCAGGTTCACCCAGTGCTCTTCCAGTTTCTTGTTGGGTACAAGCGTTTGTTTTACGGACATAGCCCGATCCCTCCAAAGGTCTGGTTTTTTGGCGCGCATGATAGTATTCGAGACAAACTTCTCGTTTAAGCGGGTATTTTATTATTTTTTTTACATATTAACCATTTTAAAGAAAAAAAGGCTGCTCGTCGGCAGCCTATCCTGTACAATCGATCGTTACGAAACCGAGGCAACGTCATCGTTCAACACACCCATTTCCGAACGAATGACGTCGGCAATTCGCTGTGCATACTTCTCCAGCAGTGCGGCATCGGGACCCTCGACCATAACGCGAATGAACGGCTCCGTACCGGAAGGACGCACAAGCACGCGCCCCTCGTCCCCGAGATTCGCCCGGACGTCCTCGATCGCCCGCCGGATGCCGATATTGCTGTCCCAGCCTTGCTTGCCGGCGACCGGCACGTTCACAAGCAGCTGCGGGTAAGAACGCATAATGCTGCGCAGCTCGCCGAGCGGCTGTCCCGTATTCGCCATCACGCTTGCCAATTGAACGGCAGTCAGAATGCCGTCTCCGGTCGTGTTGTGATGCAGCATGATCATATGGCCCGACTGTTCGCCGCCCAGCACATAGCCGCCTTGGCGCATGGCCTCCATCACATTGCGGTCTCCAACGGCCGTCTGAACGACATTGATATTTAGGAGCTTCATTGCTTTAACGAAGCCCATATTCGACATTACGGTCGTTACTACCGTTCGGTGGTCAAGCTTTCCGGCGGCAAGCAAGCTTCGCGCCAAAATGGCGGCAATATAGTCGCCGTCGACAAGCTCCCCCGTCTCGTCCACCGCTATCAAGCGGTCCGCGTCGCCGTCAAAGGCGAGGCCCAGCTGCGCTCCTTCCCGCACGACTGCGTCTTGCAATGCGCTCGGGTGCGTCGAGCCACAATTCACATTGATATTGACCCCGTTCGGCGCTGCGGCCAGCGGAATGACGTTCGCTCCGAGCGCCCGCAGCACTTCAGGCGCAATCGCGGCCGCAGCGCCGTTCGCGCAGTCCATAACGATCTTCATCCCGTCCAGACGCTCGCGGGTCGTCCCTGCCAAATAGTTGACATACATGCCGCACGCATCCTGGCGCTCCAACACACGCCCAACTTCCGCTCCTACAGGCCGAGGTATCGCATCGTCCGTGTGGTCCAGCAAAGCTTCAATCTGTTGTTCCATCTCGTCAACCAGTTTAAAACCGTCGCTGCCAAAAAACTTGATTCCATTATCCGCTGCAGGGTTATGGGAAGCGGAAATCATCACGCCGGCATCCGCCGCCAGCGTACGAGTCAAGTAGGCCACGCCAGGAGTCGGAATCACGCCGGCGCGAATGGCATCCGCTCCTACCGACAAGATACCCGCAATGAGGGCGGACTCGAGCAAATCGCCCGAAATGCGGGTATCTTTGCCGACAACGACCGACGCCCGCGCTTTCCCCGCAGTCAGCAAATAAGCGCCCGCACGCCCAAGTCGGTATGCCAATTCCGGAGTCAGCTCCTGATTGGCCACGCCTCTTACGCCATCCGTACCAAAATAACGTCCCATCGATACGTTCCCCTCTCCGCTTATTTCACTTGCTTGCCTGAAGCAGCCGGTCCCGCAGCCTGCTTGCATAATCCGCTTTGGTGACTTGACGTTCGCGGGCAATCGCAAACGCGCCGTCCGGAACATCATCCGTTATCGTAGACCCGGTAGCTATGTAAGCTTCATTTCCGATCGTTACGGGCGCGATCAAATTCGTGTTGCTCCCCACGAAGCAGCGGTCTCCGACGATCGTTCGGCGTTTGCTCACGCATCGTAATTCACGGTAATGGCGCCGCAGCCGATGTTCGTGTTTTGGCCGATATCCGAATCGCCGACATAAGCCAGGTGCGGAATCTTGGTGCCCGCTCCGATATTGGAATTTTTTACCTCGACGAAATCTCCCACTTTCGCCCCTTCTCCTATGACGGAGTTAGGCCTGATAAAGGCAAAAGGGCCAATCGATGCGTCATCCGCAATAATCGACTCCCTAACGACGGAATGGTGCACGGCGACTCGTTCTCCCAAGGTGCTCGATTCAATCTCGGTACCGGCGCCTATGCGGCAACCTTTACCGATCGACGTTAATCCCGAGATGGTCACGCCGGGTCCGATCACCGTATCTTCACCGATGCGAACCGTAATATCGAGATAAGTCGTGTTCGGGTCTATGAGGGTAACGCCGTTTTTCATATGCAGCTCGTTGATCTGATTGCGAAGCACCCGATTTAATTGCGCGAGCTGAACCCGGTCGTTGATTCCCAATACTTCATGCGCATCGGCAACAAGTAGCGATTGGACGGAGAGCCCCATCTCCTTCACGATCCGGATGCAATCCGTCAAATAGTACTCCCGTTGGGAGTTCTTATTTTGCACTCGATCCAGCGCTTGAAATAGCACGGAGTTGGAAAAACAGTAAAGTCCCGGGTTGATTTCCTTGATTCGCTTTTCTTCCGCCGACGCATCCTTCTCCTCGACAATGCGCGCCACTTCACCCGCCTCGTCGCGGACAATGCGCCCGAATCCGGACGGATTGTCGACGGCTGCGGTCAGCATCGTCACCGCCGCGCCGGATTCGCGGTGCGCGTTCAATAACGATCGATACGTATGTGAAGTGACGAGCGGCGTATCTCCGTAACAGACAAGGGTATGTCCCTCCAGGCCGCCGATCGCCTCGCGGGCTTGCAGAACGGCATGCCCTGTACCGAGCTGGCGAGCCTGCCTAACGTATTCCGCTTCGGCGCCAAGCTCTTGCTCGATTTGCTCGGCGTAAGCGCCGACGACCACAAGCAAGCGCCCTACTCCGGCACCTCGGAGGGAATCGGTTACGTGACGAATCATCGGCTTGCCGCAAAGCGGATGCAGGACTTTATGAATGCTGGACTTCATTCGAGTTCCTAAACCGGCCGCAAGCACGATTGCGAATGTCTCGTTCACTGTATGTCTCTCCTTCTGCATGCAATTTGGGCCTACTCCCGTAAACGGGCCCAGCTTTCATAATCATGAATGGCAATGCCGGCGTATGAACCGCTGCTTTCGAGCATTTCGCTGACCGTGCCGAGCTCGCGCATCATTTGCGATCTCCCTTTACCGTAGAAGGTAATGAAGCCTTCGGAGCTCGGTACCGTCTCCACCGCAATGATGACGGGCTTGCCGTTTCGCTCCGCTTCCCCCAGCTCGGTCTTGATGCTGCTGACGATGTCCGATGCATTGTCCCGATAGGCCATCAGGGTAGTTTGATCCAGCTGGCGTATCATCCATTCGGACAGCGTTGTCCGTCCGCCCCGCCCGTCCGGGACGCTAAATTGCTCCAGCCAGACCGGCAAATCCGCACCGGCAATCAAATGGGGGGTTTCCGCTCTCATCTCCTCGACGAAGCCGCTCACCGTATCCCGCCAAAGCCCCAGCATCGCATCCGTATCGGCATACCAGGCACGCATGACGAACGGCTCGACGTCCAGATGGATTCCTTTAAACTGCTCCGCGGCTGCCACCGTACCGTTGTAAGTTTTCACCCAATCGATCAGCTTGTACATTTTGATCTGATTGGCGGAAAGTATCCAATCGGGAGCTCCCCCTAAAGCGTGAACCTCGATACCGCGAGCGGATGCCTCGCCGATAAAGCTGCTGTAGTCACTCGCAGGAACATCGGGATCGACTTGCAAAAATACGAGATTGACGCCGTTTTGCCGAAGAAATTGGAGCGAGCCCTCCTTGTTCTTCAGCGCCATGCCCGTATTCCATATCCAAGTAGCCGTATACGACCGCCCGCCGGCCGCTAAGGCGTACGCCCGATCGACGGTGCCGGCGGGCGGCGGAAGCGAGACAAGGGGTTGAGTAAAGGCCAGACAAAGCAAGGCGACTTTCCCGACAAATCGGAACCTGAAAAGCAGATGGTTTCCTTTCACTTGCATACTCCTCCGATTCATAGTTTGGGAGGGCGGCTCGGCAAAACACATGATCGATTATACCAAATTGTTCGTTATTACGAATGGTTCCTGCGTCATTATTTTTGTAAACTTTTTGTTTGAGATGTTCGTTTTTTGTAGAAAAACCTCGATAAATCTATGATATGTTCGGTGAGGAATTAGGAGTTTTCGCATTGTGCTTGGTTGGGCGAGCAAAAATTGTTCTTTATACAGAACGACCGATTGTTCGCTCAAACAGCCGAAGGCAAGAAAGAGGGGACAAACCGAACTGAAAAATGCAGCTTATATCCCGGGAGGAGATAAGCTGCATTTTTTTACCCTTTCACCGAACCGATCATGGCGCCTTTCACGAAGTATTTCTGAATGAACGGGTACACCATCAGAATCGGCAAGGTCGATACCAAAATAGTGGCATATTTCAACGATTCTTCGACGATCATTTCATCCCCGGAAGCGGAGACGACTTGCGCATCGCTGTATTGCCCCGCCATGACGATATTTCGCAAAATCACTTGCAGCGGGTACATGCTTTCGTCCCGTAAATACAACAAGGCGAGAAAGAAGTTGTTCCACAATCCTACGGCGTAAAATAAGCCGATCGTCGAGAGCGCCGGCTTGGACAGCGGCAGAACGATCCACGTGAACACACCGATATCCGTTAACCCGTCCATTTTCCCGGATTCTTCGAGTTCTTTCGGAATACCTTGGAAAAAAGTGCGCATGACGATTAAATTCCAAGTGGAAATGAGGCCAGGAATCGTCATCGCCCATATCGTGTTCATCAGCCCCAAGCTTTTGACGACCAGAAACGTCGGGATCATGCCTCCGCTGAAAAGCATCGTAAACACAATCATGAGCATAAACGTTTTGCCGAAAACAAGGTTTTTTCTGGCCAACGCATAAGCTCCCATCGCAGTAAACGAGAGCGATAACAAAGTCCCCAGCGCCACATAGACGATCGTGTTTTTATAGCCGAGCAAAATCCGCGGATCGTTCAAAACCAAGTGGTACATGTTGAAATTGAGCCCTTTGGGCCAATGGTGACTTCGTTCCTTATGACATAGTCCGAAGCGCTTAAGGAGACCGCGGCCATATACACGAAAGGATACAGGGTGGCAACGACCACACCGGATAAGAGGAGCGCGTTAACCACATCAAATAAATGAACTTTGCGTTTCACTGCCGGCGCTCCCCCTTACCATAGGCTCGTTTCCCCTAATCTGCGGCTCGCATAATTGGCGGAAAAGACGAAGATAAAGCTGATCACTCCCATAAACAAGTCAACGGCGGTACCGTAGCTGAAGTTCCCTTTCACAATCCCGGTTCGGTACACATAAGTCGATATGACATCCGCGGTTTCATAGGTTGCGGGATTGTACAGAAGAAACACTTTTTCAAATCCTATTTCCAGTATTTGTCCCGCATTCAAAACGAGAAGAATGACCATCGCCGGCGCAATTCCAGGCAAAGTGACGTGAAGCATCCGCTTCCACCGCCCCGCTCCGTCGATTTCGGCCGCCTCATACAGCTGGGGGTCGACCGTTGTCAGTGCGGCGAGATAGATGATCGAACCCCATCCGGCCTCCTGCCATATGCCCGAGGCTACATAAATCGTGCGAAACCATCCGGCTTCCATTAAAAAATTAATGGGCTGAAAGCCGAAAGCTTTGATCACATCGTTGATAAATCCTATAGTCGGAGAAAGAAACAGGGTAAGCATCCCGGCGACAACGACGACGGAAATAAAATGCGGAAGATAGCTTACCGTCTGTACGAAACGTTTGTAGATGGACCATCTGACTTCGTTCAACAGCAGCGCTAAAATGATTGGTGCCGGAAAACCGAACAGCAGTTTATAGGCACCGAGAAGAAAAGTGTTTCTAATGAGCTCGAACGCATCGGGGTTAGTAAAAAATTGGATATAATATTTCAACCCGACCCATTCGCTATCCCAAATGCCCTTAAACAAATTGTAATTTTTGAAGGAAATGACGATTCCGAACATCGGTACATATTTGAAGATGACGTAATAAATCAGAACGGGCGCCAGCAGAAGCAAGAAGTACTTATCCCGCATTACTTGTTTGATCATGATGGCCCGTGTCCTTTCCGTTTGGATACGGCGCGCTCGCTGCCCGGCCAATCGGCCAGAGAGGATAGCCGCCAAATTCCTCCTGGTTCTCCCAATGTGCGGTACAACGTTTCCGTCCAGCGAAACGTATCCGGCCTATTCCCTATAAAGACGATGTCGATGGGCCACAGGAGGCCTGCTGCTTGAGGCAAATCGAGGTGGCGCAAGCAATTGATGATTTCAAGCATCCCTTCGCGACCGTCGGCATCGGCTGCAACCTGGTGAGTGCCCGGCGGGTCGCGAACAATGACGGCGGACACACGGCCGTCCAACAAAGCCGCGTACAGGGCAACGACGGCCATCTCTCCTTGACCCGCTATGACGATGCGCTCCTCATCCACTTCCGGCATCGTTCTAACCGCTTCAATCCCGCGCAGTGCATCCCATACTCTCATAGAGGCAACGGTTCGTCCCATCAACGCCAAGGCTCTCCGTATGTGCCAATTCAGTTCGGAACCCCACGCCGTATCGCCGGTACCGCGGGTATCGAGTCTGACTTTCAGCCATTCCGATGTCAGCCCTTGCAACAGCTCCATACTTCGGATCCCTCGAACGTCCCCCGGCGGCCTTAAAGAAATCGCAGCCGGAGCCGGGGCTAGCGGGGCACCTGTCTCTCCCTTTATTTCCCCCCACAATCTCCATCCCGGCTCGGATTCGAAAGAAAACTGCCTGAGCCAAAAGCGATTCGTTTCAAGCTCTTGTTCCCAGACAAGTTCCACCGGAAGTTTCTGTTTGGGGAAAGCGGCGAAGCTTTCCTCCGAAAGCAGCTTGACCGCTCTCCTCCTTTCTTCCGCCAACTCAGCTTTGGAATTGATCTCGTTCAGACGGGCATGGGGAATAAACCAGTCTTGAACCGACGTCGATTCATCGTTCGCGGGAACGTTCCCGCGGAACACGAGCAGGTTGTCGTCGCTTTCCTTTATCCCGTCCACATCGGACATCTCTTCAGGCACCGCGTGCTCTTCCGTCAGGTGCGTGACAAACCAGGAAAAGATGGCTTTCCGCGATTCCGCGCTGTAGGAATGGGGACCGTGAAACTCCATAAACCCGGCATTGCGTTCATACCCCAAATGGGTGTAAAAAGCTTTCAGCCGCTCATAAACTTGCCTGACCGCATCAATCTTAAAGTGCATATCGCTGTCCGGAGATACGATCAATACCGGCCTGGGTGCGGCTATGGCATATGCCTCGATCAAAGACCAACCGTACGGATTGTTCGGGAAATTGCAATCGCAATGCGTATCCAACGTCCTTTCCCTCACATGGGAGGCGATCGTACCCGTGCCGCTAGATGTTGCCATCGCTTTCACGCGGTCATCCGCGCAAATGGTCCACCAGCTGATCGAACCGCCCCCCGAATGGCCGGTTACCCCCAGTCTGTCCGGATCGACTTCTTCCAATTTACTCAGCAGATCCAAGCCGCGTATGGCGTTCCAAACTTCCGGCGCGGCTGGCGTATATCCTTTGCTGATCCAATGAAACATCCCGTACGAGAACGTTCCATGGTGGATGCCGTGCACCTCTCCCAACTGAATCGTATCGAGCGCCAACGTCACGAAGCCAAGCTGGGCAAATTTTCGCGGATGGTCCTGATAATGAATTTTTTGTTTCGGCGCGTGGCCGCAAAGATACAATATGCCTGGGGCCGGACGGGACAGATTGCTCGGGATGTATAAATTTGCCGCTACATAAAGGCCCGGAACACTTTCAAAGTACAGGGCATGGATTTTGTGCGTTCCGCATTCGACCGTCCCCGTTATTGTTACGTTCAGCGGCGTCCTCGGCCGGTTCAAATAAACGTCGATGCCGAGCATCTGATGAAATTGCGCTTGTCTTTGCCGGCGCCATCGTTGAAAATCCGCTTCGGAAGCAAAGGAAGGAAGCGGTTTTTCCGTCATTTGCCGGGCGATTTGATTCAAATAATGTTTCATATGCATCGGTTCTTACCCCCGCGCCATTGTTACTTCTTCGCTTTTTGCCGGTCCCATCCAGTTTGATGGATAGCGATGATCTTTTGCACACCGAGCTTGTTGATCTCCTCGACGAATTTATCCCACTCGCTAAGGGGCCTGTCGCCCAATATAAATTTCGAGACGTTTTCTTCGTAATGCTTACGGATGTTGGTTTCCACGGTTTGAAACAGATCCAATTCATCGGGAGTAAAATTAGGCGTCAAAATTTGTACCGGGAAGGCGTATTTAGGCGCCTCATAGTAGACATACCGCTCTTTCTCGGCAATCATGGACAAGAACGATTTCGTGTCGAAGACGCCATAAGTTCCGGTCGTCATAATCCCGAGATTTTTCCGCAAATCCGTAAATTCCTTATATTCCGGTTTGAACTTCCTTTGTCCGCTTTCTACCGTATAGGTAACGCCTTCTTTCCCCCAGCTCAACAAATCGATTCCCTCTTTAGAGTATTGGAAGTCGATAAACTTCAAAGCGGCATCGAGATTTTTCGTTTTCGAGGAGACGGCCAGACCTCCTGTTTCAAAGTTGCCGTTCGGCAAATACGCTTTGCCGCCCGTTCCGGCGGGAGGAGCCATAAACTGCATGTTCGCTCCCTTCAATTGATTGTTGATAATTTCCATTTGCGCGATATATTGTACGGTGATAAACGATTTGTTCGTCGTTATAGCGTGGGTCCATGCTTTATAGTCCCATGAAAGCCAGTCCGGAGCGATCAACCCTTCTTTGTAAAACTTGTTGAGATACGTGATGAGGTCTTTGAAACTGTTTTCTATCGGCCCGTATTTTGCTTTTCCGGTTGCAGGATCAGGATAATAAGAGGGGTACGTACCGAAAGAAGGCGCAAGTACTTCCAAAGTCGTGAGCCCGTGCCGGAATGCGATCGGAAAGCTGTCAGGGTACAGCTTCTTTAGCTCTGTGGCGACTTGGTACAGATCGTCCCAGGTTTTCGGCTGCTGCAAATTGTGCTTTTTAAAAATGTCTTCGCGGTTGAACCAAATTCTCCAATTCGTAACTCCGGCACCCTCGTTGGTGATATAGTAAAGTTCTCCTCCGGGAGCCGTTATTCTCGCTTTTGTAGCGGGATTATCGGCGAAAAACTTTTGCACGTTCGGCATTTTGGCCAAATGCGGGGCAAGATTCGTAAGCGCTCCCTGTTGTCCGTATTTTAAATCGTCACCCTGATAAATATAGAGCAAATCCGGCAGGTCGCCCGAAGCGATAGTTAACGCGAGCGAATCTGCGGCATTGCCAGCCGGGATCTCCCCTTTAACGGCAATGTTCGTCTTTTCCTTCATCCAATTCCAGATCGCCCAGTCCGCTTTATATGGCCACGTTTGTTGGCTGGGCGTAAACATTCGCAACGTGACCGGCTTCTCCAAATAATGCGACGCGCCGGATGGTTCCTTTACGTCCCCCGATTGGCTATTTGCCGGTGTTGCATTCGGTTGGACCGGTTCATTCTTACTGCCGCTGCATCCTGCAAACGTAAAGAACGCGAGCGTAACGATCAGCAGCATGAATGAGAATCGCTTCATTCTTTCCATACATGTGCCCCTTTCCTCATTTTGTTCGTCTTGCGGAACGAACGGATTGGAAACTGCTCCTTACCGTGAATCATAAGGAGGGGACGCCTGGCGGTAAATAACCTCTTTTACGGATGCTTCACTTTTTCACTTCACCTGAAAAAACTACCAACAATCAATAAAAATCCCATCGGAAGTCCGTGTGCATATGAAGAGAAATCCGGATAACGGTTTGGGTGACAAATAGATGAGGAAAGCAGACGTTGGGGGTATTTGTACTTGAGGATGCAATGCAGTCCGCGAAGCAAAGAGGCGGATGGCAATGTGGAACCTTCTGCGTAAATGCCCTCGTCGGGCTATTCCTTTCAACAGGGCTTACGGTCATCGTACGATGCCAGCAGCTGTTTTTTGCGGAATTCGCTCGGAGTCAGTCCGGAAAATTTCTTAAACATGCGATTGAACGAATTGATATTCTGATAACCGACTTTCTTGGCCACATCCTGAATTTTGAAGCCCGGTTCGGCAAGCATGCGCTGAGCCTTCCTGACTCTTACCTCATTCACATAATCGACGAAATTCATGCCCGTCTTCTCCTTGAAGGAAGTGGATAAATAGCCGCCGCTAATATTTAATTTCTCGGCCAGTACATCCAAATAAATTTCCTCCGCGTAGTGATTTTCCACATAGTCGAAAACATAGGAAGTGATCGCGTCCTTGCTTTCCTTTTTTCCCTTGATAAGTTCCGATGCCTGGGTAACAATGCGCTCCAGGTACGATTCCAGTTCCAAAAACGTATAGCACCGTTCGATTTGTTCCGCCGGAGGAACGGGAGCGGACAACTGGTCAGTATCCACTTTTAGCGAAGCCAACGTACGCATCGCCTTGTCCGTGACAAGTCCGGCAAACCGCAGCGCCTGCACTGCGGAAACTTCTTTTTTGGTCATCCTCGCAAGCGTGTGCCGCACCAATCGAATAACGGCCGCAGCGTTTCCTTCCCGCAAATGAACGTCGAATTCCCGTTCCTCATCCGGCGAAAATCCTGCTTCCGCTCCGCTTCCCCTGCGTTGGCCGATGATTTGCGTCTCGTCGGTTAAACAGCGCTCCTGCAGCAGGTGCAACGTTTCTTCGTAAGCTTTGGTCAGCTCGGACGAATGCTTATATTGGGAACTGACCGTTATCGTTATAAACCCGAAGTTTTTGTCGCGGTCGAATATCGTCTTTAGCTGGTACAATACCTCCATGAGCTCCTGAACTTGTACGCGATCCAGAAAAACATAGCTGAGAATTTGCTTTTTCTCGATTTGAAACGTCAGCGTATCGCGAAAATGTTGCGACAGGTTGAAGTCGACGAACTCCCTGATATAGTAAGCCCAGTTGCTCTCGGTCTCCTGAGTTCGATCCGAACGGTCCCTGTAGGTGAGATCGAACAAAATAAAAACAAACGGCCGATTGGAGAAGAAATATTCCTTTGAATCGTGCAGTTGGCTGCGGATTTTCTTTAATCTGTCAATATAAGCGTAATTTTTCAACGAGGAATTTTTTTGATGCAAATGAAGGCCGATCATATCGAACTCTTTAATTTGACTGCGGACAGGCCCCGGTGCATTCAAATGTTGAATCGATTCAACCACTTTTTTCAAAGGATTGTTGACTCTCATCACAAAAAATACCGCCGTCCCCATACTGATCGCAATCGAAACGACCAGTAACGAGATGAGCGCGACACCCATCTTCATTTGCGAGGAAATGCTCTCCACCGGCACGATGTTCACATAGGTGAAGCCGGTAGAAGGACCCTTCATATAAAAATAATAATAGCCGTTTTGTACGATCAGGCTCTTACGGGAATCGGCAAAAACCGGAAGTTGTCCGAATCGGGTTACACTCGCATTGGCGAACAAGCTTTGTCCGCGGCCGTCCATAATCAGCAAATTTTCGTTGATGGAATTGTGAAATGCGTGAAGCATCTTGGAGGCGTCGAGCAGCGCGACGGTATAGGAATCGTTCTGCATGCCGGTTTTCAAGATTACCGGAAAGAGCACTCCTTTGGGAGCCGGCGCATTGGGGAAAGTCAGGTCGACAAACGATGAGGCCGGGTTGATCTTGAACGTATAAGACTCGTTAAATTGCTGGGTCCAAAATTGTTGCGTGTAATCATCGCTTTTATAAAAAGTCGAAAACATAACCTCCGCTGCAGCGCTAGTGCTTTTATCGATAATTTGCGAATCGCTTTTCATATGCAAGACGATATTATCGAGAAACAGCAGTTCGTTGGAAACGATCTTCTGAATTTCTTTTTGTACAGCCGGAAACTTGATGTACTTCGGATTTTTCAAGAACTGCTCGATATCGCTATTGAAAGTAAAAGCAAGCATTACCTTTTTGATTAATTCAAAATGCTTTTCGTAGCTTTCCATCGTATTTTTGAGGTTCAGGTTATTATACTTTACGATCTCCTCCCGGACGTTGTCCCTGGATACGGACATGGAAAAGAAATTGAAGGATACAAGAAGCACGATGATGCACAGAAATCCGGATATCAAGCGAATAAAAAACGAATTCGTCTTGTTTTTAACAAAAACAAGAGGTTGGAGCGCTTTCATCGATAAGCCTCCTCGATGCGATGCAATGGGTAATTCTGTAAAGGGTTATCTTGATCGTAGCATGTTTTGGGTGAAAACAAAATATGAGCTCCAGGTAAAAAACTCAGCTAGAATGCAAGCCCGCTCCAAGCCAGCAGCGGTGAAGCAGGCTTGCAAAGGAATCTTTGCGCGGCGCTCCTCGCAGGGCAAAGAAACAGTGTCAGGCCGCGAGCTTCGCTTTGCGGTATTGGAGCCGCAGCAAGCGCAGCCACTCGTACACCCGATCAAGATCGAGCGCCCGCAGCTCCTGCTCGCTGTACATCCGGTGCAGCACCGGCTTCAAATAACGGACGCCCTCCAGCTCGAAAGCGCGCCACGCCTTCCTCCGCTCGTCCTCGGCGACGTGCTCGAGCTCGGCTTGCAGCAGCGGTTCTACGTCGTATCCTTCCTCGTCCAGCGTTTCGATCCGCTGCACGAGTTCCCGCCTCGTCAGCCCAAGCTCCTGCGCCAGCGCCTCCAGCCCGCAGCCGCGCGCCACGCCCTCCAGCACCTTCCGCTTCAGCTCCTCCTGCGACTGCTCGGCGCGCAGCCGCAGCTGCCGCTGTTCGCGCAGCCACGCGTCGAATGCCGCCTCGCCGAGCGCCTCCGGCACCCAGTCAAGCGGAAATGCCGTGACGCGCTCGAATGACGCGGCAATGCCAGTCAGTTCGTCCGCGTACTGCTTCACCTTCTGCTCCCCGAGCCACGGAATTTGCGCCAGCTCCTCCACCGTTTGCGGCAGAAAGGCGGCAAGCAGCCGTAGCACCCGATTCGTCGCGATCAAATACGCAGCCTTGCCCTCTTTGTTCGCCTGGTCCCGCCGCCATTCGCGCAGCTTCTGAAACGCATCGGCGTTCGCATGCTTGTCGCTGTAGCATTGCAGCATGGCGTTGAACCGGCTTTTGCCGGTAAGCTCCGTGCGCCCTTCGATGATGGCTTCGACAAGCGGCGCATAGCCTTGCAGCCATTTTTGCTGAAGCCCTTGCCGGAACGACTGCAGCATCGCCTCCCACGACGTCCCTTCGAACCACCGCTCCTGCGCCGTCTTGCCGCCCTCCAGCCGCTCGTTCCAAACGACGCTCCAGACGCCGTGCTGCTCCCCGATCGTCACCTGCGCGTCGAGCGAAGCCCCTTCCGCCGTCTCCTTCTCGAAACTGCTCAAAAACACCAAATTCATCGTTCTTCCTCCCTGTCTTCGAAATTGGCTTCAAAAAACAAAAGCACCTCTCCTACGGCCTAAGCTCGTAAGAGAGGTGCTTCCCCTCTGCTTTTTGAATTATCCAGATAATACCACAAGGCGCAGGCGGGCGCAAGAGCGCAATTGTTTTTGCTGCGGGATATTTTACGATATAATCGGACTATGCATTTATCAACGGGAGGTCCATACATGACTGAATTTGAATATTTGTACGACTCTACGGAGCAGACGTCGACGCGCTTCGTATGCTTTTTCGGCGAGTCGATGCGGCGCTTCGATTTGGCGATCATGACGACGAACCGCTACTACGGCAAAAAAATGGTCATCGACCTTCAGTCCGGGCGAAGCGCCATAATCGGTCCCGACGATTTGAAGGAAGAAGCTATCTCGAATACGCCTACAAGCTGACGGAGGAAGAAGCGGCCGAGCTGCACGCGTTCCTTGAGCAAATTGTTGGCTCGATCAATTTTACGGATATTTGACGAGCGGCCGGGCACCATAACGAGGAAACGCTATCCAGCAAAGGAGGAGCTTCCCCGTGCAGAACGGCTTCAAAAAAGAATACCGGGACGAAGGCACCGACCTCGCTACGGTCGAATCGCAGCGCAACGATCTGATCCCGGAGGAATTTCCGGAAGGCCCATACGGCACGCCGCTCGAGGTGGAGTCGCTCGGCAAAAGCTCGCCGTGGCGGCGGGACCAGCGTTCGCCGGATCCGTACGGCTACGAGAACCGCGAGCTGCACGAAGGCATGCAGCGCAATTATCCCGGCGACCACGAAACGCACGACGAATCCATATAAGTTCAAATAACGGACCGGCTTGCAAAGGTTAACCGGCTCAAGCCATCTTTACGAGACGTGCGCGTTTCCCGGCGTTAAGCTGACTGCTAGACGTTAGGCACGTTGCTCGTCATTACAACTCCAGCTTAACGACTAGTAGCGGAATTCGGTCCAATTGCAGGCGCAGCTTAATACTTTCCGATGTCGCGAAAAAGCAGTGCATCCGCACTGCTTTTTTCTGTACAATAGGCAGTAGTGCAAAATTGAACCGATATGGGAGGTAATGGAGTTATGTTAAAAGGCTTACACGAGCGGGGCTCGGCAACGCCGGGCCGCTGGCCGATTTCATCCGCCTCGCGGCCGAATACGGCTTCGACGCCGTCGACGCAGGCGGAGGCGAGCTGAAGGAACTGGTCTCCGCCCATGGCGAACAAGGCGCCCGCGCCTGGCTGCAGGAAACGGGCCAAGGCAAGGTGCGGATCGGCTCGATCGGCCTGTCCGTCGAATGGCGCGGCGACGAAGCCAAGTTCCGCCAAGGCCTCGCCGGCTTGGCGGCGGAAGCGCAGGCGGCCGCAGCTCTCGGCTGCACGGCTTCGTGCACGTACATACTGCCTTCGACCGACTTGCCGGCGGCGCATTTCGCCGTGCTGGCCACGCGCCGGCTGCGCACTTGCGCGCAGGTGCTCGGGGCTTACGGCATCCGGCTTGGCCTGGAATTCGTCGGCCCGCACCATTTGCGCACGAGGTGGGCCAATCCGTTCCTGTGGACGCCGCAGGAGACGCTCGACTGGATCGACGCGATCGGCGAGCCGAACGTCGGGCTGCTGTACGACGCGTACCACTGGTACACGAACGAGCTGACGGCAGACGATATCCGCAAGCTGCGGCCGGAGCAAATTGTCCACGTGCACATCAACGACGCTCCCGACGTGCCGGTGGCGGAAGCGCTCGACAACGGGCGGCTGTACCCCAGCGAAGGCGTCATCGACCTGGCCGGGTTCCTGCGCGCGCTGCACGACATCGGCTATCAAGGCGTCGTCGCTCAGGAAATTTTGACGCAAGCGCCGCCTCAGGAGTCGCCGGAAGCGTTGGCGCAGCGCTCGCAAGCGGCGTTCGAGCGGGTGTACGCAGCGGCGGGCCTGTAACAGGCGCGCTAATCGGCAAAGGGCGGTCCCGGCGAGCGCTGTTGCCGCTGCGCAGCCAACCGGGAATGAGTGCGGTGAAGCCTTCCCGGCGCAATAAGCACAAGCGCAGCCTTTCCTTACCGATGATCCGGGAGAAAACCGGAATGCCTTCCTTGCGGTGCATCCTCGCCGGGGGAGGCTGGTTCCGGTACTCGGGGCGGATGGATAGCTCTGAATGTGGATATATAGCCCTGATTTCGCTAATAGCGACTTGACGGACGCTGATCCTCAATCAAAATAAACAGAACCGGTTTTCAGCGCCTCGAAGGTCGCTCCATGCGAAATTTCGTCGCTATACATGGAACAATCGGTCCTTACACCATCATTTCGTCATATCGTCGCTAAATAACGCCCCGCAAGACGATGCAGAGCGAACCGGTTCTTTATTTCCTGCCTGAGCCTGACAATGATGGCATGTCTTTTCACGGTTTGCCCCATCATTTCGGGTCGTCAAAAATGGCTCCTTCCCCAAGCACACCGCCGGGGAGGGAGCCATTTTCGCTCAGCCTAAATATTTATGGTACAAGCTGCGCGCTTCGGCGACGTCCTTCGTGCCGTGCACGAGCGCGCGCCCGTCGGCGAAAACGACGAGCCGGTGCGAACCGGCCGTGAACGAGACGAGGAACTCGTTCGCCTGCACGTCGGCGCCAAGGCGGCGCAAAGCGCGCGCCAGCTCCGCCAAGTCCCGCCGCACCGCACCGGCCGGAGGCCGCAGCTGCACCGTATCGCGGCCGCACAGCACCGCGGTCCTCGTTTGCTGCTCCGGCTGCAGATGCGGGTAGGTCGGGTGCTCGCCGCATGTCGGACAGCCGGGCCTTTTCATGCGCGAGACGTCGATAGCCGTATGCTGGTTCGACCACAAATCGAAGGAGATCAGCTTGCGGTTCAACGCCTCGCTGTCGCCGACGAGAAGCTTGAGCGCTGCGGCGCCTTGATAGGCGACAACCATCTGCACGACGGGCGCGATGACGCCGACGGTGTCGCAAGTCGCTCCGCCGAGCGGCACCGACTCCAACAGGCAGCTGAGGCAAGGCGTCTCGCCGGGAATGATCGTAAGCGTCGTGCCGTAGCTGCCGACACAGGCGCCGTACACCCACGGCAGGCGCTGCCGCACGGCAAAGTCGTTGAGCAGCAGCCGGGCGTCGAAATTGTCTGTGGCGTCAATCAGCACGTCGGCGCCCGAGGCAAGCTCTTCCAGCTCCGCAGGACCGACGTCGGCGACGACGCCACGCACGTCGACGTCCCCGTTCAAGCGCTGAAGCCGGCGTTGCGCGGCCGCCGCTTTCGGCAGCCTGTCCCGGGCATCGGCTTCCTCATACAGCTGCTGCCGCTGCAAGTTGCTCCACTCCACGTAATCCCTGTCGACGATCGTGAGCCGCCCTACCCCGGCGCGGACAAGCAGTTCCGCATTGCCGGTGCCGAGCGCTCCGGCGCCGAGCACGAACGCGTGCTTCCCGCGCAGCCGGCGCTGGCCCTCCGGCCCGATGCGCGCAAACAGCTCCTGTCTCGAATAGCGGTCGCTGCCTACGGCACTTCCGCCCGTCTGATCTTTCCCCGGCTCTCCCATTCCCAGCCCTCCCCTTCCTCTTGCGTCAAAAAAATGAACCAGCAGCCTTCTTCACTGCTTATCATGTTACAGGCGCAATGCGCCGATTGCAACCGGCCGCGAAACTTCGCAATATGGCTACACATCTGCGCAATTCACAGCAATCCGCCGGTGCTATACTTGGGACGAATGGAGCACATCTCGACCTAGGAGGAGGAGCATACAAATGAACTGGGAACAAGTATGGGAACGCGCCGTAGCGAAAGTGGCGCTCATGGCGGGCCGCATCGGCGAACGCTCGCCGCATGCGGCGAAGGACGGGCGGTACGACGACCGGGAGCACGACTGGTGGACGTCCGGCTTCTGGCCGGGCATGCTGTGGCTTATGTACGACCGCACGGGGGACGATAAATTCCACGCCGCCGCATGGAGCTGGGACGAGAAGCTGGAGCGATGCTTTCTCCGCGAAAACCGCCTGCACCATGACGTCGGCTTTCAATTTCTGCCTGCCGCAGTCGCCAAATATTTGTTGACCGGCGATGCCGACGGCAAGCGGCGCGGCCTCGCCGCAGCGAATTTTCTCGCCGGCCGCTACAATCCGGCGGGCCGCTTCATTCGCGCCTGGAACGGCGACATGATCGGCTGGGCGATCGTCGACTGCACGATGAATTTGTCCTTGCTGCTATGGGCCGCGGAGCAGTCCGGCGACCCGCGCTTCCGCCATGTCGCTCTAGCGCATGCGGATACCGTGCTGGAGCATTTCCTCCGCGCCGACGGCTCGGCCCGCCACATCGTCTGCTTCGATCCGGAAACCGGCGCTTACTCCGAAACGAGAGGCGGACAAGGCTACAGCCCGGATTCGGCCTGGAGCCGGGGGCAAGCGTGGGCGCTGCACGGCCTTGCGGTCGTCTACCGCTACAGCCGTCAAGACCGCTATTTGCAAGGAGCGAAACGGGTCGCCCACTATTTTCTTGCGGCCCTCGGGGGCGATGCCGTTCCGGCCTGGGACTTCCGCGCACCGAACCAAGGCCTTTCCGGCGAGCCGAAAGATACGTCCGCAGGTTCGATCGCCGCATCCGGATTGCTGGAGCTCGCGCAGCTCGTCGGTCCGGCGGAAGCAGGGCTGTACCGCGAAAGCGCGGAGCGCATCATGACAGCGCTCACCGAGCGCTACGCCTCTTTCGGGGACGACCGCGACAATATCCTCAGCGAAGGCACAGGCAACAAACCGAAGAATGAGAACGTGAACGTCGGGCTCATATACGGCGACTATTACTACGTCGAAGCGCTGGCCAAACTGTGCGGCTGGCAGAAGCGCTTTTTCTAACGGCGGCAAACGAAAATCAGGCGTTCCGGTCGACTCGGAACGCTGATTTTATTGCGGGAGAAAGCTATTTCATCTCGGCAATCGATACGTCAAAAAGCAGCAGCAGCCCGATAGTGATCAAGGCGGAGAGGACATAGGTCAACAGCGGCTTCACGAAATGAAGGCGAAGCATCGCAAAGAGAACAAAATCGAAAACTATCGACCATGTCAGGTTCCATCCGTTATGATACGAAAATTGCCCGACCTTGAACGATACCCATTCGAGGAACGTCCACAGGAGCGCCCAGAAGCATATCCATAGAATCCGCTTGATTCGCCCGGCCGGGTATTTGCCCAAAAAAACGAGCGTTACGCTTGGATAAGCGACAAACATGGCAATCAGGCTCATCATCGTATGATTCGGATAAACGAGCGTCGGTTCGTATTCCCACAAAGGATGGTTGTAGGTCAAAAAATTGTACAGCAAATCGCATGAAATAAAATATAAAATGGTCGATTGATACTTCGTCCAGTTGCGCCAATCGCCCCAGCGCCACGCCAAAAATATGTCCATCAAACACATCGCAACGTTGAACATCGCATCATCCGCCGTCAGGTCCAAAATTTTCTTGTATATTGTGACCTCCGGCCAAAAATATATGCGGGATGTCCGTACCGATTTTGCAGTGCGCCCGCTTTTGCGCGCCGGCTAGCCGATACGCGCCAGCAGCCCGCTCGCTTCCTTCATCAGGGACTCGAACTCGAGCTCCAAAAATTTGCTGCGCAGCACTGCCTCATCCGGCTCCCAGCGGCACCCGTCGAGCTCGCAGTCGAGAGGCACGTCGCAGCGGATCGTCGCCAGGTCGCGGCACAGGTGCAGCATATCGAGATCGGCTTCGATTTTTTTGCGGACGGAACCGCTCAGGCTGTCCAGATTGCCGATGATGCCGTCGATCGAATCGTGCTCGAGGAGCAGCTTCACTGCCGTTTTCTCGCCGATCCCCTTAACGCCCGGATAATTGTCGCTCGCATCGCCCGTCAGTCCTTTTAAATCGACGATTTGCTCCGGGCGAAGCTGTTTTTCCTCAAGCAAAGTCTCGGGATCGTACACAGCGTATTGGCCGAAGCCTTTCTTCAGCAGCACAACCCGCGTCCGCGGGCCGACAAGCTGCAGCAAGTCGTGGTCGCCGCTGACGATATACACTTCCCTGTCGTCTGCGAACCGCTTCGCCAGCGTGCCGATGCAGTCGTCGGCCTCGTAGCCGCGCAGCTCGACGTTCGGGATGCCCAGCCCGTCGGTTACGTGCCGAACGAGTCCGAACTGCGGCAGCAAGTCGTCCGGAGCCTCGGGACGGTTGCCCTTGTAAGCCGGGTAAAGTTCGGTCCGAAACGGCTTGACCGGCGTGTCCCAGCAACAGACGACGTAGCCCGGCTTGAATTTGCGGATCGCGTCAAGCAAATAGCGGGTAAAGCCGTATACGGCGTTAGTCGGCACGCCTGCGCTCGTTCTTCTTATGTACCCTCCGTAGGCGCTGGCAAAATATCCCCGGAACAGCAGCGCCATTCCGTCCACAATCAAAACCGATTCGGTCATCTTCTTCTCTCCTAAACACATGTAATGCCTCGAACGGACGAATCCTCGCAGCTCCTATATCATTTAGACGCCGCACCGCGAAAATCCTGCCGCCGCCGGACGAATGGCTCCAAGTGGGATGAATTCCCACCGGGCAGGGCATGCTACCGGAATGAATTCGCAAGGAGGGCAGCACGCAACCATGACAAGCTTGTTTCGTTCCGGCGCAGCCATTGCGACTGTTTTTACGGCAGTTTTGGCATTGGCCTTGCCCGCAGCCAGTCCGCACGCCTCCGCCGCCGCGGAGGGCATCGCCCCAGGCAAAAAAGGCCGCGCCTATTTCGAGAACCGCGGCGACATCGTCTGGGAAGTGGCGTCGACGCGCGAGAAGCTCATTTGCCTTACGTTCGACGACGGTCCTGATCCCGAGCAGACGCCGGCCATCCTCGATCTATTGAAGCGCTACGGCGCCAAAGGCACGTTTTTCGTCACGGGGGTGCAGGCGTTGCGCCATCCCGAGCTGATCCGCCGCGAGGTGCAGGAAGGCCACGAGCTCGGCAATCATACGTACCATCACCGCATGTTCCGGCATCCTACCGCCGAGTCGGTGCGCGGCGAGCTGGAAGATGCCGAACGCGCCATCGCTCAGGCCGGCGGCGTCCGCAGCCGGCTGTTTCGGCCGCCGGGCGGCTATTACGACCAGACGATCGTAGACGCCGCGCGGGAAGCGGGCTACCAGGTCGTCATGTGGTCGTGGCATCAGGATACGCGCGACTGGTCGCGGCCCGGCGTGGAGCGCATCGCCCGCAAAGTGCTGGACAACGCCAGGCCCGGCGACATCGTGCTGTTCCACGACCGCGTGGAACATACCCAGACGATCGCCGCGCTTGAGCGCATACTGCCCGAGCTGCGGCAGCGCGACTTCCAGTTCGTGACCGTATCCGAGCTGCTGCGCTCCGCACCGACCGGTGGCCCCGCCGAGCAATAGCGGCAATCCCGAAAACGCCCCGAGCGATAGTCCGATTCGGATTGTCCGCCGGGGTCGTTTTGCATGTTTACAAAAATTTATGTTGCCATATACTCAAATTTGAGTACAATCAGAAGTGCATCATTTTTTTCCATTTCCACATAGAGAAGGAGAGAAACCAGAAGTGGATCATCGCAAATCAAACACGCGCTGGACGGTGCTGGCGCTGCTGCTCAGCATTTTCATGGCTTCACTCGACCAGACGATCGTCTCCACGGCGATGCCGACTATCGTCAAGGAGCTGGGCGGACTCGACAAGTTCGTCTGGGTATTTTCCGCTTACATGATCGCAACCGTCGTGTTCACGCCGATATTCGGCAAGCTGTCCGACATGTTCGGGCGCAAACTGTTTTTCGCGTTAGGGCTCATCCTGTTCATGGTCGGCTCGGCGCTGTGCGCCACCGCCGGCACCATGACGCAGCTGATCGTGTACCGCGCCCTGCAAGGCATCGGCGGCGGCGCCCTGATGCCGATCGCCTTCACGATCATTTTCGACATTTTCCCGCCGGAGCAGCGCGGCAAAATGAACGGCCTGTTCGGCGCGGTATTCGGCTTGTCCAGCGTATTCGGCCCGAGCATCGGCGGATACTTCACCGATTATCTGAACTGGAAGTGGGTATTCCTGATCAATTTGCCGATCGGGGTCGTCGCTACGGCGCTGCTGCTGGCGTTTTACCACGAGGCGAAGCAGCACCGCAAGCAGAAGGTTGACTACGCCGGTGCCGTAACGCTGGCCGCCGCCGTCCTGAGCCTTATGTTCGCGCTCGAGCTCGGAGGTAAAAATTACGCCTGGGGCTCCTGGCAGATTTTGTCGCTGTTCGCCGCCGCCGTCGTCACGATGGCGCTGTTCCTGTTCATAGAAGCGAAGGTCGCCTCCGATCCGATCGTGAAGCTGTCGCTGTTCCGGGGCCGGCTGTTCACCACGAGCCAGACCATCAGCTTCCTGTACGGCGCCGTCATGATCGCCGGGGCGTCGTACATTCCGCTCTTTATTCAGGGCGTGAAAAGCGGCTCCGCCAGCACGGCCGGAACGATCATGACGCCGATGATGCTCGGCGTCGTGTTCAGCTCCGTCTTCGGCGGCCGCTTCGTAGCCAAGTTCAATTACCGCACGATTATGCTCGCCTCCTGCATTATTTCGATTGCAGGGGTGTACCTGCTCGGCACGATGAGCGCGGACACGCCGAGCCTCGCCATCACCGCCTATATGGTCGTCGTCGGCCTCGGCCTGGGCGTCTCGTTCCCGGTGCTCAACATGTCCGCGCTGCACGGCGTGCAGCCGCAATATAAAGGGGCGGTCACGTCGCTTGTCGTATTTTTCCGGACGATCGGCTCGGCGCTCGGCGTCACCGTCTTCGGCGTGCTGCAAACGAGCGGCTTCCACAGCCGCATTCCGGCGCAATTCGCAGAGCGCATCGGCGATGGCCGGGGCTTGCTGCAGCCCGAGGTGCAGGCGCAAATTCCGGCCCCGGCGCTCAAGCAGATGCTCGCCGCGCTCGGCGATTCGATCATCGTCGTCTTCCGGTGGGAGCTGCTGCTGCCGGTGGCCGCCCTTCTCGTCGCCCTGCTGATGGGCAAAGCCGGTCTGCGCGAAACGCGTCAAGATCAGCCCGGCGCCGCCGGACCCGGACAAAAGCAAGGCGAACGGCCTGCGTTCCAACCGGAGTAGGTGGCCGGCATGTCGCTCAAGCTGCTCATCCTCGGCCTGCTCATGGAGCGGGAGATGCATCCTTACGAAATTAGACAACTGGTGAAAGAGCGGCGTCTGCTCGATTTTATCAAGGTGCGGGACGGCTCGCTGTACTATGCGGTCGATCAGTTGAAAAAAGACGGCTGCATCGACGTCGTCGGCGTCGTCAAGGAATCGAACCGGCCGGACCGGACGATCTACCGCATTACGGAGCAAGGCCGCAAGCTGTTCCAAGAGCTGCTTATGCAGCAATTCGCCCAAAACAAAGTGATCGAACACCCGTTGTACAGCGCCCTGCCGTTCGCTCGCTACGGCGACCAGGCCCGGCTCGCCGAGCTGATCGAGCGCAAGCTGGAGCGGGCCGAAGAGCAGACCGCGCGGATGCGTACCGTCTATGATGAGCACGTCGGCACCGTGCCAAAATCGGTGCTCCATTTGATGGCCGGCTGCTACATGCACGCCAAGACCGAAGCCCGCTGGCTGCGCCGCCTACTGCGCGACGCGAAGGAAGGCCGGCTCGGCGTCAAAGGGGAATCGTGGGATTTGGATGCGGACGATGAATAACGCTTAAGCAAAATGCCTCTGTCACAGCGGTCGCCGCAGTGACAGAGGCATTTTGCATAGGCATTCGGTTAGGCGGTCGGTGCAATCTCTTCGGCTGCGTCCGTGCCTTCCATGAAAAATTGCACGAGCTTGGCGTGCTTGCGCAGCGATTTCTCGTGAATGAGGTTCAGCTTGCCGTTGTCGAGCTTGCCGAAAATGTAGACGAGCTCCTCGTTATCGTGCGACCAATCGAAGCCGTCAAGAATGCGCAGGCATTCCGTCCAGCCTTCGTTGTACTCGCCGTCCTTGAACAGAAACCGGCTGGCGTACAGCGCGATGCTCTCCTGCATAACCCGGCTCGACGACGAAAATTGCGGCAGCCCCGGCTGCTCCGGCATCATCGGCAGCAGCGTATTGAAGAACTGGTGCAAAATTTCCACGTACATCGGAATGTCCTGGCGCATTTTGCGCTGCAGCTCGTAAGACATTTGCAGACGGCCGGAGAACAGCATAACGGCAGTGGAATATAGCCAGCTGAGGCAGGTGAAATTTTTGTTGAACGCCGTTAACGTATTGCGCCGTTCCACGCCTACCCCGCGCAGCAGCACGTTGTGATCGACGACTTGCTGAATGACGAGGTTGAGCGGGTCGACGGAATCGAACGAGTGGCCGAGCTCCTTGGACACAAGCTGTACCTTCGAATTGATGTCGCCGAACAGCTGGCGCTCTTCCTCCTCGGTAAGGCCGATGTAAATTTGCACGGCCAGCTGCGTTTCCATCAAGTCGAGGCGGCGCGACTCGAGCTGGCGCACCGTTCCTTCGACTTGCTCCAGCTCTTCGCGCAGCTCCGGAGTGTCGCCCTCCTTGCGCAGCCGCAGCTTCAGCATGACGGCTTGGCGTTCGTGGCGGCGCACTTCCTTGACGAGCTGCTCGCCGACGTAGCCGAGAGCGAGAATGCGGTGCTGGCCGTCCAGTATGCTCAGCTTCGAGCCATGCCTGAGGTAAAGGTCGCCCTCTGACTTGGCTAGCGCGCTCACATCGCGCAGCGACAACGTGACCGGACCGAAAAATACTTGGTCGAGCTCGCGCTCCTGCAAGTAGTTGGCGATTTTACGGCGCTGCATCGGACTGAGCTTGCGCTGCACCATCGGATCGATGGCCGTATAGTTGAGCAGATCCTGTACCCGCATAGCGATAGTCGCTAGGCCGAACTTGTCACAAAACGGTTGAATCGACATTCGTAACCGCAAGCCCTCCATCTAGCCCACCTCCTCGTTCAAGCCGCCGCCGAAGGACGGTTTTTCCGCCTGAAGGAACAGGTCGGTGTCGCGAATGAGCAGCGCGTGCTTCTCGTCGTAGAAGCTTTTGACAAACTGAAACGCCTTCATAATGCGCGAGCGGCGCGGCAGCCGGTCTTTTTCTTCGCCCTGGTAAATGTCGTTCCAAGGAATATGCGGCAAAATGCGCATCGAATAATCGAGCGCGTACTTGTTGAACGTGCCCGTCTTGACCGCCTCGCCGTGGAAAAACAGCGCGAGCGCGATCTGCACGTTCTCCGACCAGCACAGCTCGCCTTTCGCCGGTGCCGGCAACTGGTCGAGCAGGCGCGAAACGTACAGCTCGGCGAGCCCGACGTGCTCGGCGACCTCTCTCTCGGCAAATTGGTAGCCGTTGTTGCGGGCGCCCGCTTTCAGCCGGCCTTCGAACAGCGAGATCAAAATTTCCACCAGCAGGTGGTACGTGAACAGGCAGTCCGGCGCCTTGCCGCGCTCCGAGAACATGTCGACCGAGATGCGGCTCATGATCGGCGATTCGGCCAGCTTGGAAGCCATCACGTGATAGAACCGGCGCTGGTCGCGCAGCACGGCCAGGTTGCCGCCGATTTTGCGCGGCAGCTTGTTGATGTCGGAAAACAGCTGGCGCTCTTGCCGGGCGTTAATATCGAGATAAATCATCACCGAGATCGGGAACGAGTAGAGCCGGCTCATCTTCTCGGCGATTTCTTCCATTTTGTCGTATTCGCGCCGGTCTTTGGCGCGCGCCATCTGGCTTTGCAGCGTTTCCATAATGCGCTGGAAAGCGGCCAGTCGATGCTGTCCGTCGACGACGTACAGCTTCTCGATCGGCTTCAGCCGCAGCGCCTGCGAGCGCTCGTCGTACATGCCCGCGCCCCGCGCCGAGAAAATGATCCCGGGGAAGTAAATCGGCTGCCGGTTGTCCAAGTACAGGTTGATGTAATCGATCAACTTGGACAAATTGCGGGGAATGATGTTGCGCTGCACTTCGAGGTCGACCTCGTACACCGAGAACAGCTTGCTCATCGGCAGTGTCGCGGCCAGTGTCGCTTGGCCGAACGTAGAGCCCAGCGCTCCGGGAATTTCCACGTAGGACGAGGGCCTTTGATCGGACAGCAACTCGGATAAGGATGTAATCGAATCCATAACAAGCTCCTTTCTTGACTGTCGCATTATCGGTTGTTGAACGGCTATTTTGAAGCAGCTATTGCCATCTTTTTCCGGGCGCGCCGCATTATGTGCTAGTATGGACAAAACCGCGCCGTTTGAAACGTGCGGATGCAGGATCTGGGAAGCGGCCGGCCAGAAAAAAAGCCATCCTTACTTTAGGATGGCGGAAACTTGAAAAGCTGTCAAGGATAAACGCTTACATCGCCCTTTTGGACGAGAGCATTTATCGATGCAGCGAAACTGCTTATTCGTTTGCGCCTAAAAACAAGTTTTCCACTTCTTCCGCGGTCTCTTTCGGCATCCTCGTCTTCAAATAACCGATCACGGCTTCTACGGCCAATTCGGCTTGAGGCTCGGTAATGCCGGCTTCCTCGGCCACCTGCTTCGCCACGATATGCTTCATCGTTCTTCCCTCCGTCTGTCGCTGGTTGTACTTCCCCGCTGTAGTATGGAATAAAGGCACATTCGTTATTCCGGAAAGGCGGAGGGAGAGCCGAGTTGTTAACGTGAAGGAGAAAGTGGCCGCAAAGGGGATACTGCGCCGGCATTAGCGGCAGATTGGCGGCCATTGCTGTTGCCGCTGCTGCTATTGCTGTTAGCGTTGCTGTTGGCAGTTGCTGTTGCTGCTGTTGCTGCTGTTGCTGCTGTTGCGTTGCTGTTGGCAGTTGCTGTTGGCAGTTGCTGTTGGCAGTTGCTGTTGGCAGTTGCAGTTGGCAGCTATTGCTATTGCTGTTGCTGTTGCTGTTGCTGTTGCTGTTGGCGTTGCTGTTGGCGTTGCGCAAGTCCTTGGAGGAAGTGCAGGAGAAGCTCGAAGAGCTCGGCCTCGGCCTTCGTACGGAAGACTAACGCTAAACAGAAGGAGGTTTGTAGCGACA
>NZ_JXAK01000006.1 GCF_000829455.1 Gordoniibacillus kamchatkensis
CTTTCAAATAAGGCGGCCACTTCCCGCTCCAGCCGCACCACTCCGCATTCACCCACGGTTCGTTCAGCGGCGTGTAAAATCGGGCGACGCCGCCCTCGAGGCGCGCGCCAAGGCGGCGCAAGGCGCCGAGGAGCTGGCGGCGAAGCACGCCCGCTGGCAGCAGCTGGAGCTGCGCCGCAGCGAGCTGCAAACGCTTCTGGCCCGGCTCGGCAAGTTGCAAACGGTGCTGCGCGGCAATGCGTTCGTGGAATTTCTCGCCGAGGAGCAGCTGACGCAAGTAAGCCGCGCCGCCTCCGAGCAGCTCGGCCGCTTGACGCGCCAGCGCTACGCGCTGGAAGTCGACTCCGCAGGCGGCTTCGTCATCCGCGACGACGCCGGCGGCGGCGTCAGGCGGCCCGTCACGACGCTGTCCGGCGGCGAAACGTTCCTGACGTCGCTCGCGCTCGCGCTCGCCTTGTCGGCGCAAATCCAGCTCAAAGGCGAAGTGCCGCTCGAGTTCTTTTTCCTCGACGAAGGGTTCGGCACACTTGACCCGGAGCTGCTTGAGACGGTGATTCATGCACTCGAGAAGCTTCACACCGACAAGCTCGCTGTCG
Organism: Gordoniibacillus kamchatkensis; assembly: GCF_000829455.1. GTDB lineage: Bacteria > Bacillota > Bacilli > Paenibacillales > NBRC-103111 > Gordoniibacillus > Gordoniibacillus kamchatkensis. Next base: position 597 of record NZ_JXAK01000006.1, read on the forward strand.
GCGTCATCTCGCACGTGCCCGAGCTGCGGGCCCGTTTGCCGCGCCGTCTTGTCGTCGAGCCGGCGGAGCGTCCGGACGCGGCAGCCGCGTGTTCCACGAGCGGTTGTAGCCAATCCCGCCTTATCGGCGTCAACGACGGGCGATGTGCATAAGTGCCGATGCCGCCTACCGGCACCCGAGCATGCTCGCCATCTTGGCCATAGCAGGCTCCTGCGCCATGGCTGCCATAGCAGGCTCCTGCGCCATGGCTGCCATCACGGCACCCGGCACCGCGGCTGTGCCCGCCATCATGGCCACCTCGGCACCTTTGCTATGCTCGCTATCATGGCCATAGTAGGCTCCCGCACCGTGGCTGCCATCACGGCACCCTGCTTCTCGGCCGTGCCTGGCATAATGGCCACCGCGGCACCTTTGCTATGCTCGCCATCGTGGCCATAGCGAGCTCCCGCGCCATGGCTGCCATCGTGGCCACCGCGGCATCCGCGGCCGTGCCCGCCTACGACAAAAGCCCCCGATCGCACGCGACTGCCGTCACGCCCCGATCGAGGGCTTTTTCCTGTATCCGAACTTTCCCGGCTACGCCGGCGTTACACGCCAACCGGAACTTTCGCCGCTTCTTGCAAAATCATTTTCGCCACGCTGCGGGCGCTCGAGAACGCGCGCTCCGCCAGCTCGCCTTTGCCGACGCAGCCGTCGCCGCAAAAATAAAACGGGACGTTTTCGACGCGGTTCGGCAGCAAGGCGTTGGAAGCGATATTTTTGACGCTGGCGACCATCGCTTTTTTCGACACCCGCTTGACGGCGACCGCCTCGCGCCAGCCCGGGTAGTGCGTGTCGAACAGCGCCTCCATTTGCGCCGTCTTTTGCTCCAAATACGCTTTGCGCTCCTGTTCGCCCTCGAAGTTGTCGCTCAAATACGCGATCCCCTGCAGCAGCTGGCCGCCTTCGGGAACGAGCGTATGGTCCGTCGCCGACACGTCGGTGATGAACATTTTGTTGTCCATGTCGCTGATGTAGCTGAACGGCCTGGCCACGACACGCTCGAGGCCGACATCGTAAACCATAACTTCCGTCGCCGTGTTCCCTTCGTAAGGCGCGACGAACGGCTCCCATGCCGTCCCTTTCAGCAGCTTCACGACTTGCTGCACCGGCATCGCGAACACGACCCGGTCGAACTCCAGCTCGCGCGTCTTCGTCTGCAGCACGAATTTGCGGTCTGCGTAGCGGATTCCGTCCACGCCTTCCTGCAGCGCCACTTCCCAGCGGCCCGACACGGCCAGCTTTTGGCGCAGCTGGTTCGTAATGACGGCCCAGGAGCCGAGAATATAGTTGACCGGCCGCGAGGACAGGAACAGGTTGTGATAATAGTCGCTGATCACATGCCCCGGCACTTTGCGCGCCTCTTCCGGCGTAATGAAGAAATTCGAGCAGACGAGATGCTCCCACAGCTCTTTAACGTCTTCGTCCGCGTTCGATTCGGCCAAATAGTCGCCGAGCGTCGGATAGTTTTTCAATTGGTGAATGTTGGCGATGATGGCCGTAATTTCTCCGACAAAACGGACCTTCTGCATCGTGCTCAGCAGCTCCGTTTTCATCAAATTGATGAAATCGAGCGGCGCTTCCGTCAGCTGCCCGTGCTTCGCATACATGACGCGGCGTTTGTCGACCTGCTTCGACGAGAAAGACAGGCCGAGCTCGCGCTCCAAATTCGAAATCGTATGGCGGTCGATGCCGTAAATCGCATGCGCGCCGTAATTGAGCGTAAAGCCCGCTTTCTCATACGTAAAAGCCCGCCCCCCGAGCTGCGGGCTGCGCTCGAACAAAATTCCTTCGATCCCCGGGTGCTCGGACAAATAAGCGGCTGCGGTTAAACCCGCCAAGCCTCCGCCAATAATCGCTACTTTCATCGTAGTTACCTCCTTCATCGTACGCCAAGGTTCCCAATCGCTTCCAGGCTGATCGGCACGCAACCCGGCCCAAGCCCAGCCCAAATTGCTTTTCAGCATTTCCGTCAAATCGGCGTCTTCCTGCCCGTGCGTGCACCAGGCGAGCAGCGTGCCGGCGTACACCGTCACGAGCAGTTCCACCTTGCGCTCGTCCGGCAGCCAGTGCAGCAAGCTTTCCGCAAGCGCGTCCAGCTCGCGCGGCCGCCGCGAACCGCCTTCCCCTTGCTGCAGGGAAAGGAACATGATGCTGCGGGCCAGCTTCGGATAACGGCTTATATTCGACGCTAAGTCTATAAACAAACGGTTGATATGCGACTCCAGCGACGTTACTTGCGACGGCGGCTGCTTCAGCCATGCTTCGATAATTCTTCTCTGCCTTCCGCCGACCTCGTCCAAAATATCCTCTTTGCTGTTGAAATAATGGTAAAAAGTCCCTTTCGATATGTTGGCGCGGGCAATAATATCGTCGACGGACACTTGCTCGAAGCCGCGTTCTACGAACATTTGCAGCGCGGTTTCGAGCACGGTGTCCCGCTTTTTGCGGGTTGTCGCTCGCATGAACGGACCCATAAGCTACCTCCTGCCGCAGTATCGCTGCTTCTCTTGTTTAGTATATGCCAAAATCGACTGGCAGTCTACGTTAAAATAGACTGCCAGTCGATTTTCCGCCATAGCCTGCCTAATGCGTTTCGGTCACGGCTGTTGTCCGTGCGGACGAGCCTATTTTTGCCCGCACGGTGGCCGTTTGCCCCGGTTTGAATATGGTATCGTAGGAGGTGTCGATTGAGTATGACAAGAGATGACGTGCTTTCACTGTGCATGAGCCATATGCATCGTTACGTCGGCGTGCATACTGCGAACGGAGCGTTTCACGACGGGATCGTAGAAAGCGTGGACGAAACGCATTTGTATTTGGCGGTGCCGATCGGGTGTGAAGGGGAGGACCATCACCGCGCTTTTTTCGGCCCGTATTGGGGCGGTTACTACCCGTACGGGTACGGATTTTCCCGCGGCGACGTTTCTTCCGCCGCGCGCTGCCGCTCGCCGCTTTGCTCGGCCTGTCTCTGCTGCCTTATTATTGACGAACGCGGTCTCAAGTCCTCCGGTCCGTTCGCTGCGGCTTCCCGCCAGGCGGGAAGCTTCTTCTCTTTTGCGGGCAGTTAGCGGGGCGCTTGTACGGCGCAGCTGTAATCGCTATTATTAAAGGTAACAAATCCCACCCTCCGGAGGTACATAGCGATTATGGACTGCATATTTTGCAAAATTATCGAAGGCGCGATTCCATCGAGCAAAATATACGAAACGGACAACGTTCTCGTCTTCCGCGACATTCAGCCGGCCGCGCCCGTACATGCCTTGATCATCCCAAAAAAGCACATCGCCTCGATGAACGACGCCAAGGACGGCGATTTCGCCCTGCTTGGCGAGGTGCTGGCGGCGGCGCAGCATACCGCGCAAGAGCTCGGAGTTGCGGACAGCGGCTACCGGCTTATCAACAACTGCGGGGCGGATGGCGGACAAGTCGTTTTCCACATTCATTTCCACCTGCTTGGCGGCGAGAAGCTCGGTCCGCTCAACGCCAAAGCGTAGCAGAAGCCGCGCCCCATTGGTAAAGATGGGCATAAGTTGACACCCTCTTTCTGGATAACATATAATGAGGGTTGATGATCCGCTTTGTCTTGTCTTGGACGGTCTGTTCGGAGGGAGGGAAAACTGGTGTCAGAAACTCGAGTTCGCAAAAATGAAACTATAGATGCTGCACTTCGTCGCTTTAAGCGCTCCATCGCGAAGGATGGCGTGCTCGCGGAAGTGAAGAAACGCAAGCATTACGAGAAGCCTAGCGTGAAGCGTAAGAAGAAGTCCGAGGCTGCTCGCAAGAGAAAGTTCTAGGAGGCCCTCGATCGATGAGCTTGAGCGAGCGTTTGAACGAAGATATGAAGCAAGCGATGAAGACACAAGACAAGTTTAAACTCTCCGTCATCCGAATGGTTCGCGCCGCGATTAAAAATATTGAAATCGATACGAAGAGAACCCTCGACGATAACGAAGTGCTTGATGTCCTTGGTCGCGAGATCAAACAACGCAAAGATTCCCTCCAGGAATTCGAAAAAGCAGGCCGCGACGACTTGGCTGAAACTGTAAAGGCGGAAATTGCCGTCCTGAACGAGTACATGCCGCAGCAGCTTACCGAGGAAGAAGTCAAGGCGATCGTACAGCAGACCATCCAAGAGACCGGTGCTTCTTCCAAAGCGGACATGGGCAAAGTGATGGGCGCCCTGATGCCGAAAGTGAAGGGACGAGCGGACGGGAAACTGGTTAACCAGCTCGTGCAACAACTGCTTGCTTAATGTGAAATTTTGACCCGAATAAGAGCCTCCGATTCCACCTGATTAGTGGTTTCGGAGGTTCTTTCTTTGTCTTTGCTGCCCACCAATCTGTTGGGGTTTATTCCAGCCCTATAATTGAAAGTGTCCGGATAAGAGACGTCGGGGATGCGCGAATAGAACAAACGGAATTTGGGCGCCGGCGATGACGAAATCGATCAAGGCCAAATGGGCTTCTCTTCTGTTAGCCGCTTCTGTCTTGCGCGGCGTTAAGCACGTAGCGCGTCGTCCGCTTTTGCTGCTTGGCCGGCTGCAGCGCTCCCGCCAACTCGAACCGCTTCAACCATTTTGCCGCGGTGCGCGGGTGGGTGCCTAGTCCGGAAGTCAAATCCGCGGGACGAACGCTTCCTCCTTGCTGCAGAGCGATCCGTGTCACCTGCTGCAACCGCCGCTGCCAAACGTCATCGAAGGCGCCGCCGGCCGCTGTTTGGGCGAGCGACCACCAATGGCCGATCGCCTGCTTGAGCTGGCGCTGGCAGACGAGCGGACGCTGCAGCACTTGGGAGGCCGAGAACCGCAGCAGCAGCCAACCCGACAGGACGAGATCGTTTTGGCGCATCAGGTGATCGTCGAAATCCCCGGGCGTAATGTCGCGGGCGTGCGTCGTAAAACCGTCGATTTCGATGACCAGCTTCATCCCGTTCCGGATATAGACAAAATCGGCGAAGCGCTGGCCTCCTTTGAAATCTTTAAACGGATATTCCGCCTTCAGCCCTGCAAAATCGTACTGGAACGCCGGCCCCCACACTTGCTCGAGGAAGGCTAATTCGGACTTTCCCAGCTTTGCCCGGAACGAGCCGTTCAGCGCAGCGTCTCTTTCGAATTGAGTTACAAACTGTTGGACTAAAACGTTCATGATCAAACCTCCCGGCTGCCACGGACAAAAAAACACCCCGAATCTGCGCCGTAAAGGACGCAAATACTGGGGTGTGCTTCACTCCGCGAGTTGGATTTGGGTTTATTTTACAATGGAATGGAGGGAAGAGGCAAGCGGAATCTTTATGTACTTGTCATGTCGGGTCGCTCGTTATAGGTCCGGGATGAGGGAATAATGACACGCACACAGGTGCCGCGCGGCAAATTGAGCCTAAAATTGGGATATATCGCTGGGGGAGATGCTTTATAGTGGAAATAGAGCTTAATTAAAAGCCGATTTTACGGTTTCAAGGATCGATATGGAGAGCGAAATTAAATTGCTTACAATCCCGAAAGTTGAATTTTTGGCAATTCTATGCCTGATCAAGTGCATTAACGACCATATTCTTAAATTACGGACCCCGCAGACGTTGTTTAACCGAGTTTCATTGAAAAATCGGCTCATAAGACCTCGCTGACCAAACGAGGGAACTTTGGTCGTTGTATAAAGAAACTTAGGTCGCTAAACGTGTGTTTGGACTTTTCCTGCTTTATTTGTGAACGGAAGTACGTTAATCAGCGAACTTGTTCCAAATTGCGATTTTTGAAAGCTAAAACACAGTTGTCGACCGGTCGAGCAAGCAAGCGTTCCTGGCTATACGGTCCCTGATCAACCTGAACAGGTGCTTTAATGACCATATTCTCAAATTACGGACCCCGCAGACGTTGTTTAACCGAGTTTCACTGAAAAATCGGCTCATAAGACTTCGCTGACCAAACGAAGGAACTTTGGTCGTTGTTTAAAGAAACTTAGGTCGCTAAACGTGTGTATGGACTTTTCCTGCTTTATTTGCGAACGGAAATGCGTTAATCAGCGAACTTGTTCCAATTCGTAATTTTGATAGCTTAAAACGCAGTTGTCGACCGGTCGATCGAGCAATCGCTCCCGGATATGCGGTCCCTGATCAACGCCCACCACCCGCGCAACGCACCAACCTACCAACCCACCGACCCACGCCAACAACTCAACAAACCCACCACCCCACAAACCCACCACCCCACAAACCCACCAACCACCACTCCTAACGCCATCCCGCCGCAGCTCCGCTCATATTCGCCCGGTTCCCCGCATACGTTGGTAAAAAGCCTTGCGCTTCGCTCTGGGTCCGCTGTGCCCATATTTGCGTCTATCCACTTTTACGCTGAGGAGGTCCGTCCACCCGATGCGACGCTTGTCCCGAAAATTAAACCAATGGGCCGCCAACATGCTCGATTTGCCGCAAGATGTCGTGCACGACGTTCCCCGCATCACCATGATCGGCAATATGCAAATGTACATCGAAAACCACCGCGGCGTCCTTCATTTCTCGAACGACCGGCTCGAGCTCCGATTGACGCAAGGCAAGCTCGACATTCGCGGCAAAGGGCTCGTCATCCGGGCGATTTGGACCGAAGAGGTGTTCATCGAGGGCACTATCGACGACATTCACTATACGAAATAACAAGGCGGCGGGGAGGGCGGCCAATCCGGCCCAGGCAGCGGACAAGCCGTACCCGACGCGACGCCATCCGATACGGAAGGGGTTACTTGCCATGGAATCGAAAATGATCTCGTTCTTCCGCGGCTACGTCCGCCTGGACGTTACCGGCAAAGGAATCGAGCAGCTGCTGAACAGGGCGGCGGAGCTGCGGTTCACGCTGTGGGACGTCAAAGTGATGGACGAGCACGCCGTTTCGCTCTACATGCTCGTGCCGGACGTGCTCAGGCTGCGGCCGCTGCTGAAGGAAACGCACTGCCGGATGCGGGTGCGGGAGCGTTTCGGGTTCCCGTTCATGACCGGCATGCTGTGGCGGCGCAAATTTTTCGCGGTCGGTCTTGTCGGCTTTATGATCGGCATCTACGTGTTGTCGTCGCTCATTTGGAACGTCAGCATCGAAGGCAACGTGACAATTCCGGAGGCAAAATCGTTCAAGCCGCGCAGGAACTCGGCATCAGGCCGATGCAATGGAAGGGCAAGCTCGGCGAACCGGAAGAGCTGGCGCGCCGGCTGCAGCTGCGGCTGCCGGGCACGGCATGGGTCGGCGTCGAGGTAAACGGCACGCACGTCCGCATCAAAGTGGTCGAAGCGAAGCTGCCCGATCCGCGGCCGCTCGTAGGTCCGCGCCATTTGGTCGCGGCGAAAAACGCCCTCATTACGCAAGTATTCGCCGAAAAAGGGCTGCCGGTCGTGCAGCCGAACAAATACGTGCGCAAAGGCGACATTCTCATTACCGGCATCCTCGGCGACGGCGCGAACCAGCACATGGTGGCGGCTACCGGCGTCGTGCGCGGCCTGGTCTGGTACACGTCAAGCATTGAAGTGCCGATGACGCAAAAGTCGAAAGTGTATACGGGGGAAATCAAGGATAGGCATTACCTCGTGATCGGCAATCGCGGCGTGCAGCTCACCGGTTACGGCAAGATCCCGTTCGGGCAGTACGAAGCCGTCCCTGATCGCACCCAGTGGCATATCGGCCCGTGGCAGCTGCCTCTCGGCTGGATGCGCGAACGGGTATACGCGGTCGATACGGGCGAGCGCGTCATCGACGCCGCCGAGGCGCGAAGCATCGGCCTGCAGCGCGGCCGCGCCGAGACGATTGCCGCTGCGGGGCCGGACGCCGTCATCAAAACGGAAAAAATTTTGCATGAAAAAACGGAGAATGGTAAAGTTTATATGGAAGTTCATTTCGAGGTGGAGGAAAATATCGCCACTGAACTATCGATCGCCCCGTAAGGAGATGGAAGCCTTTTGACGGAAAACGCCCAGCTCATCAAGATCAGCTTGCGCAGCCCTGCCGAAGGACAAGCGCTGTTCGGCCCGCAGGACAAATTTCTTCGTCTCATTGGCAGGGAGACCGGAGCGAGCATTTTTACCCGCGACGAAGAGGTGTCGATTCAGGCCGACCCGCGCATGCTCGGCCCCGTGCAGCAGCTGTTCGAGGTGCTGCTAGAACTGATCCGCAACCAATATACGCTGTCCGAGCGCGACGTGCTGTACGCGATCGAGCTGGCCAAACAAATGAAAGCGGATCAATTGCTCGACATTTTCAAAGGCGAAATTACGACGACGAACAAAGGCAAGCCGATAAAAATCAAGACGATTGGCCAGAAGCAGTACGTCAGCACGATCCGCAAAAAAGATATCGTGTTCGGCATCGGGCCGGCTGGTACGGGCAAAACGTACCTGGCGGTCGTACTCGCCGTTGTCGCGCTCAAGGAAGGCCAGGTCAAACGCATCGTCCTGACCCGCCCGGCCGTCGAAGCCGGCGAAAGCCTCGGCTTCCTGCCCGGCGATTTGCAGGAAAAGGTTGACCCCTATTTGCGCCCATTGTATGATGCTCTTAACGATGTCCTCGGCCCGGAGCAGGTGGCAAAGTCGCTCGAGCGCGGCCTCATCGAAATCGCTCCGCTCGCTTACATGAGGGGCCGCACGCTGGACGATTCGTTCATCATTCTCGATGAAGCGCAAAATACGACGCCCGAGCAAATGAAAATGTTTTTGACACGGCTCGGCTTCGGTTCGAAGATGGTCATTACCGGCGACGTGACGCAGATCGACTTGCCGCGCGGCAAGACGTCCGGTCTCGTCGAGGCGCAGCGCATTTTGCAAGGCATCGAAGAAATCGGCTTCGTCCATTTTGCCGAGACGGACGTCGTCCGCCATTCGCTTGTGCAGAAGATCATCGTGGCCTACAACGAGGACAGGGACATCCCGAGAGAGTAGCAGCCAGCGCATCCTCTGAGAGGACGGTACCGATATGAGCAAGAACGAGATTCAATACCAAGGCAAGACGATTCATTACCGGCTGTTGGGCTGGAAACATAACGCCGCCGTGCGCCTCCTGCTTTATGCGGTGCTGGCGGCGCTGCTGTCGTTCGTCTTCTTTCCGAAGCTCGTTCCGCAGACGTTCGATTTAAAGCTTGGCGGGGTGGCCGACAAGACGATTTATGCGCCGCATCAGGAAGTGGATGCGGCCGCTACGCTTAAAGCGAAGGACGATGCGATGCAGCGCGTGCAGCCGGTGTACGAAGTTGTGCCGATGCGGGGCGACGCGGTCGTCGACGCTTTTTTCGATAAGCTGAATCAAATTAACGCCGACACCGAAGTGAAATTCGAAGACAAGGTCAGCATTTACCGTACCGTGCTGCCGCAAGTGCTGGAAGACAACATTTCGAAAACGGTTAAATCGTACCGCGCCAGCGGCACCTACAACGAAACGCTGCTGGCCGAAATGGAGCGGCAGCTGCGGGAGCAAACGTACCGCATTCCGGAGGAAGCGTTCTTCAAATTCCCGCGGCTGACGAAGGAAGATCTCGCCTCGATGCAGCCGGTCGCCAAAGATATCGTGAGCAAGCTGATGAGCGACCAGCTGCCGCAAGCCCAGACGGCACGGACGAAAGTGGCGGAGCTCGTCTCCACGTCGAACTTGACGAGAGCGTTGTCGCGCGAGCTGGTGCAAGAGCTGGTACGCGCTGCCATTACGCCGAACAAGTTTTACGATGCCAAAGGAACCGAGGACGCCAAGTCGCTGGCGCGCGACAATACGAAGCCGGTGTATATCAATAAAGGCGACGTGCTTGTAAACAAAGGCGAGACGATCAGCCAGGAGCTGTACGACCGGCTCAAGCAAATGGATTTGCTCAAAAACAAATCCAACCATTGGCCCGAGCTCGGCCTGCTCTTGCTCGTCGCCATCATCGTCGTTTTGCTGTATATGTACCACCGCCGGACGAAGGCGCACGTGCACGACAACAATTCGCAGCTGCTGATGCTGACGGTCATTTACGTGCTGAACGCTGCCGTCATGAAAATCGCCGCTTATGGCCAGGCGGAACTGCCGCTGATCGGCTTTTTGGCGCCGACGGCGATGGGCAGCATGCTAATCGCGATCTTGTTCGACGCCACGCTGGCGTTCGGTTCGACGGTCGTGTTCGCCATTATGTCCAGCGTACTGTTCGACACCGATCATTCGCTTCTGTTCGACTTTCGCTACGGGCTGATGACGCTCGTGTCGGGCTGCGCCGGCATTTTCATGATGCAGAAGGCGAGCCAGCGCTCAGCCATCCTGAAGGCCGGCATCGTCATCGCCCTGTGCGCTTCTGCGCTGTCGGCGGCGTTCGTGCTCATGACCGACCGTTTCGCGGAGCGCGACATGGTGCTGACGACGGCGTTCAGCTTCGGCGGCGGGCTGCTTACGGCGGTGCTCGTTCTGGGGCTCTTGCCTTTCTTCGAGGCGGTTTGGGGCATATTGTCGCCGCTGAAGCTCGTGGAGCTGTCCAACCCGAACCATCCGCTGCTGCGCAAGCTGCTGACGGAGACGCCGGGGACGTACCATCACAGCGTCATGGTCGGCAATTTGTCCGAGGCGGCGGCCGTGGCGGTCGGCGCGGACGGCTTGCTATGCCGCGTCGGCTCGTATTATCACGACATCGGCAAGACGAAGCGGCCGAGCTATTTCATCGAAAATCAAACGAACATCGAAAATCCGCACGACCGCATCGACCCCGCTCTCAGCAAATCGATCATCGTCGCTCACGCGCGGGACGGCGTCGACATGCTGAAGGATTACAAAATGCCGAAGGCGATTCGCGACATCGCCGAACAGCATCACGGCACGACGCTGCTGCATTATTTTTATCATAAAGCGAAGCAGCTTGCGGCGGAGGAAGGCCGCGAGGTGACGGAAGAGGAGTTCCGGTATCCCGGGCCGAAGGCGCAGACGAAGGAAGCGGCTATCGTCGGCATCGCCGATTCGGTCGAAGCGGCCGTCCGCTCGCTGCGCAATCCGACGATGGAGCAAATCGATACGATGGTGCGCAAAATCATCAAGTCCCGGCTCGACGACGGCCAGCTCAGCGAATGCGATTTGACGCTCAAAGAGCTGGACACGATCGCCAAAACGCTGAACGAAACGCTGCTCGGCATTTTTCATTCGCGGATCGAATATCCGAGCGATTTGCCGGGCGGCGGCAAGGATAAACCGGCAGAGCCGGTCGCCAAAACAAGTTGAAGGAGTCCGTTCATGAGCCTGAAGTTGGAATGGAGTAACGAGCAAGACGTTTTTGAGATCGAACCGGCCTTTATCGCCAAGCTGGAGGAGCTGCTGCGCATCGCCGGGCAAGAGGAAGGCGTAACGGACGGCGAAGTAGCCTTGACGTTCGTGGACGACGAGCGCATCCATGAGCTGAACCGCGATTACCGCGGCATCGATCGGCCGACGGACGTTCTGTCGTTCGCGATGCGAGAATCCGGCGAGGACGAAATCCGGATCGTGTTCGGCGATGAGGACGAGTACGAAGTCGTCGAGGAGCCGCTGGAAGGCGAAGCAGAGGCGGAGGAGGAAGCCGACGAAGACGATTTCGCCGAGCCGCTCGGCGACATTATTATTTCCGTGCCGCGGGCCATCGCGCAAAGCGAGGAATACGGCCATTCCGTACAGCGCGAGCTCGGGTTCCTGTTCGTGCATGGGTTCCTCCATTTGCTCGGCTACGATCACGACGGCGAGGATCAGGAAAAAGCGATGTTCGGGAAGCAGGAAGCCATCTTGCAAAAAGCGGGGTTGACGCGTTGAATGACGATGGGCGCTGGCGGCCCGGCAAATGGAAGCGCAGCCTGAGGTACGCCTACGAAGGAATACAATACGCCTTGTCGACGCAGGCGAACATGAAGTTTCATTTCGTAGCCGCCTTCGTCGTGCTGCTTGCGGCGCTGGTCGCCCGGCTCAGCCGGACGGATATCCTGTTTCTTCTGCTGGCCGTCACGCTCATGATCGTTACCGAACTTATCAATACGGCCGTCGAGAAGACCGTCGACCTTGCTATGCCGGACCGCCACCCGCTCGCCAAAATCGCCAAAGACGTAGCCGCGGCATCCGTGCTGGTGTCGGCGGTTTTTGCCGTCATGGTGGGGATGATCGTGTTTTACGAACCACTCGACCGGCTCATGCGCAGCGCCCGAGCGGCGCAGGCGGCGCTTTCGCCGGGGACGGTCTGGATCAGTGTCGCGCTCGTGCTGCTGTCCGTCATCGTGATGGCGACGCGCTTTCAGGAGCGCGGCCGGCAAATGCGTCCGAGCTTGTTTACGGCCGTCGCGTTCGCGGCGGCGACATTGATCGCTTTCGCCGCGCGGCCGACTTGGGTAGGGCTTCTCGCTTATTTCATGGCTGTCCTTATCGCCGTCATTTTGTACGACAAAACGACGCGCTCGCTCGGCGCTTGGCGCTCGGCGCTTGTACGGGCATCGGTGTGGCGCTGCTCGCCGGCGCATTGCTACATATCAGTTTCTAGCAAAGGATGATGTCTGTGACTGCAATCCCGATCGATGTGAACGTGTTGCTGCGGCACGCGGCCGAAGCCCGCCAGAAAGCGTATACGCCATATTCGCATTTTCAAGTCGGTGCCGCCCTGCTGGACGCTGACGGCAACGTGCACCACGGCTGCAATGTGGAGAACGCCGCATTCGGCCCGACCAATTGCGCTGAGAGGACAGCTTTGTTCCGGGCTATCGCCGACGGCCATAAGCAGGGGACGTTCCGCGCCATCGCCGTTATTGGCGATACGGACGGCCCGATCTCGCCGTGCGGCGTTTGCCGCCAAGTTATGCTTGAGCTGTGCGCGCCGGATATGCCCGTCATTTTGGGCAACCTACGTGGTGATGTCGTGGAGACGACGGTGGCCGCTTTGCTGCCGGGAGCTTTTTCCGCCGCCGATCTTCACCGCGATGCTACGGGAAAGAAGGATACGAACGAATGAGTGAAACGAAAGCGAAATTCCGCTCCGGGTTCGTCGCCATTATCGGCCGTCCGAACGTCGGCAAATCGACGCTGATGAACCAAATGATCGGGCAGAAGGTCGCCATTATGTCCGACAAACCGCAGACGACGCGCAACAAAATTCACGGCGTTTATACGACCGATGAGGCGCAGATCGTTTTCCTCGATACGCCCGGCATCCATAAGCCGGAATCGAAGCTCGGCGATTACATGATGAAAGCCGCACACAGCACGCTCGGCGAAGTGGAAGCTATCCTGTTCCTGATCGATGTGGCGGCGGGCCTTGGCGGGGGTGACCGTTATATCATCTCGCAGCTGAAAGAAATCGACACGCCGGTCATTCTCGTCATGAACAAAATCGATCAGGTGCAGCCGGAGGCGCTGCTGCCGATCATAACGCAGTATAAAGACTTGTACGATTTTGCCGAAATTGTGCCGATTTCCGCGCTTCAAGGCAACAACGTGGCGACGCTGCTCGAGCAAATTGTCAAATATTTGCCGGAAGGACCGCAGTATTACCCGGCCGATCAAGTAACCGACCATCCCGAGCAGTTCGTCTGCGCGGAGCTCATCCGGGAAAAAATTTTGCATCTCACCCGCGAGGAAGTGCCGCATTCGATCGCCGTCCAGATCGAGGACATGCGCGTGCAGGACAATGGCGTCGTGTACGTCGGGGCCGTCATTTTCGTCGAGCGGGATTCGCAGAAAGGCATCATCATCGGCAAAAAGGGAGCGCTGCTCAAGCAGGTCGGGCAAGAGGCGCGGCGCGATATCGAGACGCTGCTCGGCTCCAAGACGTTCCTCGAGCTGTGGGTTAAGGTGAAGAAAGATTGGCGCAACCGGGAGCAGGTTCTGCGCGACCTCGGCTATAGGCAGGAGTAGACTGCAGCAGGCATGCGGAGCGGAGGATGGCATGCTCCGCTGCGGATTGGCAAGGCTTGCGGAGGAGATAGGCTTACGTCGGCATGCGAAGCGGAGGATGGCATATGGGGGCGGAGGGCGCCTTTAAAGTCGTGTTCCCTCCGCAGCATGGGTTAATGAATGAGGGAACACGACTTTAACGAAGCCGTAGCCCCCATATGCCAATCCGCCACGAAAGCCCAAGCCGGCCAAACCTTGCGCTGCAAACGATTGCCAATCTTTCCTTCGCATAAGGAAGGTTCGGGCGATTCATCCTAAGCATGCAACAGCTAGCGGAAGTGACGACTTGCGCGAAAGGATGAACGCCAGTGAGGGATTTTTCCTGGAAAGTGTTTACGATGACCGGAGATGTGGACGCGTACTTGCTGTATAAGCAAGCAAGCGGCGGACAACAGGGAGAGCCCGATGCGGACGCCCAAGACGGAGAGGAAGACGATACGGATCTTATCAATTTCTGAATAAACAGGTACAATGTCATTATGGGCAGAGCTCATAATGATTTTTTTTCGTTCGGGAAAGGACTACCCGCCATGCTTTATACCGTGCAAGGAATCGTGCTGCGCACAACCGATTACGGCGAAGGCAACAAAATATTGCGCCTTCTTACCCGCGAAGCGGGCAAAGTCGGGGTGATGGCGCGCGGCGCCAAAAAGGTGAAAAGCCGGTTCGGCGCGGCGACGCAGCCGTTCACTTGCGGCGAATATGTCTATTTTAAATCAAGCGGGCTTGGCACGCTCAGTTCGGCGGAAATCACGTATGCCCATAACGGCTTGCACGAAGATTTGATGAAATCGGCTTACGCCTCGTACGTGGCGGAGATGGCAGACCGGATGCTGGAGGACGGGGAAGGCAGCGCAGCGCTTTACGACCAGCTGGCGGCGGCGCTCGCGGCGATCGAGGACGACAAAGACGCGCAGATCGTCGTACACATTTTCGAAATGCAGATGTTGAAAATGGCTGGCTATGCGCCTATTCTGGAGGAGTGCGTATCGTGCGGCAGCCGGACCGGTCCGTTTGCGTTCAGCGCGCAGCTCGGCGGTACGCTCTGTCCGCTCTGCTTGCACAAAGATGCGCAAGGCATCGCCCTGCCGGAAGGGGCGCTGAAATTGCTGCGTCTGTTCACCGGCGTCGATATACGCCGTCTCGGCGCGACTACGGTAAAATCGGAGACGAAAGCCGTGCTGAAGCAATGCATGCGGGCTTACATGGACGCGCATATCGGCATCGCCTGGAAGGCCCGGCATTTTCTCGACCAGATGGAGAAGTATCCGCTATCTTGACATGGGCACGCAACTTTGGTAATATACTATGAACGATGCAAGCGCCTCGTCTTTCGCGTCTTGGACAAGATGCGATTGGCGGGTTTTTTGTCATGCCGGTGCCGATTCGGAAGGGGGCTTCCATGGCAGCAAGCAATTTGAAAGTGTACGTCGTCTCCGACTCCGCCGGAGAAACGGGAGAGGCGGTCGTGCGCGCGGCGGCGACGCAGTTTCATCCGCAGCAGGTGGAAATTTTGCGGGTGCCGTTCGTGCAAGATCAGCGAACCGTCGACAAAGTGATCGCTGCCGCCAAGCTGGGCGGCGGAACGATTATGTTCACGCTCGTCGTTCCGGAGCTGCGCGACTATTTGGTATGGCAGGCGCAGGAGCACAACATCTCTTACGTCGACCTGTTGGGTCCGGTGCTCGCCTCGCTGGAGCGGACGACAGGCCGGGAGGCGCGGCATCAGCCGGGCATGCTCCATCGGCTTGACGAAAATTATTTCAAGAAGATGGAAGCGATCGAGTTCGCCGTCAATTATGACGACGGCCGCGATTTCAGCGGCGTGCTCAAAGCGGACATCGTGCTGGTCGGCGTGTCGCGGACGTCCAAGACGCCGCTGTCGATGTTTCTCGCCCACAAAAAATACAAGGTGGCGAACGTGCCGCTGGTGCCCGAGCTGCAGCCGCCGGAGTCGCTCTTCACCGTACCGAAGCATAAAGTGATCGGGCTCAAGATCGACCCGGCGAAGCTGAACCGCATTCGCGAGCAGCGCCTCAAAACGCTTGGTCTTGGGGCCAACGCGGGCTACGCCAACGTCGAGCGAATCCATATGGAACTCGAATACGCGGACAAAATTATGCGCCGTATCGGCTGCTTCGTGATCGACGTAACCGACCGGGCCGTCGAAGAGACGGCGAGCCTGGTGATGGAGCATATCGAATCGCGGACGATGCCGGCTACGTAGCAGGAGAGTCGGGCGCAGCAGGATTTTTTTGCAGCCGGCTCGTATATACTAGTACGGCGGCAGCTTACGGAAGCGGAGGAACGTATGGACGACAGCCGAATTTTCGTCGATGCCGACGCTTGTCCCGTCAAAGACGAAATAGCGGAGACGGCGCGGGCGTTCGATCGCTTGGCGGTGATGGTCGCTTCCCACGACCATAGGCTGGAGCCGCGGGAGGGCGTGCAGATCGTGCAGGTGGACCGGTCGGACCAGGCGGTCGATCTGTATATCGCCAACCACATTCGGCGGGGAGACGTGCTTGTCACCCAAGATTTCGGCCTCGCGGCGCTGGCGCTCGCCAAAGGGGCAGCCTGTCTCTCGACCCGCGGCCAGCGCTTCGAAGACGGCATGATCGATTATTTGCTCGAACGGCGCGGCGAAAGCGCCCGCAGGCGGCGGGGCGGACAGCGCACGAAAGGCCCGAAAGCCTTTACCGCCGGCGACCGGGAGCAGTTTCTACACGGTTTGACAAAACTTTTGCAGCAGCAGCAGGAGAATAAGTTATCGTAGCGAATAGTATTATGTGGTAATCAGAACGAAGGTGGTCAGGATGGGCAGCGGACGTATTCCGGACGATGTGATCGAAGCCGTGCTCAAGGCGCACGATATCGCGGACGTCGTCGGCAAGTACGTACACTTATCGAAGCAGGGGCATTACTTGAAAGGACTATGCCCTTTCCACTCGGAGAAAACCCCTTCCTTCACCGTCACTCCGCAGCGGCAAATATTTCATTGCTTCGGTTGCGGGGCGGGCGGCAATTCGATCCAATTCGTGATGCAAAAAGAAGGATTGACGTTCTCGGAAGCGGTGCGCCAGCTCGCGGAAGAAGCGGGAATCCCGATCGGTCAGGAAGATGCCAGCAGCGAACCTTCTCCCCAGCAGCAGGAACGGTCCGAGCTTCTGAAAGCCTACGAGCTCTCGGCGCGAGTTTACCGTTCCATCTTAATGAACACGGTGCAAGGCCGCGATGCGCTCGCTTACTTGCGCTCCCGGGGAATGTCTGACGAACTCATCGAGACGTTCCAGCTCGGCTATGCCCCGAATATGTGGGATGCGCTTGCGAAGCAGCTCGAGAAGAGCGGCTTTTTGCTTCCCTCAATGGAGCGCGGCGGGCTGCTGTCGGCGAAAGCGGACGGGCAAGGCTTCGTAGACAAATTCAGAGACCGCGTCATGATCCCGATCCACGATCCTAAAGGCCGCGTCATCGCCTTCGGCGGACGGGCTATGGGCGATGTCCAGCCCAAATATTTGAACAGCCCCGAAACGGCCCTGTTTCATAAGAGCCACAGCCTGTTCAATCTGCATCGGGCTCGGACGGATATTCGGAAGCGCGAGCAAATCGTGCTGTTCGAAGGATATTTCGATGTGATAAGGGCTTGGGATGCCGGCGTTCATCACGGCGTAGCCACGATGGGCACGGCGCTCACCGCCGAGCATGCGGAAGCGATCAAACGGCTGACAGGGGAAGCCGTCATTTGCTATGACGGCGATAGCGCCGGGCAAGCGGCAGCCTTCAAAAGCATCCCGCTGCTCGAGCAGGCCGGTCTGATCGTTAAAGTGGCGATGCTGCCGGACGGCAAAGACCCGGACGAGTACATCGCGGCCTTCGGCCCGGAGCGGTTCGTGCGCGAAGTGATCGAAGGAGCGGTCACTTCGACCAAGTTCCGTTTGCTGTACGCGCGGCGCAACTTCCGTTTGCAGGAAGAGGCCGACCGGCTCCGCTACTTGAGCGGAGCTGTCAAGCTTATTGCCGGCCTGCCGTCGCCGCTCGAGCGGGAACATTATTTGCGGGAACTCGCCTCGGAATTCGACGTATCGCTTGACGCGCTTAAGGCAGACGTTGCGGAACTGCTCTTGCGCCGCGAAAAATCGAAGCCAGCCGGGGATAATAATGCAAATCTGTGGAATAATGTAAGGAATAATGGGAAAGAAGCGGAACGCGTCCCGCCGCTTAAGCCCGCTTCCTATAATGCCGAGAGGCTGCTGCTCGCGGTTATGATGTACGACCGCGACGTCTGCAAGATCGTGGAGGAACGGCTCGGGGACGGTTTTATGATGGAGGCCCATGCAGTACTCGCTGCTTATTTATACTCTTTTTATGCGCAAGAACAAGAACCGAGCCTCAGCAAATACCTTGCCACGTTGCAGGATCCGGAGCTCAGCCGTCTTGCCAGCTCGATCGCGATGATCGGCTCCAGCCATGCGGTGAACGAACGCGTTATTGACGATTATATTTCGCAGATCAAGAAAGCTCCCTTGCAGCAGGAAATCAAGCGCAAAGAAGAAGAAGCGATTCACGCAGAACGTATGGGGGATCCGCTGCGTGCGGCACAAATCAGAATCGAGATGATAACCCTAGAAAAGCAGCTAAGAGCGTAGCGGCGTCCGGATTTCTAGGGAGGAGGGAGTTGGTACTATGGCGAACGATCAACGCACAGAGATGGAAACCGAGCTGACTTTGGAACAAGTAAAGGAACAGCTGATTGAACAAGGCAAGAAGCGCTCTTCTCTCACTTATAAAGATATTATGGAGAAGCTGGCGCCGTTCGATCAGGACCCGGAGCAGATCGACGAATTTTTTGAGCAGCTGTCCGAGATGGGCATAGACGTCGGCAACGAACCTGACGAGGAGGACGGCCCGCAGTTTAGCCGCGACGAAGGCGATCATGACGAATTCAGCTTCGACGACGATTTGACACTGCCTCCGGGCATTAAAATTAACGATCCGGTTCGCATGTACTTGAAGGAAATCGGCCGGGTGCCGCTGCTTTCGGCTGAAGACGAAATCGATCTGGCGAAGCGGATCGAGAACGGCGACGAAGAAGCGAAGCGCCGTCTCGCGGAAGCGAATTTGCGCCTCGTCGTCAGCATTGCCAAGCGCTATGTCGGCCGCGGCATGCTGTTCCTCGATTTGATTCAGGAAGGGAACATGGGCCTCATTAAGGCCGTTGAAAAATTCGACTTTACGAAGGGCTTCAAATTTTCCACGTACGCGACATGGTGGATTCGCCAGGCGATTACACGCGCGATTGCCGATCAGGCGAGAACGATTCGGATCCCCGTACATATGGTGGAGACGATCAACAAGCTGATCAGGGTGTCTAGGCAACTGCTGCAAGAGCTCGGGCGCGAGCCGACGCCGGAAGAAATCGCTAAAGAGATGGAGCTCAGCACGGATAAAGTAAGGGAAATTATGAAAATTGCCCAAGAGCCGGTGTCGCTGGAGACGCCGATCGGGGAAGAGGACGACTCGCACCTCGGCGACTTCATCGAGGATCAGGAAGCGCTCGCGCCTTCGGATGCGGCTGCATACGAGCTGCTGAAAGAGCAGCTGGAGGATGTGCTCGACACGCTTACGGAACGGGAGGAGAACGTGCTCCGGTTGCGTTTCGGATTGGACGACGGGCGTACCCGCACGCTGGAAGAAGTCGGCAAAGTGTTTGGCGTGACCCGCGAGCGGATTCGCCAGATCGAGGCCAAAGCGCTGCGCAAGCTGCGCCATCCAAGCCGCAGCAAGCGGTTGAAAGATTTTCTCGAATAAATTCATCAGCGTTAAGCTGCGACGCCTCCCGGTTAGTTCCGGGGGGTGTTTCTTTTGCCGCCGCCCTTTACATTCGTCACGCTGCCGCCGATATTGTAAGTAAGGATGGTGAACGTAGGAATGGAACAGGAAAAAAAGGCGATCGTCGTCAAGGAAATCGAGCATTGGCGGCGCAGCCGGCTGCTGCCCGAGCATTATTGCGACTTTTTGCTCAATCTGTATACGGAACAGGCAGGGCCCAAGCATGGCGGCGGTTCGTGGCTCGGCATGTCCTCTTCGGCCATAGTCGGCAGCTCATGGAGGAAATGGCTGCTCGCCGCGGCGGTTGTTTGCTTCGTATTATGGATTGGTCTTAATTTTACCTCTTTTGCCATTTCATTGCAAATCGGCATCGGCCTATTGACGCTGCTCAGCTGCTTTACGTTTGCGTACCGCTGCAGAAACGCCAGCCCGATCGTACCGAACGCGCTCGTCGGCGCCGGTTCTTTATTTTTGCTTCTGGTCGGTGTATATTTGATGAAGCTGAACGATGTGGCCGATCAAGACGTTTACGCCGCCTATGTCGCCGCAACGTGCGCGGTGTGGCTGCTGACAGGGCTCGTCGTACGAATGCCGATCTTTCATTTCAGCGGCTGGATGGGACTTGTCGGCAGCTACGGCTGGCTGCTCTACCGGGAATTCGGCGAACTGACGTGGCTGCCGCTGCAAATCAGCTGGTTGCCGCTGTGCGTATTGTTCGTGTGGGCAGGGTGGCTGCTTCATTTTCGCGCCAAGCGCGTCGGTTCGGTATTGTTCCTTGTCGCTGTCTCATCTGGTTCGTGCCCGAGGCATATGGCTTCGTCGTGCCGGTCGACATTGCGAAGGAAACGCTGCAGCTGTCGCTGCTAGGCAAAATAGCCGCAGGAGCAGTACTGCTGTTTTCGCTGCGGAAAAAATGGATAGAATGGGTTGCATGAAACCGATGATCAAGCTTTCGAAACGATTGCAGCAAATTGCCGACCTCGTGCCAAACGGCGCGAGGCTGGCGGATATCGGCTCCGATCATGCCTTGCTCCCGGTGCATCTTGCCGAGCGGGGCATGATTGCTTTTGCCGTTGCCGGGGAAGTGAACGAAGGGCCGCTGCGGGCCGCTTCCAAACAAGTATGCGAAGCCGGGCTGACGGAGCGCATCGACGTGCGTCTCGGGGACGGGCTCGCCGTCATTCGGCCGGGCGAAGTCGACGTCATTACGATCGCCGGCATGGGCGGCGCGCTGATCGTCTCCATTTTGTCGGCGGGGCTGCCTAAGCTGGAAGGAGTGCGGACGCTCATTTTGCAGCCGAACGTCGGCGAAGAGGCGGTTCGGCGCTGGCTCGTCGACCACGGCTGGTTTTTGGCGAAAGAGCATATTCTTGAAGAAGACGGCAAAATTTACGAAATTTTGACGGCGATGCGGGTTCCGAACGCCGAGAAGGCTAACGTCGAGCTTTACGCGCCGCGGCAGCTCGCTCCGTCAGTAACCGCCAGCCCCGACCGGCTGCTGCAGATGGGACCGTATTTGCTCGAGCAAGCATCGGACACGTTCATCCACAAATGGCTGCTCGAGCTCGAAAAGATGGAGCGCATTTGCGCGCAGCTCGCTTTGTCCGAAGCGGAAGCGTCGCGGCGCAAGGAAGCCGAGCTGCGCGAGTACATAGCGGAAACGGAGGACATACTGACATGCTTGCAAAAGGCCAAACGGTAATCCAGCTGTTCGAGGAATGGGTGCCGAAACATATTACCGCCATGCCCGACGACAAAATCGGCCTGCAGCTCGGCTCGCTGCAGAAGGAGATTAGCGGCGTCCTGACCGCTCTCGACGTAACGGAAGCGGTAGTGGAGGAGGCGATTCGGATCGGAGCGAATTTGATCATCGCCCACCACGCCATCATTTTTCGGCCGCTTGCCCATTTGCAGACCGACACGCCGGCGGGGCGGCTTTACGAGAAGCTGATCAAGCATGATATCGCCGTCTATATTGCGCATACGAATCTGGATGTGGCCTTCGGCGGGGTTAACGATATGCTCGCCGCGGCGCTCGGTATCGAGGTTTCGGGACATCTCGAAGACGTTCATACGGAGAAGCTGAAAAAACTCGTCGTATTCGTCCCGGAGAGCCATCATGAACAGGTGCTTACGGCCTTGTTTCGCGCCGGGGCGGGCTGGATCGGGAACTACAGCCACTGCTCGTTCAACATCGCGGGCACAGGCACGTTCTTGCCGCAGGAAGGGACCAACCCGTTCGTCGGCGAACCTGGCAAGCTTGAAAAGGTACAGGAGGTGCGGGTCGAAACTGTCGTCCCGGAAAGCGCCGAGCGCCGCGTCGTGCAGGCGATGCTAAAGGCGCATCCGTACGAAGAAGTGGCGTACGATTTGTATCCGATCGATTTGAAAGGCCGCACGATGGGCATCGGCCGGATCGGCAAGCTGGCGGAAGCGACGACGCTGGAGCAGTTCGCGGGCCACGTGAAGACGGCGCTGGACGTCCCGGCGGTGCGGGTCGTCGGCGATTTGCGGCGCGATGTGCGCAAAGTCGCCGTTCTCGGCGGATCGGGCGGGCGCTACGTGCGCCACGCCCAATTCGCCGGCGCCGACGTGCTCGTTACCGGCGATATCGACTACCATACGGCGCATGACGCAGTGGCGGCAGGCATGGCCATCGTCGATGCAGGCCACAACATCGAGAAAGTGATGAAGCAAGGCGTTGCCGATGTGCTGAGGGCCAAGCTGCAGGAGCGCGGCTATACGACTCCCGTGGAAGCGTCTACGGTTTCCACCGAGGTGTTTCATTTCTTGTGACGCAAGGCTGTCAAAGGCGTCATAGCCAGACCACCCGGTTTTTTACTTCTTTCGCTTTGTACATCGCCGCGTCGGCGCGCTTAACGAACGACTCGGAGGAGCTGTCTTCGCGCCGGTAAGCCGTAATTCCGATGCTAATGGATACGTGTACCTCCTTCCCGGCTTCCAACGCGACGCGCATGTGTTCGATCGCGCTTCGCAGACGCTCCGCAACGGCCAGTGCTTCCTTTTCGCCAGTCCCCGGCAATATAACGGCGAATTCTTCGCCTCCCCAGCGGCCGACGATGTCTCCTTTGCGCACATTGCTTCTGAGCGTGCAGGCAATTGCCCGCAGAACGGCATCGCCGGCCACATGCCCGTACCGGGAGTTATAGCTGCGAAAATCGTCCACGTCGATAACGGCGAGTGCAAGCGGCCGGCCGTTATCGTGCGCATCTTGCCAGATGCGGGCGATGCGCCGGAACAAATAGCGGCGATTAAACAGCTCCGTACCTTCATCACGGACGCTTTGCTCGTGCAGGACGGCGCTGTATGCCGTCATGGCGGCTCCGCACAGGGCGGCAATCCCTATGGCGCAGGCGACCCCGAAAGCAGGCAGGGCATGCTCCATGAGCAAAGCGCAGCACATCAAAAGCGCGCCTGCGCACGCGCCGAAAACAGCCGGACGAAGAGGGCAGTTCGCTTGGCTGCGGCCGCGCATAGCGTTAATTTTCCTCGACCCGGTCGTATTTGCGAAGCAAATCGGTTAACGCCTCACGAAGCAAGAACGATTCCTTCTTCTTCAACTTCTCGGACAGCAGCTTCAGTCTGCGCACCATCGTTGATGGGTAATAGCACGATTTCATCACCATCTCCTCGTTGGGTGGCAGCCCCACTTGATTTCGACCGTTTTCTTTGGCGCTATTCAGCGCTGCATCAGCCGCCCGCATGAGCGACGCGGCGTCTTTGGCGTCCCTCGGAAACTGCGCTACACCGGCAGTTATCGACACTTGATGCCCGCGATTTGCCGCCGAGCGGTATTTGTCTTGCGATGCGAAGGCGCTGGCCCGCACCGCTTCCATGCGCAGAAAAGCTTGCTCCAGGCTGACGCCGGGAAGGAGCACCGCATATTCGTCGCCGGACACCCGGTAAGACTGGCCCGGAAAATTGTCCCGCAGCAGCTCTGCGACGCCAACGAGCACACGGTCGCCTTCTTCGTGTCCGTACTTGTCGTTAATCTCCTCGAAGCGGTCAACATCGAGCAAAGTAAGCGCAACGATGTCTTCCTTGGCGATGGCTTCTTTAACGGCTAGCTCCAGTGCTTCTCTGGTAGGCAACCCGGTTAACGCATCATTTCGATGTGCAGGCGACAATGCAATCACTCTATATACATGATTAATGTTATATATATAAACGTATATAATATGAGTTCAGTATATTTGTAAACGAGGCGAATTGTCAATATATTCCTTCGCGAGAAAATTGGACATCTTGTCAACGATTAACGGTTGAATTCGCGTCTCGCGTCCTGTATACTAGCTACTAGTTTCGGAAAGTTTGACAGACAATCGCTGGCGGCTTCGGCCGCGAGAGGAAAGTCCGGGCTCCGTAGGGCAGGGTGCTGGATAACGTCCAGTCAGCGCGAGCTGAAGGATAGTGCCACAGAAACGGACCGCCGATGGCGCTTAGGCGCACAGGCAAGGGTGGAACCGTGGTGTAAGAGACCACGAGGGACGCTGGTGACTTCGTCCCTGGTAAACCCCACTCGGAGCAAGACCTAAGAGGAACGCACGCCCGCTTTGCGCGGGCACCCCTTGCCCGGGGCGCGTTCGGGTTGGTCGCTGGAGCCGTGCAGTAATGCACGGCCTAGATAGATGATTGTCGCTTCAATGGTGGCAGGGCTCACCCCCGTTACGACCACCGGAAGTACAGAACCCGGCTTATGGCAAACTTTCCACGACTCTAACAACGACAGGCCGCTTGCGCACCCCGAAAGGGTTGCCGCAAGCGGCCTTTTGCATGAGCGCTACTGTCGACAAGGGCGGTACTGCGGATTGGAATATGGGATTCCGGCTCCATTGAACTCGTGTTCCCTTGATTTGATCTTGCGGGAGGAACACGAGTTCAAAAGTCGCTACTCCATCCCAAATTCCATCCTACGTACCGCCCAGTCCAACAATCGATGTAGATTACCTTGCGGCTGCAATAGCGTACTTCTGTGAAATTTGCTGCAGCTGGCGGGTCGTCCATTGCGGCCAGTACGTCATCGAAAACTTGGCTTGCTGCGCCATCTGCACCGCTTTGACGACGTCGATGAGGCCGTAGCCGAAATACGGGTCTTTGCCCGGGGGACCGATGTCTTTGGCCGATTTGCGCATAATGTCCATCACTTCGGTGTTTTTCAGCAGCGGATTGGTGGAGCGGATGAGCGCCGCCAGCGCTGTGACGTGCGGACTTGCCATCGAGGTGCCGGACAACGCAGCATACTGGTTATGCATATACGTGCTGGCGATGCTGACGCCCGGCGCCGCGACATCGATATAATCGCCGTAGTTCGAAAAAGGCGCCTTGTTGTTATTCGAATCGCTCGCTGCGACGGCGAACACTTCCGGATAAGCCGCAGGATAGCCGGGACGATCCGTATTGTCGTTGCCGCTGGCGGCGATCAGGACGACGTCGTGGTCATACGCGTACTTGACGGCATCGTGCAAAAACTGCGCATCCGCATAGTTGCCTAGGCTCATGTTGATCACCTTGGCCCCGTGGTCGGTCGCCCAGATGACTCCTTGTGCAACGGCGTAAGTGCTGCCGGATCCGCTCGCGTCGAGCACTTTAACAGGCATTACGGGGTTGTACCACGTCATGCCGGCGACGCCAATGCCGTTGTTGACAAGCGCGGAAATGATGCCGGCGACATGCGTGCCGTGGCCGACGTCGTCCACCGGAGCGTTGTTTGGATTAACGACGTTATAGCCGGATACGAGGTTGCCTTGCAGGTCGGCATGGCCCAAGTCGACCCCGGTGTCGACAACCGCTACGGTTACGCTTTTATCTCCTTTATTGACTTGCCAGCCCGTAGTCGTGTCCGTAATCGGCAAGTTCCATTGATAACGCGAAAACAAATAGTCGTTCGGCACGATAGGGGCGATCCCGGCGCCCGTTACGTCATTGTCATTGCCATTGCCATTGTTGCTGTCGAAACCGTTATTGTCCGTCTCGTTCGTCATGTAGAAATAGTGAGGCTCGGCATAAGCGACGTCCCATTTTCGAAAATAGTCCATGAGCGCCTTGGCTTCCAGCTTTTCCGCACGGAACACGTACGTGTAGCCGAGCTTTTGGTAAGCCGCGGCGCCGATTTCGCGCTGAATTTGGCGCAGCTGCGCTTCCGTCGGGGTATTTTTGAAGCGGACGACGACTTCGTTTTGGTGATAATGGCTCGTGCCAGCCCGGTCGTCGGGAGTCAGCACGGCTTTATTGTTCAGCGTGTTCGCGTCCACCGACTGGATTTTCGGGTGGGATTCCGCCGGAAAAGGCTGCAGCCGCAAATTTTTTCGCTGGTGGTCGGCGACGTGCGCTAATATTTGCTGGTGTACGAGCCCTACAAGCGACCAGGTCCCGTCCGGCGAAGGTTGGCCGAGCACGAAATACGCTTCTTCGCCCTTCTCGATTTTCGGGGATTGATACGTCTGGCCGCGCAGCGCCGCTTCCTTTGCCGCTTTCATATACGTGCGGGCGGCTTGCTCGACGCCGCCGTCGACGGTGCCGACAGCGGTACCTTGCTCCAGCGCCTGCTCCCTTTTCGACCATACGAGACGGTCCATATGAGCGTGCTTGCTGCGCATATCTTCGAGCACCGCGCGCGCTTCGGAGCCGGTTTTCCCCTGCAGCTTTTGCACCGCATCGCGAAAATCAAGCGAACACTGCACCCGGCACAGCTCGTCGGTTCGCTGCACATCTTGCTGCACGAGCAAATGCTTGTCCGACGTTTCGGCGAGCGGATGGACGCGCGAATCGTTCGGATGATGGCGTCCGGCGACGAGCAGCAGGCCGAACGCGGCGATAACCGCCAGCGAAAGCACATAGCGCCACATGATGAGTCCTCCTCGGGCTTCGTTTTTGGGCCGTTAGCTCCTATTAGGGTTATTTGCTGGTAAATGATTTATGCACCTAGAGATTGAAGTTATTTTATGGTACGATAAGTGGAGTGATTGGTCGTTTATGAAGGAGGTCTTTGGGATATGGCTGTATTCAACGTAAAAAACACTTGTGAAACGACTCGCACGAAGCTGAAGGAAGCCATTGCCAAGCTTGAGCTTTTTTTAAACACGTATGCGTTGTCGCAGTTGAACGTAGAGAAAGATCCGGCGATGGACGAGTTTTACCGCGGGTATTTGTCCGACGCGCGGCATTTGCTCGTATTTTGTGAAGTCGCTTACGAGAAGCTCGGGGTATCGCTGCGCCGCCCGAATTTCAACGTCGATTATGCGGAGCGCACGTTATACGACGTCTACCATAATTGCGTCAGCAATTTCTTCTATCCGAAGAACGAATGCTACTCCGAAGACGGCCGCTACGCTTACACCGGCCAGGACGCTATCCGCTTCCGCAAAAAGCCGTCCCGCGAGGTGCGCGATTTGACGGTGGAGCTGTCCAAAATTTTCGAGGAAATGCGCGAGGACTTATCTTATTACGAGACGGACTACATCACGCAAAAAAGAATGCAAGGCGAACGGGTGTAAGCTTACCCGGCGCTGCAGTATAGCGGAGGCGAAGGATGCCGATTCGGCGTCCTTTTTCTTTTTTTCCCAGTAACGATCTGACAGGCTCTCCCGGGGATAGAAGCATGCTGCGGCGGGCACCTTGAGTAAGGGGTGATGCGAAAATGCCGCAAGTGAAATGCTCTGTAGCCAATTGCGCTTATTGGAAGCAAGACAACAGATGCGGGGCCGACCTGATCATGATCGATATCGACAAGCATGCGGACGCCGAATTCGACGCCGAATTTGCCGGCGAAGCTTTCGATTCCGACCATCAGGATGCGGCCGGCGCCAGTTCCGGAACTTGCTGCCATACGTTTACGCAGAAAAAGTAACGCTGGAGCGGGAGGAACCAACATGTACTCCGATTCGGACAAAAGAGAGTCCGAGCTGCCGCCGCGAATTCGCGGCAGGCTGCAGTTCGAGCAGGAAACCGGCGCCCGGCATGCGGACGAAGAATATGCGGCGGAGCTTGCTCCGCAGCCCGGAAGCTATGCGCCGCGGCAACCGGATGTGCGCGCCGGCGGCGAGGAAGAAGAGCGGGACGGACCGCTGGAAACGATCGGTGCGCTCGTGGCGGACGAGGGAGAAGTCGTCGCGGCAAACAGATCGCTAGGCATCGTCGCAGTTGTGCTCGCGGCGATCTCGCTCTTTTTCCTGCCGGCGATACTCGGCCCCGCTGCCGTCGTTGTCGGCTTTGCTGCTTACGTCCGCGGCAATCGCGCCCTCGGCATGTGGTCGATGGCGCTCGGATTGCTTGCGGTTGCTGCCTACTACGTCCTTGTTCCTTATTACACGTAATCACAAGCAGGTGCGGCGCTCCTTTTCCGGGAGCGTCTTTTTTCAGTAGTCACCGCAGGCCGGGCGTGGTAAAATGGAAATCGTACATAACCAGGTTCCACTCGATGGAAGCTTGCGCAAGCATCGAGCGGGGCACAAGGGAAGACAAGCTTCCAAGTTGGGGGACGTGCGCGTGAACATCGATTCGAGCACGATCAAGCAATTGCTGCAGCTTCAGCTGCTTAATCAGATGGATTTGATTACTTCCGGTTCCGGTTCGGATGGCGGAACGAACGACGATAGTCTGGATTTCGCGGGAATGCTGCAAAGCTTGTTGTCCGGCGCCGGAGCGAACGGAGCGGGTTTTGCCGGAACAGGCTCGAATGCAGGCTCTGCGCTTTCGGCTCTTGCCGCCATGGGGCGGGCGGGTATGATAGGTCCGTCCGTCATAAGCGGGATGAGCGGTGAACTACGATTATCCGGCCTTGCGGCTTCGCCGTACGCGGCATACGCTGCGGCCGGCGCCGCCAAGCCCGCTATCGGCCGCGGCCGAGCCGGATTTGGCGGCGATACGGCTGCCGGCAATGCGTCCGGCTACGATCGGCTCATCGCCCAGGCAAGCGCGGCTTTCGGCGTTGAACCTAGCCTCGTGAAAGCGGTCATACATCAGGAATCATCCTTCAATCCGAATGCCGTTTCTTCGGCCGGCGCGAAAGGCTTAATGCAGCTTATGGACGATACGGGCGAAGGACTCGGCGTGACCGATCCGTTCGACCCGCAGCAAAACGTAGTGGCCGGAACCCAATTTCTTTCCTACTTGCTGCGCAAATACAAAGGCAACGAAAGCGTCGCATTAGCCGCTTACAATGCCGGTCCGGGGCGGATCGACAAGCTCGGCATCCGCACGGATGCGGAATTGAACGAGAAGCTGCACTTGTTGCCGCAGGAGACGCAGCAATACGTAAGACGAGTGCTAGGTTTGAAAGATCAATACGCGGCGGCGAATTAAAGAGGCTGTCCCGGCGGCAGAGGCGTCTGCTTGCGGGACGGCCTTTTTCTCGGTTAGAAAGCAAAAACTATGTATGGCGGATTTCACGGCCGGGCAATGTGTCCGATGCCGTATCTCAAGCTTGAATTAGTGGCCAGGCGCATCAAAATGTATGGCGACTCAAAATCCGTCTCCTTATGTAATTTGGCAGGATTATTCAGGCTGCCCGAGAAAGGCGGAGCGGGGAGCGTAGCGAGCGCCTTTGAAATATGTTCCCACCATGTTTTATTCAATTTTCGAGGGAAACACGTGTGTGGGTGGAGCCTGAGTCCCCCCATTCCCAGCCCGCAGTGAAGCCTTACTTGCTCGGGAAGTCTGGTTATTCGGCATAGAGAACAGGTTCTCTATGCAAAGTCATACCGGGCGTTATTAGTCGCCGATTTGACTCGATGAACATAGAGAGACCGAATGTTCCATGAATAGCGACGAAAATTCGCATAGAACGACCTTTGATGCGCTAACGACCGCTTGTTTCATTTTAGCTCAATTACAGCGCCCGTAAAGTCTCTGTTTAGAGAACACGGGCTTTATTGCATCGGCCCGTAGCGCCAGTTTCGGAACACGACCTGAAATCGGAGGAGACTTGAGCCAACTTAAGGTGTCACTGGCTTGACATGTAAGATCAGTGGCGAGAAACGAAACCGGCCGGCTTTGTTCCTGCATCAAAACTTAAAAGCGACTTAGTTCGATGGCGTTACTGGGGCGTTTAGTTGGGGATGCAAAGCAGGGAAATATGCCCAATGCATTTTACCTCCAGTTAAGGGCTGGTAAGCCAGGCGTCCCACTGGAAAGCCGCTGTACTTGCTACGTCGGAAGCGATGCCTGAGCCTTACCGGCAACAGCTGGCTCACCAAATAGCTTGAATATAGCGGCGCTGTTGAAGAGGCCGTCAAGCGCCGTCCGCGGCTTGTATTCGAACCCGAATTGCGTTTAAATGAATGAAGGCTGAGCGTATAGCTGGTTAAATCAGCCTGCCCAATAAAGGCGGAGCGGAGGAATTTCGAAAGCGGAGCGCGCGTTTGCACTCGTGTTCCCGCCATATTTGCAATTCCGGGGAACGGGGTGCGGTTGAAGCCGGAGCTCCGCATTCCCAATCCGCTGCGCAGCCATACTTTGCCGGGCAGCCTGGACACCGCCAGCTAATCGTAAAGGAGGATAATGGTATGCTGTATTTGGATTACGCCGCGACAACGCCGCCTTATCCCGAGGTGGTGGAGGCGGTTCGCGAAGTGATGGTCCGGTTTTACGGAAATCCGTCGTCGATTCATCGCATTGGCATGGAAGCGGAGCGGCTTGTCATACAATCTAGAGAGACGATTGCCGGCATTTTGCGCGTAAAGCCGGCCGAGCTTATCTTTACGTCTTGCGGCACGGAAAGCAACAATTTGGCGGTCAAAGGCGCGGCGCTGGCAGCCCGCAACCGCGGCAACCATATGATTACGACACCGATTGAGCACGCATCGGTCAGCGAATCGGTTCGCCAGCTGGAGTCGCTCGGGTTCCGGATCACGGTCGTCCCTGTTGACGAAAGCGGCGCAGTGCGGCTGGACAAGCTGGAGGAAGCGCTTGACGCCGAGACGGTGCTGGTCAGCGTCATGCATGTAAACAACGAGATGGGGCGCATCCAGCCGATTGCCGACGTTGCGCGGCTCTTGAAAGCTTATCCCGCGGCCTTGCTGCACGTCGACGGGGTGCAGAGCGTTGGCAAGCTGCCGTTTAGTCCGGCTGAGCTCGGCATCGATCTGCTCTCCGCGTCGGCCCATAAATTCCGCGGTCCGAAGGGCGCCGGCTTTCTGTACTGCCGCGAGGGAGTACGGCTCGAGCCGCTGCTCGCCGGCGGCGGGCAAGAAGGAGGCTCGCGCTCCGGCACCGAGAACGTGCCGCTCATTGTCGGCATGGCCAAAGCGCTGCGCATGGCGACGGACCGATTGGACGATGCTATAGAGAGAAAGCGCCTGTTCCGGGCCGTGCTTGCCGAAGGCATCGCTTCCATACCGGAGCTGCGCTTGACGGGCCCGACCGACGGCGAAGGCATGGCCCCGCATATCGTCCATTTGACGTTTCCAGGCATGAAGTCGGAGGTTGTCGTTCATGCACTCGAACGGCACGGTTATTTTATTTCTACGAAGTCGGCCTGTTCTTCCGGCGAAGAGAAGCCGAGCGGGACGCTGCTGGCGATGGGGTTCGACAAGCCGCGGGCGGTCAGCGGCCTGCGCATCAGCTATCCTGAAGATTACACGGAGGATGACGCCCGCCGGTTCGTAACGGCGCTGCGGGACGTTGTCGCCGAGCTTCGGCCGATGATCCGCAAAAGCAAGCAAGCAGGAGGGAGCCCCCGATGAAGCCTGACGTCGTTATTGCCCGCTTCGGCGAGCTTACGCTCAAAGGGCGCAACCGTTCCCGCTTCGAAAAACGGGTGCTCGCGCAGCTGCAGAGCTTGCTGGCGAATGTGCCGCAGCTTCGCTTCGTGCCGGAATTCGGCCGAATTTACGTGGAGCTGCACGGCGCCTCGGCCGAACCGGTGGCTGCCGCTCTGGACAAAGTGTTCGGACTGTATTCGTACAGTCCGGCTTTCGTAGCTTCGCTCGAGCTCGAGGCGATACAGGAGAAAGCGGCCGCCATGTTCGCCGCGCTGCCGCAGCGGCCGCGCACGTTCAAAGTTGCCGTGCGGCGGGCGAACCGCGCTTTTCCGATCGATTCGCAGCGCATGAACGAGCTGCTCGGCGGATACGTGCTGGATCATACTCCCGGCTTGGCGGTCGACGTCAAGAGCCCGGAGACGGTGCTGCACGTTGAACTGCGCGAGACGAGGGCGCTGCTCTATACGGACGTCGTGGAAGGGACCGGCGGTTATCCGTATGGCGTCAGCGGCAAAGCGATGCTGATGCTGTCGGGAGGCATCGATTCCCCGGTAGCCGGATGGCTGGCGATGCGACGCGGTCTCGAGGTCGAGGCCGTGCATTTTCACAGCTTTCCGTTCACGAGCGAGCGGGCGAAGGAGAAGGTCGCCGACTTGGCGCGCGTCCTGGCGCAATACTCCGGCGGGCTGAAGCTGCATATGGTGCCGTTCACGGAGCTGCAGACGAAGGTGCACGAAGCGTACAGCGGCAATTTGCTTGTAACGGTGCTGCGCCGCGCCATGCTGCGCATTACGGAGAGACTTGCCGAGCGGGAAAAGGCTCTTGCCGTCGTGACCGGCGAAAGCCTCGGACAAGTGGCCAGCCAGACGCTGCCGGGGCTTAACGCCAGCAGACGCGCCGTGCAGCTGCCCATATTGCAGCCGCTCATCATGACGGACAAGCGGGATATTATCCGCATGGCGCAGCAAATAGGGACGTATCCGATCTCGATATTGCCGTACGAGGACTGCTGCACCTTGTTCGTTCCGCCTTCGCCGAGCACAAATCCGAATATGCGGGTGGTGGAAGCGATCGAGCACCGCATGCCGTGGCTGCCGGAGCTGATCGAGCAAGCTGCCGCCGGCACGGAAACGATGACGGTAACGGCGCAGCGGCAAACGGACGAGCTCGCGCATTTATTTTGAGCGGAGTTGAAACTTGACCGCGGGTTTGTACGTATCGTATCGGGTTGATGTTTGGTTAGAGAGGGGAACTGCTTTATGGACGTGGTGCAATTTTTATGGTTGTTCTTGCAAATTTTGCTGATCAACATCGTACTCAGCGGGGACAATGCGGTCGTCATCGCCATGGCCAGCAAAAATCTTCCCGCCGAGCAGCGCCGCCAAGCCATTTGGTGGGGGACGGCCGGAGCGATCGGACTGCGGCTCGTGCTGACGCTGATCGCCGTCTTCGTGCTCGGAATACCTTATATCCAGGCTGCCGGCTCCCTGCTGCTGCTATGGATTGCGGTGAAGCTGCTGATCGACGACGAAGGCGAGGCGCACGTGAAGCAAGCTTCTACGCTGCCGAAAGCAGTATGGACGATCATCGTCGCCGACTTCGTCATGAGTCTCGATAACGTATTGGCGATCGCCGCCAAAGCGGGGAACAACGTATTCGTCATCATTCTCGGCATCGGGGTCAGCATTCCGATCATCATCTGGGGCAGCACGCTCGTCATGAAGCTGCTTCACAAATACCCGATCTTCATCTATTTGGGAGCCGCCATTCTCGGTTACACCGCAGGTGAGATGTTCGTGAACGACGAAGAAATGCACCGCCTGTTCCTGCATGACGACTCTCCGCTGCACTGGATCATTCCGGTCTTGACAACCATTTTTGTCGTGGCCGCAGGCCTCGGCAAAAAGCTGACAGCCCGCCGTACCGCCTGAGGGCAAGCCTTGGCTCCCTCTAGCAATTTTCTCCAAGTTGAGCTACACTACAATGTAGAAAGCTGTCGAACGGCATGGCCGAGGCGACGGCACCGGGAGGGATTGCGATGAATCGAAACAACGTATCCGTAGGCGTGCTGCTCATTGCGGTGGCCGTCATCCTGCTGCTCGGTAAGATAGGCGTATTCGGCTTCCTGGGAAGCTTGTTGTGGCCGCTGCTCGTGCTCGCTCCCGGCGTCGTCCTGCATATGCTGTATTTCAATCGCGTGCTACCGCCCGGAGTCCTTGTGCCCGGAGGCATTCTGGTCACGTATTCGCTCATGTTTTTGTTCTGCAACGTGTTCGGCTGGGGCGCGATGTCGTACATATGGCCTGGCTTCATTTTCGGCGTGGCGGTCGGCTTGTACGAGCTGTACTTTTTTGAGCGGCGCGACCGCGGAGCGCTAACGGCTTCGGTCATTTTGACGGCGGTCTCCGCGCTGTTGTTCGGGATGGCTGTGCTGGCCAAGCTCGGCGTTTACTTCATCGTCATCGTGCTCGTGATCGCCGGGCTGCTGCTCATTTGGCGCCGACCGCGAGCTTGGTAGACGCTCACGCAAGCCGCGGGGCGTCGTCCGTTGTTGCTTTTTGGCGCGGCTCCACGTATAATGGACACAGATATAGAAAGAAAGCGTCGGAAACTGTCCGACGCTTATTTCATGAAATGGAGAGGAATCGTAAACCTTATGCATGCCAGAGACAAAATTCGCAATATAGCCATCATCGCCCACGTCGACCACGGCAAAACGACGCTTGTCGACCAACTGCTGAAGCAATCCGGCGCGTTCCGCGAGCACGAAGCGGTGCAGGAGCGGGCGATGGACTCCAACGATTTGGAGCGCGAGCGCGGCATTACGATTTTGGCCAAAAACACGGCCATTCAGTATAAAGACTTTTTCATCAACATCGTCGATACGCCGGGACACGCCGACTTCGGCGGCGAAGTGGAGCGCATTATGAAAATGGTCGACGGCGTGCTGCTGATCGTCGACGCTTTCGAAGGCACGATGCCGCAGACGAAGTTCGTGCTGCGCAAAGCGCTGGAAGCGAATTTGACGCCGATCGTCGTCGTCAACAAGATCGACCGCCCGAACGCCCGCCCGGCGGAAGTGCTCGACGAAGTGCTTGATCTGTTCATCGAGCTGGGCGCGAACGACGAGCAACTCGATTTTCCGGTCGTGTACGCGTCCGGCCTGATGGGCACGTCCAGCCTCGAGCCGGAGCCGGAAAAGCAGCAAAGCACGATGCAGCCGCTGTATGACACGATCGTCTCGCACATTCCGGCGCCGACGGAAAGCACGGAAGAGCCGCTGCAGTTCCTCGTCACGCTGATGGACTACAACGACTATCTCGGCCGGATCGGCATCGGGCGCGTGAACCGGGGCGTCATTAAAGCCGGGCAGTCCGTGGCCGTCATTACGCGCGAAGGGCAAACGAAGCAGGCGCGCATCGAGAAGCTGTTCGGCTTCCAGGGGCTGAAGCGCGTCGAGATCGAAGCGGCCGGAGCGGGCGACATTATTGCGATCGCCGGCATTAAAGAGATCAACATCGGCGAGACGATCGCCGACCCTGCCAACCCGGAGCCGCTGCCGGTGCTTAAGATCGACGAACCGACGCTGCAGATGACGTTCCTCGTCAACAACTCGCCGTTCGCCGGCCGCGAAGGCAAATGGGTAACGTCGCGCAAGCTGCGCGAGCGGTTGTTCAAGGAGCTGGAAACGGACGTCGCCCTGCGCGTCGACGAGACCGATTCGCCGGATGCGTTCATCGTCTCCGGCCGCGGCGAGCTGCACCTCGGCATCCTGCTGGAGAACATGCGCCGCGAAGGATACGAGCTGCAAGTGTCGAAGCCGGAAGTGATCATTAAAGTGATCGACGGGCAAAAAATGGAGCCGATCGAGCGCCTCCTCATCGACGTACCGGAAGAAAGCATGGGCGCCGTGATGGAAAGCCTCGGCACGCGCAAAGCCGAAATGGTCAACATGATCAACCAAGGGACGGGCAGCGTGCGCATTGAATTTCTTATTCCGGCGCGCGGCCTGATCGGCTACCGTACGCATTTTCTGACGCTGACGAAAGGATACGGCACGATGAACAGCGCGTTCGACAGCTACGGGCCGTATCAAGGCAGCGGTGTCGGAGGCCGCCACGAAGGCGTGCTGGTCGCGAGCGAATCGGGAACGGCGACGATGTACGGCATTTTGTCGGTTGAAGACCGCGGCATTCTGTTCGTGCATCCGGGCACCGAAGTGTACGAAGGCATGATCGTCGGCGAGCATAACCGCGATAACGACATTATCGTGAACATTTGCAAGGAGAAGGCGCTCACCAACGTGCGCTCGGCAACGAAAGAAGAAACGGTGAAGATGAAGACGCCGCGCATTTACTCGCTGGAAGCGGCGCTCGAATATTTGAACGACGACGAATACTGCGAAATTACGCCGAAATCGATCCGCCTGCGCAAAAAAATATTGAACAAAGGCGAGCGCGAGCGCGCCGAGAAGCAGCGGAAAATGGCGGAAGCGGGCGTATAACGCAAGGCGCGGGGAGGAAGCCCTAGATGACCGATTGGTTCCGCGACCATACGCTCATCACCTATTTGCTCATTTTCGTCATGGTGGCGTATGTGTACCATAAAGTGTTTGCGACGCGGCGGCTGCCGATCTTGAAGCTGATCGTCGTATATGCGGCGATGGCGGTCGGCTGCTACTTGCTGCTCATTTTTCAGCTGTTCGGGCTGCCGATCGTGCTGTGCATTGCCGTCGCCTTGTTCCTGATGCTGCTCACGCGCGTGCGGGCATACGCCGAGAAGCGGCAGCGGGGCGACTCGTCGCAATCATAATGGCAAAGGGGGAGGGGCATGTCGCACTTTTGGCTGACGCCGGTGACGACCGCCCCTTTCGTCGTTCTCGGAGACGAAAGGGTGCAAGCGGAAAGCGGCGCGGCAGAGGCGTTTCGCAAGCGGCTGCATGCCGTTCACCCATGGCTGCTGCCGCTGTTTAAAGCACGGCTGCTGGCGGGGGAGAGCGAGGCGGCGCACGGCGGTTCCGCCTGTGGCGCCGCGGACGGATCCATCCCCTCGCTTGCCGTTTCGGGGCCGATTATATTTGGAAGCGGCCACCACACGCTGTCGCATTGCGGCGAAGCGTTTTTCGAGCGGCTCCTCGCACCGGCGGATGCGCTGGCGCTGGCCAGCTCGCTGGCTGGCGCGCTGGCGGGGCGGGAGCGAACGTGGCTGGACGCGATGTGCCGCTGGTGGCGGCAGGAGCGTTTTGTCGTGCTGTTCGGGGAATGAATGACGAGGTCCGATGGTGAGGAGGAAGTAGGATGAGGCTGCAGGACGCTTTGTTTAATTTGCTGCAGATCCGCCTGGTTGCGGAAGCGCGTCCGGACGACAACGCGGCGCGGGAGACGCTCGATTTTTTCGGGCAAATTTTGCGCGAAGACCATCATTTGTCGCATGTTGAGGTGGCGGCTGTGGACGAAACGATGATTCATGTGAAATATACGGCGGACGGCAAGACGAAAACCGAGCTGTTCGACCGCGAGCATGCGGAGCGGCTTCTCGCCGATATCGAGGCGAATCCGAAATACAACTGAGTGGAAATCCCGAAAGCGACATAAGTTCGGCAAAGCGGCGATACAATAGGATAAACTTGCTTGCTTGGCGGGCTTCGGATGGTGGATGCCCGCCACATCCTATGCTATACTTGAAGCGCAAGGAACCTTTGCCTTACTCATTTTTCCCGACGGGGGGGCCTTGATCCTATGGCAGAAACGATCACAGCTTTGCCTGAGCCACTTGTCGCCGCCTTGCGGAAAGAGAAACTGGTACTGCTCGGCACGATCGATGCGGATACGGGAGGGCCTGCTGTGTCGGCGCTTTCCTGGGTATACGCGGTGGATGCCGCGCGCGTCCGGTTCGCCATCGACGGCAGATCGCGCCTCGTCGCGAACATAAAAGCCAATCCGAACGTGACGCTTACGCTCATCGGCGAAGGCTCGGTCCATGCCGTTTACGGCAGTGCAAACATCGTGTCGGAACGGCTGGAAGACGTGCCTTTTGCCCTGGTCTGCATCGAGGTCACGGTCCAAGCGGTGCGGGACGCGATGTTTTACGGCGCGCGCATCAGCACTGAGCCGGAATACGAGAAAACGTACGACATCCGCGCCGCCAAGAAGCTGGACGGACAAGTGTTTGCCGCTATGAAAAAAACCTAGGTATGCCAAACGGCATGCCTGGCTTTTGCCATATTGCGCGATTTGCCTCAATGTCCGGCATTCGGGTTGTTCGCGTAGTCGCTTGTGCCGCCCTGTACCGCATCGCGCGGCGCATCGGGAGCCGGACGGCGCAAATCTTCCGGCATCTGCGGAATAATGCGGCCGATAATGTCCGCCATCTCTTCCGCAAATCCGGTTACCGTTCGTCCTTGCCGCGCCTTGTCGCGAATATTCCGCAGCCGCTGGCCCAGATCCATGTCGGCGGTCACGATCGCATTCGCGCCGTAAGGATCTTTGCGCAGCGCTTCGGCGACCGAATATTTGATCGTGCCGATTTTGGATCTATCCATATTTGGCCCCACGTCTATGCCGATGACCGCCGTGTTTCCAAACACGACGCAGTTGGCGGCGTGCACGCCCGGTACGCTTAGCGCCAGCTGCTCCATTCGGTTCTGCACTTCCGCGGGATTCGCAATCTCCCGCTTCGCCGGGGCGCTCTGCTGTACGCGGACGTTGTTCTGATTCGATGCCTGAGAGGGGGAAGCGCCGTTACCCTGTTGATTGCTGCAACCGACGAATACGGACAACATCATGACCGCCGCAAGTAACCGTCGCACATTCATCTTCCTTTCGTACCATGACATTTCGCCGATAGTTTGTCCTTTCGTGTACCGATCTATGTAAATCGGACATCCAATCGCCAAACCTGGGAGGGAGCTCGGATGAGAAAAATTTATGTGCTCGATACGAACGTACTGCTTCAAGATCCGAACGCCATCTTTGCTTTCGAGGACAACGATGTGATCATCCCTGCGGTGGTGCTGGAGGAAATCGATTCGAAGAAGCGCAACGCGGACGAACTCGGACGCAATGCGAGGCACGTATCGCGGCTGCTGGACGGGTTGAGGGCGAAGGGGAGACTGCATGACGGGATCCCGCTGGAAGGAGGCGGCAAGCTGAAGGTGGAGCTTAATCACCGCAGCTTCGCCAAAATGCAAGACGTATTCGCCGAGCTGACGAACGACAACCGCATTCTCGCCGTAGCGCTCAATTACTTTGCCGAGGAGCAAGCCAAACCCGAACCGTGCCCGGTCGTGCTGGTCAGCAAGGATACGCTGGTACGGATTAAGGCCGACGTGCTCGGGCTGCCGGCGCAAGACTATTTGACGGACCGGATCGTCCCCGGAGCGAGCGATTTGTACGCCGGCTTCGTCACCGTCCATGCACATCCCGGCGTCATCGACGAATTTTATTCGTACCGGCAGCTTGGCGTCGGTTCGCTGGGCCTCGGGTTTGCGCTCAATCCGCACGAGTTTGTCATATTGCGAGACGAGCTCGGCACGTCGAAGTCTGCGCTGCTCAAAGTGAACGCCGACGGCAAAAAGCTGGAGCCGCTGTACCTCAGCAACGAACCGGTGTGGGGCATCGCCGCCCGCAACGCCCAACAGCGCATGGCGCTCGAGCTGCTGCTGAACGACGACATTCCGCTCGTGACGCTGTCCGGCAAGGCGGGCACCGGCAAGACGCTGCTCACTTTGGCGGCCGGGCTCATGAAAGTGGAAGACGAACATAAGTACAAAAAGCTGCTCATCGCCCGTCCTGTCGTCCCGATGGGGAAAGATATCGGCTATTTGCCGGGGGAGAAAGAAGAGAAGCTCCGGCCTTGGATGCAGCCGATTTACGATAATCTCGAGTATTTGTTCGATACGAAAAAGCAGGGCGATATCGAGAAAATTTTGGCCGGGCTCGGCTCGATTCAAGTGGAGGCGCTAACTTACATTCGCGGTCGCTCCATCCCCGGCCAATTCATTATTATCGACGAGGCGCAAAACTTGTCCAAGCACGAAATCAAGACGATCGTATCGCGCGTCGGCGAAGGCAGCAAAATTGTCCTGCTCGGCGACCCCGAACAGATCGATCACCCGTACCTCGATGCGACGAGCAACGGGCTCTCCTACGTGGTGGAACGGTTCAAGCAGGAAAAAATCGCCGGCCACGTAACGCTCGAGCGCGGCGAACGGTCGCATCTGGCGCAGCTTGCGGCGGATTTGCTGTAAGGCGAGGGGCAAGGGGAGGCTCCCGTCGCCCGACTAAAAATGCTTCAGTAATTGCGCTAACGCAATTTCTGAGGCGATCATCGTGAAAAATGCGTCCGCAGTTGCCCAAAAGGCAATTGCGGACGCATTTTTGCGGGAAGTTGGCGCCGGGGCTTCTCCAATTGCTTTCCGGGCACTTGCAGAGGGCTATCAAGGTAAATTCGCTTATGTAATTGCTCTCCAAGCAACTACAGGGGCATGTTTATCGACGTAGCCCCCGCTTCAGACGAACTACTCTCTGTTCATTCATACCCATTCGACGCGGCAATGATAAGCTTTCGCAATGCGTTGCATCAGCTCGTCATGTTGGCGGTCTACCGCCAGGACGGCGCTGGACTCGTCAACTTCGCCGGGGCCGGCAGGGGCGCTCGCGATCAAAAACTCGCCGATTTGCTGCAGCGCCAGATCGCGCTCGCCTCCCGGAGCGTCTGAATGCAAAGTGAACAGCAGGACCTGGTCGCGATACAAGTAGCGGTTTTCGGAGCGGGTCGTAAAGCCGTAATCGTCGAACAAAGGCGTCGCCGCCGCCTCCGCGGGCAGCAAGACGAGCTCCAGCTCTTCGTTTGCTACCTTATATTGGCGCAATACGTCTTGAACGGCGTCGCGCTCTTCTGCGGTGCTGACGACAAGCAGCTCCTTGTCGCGGTCGAACAGCTGCACGCGGCTCGCGAGTCCTTTCACGATTTGCGCATAGAAGCCCGGCAGCTTGCCTTCCGGAAGCGTCATGGCCACGCCGATTTTCGATTCCAAGTTCATGATGGGCCGTCAACCTTTCTTTAAGCTTTCGCCGTTTAGAAGTTCAATTTCATGCGGATCGTCAGTTTGCCTTCTTCTTGCTTCAACTCCGTCGGCTCTAGGAACGACACGAGCTTCTTTGTATTAATGCTCAGGTCGACCTGCCGTTCCAGATCGCGTACGGTCGTATCGGGCAGCTCGTAGCCGTTGAAAATCAGCTTGCGCACACGGAAGGCGATCGTTTTTTGGCCAGTATCCAGCTCGTATGCGCCCTGGATCGACAGCGACAAGTCGTCATGCTTTCCTTCCGCGGCAACTCCGCCCACGACGAAACGGAACGTCAAATCGCGAAACAG
The DNA here is from genome assembly GCF_000829455.1 of Gordoniibacillus kamchatkensis. Taxonomy (GTDB): domain Bacteria; phylum Bacillota; class Bacilli; order Paenibacillales; family NBRC-103111; genus Gordoniibacillus; species Gordoniibacillus kamchatkensis. The sequence goes on from NZ_JXAK01000006.1 coordinate 41,442, forward strand.
AGCGTTACGCGCCCGCAAAAAATCGTTCAAGTCCCCATGCTAATGGCGAACGTCGCGTTGAGGCCGTCCAGCGTAAGGCGCGGTTTGCCGTCCGGCCCTTTGGCGGCCAGCTCGGGCAAAGCTTTCATCGCTTCGGAAAGAGCGTCGAAATAGTTCCTGAACAGCGGCATGCCGCGCTGCTGCCACGTGGTGGTAACGGTTTCGATCCGCTTCATCACTTCCTGCGCCTCCGGAGTTGCGGCCAGCTGCTTGTCAAGCTCGTCCTGAAGCCGTATGAGGCGGTCGCGCTGCGCCAAATATTCGGCTTCGGCTTGCTTCAACTTCGCTTGTGCGTTAACGAGCCCGGCTTGCAGCTTCTTCATTTCGGTCATGGCCGCCATATAGTCGGCCAGCTTGCGCTGATCCCCGGCGATGATCATGCTTAAATATTCGAACGTTTTCACGGCGTCCTGAAACGAATGGAGCGAGAACAGCAGCAGCCACAGCGAGTCCCGTTCGCCCATATAATAGGCGCGCAGCACGCGGCCGGCATGCTGGCGCTTGCTTTGGACCAGCTTGGTTTGCGCCGCAACCTGCTTTTCCGAATCCGCGATTTGTGCGGTCAGAGCGGCGTCTTCCTGCCGCAGCCGCTCCAGCTCCCGGTCAATCTCCGCGATCGTCAGCCCCTTTTGCACAAGCGCCTCCGCATCCGCGCCGGCGGCCTTGCCGTCGCCCATCTCCGCATACGCAGCAGGCGTCACGGACAAGCAAAAACCTAGCAGCAGCACAACGATCAGCATCGGCGCCGCAGTACGTCTGAACACGCCGCTCCGCCCCCTCTATCTGTAACATAGCATATTTATATTCGCGACTCTAGTCCTCCATGATGGTTCGTCCGTCAAACAAAAAGCGCGCCTTCCCACCCTGGGAAGACGCGCTTTTTTCAAGGCCGACGCTTATTTTTTCGGCTTCAGCAGCTTCAGCACATCGTCGAACGGCTTTGTTTTCGCCGGCGCCGGCGCATCTTTTTGGAATTGCGGCGCTTGGTTGATTTGCTCGTACGCTTCGTGCAGCGTCGTCTGGTTGTTGGACGTTTTGCCGTCCGCACCCGTGAGCTTATAGGTTAGCTCCAGCTTCTCGTCGCGCACGAAGCCCTGGTCGTCGACGAGCAGCGTCAGCTTGCTTGGCGGCTGAAGCTCAATATAGCCTTTGGCCGCCTTCCATTTAGCCGCTTGGTCGGCGCTGACCAGGCCGTTTGTCTGCAGCAGGCCGGCGATTTCAGGCAGCTTGGCGCTGACGGCAGCGTTGATTTCGGCCGCATTTTTGTCGTTCACGGCGATCGTATAAGATTTCGCCGGCTTGCCGTCCGGCAGCGTGACCGGGTCTTTCGCCTGCTCGAACCATTTGGCGTCGATGGCGTCGGCGAAGGCGGACCATATCGCGGACGTCACCTGCGGCGTATTTTTCAAATTGTCCGCCGAAAGCGGCGTTCCGCCGCCTTGTCCGAGCTGCGCCAAATCGATGGCGTAAAATTCGTCCGGCTTGTTGATCAGTGGCAAGCTTACGTACATTTTGTTATCTTTAATAAGAAAAGGCAGCGTAAACGGGGTGGAGGACCCTTTCGGCGTCACTTTCACGTCGGCTTCCAGCCGGACCGGCTCGACGCTCGACACGCCGGACCATTCGATGGTGCTGTCCTTAAGCGAACCGAGTACCGCGGCGGTCATCGGGTTGCCGCCATCAACGGGCAATCCCGCACCGAGGTTTAAACTGGCGCTGCCGCTGAATTTGTAAGTTTTCATTTCCTTTTGCTTGGCGATTGCCTGCTGTACGGATTGTTTGATGGCGTTATGATCGGTGCAGCCGCCGAGCAGCGGTACGAGGAGCGAGGCCAGAGCGGCGGTGGCCATCCATTTGCGTGCGGTTACCATAATAGTAGGGTTCTCTCCTTTTTCATATTAACCATTCTCTATTATAGCGAGTCCGCCCATATTTGTCTTTAGACAAACTCATACAGCATACGGGCGGCAAAAGGAGCGAAAGCCCCGATGACAGACGAGCTGGGACATCCCGAATTGATCGCGCACCTGATCCGCCTCATGCAAAATAGCCCGGACGGAGCGATCCCGTTCCGCGACTATATGGAGCAAGCTTTATATCACGAACAATACGGCTATTACCGCACGGAGCGGCCCAAGATAGGGAAGGAAGGCGACTTCTATACAAGCTCGAACGTCGGCACGGTGATGGGCGAGGTGCTCGCCGCGTATGCCGCGGAAGCGGCTGCGGCGCTCGCTGCTCCCGGCGGCAGGCTGACCGTCGTCGAGTTCGGCGGCGGAAGCGGCCGCCTTGCGGCGCAGCTGCTGGACGCGCTGCGGCAGCGAGGCGATGCCGCCTATTCATCCGTACAGCTTGTCATGATCGAGACAAGCCCGTTCCACCGCACTCTGCAGCAGGAAGCGCTTGCCTTGCATCCCGGCAAAGTAAGGTGGAGCAGCGAAGCGGAATGGCTGGAGCGGGGGGAGACGGAAGGAGTGCTCGCCATCGCCAACGAGCTGCTCGACGCTTTTCCCGTACATTTGCTCGAAGCGGATGATGCGGGACGGCCGCATCAAATTTTCGTCGCCTGGGATGCAGACCGGCGGCGTTTCACGGAGCGCCGCAAGCCGCTGTCCGATCCGCACATCGCCGCCTATCTCGCGGCGGAAGGGGTGCATCTTGCCCCCGGCCAGCGCGCCGAAGTCAATCTGGACGCGGACGCATGGGTCGCGCGCATGTGCAAGCGGCTGCGCCGCGGACGGCTGCTCGTCATTGACTACGGCGATGTGAGCGCCGAGCTCTATGCGCCGCACCGGATGCGCGGCACGCTGCTCGGTTACAGCCGCCATGTAGCGGCGGAGCGCCCTTATGAGCGAGTAGGCGGGCAGGATTTGACCGCTCACGTCAATTTCAGCGCGTGCGAGCGGGCCGGCATTGCCGCCGGAGCCACGCGCAGCGAGCTGTTGACGCAGCGCGAGTTTTTGCTGCGGCACGGCGCGCTGCAGCTGCTGCAGGAAGGCGGCTACGGCGACCCGTTCGGGCCGGTCGCGAGGCGCAACCGTGCGGTTCGACAGCTGCTGCTTAGCGATAATATGAGCGAGCTGTTCAAAGTGCTGATGCTGGAAAAGCTGCAGCGCTAAAGCCGGGAATCCGGCACAAAAAAAGCGGTTCGGCCCTCGTGGCCGAACCGCTTGATTTTACGGGAGTTAAATGGAAGACAGCTTGAAGAACGACCAATACGTAAATCCGCCGAAAGCAACGATCATGTAGCCCCAAAACAGCAGTATGTAAGCACGTTCGGTCAGTTTCATATAACCGAGAAGTACGAATACGGCCGTCTGAAAAAAGAAAATGAGCGACATCGGAACCATATCTCCAGCCAGAGCCATCAGCGCGATAGCCAGCGTCCAGAAGCCAAGTACGCGAAACATGCGATCCATGTAGATGCTTCCCCCTCTCTATCCCGTCTTTGCGCAAGCAATAACTACCACACATTATACCTTTTGCCCACTGGTGTGTAAACGCCAAATCCGTGACGAATTTCGCAACATTGTCCTGCGCTTTTTCTAGGTTTCCCATTTCACACGCGATCATGTATGAGCGTCAAAAAAATTGGCAATACCATTTAGTATGAAATAGATTCTATGAACTCTACCATGGGCATAAAGATGAACTAAGACCCGTTAGAGGCAACGCAAAACGCACGACCGTCAATAATAGGGAGGACACGATATGTCTGCAATTAGACAGGACGCATGGAGCGACGAGGACGATTTGATTTTGGCCGAGGTGACGCTGCGCCATATTCGCGAGGGGAGCACTCAACTGTCCGCATTCGAGGAAGTCGGCGAGCGCATCGGGCGCACGGCGGCGGCTTGCGGTTTCCGTTGGAACAGCTTCGTGCGCAAAAAATATGAAGCCGCCATTCAAATTGCAAAAGCACAGCGGCAAAAACGCAGCCAAATGAAAAAGCAGAGCACTGTCGCTTCGATTTCAGGCAGCGCTACCGCACTGCTCGATCACGAACAGGGCACCGTGAAGACGGATTCGTTCACGGAAGATTCGCTTTCGATCGATGCCGTCATCCGCTTTTTGCGCGGTTGGAAAGCTACGTACCAAGAGATGGCGCGGCAAATTAAAGGGCTCGAGCGCGAGCTGCAGGAAACCCAGGAGCAGCTTGATATGTACCGCCGCGAGAACGATAAGCTGAGCAAGCAAGTGAATGAAGTGGAAACCGATTACCGCGTCGTGAACGACGATTATAAAGCGCTCATTCAGATTATGGACCGGGCGCGCAAGCTGGCGTTTTTGGCGGAAGAGGACGAAGAAGCGAGAGCCCGCTTCAAGATGGATGCGAACGGCAATCTGGAACGCATCGAATAGAAAGCGCCAGGACGGCGGGCGGACAATAAAGCGAGATTTGCAGGCTGCGCTTGCGAAATCTCGCTTTTTTGCTCCATCGGACACATATCGCTTGCTCTCTATTGTCGGCCGATTCCGTACGGGAAGCGGAGGCTGCCGAAACGAACGGCCTTGCCCGTTTCTTCTTATAAAGAAGGTTTAAGTTCTGTGAAGCGATCAAGCGGGCAGATGAACATGCTATACGGCATGCAAAGCTTCGAAAGAAGCTTTTCAGACTGTCGAGAAAGTAGGCTGCGCTGCGGATTGGGAATGTGGGTCTCCGGCTTCGTTGAACTCGTGTTCCCTTGAATTCAACAACAAGGCCGGAACACGAGTTCAAAGGCGCACGCTACGCTCCAAGACCTACATTCCCATCCTCCGCTCCGCCTTTCTCGACAAACTGCAAAACTTCGAAAGAAGTTTTTCTTATTTTTTTGCCGCGCCACTTTTTGCTATAGTGGTGGAAGATAGGGACACGGCGAAAAGGGGGGGGGGGCACGCCCATGCAGCGGTTGCGGATTATCGGCGGCGGGTCGATCGGGCTCTTGCTGGCCGGCAAGTTGGCGGCGGCGGGCGAAGCGCAAGTGGAGCTCGTAACGAGAAGCGAGGAGCAGGCGGAAACAATTCGCCGGGAAGGCGTCACGGTCCGCGAGCCGGGCGGGTCGTTTCGCGCGCAAGTGGCAGCGCGGTCTTTTGCCGAGACGCTTACGTTGACGAATGCCGGGGAACGGCCGGACTGGGTGCTGCTCACGGTGAAGCAGCAGGCGATTGACAGCGCTTTGCTGTCCGGTCTGCAGGCGGCGGCGCCGGTGCACGGCATCGTCTGCTGGCAAAACGGCATCGGTCATATCGACACGATTGCCGCCGCCGCGCCGGACGCCAAGCTGTTGATCGCGGTTACGACGGAGGGCGCCCGCAGGTTGTCGCCGAGCGAAGTCGACCACACCGGAGCAGGACTTACGGAAATCGGCGACGCCTCCCGCTCTGACGAACCGCAGCAACGCTTTGAGCTATTGCAAAAAAAACTGGTGCAGCCGCTGGCGAATGCAGGATTCGACGCTTCCGTGTCGAAACACATTCATACATCCGTATGGAACAAATTGTTAATCAATGCCGTCATCAATCCGTTAACGGCCATTTGGCGCGTGCCGAACGGACTGTTGCTGCAATCGGCAGCGGCGCAGGCGCTGATCCGCAGCTTGACGGATGAAGCGGTCGCCGTCGCTGCGGCGGAAGGGGCGGAGATTTCCGCCCAAATAGCCGAGCGCATTGCCGGCGTATGCCGGCGCACAGCCGCCAACCGTTCGTCGATGCTGCAAGATATCGAAGCGGGGCGGATGACGGAGAACGAATGGATCAGCGGCGCTATCGTCCGGATCGCGGCGAAGCACGGCGTTCATGTTCCGGTAACGGAAACGGTATATCGCATCGTGCAACAATTGGAGAGAGGATGGTGAGGGGCGTTGACCTCACTGCTTCACGGCATCGCCACGGTGTACGCGCTGCTGGCCACCGTGCCGTTCCTCGCATTTGCGCTGTTTTGGGGGCTCGGCTACTTGATTTTTCGCGACAAGAAGCGGTCGACCCGGCTGGCGATGGACGTCACGACGCTGCTTCTCGTAGGCGCCGTCGCTTCGATGTGGAATCGTTTGTTTCAAAGCAACTTCGGCTTCTGGCTCATCGTTCTGGCGATTTTGATCGCCGTAGGCCTGTTGGGCGGGTACCAGAACAGGGAGAAGGGCGCGATAGACATGAGAAAAATCGTGCGCATCGTGTGGCGCATCGGTTTTGTATGCTTGTCTGCCTTGTACGTCGTGTTTTTAGTCTTGAATATCGGAGCATATTTGATCAAATTCGCTTAAATAGTAAGGGGAAAGAGCGGCCCGTAAGCCCGCAACGGAGACGGAACCTATTGCGCCGGACTGCATGCGACTTAAGTAACAAAATTACAGACGAAGTCAAAAAATTTCAAGTAGATTTTATTGACCTGTGGTTGTATAATAGGGAATTGGTAGCGGTTTAATTATCGACACAAATACTTACGCGTCATTATTATGGCAAGATCATGTAACTATATGTGACGAATTATGTCAGTTTTGCCAACAAATGAGATAAGAATTGTTGACGAGTCCGCTGTTTTATGCCAAAATGTATTCCACATACTCCGTTTTGACCAAGGGTTTACGGTGTCAGGTATTGGTGAGATCCGACTTGACGCCTTGCCATAGCAGCATCCATTTATTTATTCAAAGGAGGACTTGTATGAAAGCGAACAAGTGGCTTTCTACTGCGGTAGCGCTTACATTGGTGGGCAGCGTAGCCGCGGGATGCGCAACGAAGCAAGATGCTGCGCAGCCATCCGCTCCGTCTAACTCGGGGGACACATCAAAGCCGGCAGCACCGGCCAAACCGCAAGAACTGAAAATTAACGTAGCGGCTGAACCGCCGGTATTGGACGGCTCGAAACTGACGGCCGCCATCGGTTACACGATGCTCAACGAGTATAACTCCGGCTTATACCGCATCGACAAAGACGGCAAAGCCCAGCCGGATCTTGCCGCAGGCGACCCGACCGTATCAGCCGACGGCCTCACCTGGACGTTCAAGCTGCGCGACGCGCAATGGGCCGACGGCCAGCCGGTCAAAGCTCAAGACTTCGTATATGCATGGAAGCGGACGCTCGACCCGGCGACGAAAGCGCAATACAGCTTCATGGTTGCCTGGATTAAGGGCGGCGACGAAATCCTGAAGTCGAAGACTCCGGACGAGCTGAAAAAAGCGATGGATAACTTCGGCGCCAAAGCGATCGACGACAAGACGCTCGAAGTGAAGCTTGTTCGTCCGATCACGTTCTTCAAAGAACTGATGGGCTTCCAAGTATTTTTCCCGCAGCGCGAAGATTTCGTGAAGCAAGCCGGCGACAAGTACGGCGCAGACGCGGACAAAGTTATCGGCGCAGGCCCGTTCAAGCTGGTGAAATGGGATCACGGCCAATCGCTTGAATTCGTAAAGAACGACAAGTATTGGGACGCGAAAAGCGTGAAGCTCGACAAGTTTACGGTACAAATCGTGAAAGATACGAACACCGGCCAAAACTTGTACGAAACGAACGCCGCCGACGTAACCGAGATCAAAGGCGACCAAATCAAGCTGTACCAAGGCAAGCCGGACGTCGCCCTGAAGCCGGAGCTGACGAACAGCTACATCATGTTCCAAACGAAGAAAAACAAAGCGTTCGGCAACGCCAAAATCCGTCAAGCGCTGGCGCTCGGCATCGACCGTCAAGCTTTCGTAGACGTAACGCTCGCCAACGGCTCCGTCGCGGCTACCGGCCTTGTACCGAACGGAACGGCTGACGGCAACGGCCAGGAATTCCGCAAATCGGCTGGCGAGACCGAGCCGAAGTTCGATGCAGCGAAGGCGAAGCAGCTTCTGGCCGACGGTTTGAAAGAAGCCGGCATGACTTCCCTGCCGCAGTTCAAGCTGATGGCTGACGATACGGAAACGGCGAAGAAGCAGCTCGAGTTCATCGTTTCCCAATGGAAAACGAACCTCGGCGTAGATGCCGTAGCCGATCCGGTGCCGCACGCGCTTCGTCTCGACAAGTCCTCGAAGCACGATTTTGACGCGGTACTGTCCCTGTGGGGCGCCGACTATAACGATCCGATGACGTTCCTCGACATGTGGGAAACGGGCGGCGAGTTTGACGAAGGCGATTACTCCAACCCTGACTACGACAAGCTGATCAAGGGTGCTCGCGAATCTGCCGATCCGGCTGCTCGCTCCAAGATGCTTGTCGACGCAGAGAAAATTTTGATGAACGATATGCCTGTCGCTCCGCTCTATTTCCGGACCCGCGTCTATCTGAAGCGTCCGTCCATCGACGGAATGTTCTTGCCGGCATACGGCGTTGAGTGGGAAGTTCGCTGGGCTAGCGTGAAATAAGGCAGCAGCGGTTAATAGTGTAGCTACAAGAGGAGAGGCCGTTTACACCCTCGCGGGACGGCCTTTTCTTCTTGAATTCCAAGTCTACCAAGGAGGGGACAGCATTGCTGAAATATACGCTGCGCCGTTTCGTATATATGCTCATTACGTTATGGCTCATCATTTCGTTCACGTTTGTGCTGATGAAAAACTTGCCCGGCGATCCGTTCGGTGAAATGTCGAATAAAATCCCGAAAGACGTCAAGGCGGTGCTTATGCGGGAATACGGTTTGGATAAACCGCTGTGGCAACAGTATACGCATTATATCGGCAACGTCGTTCAAGGGGATCTCGGCGTATCGTTCCAGTTCCCGAACCGTAAAGTAACAAGCGTCATCAAGCAAGGGTTCCCGGCGTCGCTCGAGCTCGGCATTTTCTCGACGTGCCTGGCCGTACTCATCGGCCTGCCGCTCGGTATTTTCGCTTCGCTGAAGCACGGCAAATGGCAAGATTACACGGCGATGTTTATCGCGGTTCTTGGCGTCTCTATCCCGTCCTTCGTGCTAGGGCCGATTTTGTCGTACTACGTCGGCGTCAAGCTGGGCTGGCTGCCGGCCGGTTTATGGAAAGGGCCGCAGTATATGATTTTGCCGGGCTTTGCGCTCTCCTTCGGCACGCTGGCGATTTTGGCCCGCCTGATGCGGACTTCGATGCTCGACGTGCTGAACCAGGATTATATTAAAACGGCGCGAGCCAAAGGCTTGAACAAGCTGTCGATCGTATGGAAGCATACGATTCGCAACGCCATTTTGCCGGTCATTACGATTTTGGGACCGATCTTTGTCAACACCATTACCGGAACGCTCGTTGTCGAGAAAATTTTTTCCGTTCCCGGTTTAGGCGATCAATTCGTCTCTTCGGTATATTCGAACGATTATACGATGATTAGCGGCTTGACGATTTTTTATGCGGTTGTACTCATGATTGTCATCTTTTTTACCGACATCATTTACGGTCTCGTTGACCCGCGGATTCGTTTGGGAAAGGGGAGTAGGTAAGAGTGGAACTGAACAGCTCCAAATTCGCTCCCGTCGCAAAAGAAACACTCGGTACGGAACGTATTGTCCGGCCTTCCGTCAACTATTGGAAGGATGCGTGGCGCCGACTTCGGAAAAACAGACTGGCCATGGCCGGCTTGACCATACTTGTGTTGATCGCATTGCTGGCGATCTTCGCTCCGATGTTCTCGCATTACAAATACGACCAACAAATGTTGACGCTTCGCAATCACGGCCCGTCGGCGGAGTACTGGTTCGGCAATGACGATTTCGGCCGCGATTTGTGGACCCGCGTCTGGGTCGGGGCGCGCATCTCGCTGATGATCGGCATCATCGCGGCGATCATCGATTTGATCGTAGGCGTTATTTACGGCGGCATTTCCGGCTACTTCGGCGGCCGCGTCGACGATATTATGCAGCGCGTCATTGAAATCGTCTATTCGATTCCTTATTTGCTGATCGCCATTTTGCTCATTATGGTTATCGGTCCGGGCGTTTCCTCGATCATTTTGGCGTACGCCATTACCGGCTGGGTGCCGATGGCGCGACTCGTGCGCGGCCAGGTGCTGTCGCTCAAGGAGCAGGAATACGTGCTCGCGTCGCGGACGCTCGGCTCGTCGCCGTGGCGCATCATTTTCCGCCACCTGATCCCGAACGCGCTCGGCATTATCATCGTGCAAATTACGTTCGTCGTGCCTCAGGCCATTTTCGTTGAAGCGTTCCTCAGCTTCATCGGCCTCGGCGTGCGCGTTCCGCTTGCTTCGCTCGGATATTTGCTTTCCGACGGCGCGACTTATATGCGTCTTTATCCGCACCGTTTGCTGTTCCCGACGGCTGTGTTCAGCTTGATTTTGCTAAGCTTCAACGTGCTCGGTGACGGTTTGCGCGATGCGCTCGATCCGAAGATGAGAAAGTAGGGGAGGAGAGAAGCACGTGAGTGACACGATTTTGTCAGTCAAAGACCTGAAGGTCTCTTTCGATACGTATGCCGGCGAAGTTCAAGCCGTGCGCGGCGTTTCGTTCGATCTGAAAAAGGGCGAAGTATTGGCCATCGTCGGTGAGTCCGGCTGCGGCAAATCGGTAACGGCGCAGACGATTATGCGTCTGACGCCGACTCCGCCGAGCCGGATTAAGAGCGGTTCGATTTTGTTCGACGGAGACATCGAAATTACGAAATTGTCGGATCGCCAGATGGAGCATATTCGCGGCTCGGAGATGGGAATGATTTTCCAGGATCCGATGACCTCGCTCAATCCGACGATGACGGTAGGCAAGCAGATTACGGAAGGATTGCGCAAGCATCAGCGCATTACCGGCGACGCCGCTAACAAGCGCGCGCTCGAGCTGCTGAATCTGGTCGGCATTTCGAATCCGGAAAGCCGCATTCTTCAATACCCGCACGAGCTGTCGGGCGGGATGCGCCAACGCGTCATGATTGCGATCTCCCTGGCGTGCAATCCGAAGCTGCTGATCGCCGACGAGCCGACGACGGCGCTCGACGTGACGATTCAGGCGCAAATTATCGATCTCATGAAAAAGCTGTCGGAGCAAACGCAAGCTTCGATCATCATCATTACCCACGATCTCGGCGTCGTCGCCGAGATGGCGCAGCGGGTCATCGTCATGTACGCCGGCAAAGTGGTGGAGCAGGGCACTGTGGACGAGGTGTTTTACAATCCGCAGCATCCTTACACATGGGGCTTGCTCCGGTCGATTCCTCGTCTGGACGAAATGGGCGGGGGCGATCTCGTTCCGATTCCGGGCACGCCGCCCGATCTGTTCGCGCCGCCGAAAGGATGCGCCTTCGCCGCACGTTGCCCGTACGCTATGCAAGTATGTCTGGAGGAAGATCCGGACCACACCAAACTGACGGCCGACCATTCCGCCGCGTGCTGGCTGCTGCATCCAGACGCGCCGAAGGTCGAACGTCCCGTCGAGGCAGGAGGTCGCAAGCATGGCTGAACAACCGATTTTGCAAGTCCGCGACATGAAAAAGCATTTCAACGTCGGCGGCGGCCGCATTTTGAAGGCCGTCGACAGCTTCTCCATCGATATCGCCCGCGGTGAGACGTTCGGTCTCGTCGGTGAATCCGGCTGCGGCAAATCGACGGCCGGACGCACGATCATTCGCCTGTATAACGCGACTTCCGGACAAGTGCTGTTTAACGGCGAGGACATCCACAAGCTGAGCGGCAAAAAGCTGAAGCAGTTCAACCGCAACATGCAGATGGTGTACCAAGATCCGTACGCGTCGCTCAACCCGCGGATGACCGTCGGCAACATTATCGCCGAAGGCATCGACATTCACGGCCTGTATACCGGCGCAAAGCGGAGAGCGCGCGTCATGCAGCTGCTCAGCGACGTCGGTTTGAACGAAGAGCACGCGAACCGTTTCCCGCACGAATTTTCGGGCGGCCAGCGGCAGCGGATCGGGATCGCCCGCGCGCTGGCGATTGAGCCGCAGTTCATTATCGCCGACGAGCCGATCTCCGCGCTTGACGTTTCGGTACAAGCGCAAGTCGTCAATCTGTTCAAGAAGCTGCAAAAAGATCACGGCCTCACGTATTTGTTTATCGCCCACGATTTGGCGATGGTGAAGCATATTTCGGACCGGATCGGGGTTATGTACCTCGGCAACCTGGTCGAAGTGACGTCTTCGCAAGATCTTTATGCGAAGCCGCTCCATCCGTATACGGAGTCGCTGCTTTCCGCCATTCCGATTCCGGACCCGGAAATCGAGCGGAGGCGCGAGCGCATCATCCTCGAAGGTGAAGTGCCGAGCCCGCTTAATCCGCCGAGCGGCTGCCCGTTCCGGACGCGCTGTCCGAAAGCGATGCCGGAATGCGCTGCGGCGAAGCCGGTGCTCAAAGAAGTGGAGCCGGGCCATCACGTTGCCTGCCATCTGTATTAAGCGATTGCCGCATGCCCTCCGGCCGAGCCGGGGGGCATGTCGTTTTGACGGCGAAGCTGCGCGGTTGTACAATGAGAATATTGATTGGTGGGGAGGAACGACCAGTGCAGCTGGAGTCGATTATATGGAAAAGCGGTCAACCGATCGCCGAGCATTACATACGTCAGTTCGAGCGCGTGCGCGAACTGTTCGAATACGATCCATCGGCGCCGGACATGTGGCGGGAGCGGGCAGACTGGCTCGATGCAGGCGGTTCGCCGCGCGCGGACCGGGAGCGGCTGGCGGATGTGCTGAGACGGTACAACGAAACGATGGGCAGCGGCGCAGCCGCGCTGGAGCATATCGAAGCGCTGCGCAGAGGCGAAGCGCTGGCCGTAGTCGGCGGCCAGCAGGCGGGCCTGTTTACGGGCCCTCTGCTCGTCATCTTCAAGGCGATCACGATTCTGGAGACGGCGCGGCAAGCGTCCGAACGGCTCGGCCGGCCTGTGGCGCCCGTATTTTGGATCGCCGGGGAAGACCACGACTGGGACGAAGTCGATCACATTCATGTGCTGACGAATCAGAACGAGGTGGAAAAGCTTCGTCTGGCGAAAGAAGCGGCCCACCGCACTTCGGTTAGCCGGACGCCGGTGTCGCCGGAAGAGTGGGAGTCCATTTTGGCGCAGCTGGACGTGCTGCTGATGGATACCGAGTATAAAAGCCAGTGGCTCGGCTTGCTGCGCGATTTCGCCGCAGCGAGCGCAACGCTGTCCGATTTTTTTGCGCGGATGATCGCATGGCTGTTCGGCCGCTATGGCCTTGTTCTGCTCGATTCGGACGACCCGCACTTGCGCTGTCTGGAAGCCGGCTGGTTCGAACGGCTGATCGCGGACAACGAGCAGCTGGGGGAAGCGCTGCTCTCCGGCCAGAGCCGCGTTCAAGCGCTCGGCTATCCGGTGCAGGCGGAAGTTGCGGCGAACGCCGCCAACTTGTTTTTGTTCGAGCAGGGCGAGCGCACGCTGCTGCATCGGGAAGGGCCGTATTTCGCCAATCGGAGAGGGTCGGTGCGGCTCACCAAGGAGGAGCTGCTGGCCCGTTTGCAAACGCAGCCGGAATCGTTCAGCAACAACGTCATGACCCGCCCGCTCATGCAGGAATATTTGTTTCCGGTGCTGGCCACCGTTCTCGGTCCCGGCGAAATCGCCTATTGGGCGCTTCTGAAGCAGGCGTTTGCGGCGATGGGCATGCGCCAGCCGCCGATTGTGCCGCGCGTGGAAGCGACGCTGCTCGAAGGCACGGTGCAAAAGCATATGCGCAAATACGAGCTAACCGTCATGGACGTCGTGGAGCGGTTCGAGGAGCGCAAGGCCGCATGGCTGAAAGCGCAGGACACGCTGCAGCTCGAAGAACGGTTCGGCGACGTGAAGCGGCGGTTCCGCGAAGATTACGAGCCGCTGATCGAACTGCTCGCCGGCGTGAATCCGGGGCTTAGAAAATTGGGCGACACGAACATGAGCAAAATCGTCGAGCAGATCGATTATTTGCTCGCCAAAGCGACAGACGCCCAGCAGTCGCAATCGGGTGCCTCCCTGCGCCAGCTCGAACGCATCCGGTTATCCGTTCTGCCTCTCGGCAAACCGCAGGAAAGAGTATATAATATACTTGCTTATTTGAACCGCTACGGCGACGGTTGGCTGCATGAGCTGGCGCAAACGCGACTCGCTCTCGACGGCAGCCACCTGCTCGTCTATCTATGAGAAGAGAGGTTGTATGTAACCGATGACAAATGCCGTTAACCAAAGCATTATCGCCGACCCGAAGCTGGCTCCGGAAGGCGTCTGAAAATTGATTGGGCAAGCGCCCACATGCCGGTGCTGAACCGCATCCGCGCGGGGTTCGAGAAAGAAAAGCCGTTCCAAGGGCTGAAGGTAACGATCTCGCTGCATCTGGAGGCGAAGACGGCTTACCTCGGCAAAGTCATTCAAGCGGGCGGAGCGCAAGTGACGATGACAGGCAGCAACCCGCTGTCGACGCAGGACGATATTTGCGCCGCGCTCGTAGAAGACGGCATCACCGTGTTCGCCAAATACAACCCGTCTCCGGAGGAATACAAAGCGCTGCTGATCAAGTCGCTGGAAACGCAGCCGGACCTCATTATCGACGACGGCGGCGATCTCGTCTCGACGCTCCATTCCGAACGCCAGGACCTCTTGAAAACGGTACGCGGCGGCGCGGAAGAGACGACGACAGGCATTTTGCGCCTGAAGGCGATGGAAAAGGATGGAAAGCTGCGGTTCCCGATGGTCGCTGTTAACGACGCTTACTGCAAGTATTTGTTCGACAATCGCTACGGCACAGGGCAGTCCGTGTTCGACGGCATTAACCGTACGACGAACCTCGTCGTCGCCGGCAAGACGGTCGTCGTCTGCGGCTACGGCTGGTGCGGCAAAGGCGTGGCGATGCGGGCCAAAGGGCTCGGCGCGAACGTCGTCGTCGTGGAAGTCGATGCGATCAAAGCGGTCGAAGCGTATATGGACGGCTTTGCCGTTATGCCGATGCTGGAAGCGGCCAAAATCGGCGACTACTTCATCACCGTCACCGGCAACCGCGACGTCATTCGCGGCGAGCATTACAAAGTGATGAAGGACGGCGCAATTTTGTCCAATGCCGGCCACTTCGACGTCGAGGTGAACAAGCCGGAGCTCGAGGCGCTGTCTGTAGCGAAGCGCACGGTGCGCCGCAACATCGAGGAATTCAGCTTGGCCGACGGCCGCAAATTTTATTTGCTGGCGGAAGGGCGCCTCGTCAATTTGGCGGCGGGCGACGGCCATCCGGCTGAAATTATGGATATGACGTTCGCGCTGCAAGCGATGTCGCTGAAATACGTGAACGACCGCTACAAGGAAATCGGTTCGAAAGTGATCAATGTGCCGTATGAGCTTGACGAGCAGGTGGCGCGCTACAAGCTGGAGGCGCTCGGCATCGGCATCGACTCGCTCACCGCCGAGCAGAAAGCGTACCTCGACAGCTGGGCGGAGCATTGAGAACATTCTTTATTTTGGTTAAAAAGCTGGACCACCGTCTCCGGACGGCGGTTGCAGCTTTTTTGCTTAATCGCCCTTTCTTCCGAGCAACCTTGCGCCACCTGCTGCCGTTTAGAGGGTGTACCGCAAAATTATGGATAAGGGGGCAAGAAGATGAGGGGGATCGGGAACATACGGACAGACGCGGTTGAATCAAGCTCGCGGAGGAGAAGCAGACTGCGGCGGGCGGTCGGCGGGCTGCTTGCGGCAGCTGTACTGCCTCGCCGTCATGGCGCTGACCGGCTGCAGGCAGCGCGTCTCATGACAAAGCGGCGAGCACAGCGAGCGGCGCGGCGTCATCCGCGCCGGCTATGCCGGCTGCGGCCGCCGATGCGAAATCCGAGTCGATGGCGAAAAAAGATCAGGCGGCCGATAAAAACGCGGCATCGGTAAGCAATCAGGCGGCACAAACGAACGCTGCGCCGAAACAACCGGCGGGAAGCGCGGTGCCGAACGCGCCTGCCGCGAGCATAACGCCGCCCATTGCCGCCGACAGCAGCGAAGGCTTCAACCGCAAGCTGATTTACAAAGCGAATCTGGTTATGGAAGTGGCCGACTACGGCGACGCGCAGACGAAGCTGCGCAATCTCGCGGCTTTAAGCGGCGCGTTCATTCTCCAGTTCACGGAGACGACGAACGACCGCGAGCGCAGCGGCAACTACACGATCAAGGTGGCGGCGCAAGGCTTCGCCTCGTTCCTCGACGGGCTCGAGCGCATTTCCCCCTCGCTGCAGCGCAGCGTTCAAGGCCAGGACGTGACCGAGGAGTACGTCGACCTCGAGGCCAGGCTGAAGGCGAAGCAGGCGGTGGAAGCGCGGCTGCTCGCCTTCATGGAGAAGGCGCAAAAAACCGACGACCTCGTCGCCTTCTCGAATGAACTGTCGAAAGTGCAGACGGACATCGAGCAAATTAAAGGGCGCATGCGCTATTTAGACCAGAATGTCGCCCTGTCGACGATCGAGCTGCGCATGTACCAGAAGCTGGATGCCAAGGACAATACGAAGAAAAGCGCTGACCCGACGTTCCTGGAGCGGCTGGAAAAAGCGACGGCCGGCTCGTGGAAAGTGGTTGCCGAAATTGCGCAAGGCATTGTAATCGTTGTTGCCGCTCTGCTCCCCGTCCTTGTTTTGGCCGGCATCGGCGCCGTCGTCTACTTAGCCGTCAGAAAGCGGCGCGAACGCAAGCTGCAGCAAGTGCGCGCCGAGCTGAGGCGGGAAGCGCCGCCTGCCGAAACGACCCAGGAGCGTACGGAAACGGACAAACCGGAGTGACCGGAATGAAAATAAATTTTCAAAATCCTGCTCAATTAGCAGGATTTTTTGTTTGAGTGGAGAATTTATATTAAATAGTGGTGGAAAGTGGGGTAAAGTGGAGGGAAGGGGGGCGAGCGGAATGTTCATGGGGGAATATCAGCACACCATCGATGAGAAAGGCCGTATGATTATTCCCGCCAAGTTCCGTGAAGCTCTCGGCGAAACCTTCGTCGTCACCCGCGGTCTCGATCAATGCTTGTTCGTTTATCCGAAATCCGAATGGGCCGTGCTGGAGCAGAAGCTGAAGGCGCTGCCGCTCATGAAGTCCGACGCCCGCGCGTTCACCCGCTTCTTTTTCTCGGGAGCGACCGAATGCGAGTTGGACAAGCAGGGCCGGGTCAATTTGCCGAACAACCTGATCGAGCACGCCAAGCTGGATAAAGATTGCGTTGTCATCGGAGTTTCCAACCGGGTGGAGATTTGGGGTAAATCAACTTGGGAAAACTACTTCAATGAGTCCGAACAGTCGTTTGGAGAAATCGCCGAGAAGCTCGTCGATTTCAACTTTGATCTGTAACCGGGCGCTCCGAACCGTTACTAGGAGGGAACTTCGTTGTTTCATCACGTTACCGTATTGCTGGAGCAGTCCGTTGACGGCTTGGCCGTCAAACCGGACGGCGTTTACGTCGACTGCACGCTTGGCGGAGCGGGCCACAGCTCGCTTATCGCTTCGAGGCTCGGACCTGAAGGGCTGCTCATCGCGCTCGATCAGGACGATGCCGCACTTGCTAACGCCGAACAGCGGCTAGCCGCTTATCGCGACCGCGTAAAGCTGGTCAAATCCAATTTTCGATATTTGCAAGACGTGCTGCGGCAGGAGCCGCGCGCGATGCGGGACGGCGTCCCGGCCGTGGACGGCATTTTGTACGATTTGGGAGTTTCGTCGCCGCAGCTGGACGAAGCCGAGCGCGGCTTCAGCTACAATCAGGACGCCGAACTCGACATGCGCATGGACAGATCGTCGCCGTTAACGGCGAGAACGATCGTGAACGAGTGGCCTGCCGAAGAGTTGGCACGAATTTTGTTCGAATATGGCGAAGAGAAGTTCTCGCGCCGCATCGCCGCAAACATTGTCGAGGCACGCCGCAACGCTCCGATCGAAACGACGGGGCAGCTGGCCGAGCTCATTAAGACGGGCATCCCGGCAGCGGCGCGGCGGAGCGGTCCGCATCCGGCGAAGCGCAGCTTTCAAGCATTGCGCATTGCCGTCAACGACGAGCTCGGCGCCTTCGAAGACTCCCTCGAGCAAGCGATTGCCTGCCTCGCTCCCGGCGGGAGGGCGGCGGTTATTACGTTTCATTCGCTCGAGGACAGGATTTGCAAGCGATTGTTTGCGAAAAATGTTGAAACGTGCACGTGCCCGCCCGATTTTCCTGTCTGCGTATGTCAGAAAAAGGGCGTGCTCAAGCTCGTCAACCGGAAACCGATCACGGCGAGCGAGGAGGAGCTGGAAGCGAACCCTCGCGCCAGGTCGGCGAAGCTGCGCATAGCGGAAAAATTGCCCAAGGAGGGATCATAGCATGGCTGCATACATTCAAGGGAATTTGGCAGTGGAGCCGAAGCGCGAACCGAGCCGCACAGTCAAAGTAAAAGAGACGCGAAAAGTCGTATACCGCAATAAATCGTTGCCAACACAGGAAAAGCTGTTATATTTATTTACGGTGGCCGTGCTTGTCCTTGTGGCGGGCGTTATCCTGTGGCGCTATGCGCAAATTTATCAAATGAATGCGACGATCCTGAAAATGCAGCAGGATATCAAGCGGATTGAAGCCGAGAACATGGCGCTCAAGCAGCAGATCGACAAGGGGCTGAGCCCGGAGCGGCTGAAGGAACTGGCGGAAAGCTACGGCATGGTGCCGAGCGACGAGTCGGAGCAGCAAACGCCAGCGCCGTCGAAATCTACGGCTTCGGCGCAGCAGCCGCAAGGCAAAGGCGCAGACGCCAAAACGGCCGGGGCGAAAAAGACAAGCGCGCCGGCTGGCGGTACGAAAGTCGCGATGAGCCGTTAACGGCTGACGTCCGAAAATACTATCGATTGTTCGCTCCCCGCGCGGGAGCGGAATCGAAATAAACGAAGCATAAATGCACGACTAACGTTACGGGGCTGGTTGACATGCCGAAAAAACTGAAACTTCGATCCATGCTGATAGGGGGGCTTTTCACCCTTTTTTTTGTTGGGCTCGTCGGGCGATTGTATTGGGTGCAGGTCGTGCAGGCGGCGTGGCTGCTCGATCAGGCGCAAAAACGGTGGGAGGCGGACAAGACGATTGCTCCGGTGCGCGGCGACATCGTCGATCGCCACGACAAAGTGCTGGCTGAAGACGCACCGGCCTATACCGTCGGCATTTCCCCGCGGCTCATCGCCGAAAACGGCATCGCCGACGACGTCGTGTCCGGCTTGTCCGCCATTTTGAACGCTTCCGACGATAATTCCGACCTTGCGGCGCTGCAGGATAAAATCCGCAAGCTGCTGGACAAGAAAAACAAAGACGGCAAGCCGATGGAGCTGGTCGAGGTGAGGCCGGAAGGCTGGAAAATCGACAAGGAGCAAAAGGATAAAATCGATCAGCTTGTCGCCGACTTGCAAGCAAAGCTGAAGCGGTCAAAGTCGTCCAGCATTGGCATCTACACGTCCGAGGAGAAGAAACGGTACTACCCGGGAGGCTCCCTTGCCGCGCACGTGCTCGGCTACAGCGACAAAGAGGGCCACGCCGTGATGGGCATGGAAGCGCAGATGGACGATGTGCTGAAGGGCGTGCCGGGCCGCATCAATTATGAGAAAGACGCTGCGGGCGTCGAGCTGCCGGACGCGAAAGTGACGATTCAACCGGCCGTGGACGGCAAGCGGGTGCGGCTGACAATTGACAAAAACATCCAGTTCTATATCGAGAACGCCATGGCCAAAGTGGCCGACAAGTTCCATCCGAAAAGCATGGCAGTCATCGCGGCCGATCCGAAAACGATGGAAATTCTTGGGCTGGCCAGCTATCCGGCGTTTGATCCGAACAAATATTGGGCCGTGAAAAAAAACGACGTGTTTTGGACAGGGCCGTCGCTGCGCAATTCGAGCCCGGCTCCACCTTCAAGCTTGTGACGTTGGCCGGTACCGTCAAGGAAGGCTTGTTTCGTCCGAACGATACGTACCAGTCGGGTTCGATTGCCGTATATGACCGCCTGCTTCACGACCATAACGACGTCGGCTGGGGGCGCATTTCCTTTTTGGACGGCTTGAAGCGCTCCAGTAACGTCGCTTTCGTCAAGCTCGGCTATGAGATGCTTGGACAGGACAAACTCAAGCAATATATAATGAACTTCGGCTTCGGCGCCAAGACGGGCATCGATTTGCCCGGAGAGGTGCCCGGCCTCGTCCCGCTGCGCAACCCTGTCGAATATGCGACGTCTACTTACGGCCAAGGCTTGACCGCGACGGCGATCCAGGAAGCGGCAGCGTACGGGGCTGTGGCGAACGGCGGCAAGCTGATGTGGCCGCACGTCATCAAAGATATCGTCGATGCGAAAACCGGCCAAGTCGTGCAAAGCTTCGAGCCGAAAGTCGTCCGGCAAGTTGTGGATCCCGGGACGGCGAAGCAAGTTTCCGAATATTTGGAGCAAGTCGTTTCCGATCAAGACATCGGCACCGGGAAAAAAGCTTATATCGACGGCTACCGCATCGCCGGCAAAACCGGAACGGCGAACTTCGTCGACCCGAAGACCGGCGGTTATGCGGACAAGCGCTGGAACATTTCGTTCGTAGGTTATGCGCCGGTCGACGATCCGCAGCTGCTCGTCACCATTATTGTCGAAGACCCCGATCTGGGCGGAGATTACCATCGCGGCAGCGAAGTCGGGCCGCCGCTATTCCGCGACATTATGGCGCAGTCCTTGAAATATTTGGGGATCCCTTCTAGTAAACAATCGCCAAAACAGACGGCGGCCACGTTGAAGGAAGTAACGCTGTCGGTGCCTGACCTCGTCGGAATGACGCCGGATGCGGCCAAAACGGCCGCCGGCAAATACGGGCTCAAAATCGAAGCGCTCGGCAAAGGAGACAAGGTGCTGCGCCAATTCCCGCTGCCGGGGACGCAAATTAGCGGCTCTTATCGTATCGCCGTCGCCCTTCAGGATGGGGCTTTGCCGCTGCCGGACTTGACGGGACGCAGCTTGCGCGAAGCGATGGAAATGTGCGCGTTCGTCGGCACCGCCTGCCAGGTCAGCGGCGAAGGCTATGTCGTCGGCCAAAGCGCTGCCGATGGCGGCGGCGTAGCGCTGCAGTTGCGCGCTCCCGACGCTTCGCCGTCTTCTTCCGAGGCGAGCGAAGGCGCTGCGGCAGATGCGCAAGCGGGAACGCCCCCCGCTGCCCAAAATGCGGTCCAGACGTCCCCGTCCAAATCCGGCGCCAAAACGAATGCGGCCAAAAAGACGGGCGGGCCAAGCCGATAACGCACAGCTTGTTCTAACCCCTGTTTGTCCCGAATAGTCATGTGATGAACGATCATGACTCGGAGTCTGTCCGTGCCTCCGGTACGGACTGGCCCCCAAGGACTGGAGGGGTTAGCCGCATGCGCGTATCCAACGTTACCGTCCGCCGCCGGCTTTTTTTCATTTTGCTTGCAGGCACTTTGCTATTTGCCGGTCTTCTCGTGCGGCTCGCGTACGTGCAGCTCTGGAAAGGCAAGCAGCTCGCCGCCGAAGCCGAAGATAACTGGCGGCGGCAAATTACGGTCATGCCGAAGCGGGGCGAAATATGGGACCGCAACGGGACGAAGCTGACCTACAACATCAGCACGCCGACCGTTATGGCCGTACCGGCGCAGGTCGAGGACGCGAAAGCGGTGGCGGAGCGGCTCGCAGCCGTGCTGGACATGCCGGCGGACGACATTTACAAGCTGCTGAAGAAAAGCGCGTCATCCGTCTACATCAAGCCGGCAGGCCGCAAGATTACGCAAGAGAAGGCGCAGCAAATCCGCGAAATGAATTTGCCCGGCATCATCGTAACGGAGGACAACAAGCGCTTCTATCCATACGGATCGCTGGCGGCCCATGTATTAGGCTTTACGGGCATTGACAATCAAGGGCTCATGGGGGTCGAGGCGACGTACGACAAGCAGATGACCGGCGTCAAAGGCTACATCTCGTATTTGTCGCAGGCGAACGGCGACAAGATGCCCGGCTCCACGAGCCAGTTCGCGAAGCCGCTGGACGGGCTCAACCTGCAGCTGACGATCGACTATCATCTGCAATCCGTCGTCGAGCGCGAGCTGCAGCAGGCGATGATCAAATATCAGGCGGAGCACGCGATTGCGATCATGATGGACCCGAACAACGGGGAAGTGCTGGCGATGGCCGGGTATCCGACGTTCGAGCCGAGCCATTTTCGCGATTATCCGGTCGAAACGTACAACCGCGACTTGCCGATCTGGATGACGTACGAGCCCGGTTCCACGTTCAAAATCATTACGCTGGCAGCTGCGCTGAACGAGAAAAAGGTGGATTTGAAAAACGAGTTTTTCCACGATCCCGGCGCGATCGAAGTCGGGGGCGCCCGGCTTCGCTGCTGGAAAAGGGGCGGGCACGGCAGCGAATCGTTCCTCGAAGTCGTGGAAAATTCGTGCAACCCCGGCTTTGTCGTACTCGGCCAACGTCTCGGCAAAGAGACGCTGTTCGACTACATTAACCGGTTCGGCTTCGGCAAAAAGACGGGCATCGACCTCGGCGGCGAGGAGAACGGCATTTTGTTCAAGCCTTCGCGCGTCGGTCCGGTCGAGCTGGCAACGACGGCGTTCGGGCAAGGCGTGTCGGTGACGCCGATCCAGCAAGTGGCTGCCGTGTCGGCGGCGATCAACGGCGGCAGGCTGTTCCAGCCGCACGTCGGCAAGGCGCTCATCAATCCGGATAACGGTGAAGTGGTACAGCGCATGGAGCCGAAGCTCGTTCGCGACAACGTCATCAGCGCGGATACGTCGAAGCAGGTGCGCGAGGCGCTGGAGAGCGTCGTCGCCCAGGGCACCGGCAAAAACGCGTTTATCGACGGCTATCGCGTCGGCGGCAAAACCGGTACTGCGCAAAAAGTGATCGGCGGCCGCTATTCGCCGACCGAGCACATCGTGTCGTTCATCGGCTTTGCGCCGGCGGACAACCCGCGCATCGTCGTTTACGCCGCCGTCGACAACCCGCAAGGGCTGCAGTTCGGCGGTCTGATCGCCGCGCCGCTCGTCAAAAACATCATGGCCGAATCGCTCCGGTATTTGAAGGTCGAGCCGAGCAAAAAACAGCTGCCGAGGGAATACACTTATGGAGACACAACTCCGCAGATCGTCGAAGTGCCCAACTTGATCGGCGCTACGATCGAAGATATTTTGGAAGATATGAACGATAACTTCCTGCTGGCCAAATCCGGCACCGGCAACACCGTCGTCAACCAGGTGCCGAAGCCCGGAACGAGAGTGGAGAAGGGATCGACGATACGCGTATACTTAGCAGATACAAGTCAATAATGATTGCTATTGCCGCAAGGCTACCGGAGGAGGACTCGTCATGCAATTGAAGGAGCTCGCGTCGCTGTTCGTTAATTCCCGAATCGTAGGAGACGGAAATACGGCTTTCACGGATATTCAGTTCGATTCGCGGAAAGTTGGGCCGGGCCATCTGTTCATTTGTGTGCCCGGCTACGTCACCGACGGGCACCGTTATGCCCCGGCGGCGCTGGCGGCGGGAGCGTCCGCGCTCGTGACGGAGCGTGTGCTGGACTTGCCGGCTGCGCAGCTGGTCGTGCCCAACGCGCGATATGCGATGGCGGTCATCGCGTCGCATTTTTTCGGCTATCCGAGCCACGGCATGCAGGTCATCGGCGTCACCGGCACGAAGGGCAAAACGACCATGACTTATTTGCTCGAGCGCATTTTGGCGGATCGCGGTTGGAAGACCGGCCTCATGGGCACGATCCGGACGACGGTCGGGGGCGTTACCGTAAAAGCCGAGCGGACGACGCAGGAAGCGCCGGACTTGCAGCGCAATTTGCGGCTCATGGCGGATGCCGGGACGCAGTATGTCGTTATGGAGGCGTCCAGCGAGGCGCTGGAGCAGGAGCGGGTGAAGGGGACAAAGTTCCGTACGGCGATATTCACCAATTTGACGCAGGATCATCTCAATTTCCATCATACGATGGACAACTACAGGGCGGCCAAAGGGCTGCTTTTCTCCCGTCTCGGCAACACGTTCTCCGCCGTGCCGGAAGAGCGGCAGTACGCCGTGCTGAACGCCGACGACGAAGCGTCGGATTACTTTGCCCGGCTGACAAGCGCGCAAGTGATCCGCTACGGGATCGATCGTCCTTGCGACGTGCGGGCGACAAGCATCCGCATGACTTTGGGCGGAACCGTTTTTACGGTCGAATCGTTTGCCGGGAGCGCCGAATTCCGCATGCAGCTCGTCGGCAAATTCAACGTATACAACGCTTTGGGGGCAATCGCCGCCTGTTTGGCCGAAGGCATTGCGCTTGACGACATCAAGGATAGCCTGGAGCGGGTGCAGGGAGTCTCCGGCAGAATGGAGCGGGTCGATGCGGGGCAGCCGTACCTCGTGCTCGTCGATTACGCGCATACGCCCGACAGTCTCGAAAAGGCGTTAACGACCATAGGCGAATTCGCCGCAGGCCAGGTCATTACCGTATTCGGCTGCGGCGGCGACCGCGACCGGACGAAGCGTCCGATCATGGGCCGGGTGGCGGCGCAGTACAGCGGCTACGTGTACGTCACCTCGGATAATCCCCGCAGCGAAGATCCGGAAGCGATATTGCGCGACATCTTGCCCGGGCTCGCCGAGGCCGGCTTGCCGGAAGACCGGTACGAAGCGATAGCGGACCGAAAAATTGCCATACAAAAGGCTATTGATCGGGCAGGCCCTGGCGATGTAGTATTGATAGCGGGCAAAGGACATGAAACGTATCAGGAAATTCAAGGCGTGAAATACGATTTCGACGACCGCCTCGTGGCGGAAGAAGCGATAAGGAGACGAGGCCGATGATTCGCCGCACGATCGCCGAGCTGGAGCGCATGCTTTCCGGCCGGCTTGTTGAGGCGCCCCGTAATCCCGCCGCAGGCGGAGAACGGCTCGTGGCCGGCGTATCGACGGATACGCGCACGATCGCTGGCGGCAATTTGTTCGTCCCGCTGCAAGGAGAACGGTTCGACGGACATCTATATGCGCAGAAGGCCGTGGACGCCGGCGCATCGGCCGTGCTGTGGCAAGCCGGGCACGAAGCGCCTCCGCCGCAAGGAGCGCCGGCGCTCGTCGTCGACGATACGCTTGCGGCCTTGCAGCAGCTCGCTCACGCATACCGGCGGGAGCTGAACGTGCGCGTCGTCGGCATTACCGGCAGCAACGGTAAGACGACGACCAAAGATTTGGCCCAACGCCGTGCTGGCGACGCAGTACCGCGTGCACAAGACGAAAGGCAATTTCAACAACCATATCGGGCTGCCTCTTACGCTGTTGCAGCTGGACGAGGATACGGAAATAGCGGTGCTGGAAATGGGCATGAGCGCACGCGGCGAAATCGCGCTGCTGTCCGGCATTGCCGAACCCGATACGGCGGTTATTACGATCATCGGCGAATCCCATTTGGAGCAGCTCGGCTCGAGCGAGGAGATCGCCAGGGCGAAGACGGAAATTGTGGGCGGGCTGCGCCAAGACGGCCTGTTTGTCTATAACGGAGAATCGCCGCTCATCGAAAAGGTGCTTCCTCAAATGCCGCAGCCGGAGCGATTCCGTTTGCTGCGGTTCGGAATGGGACAGGGGTTCGACCTGTACCCGACGGCTGTACGCACGGAAGCGAACGGCACTTATTTTCGAGTGAATGCCGGAGCGGGCACCGAATTTTTCATCCCGCTGCTCGGCCGCCACAACGTGACCAACGCTTTGGCGGCTATCGCCGTCGGTCGCGAATACGGCCTCAGCGACGAGACCATCGCTGCCGGGCTCGCCGCCGTGCAAATGACGAGCATGCGCATCGAAGTGCTGAAGGCGCCGAGCGGTTTAACGGTGCTGAACGACGCTTACAACGCCAGCCCGACGTCGATGCGCGCCGCGCTCAAGCTGCTCGGCGAGCTGAACGGGTACGCCCGCAAGTTTGCGGTGCTCGGCGACATGCTCGAGCTCGGTCCGCAGGAGACGGAGTTCCACCTGGACATCGGCGCGGAGCTCGGCCCGGACGTCGCCGATTACGTGCTGACGTACGGCGAACGCGCCCGCCATATCGCCGCCGGAGCGGCGGCGCGGATGGCGGCGGAGCGCGTGCTCAGCTTTGGCGACAAGGAGCAGCTGACCGCTGAGCTGCTCCGGCTCGTGCAGCCGGCCGACGTCGTGCTGGTCAAAGGCTCGCGCGGCATGGAGCTTGAAACGGTCGTCAGCGCGCTGACCGGCAAGGACGCGGGCGCCCATTAGCAGTGCGTCTCCTAAAGAAACGGAACCTCACGCCCCTGGCGCAAAATCGCCCGGTAATGTGGACGCAACGGGCGGACCGCAGATACGTTATTTGTAAAAAACGACGGTTTTTCAGTGGGCGACGGACAAAAGATGCGTTATTCCGAGAAAAACGGCCCCGTTGCCCGCTTGAAGCTCCAATTAGCGGATCTCGTGTCCGTTACAACGTCCATACAAGGAAAAAGGGCCGAATAACGGCTTGTCTGTCCGCTTGAGTCACTCTCTCTGTCGATGGTCGCCAGAAAAATTCGGGATGGAAACCGCGAGAAGCCGCACGTCGCCTGAGTGGGATCGTTCTGCCGCGTACTGCAATCGCCCATTTTTGCGCGGAGACTCCCCGTAATCGGCAGCGTCCCGCGAATAGGTTAATACATATGCTTACGAAGCAACTTTCCCTAACGGAAAAGTTAAGCTGACCCTTACGAAGCTTTTTCCCTATCGGGAAAACGTAGCACACGCTTACGAAGCAACTTTCCCTGGCGGGAAAGTTTTTAGGAGGCACCAACGTGGAACTGAAAGTCATACTGTTTACAATGGGGGCGGCGTTCCTAATCGCGCTTATAGCCGGGCCCTTGTTCATTCCGCTGCTGCGCAGGCTGAAGTTCGGCCAGCAAATCCGCACGGAAGGGCCGCAGGGGCACCAGAAAAAAGCCGGCACGCCGACGATGGGCGGCATTATCATTTTGTTTGCGCTGACGCTGTCCGTCATCCGCTTCGCGGATAAAAACATGGATCTCGTCATCATGCTGATCGCGACGCTCGGCTACGGCTTCGTCGGCTTCCTCGACGATTACATCAAAATCGCGCTCAAGCGCTCGCTCGGCTTAACCGCCAAGCAAAAGCTGCTCGGCCAGTTTCTCGTTTCGGTCATCGTCTGCGTTTTGCTCATTCAGCAAGGCCACAGCACTGCGCTGCCGATTCCGTTTACGCATATGAGCGTGCCGCTCGGCTGGCTCTATTTTCCGTTCGTGTTCATCGTCATGCTCGGTTCGTCCAACGCCGTCAATTTCACGGACGGACTCGACGGGCTGCTCGCCGGTACGAGCGCGATCGCGTTCGGGGCGTACGCCGTCATCGCGATGAACAATACGATGCCGGAGGTTGCCATTTTTTGCGCAGGCATGATCGGCGCGGTGCTCGGCTTTCTCGTCTTCAACGCCCATCCGGCCCGGGTGTTCATGGGCGATACCGGCTCGCTCGGCATCGGCGGCGGGCTGGCGGCAGCAGCCATCCTCACCAAGTCGGAGCTGCTCCTCGTCATTATCGGCGGCGTGTTCGTGATGGAAATGCTGTCCGTCATCATTCAAGTCGTATCTTTCAAAACGCGCGGCAAGCGCGTGTTCCGCATGAGCCCGATCCATCATCACTTCGAGCTGGTCGGCTGGTCCGAATGGCGCGTTGTGCTGACGTTTTGGACGGCGGGACTCGTGCTGGCGGGAATTGGACTTTACATTAACGAGGTGTTCTAACAGATGAAGCATCCGCGCGAATACAAGGGCGAACAGGTCGTCGTTCTGGGCCTGGCCCGCAGCGGCGTCGCCGCCGCCAAACTGTTCCACAAGCTCGGCGCGATCGTAACGGCGAGCGATAAAAAAGACCGAACCCAGTGTCCCGAAGCGGGCGAGCTCGAGGCACTGGGCATTTCTGTGTTATGCGGCGGCCATCCGGACGATCTGATTCACGAAGGCGTAGCGCTCGTCGTCAAAAATCCGGGCATCCCTTACCGTGTCGAACCGCTTCAGCGCGCCGCCGCTCTAGGCATCGACATCGTCACCGAAGTCGAGGTGGCTTATCGCATTTGCCGCGCGCCAATCATCGGCATTACCGGTTCCAACGGCAAAACGACGACGACGACGCTCGTCGGGCTCATGCTGAAGGAGGGCGGGCTGAAGCCGATCGTTGCCGGCAACATCGGGCGGGCGCTGACGGAGGCGGCGCAAGAGGCGGAGCCGGACAACCGGATGGTCGTCGAGCTGAGCTCGTTCCAGCTGAAAGGGACCGAGCAGTTCCGTCCGGCTATCGGCTGCCTACTGAACATATATGAAACGCATCTCGATTACCACGGTGGAATGGACGATTATATCGCCTCCAAGGTGAAAATGTTCGAAAACCAGACAGAAGACGACACAGCGGTGCTCAATTGGGACGACGCCGTCTGCAAGCAATTAGCGAAAAACTTGCGCGCCAAGCTGCTGCCGTTCTCGCGCCGGGAGCCGCTGCCGTACGGGCTGTACGTGCGCCCGGGCGACAGTATGCTCGTGTACCGCGACACGGCAGGCGCCGAGCATCCGATCGTGCGGGTGGGAGAACTGGGCATTGTCGGTTCCTTCAACGTGGAAAATGCTCTTGCCGCCTCCGCCATCGCCATCGCTTCGGGGGCTGACCTCGCGTCGATCGCGAAAGCGCTGCGCGAATTCCGGGGCGTCGAGCACCGGCTCGAATGGGTTGCGACGATCGACGACGTACAGTTTTACAACAATGCGAAAGCGACGAATCCAGCCGCTACGCTGAGCACGATGGGGGCCTTCGAGCAGAAGCTTATTCTGATCGCCGGCGGTTTGGACCGCGGCTCCGACTATATGGA
Organism: Gordoniibacillus kamchatkensis; assembly: GCF_000829455.1. Taxonomy (GTDB): domain Bacteria; phylum Bacillota; class Bacilli; order Paenibacillales; family NBRC-103111; genus Gordoniibacillus; species Gordoniibacillus kamchatkensis. Next base: position 70,193 of record NZ_JXAK01000006.1, read on the forward strand.
GCTGCTGCCGGCATTCAAGGAGCAGCTCAAAGGGCTCGTCACTCTCGGCGAGACGCGCGCCAAGATCGATCGCGTCGCCGAGCTGGCGGGTGTATCGAATCGCAAAACCGTCGATACTGGAGAACATGCGGCGGACGCCGTGCGCGAGGCGGTGGAAGCCGCGTTCGCGATGGCCGGGCCCGGCGATATTGTACTGCTTTCGCCGGCCTGCGCCAGCTGGGACATGTTCACGTCCTACGAGGAACGGGGACGCATGTTTAAGGAGTCCGTGCATAAATTGAGATTAGGGCGGTAAACAAGCTCCCGGACGATGCGGCCGCCGCCCCAGTATGCAACGGCAGAGGTGTCTTTAGCTATGGCAAAAGCGAGATCCGCACCCGACCTTTATTTGATTACCGCAACCTTGCTCATTTTGACGATCGGCGTTATTATGGTGTACAGCGCGAGCGCTGTGCTCGCTTTCCGCGAGCACGGCGATTCGTTTTATTACTTGAAGCGCCAAGGCTTGTTCGCCGTGCTCGGCGTCGTCGCCATGTTTTTCACGATGAACGTCGATTACTGGATATGGAAAAAGTACGCCAAAATCGGCCTCCTCGTCTGCTTCGCGCTGCTGCTGATCGTGCTCGTTCCGGGCATCGGCGACGTGCGCGGAGGCGCGCGCTCCTGGCTCGGCATCGGCTCGTTCGGCATTCAGCCGTCCGAATTTATGAAAATGGGCATGATCATTTACTTGTCCAAGCTGCTCTCCGAGAAGCAATCCGGCATTACCGAATTTACCAAAGGCTTGCTGCCGCCGCTCGCGCTTATGGGGCTCGCGTTCGGACTCATTATGCTGCAGCCCGATCTCGGCACCGGCGCCGTGCTTTGCGGCGCGTCGCTGCTTATCATTTTCACGGCGGGCGCACGGCTCAAGCACCTCGGCCTGCTTGGGCTCGTCGGGCTTGCCGGTTTCGTCGGCCTCATTATCGCCGCTCCGTACCGGCTCAAGCGGATTACGGCGTTTCTCGACCCGTGGTCCGACCCGCTCGGCGCCGGCTATCAAATTATCCAGTCGCTGTACGCCATCGGCCCCGGCGGCCTCGTCGGCCTCGGTCTCGGCATGAGCCGGCAAAAATACAGCTATTTGCCCGAACCGCAAACGGACTTCATCTTCTCCATCGTCTCCGAAGAGCTTGGCTTTATCGGCGCTGCGACGGTGCTGCTTTTGTTCCTGCTGCTCATCTGGCGCGGCATGCGCGCTGCCGTTACGGCCCCCGACACGTTCGGGTCGCTGCTTGCCGTCGGCATTACCGGCATGATCGCGGTCCAAGTCATCATCAACATCGGCGTCGTCATCGGCATGTTCCCGGTTACGGGCATTACGCTGCCGCTCGTCAGCGCCGGCGGCTCGTCGCTGACGCTCATTTTGGCCTCGCTCGGCATTCTTCTCAACATATCGCGCTATTCGAGGTGAACGGACTTCATGCATAAAATCGTCTTCACCGGCGGCGGCTCGGCCGGCCACGTGACGCCGAATCTGGCGCTCATTTCCCGGCTGCAGAAGCTCGGCTGGAGCGTCGATTACATCGGCTCGAACGCCGGCATCGAGAAAGAGATCATCGAACACGAGGGCATTCCGTTCCACCATATTTCTTCCGGCAAGCTGCGCCGGTATTTCGATTTGAAAAACTTCAAAGACCCGTTCAAGGTCATGAGAGGCGTCGTGGACGCCTGCGTCCTGCTTCGCAAGCTGAAGCCGGACGTCGTCTTTTCCAAGGGGGGGTTCGTCTCCGTGCCGGTTGTCGTCGGGGCGTGGATGAACCGGATCCCTGTGCTCATCCACGAATCGGACATGACGCCTGGCCTCGCGAACAAGCTTTCGGTGCCGTTTGCGAAGCAAGTGTGCGTGACGTTTCCCGAGACGCTGCAGCACGTGAAAGGCGGCAAGGCGGTATGCACCGGGTTGCCGATCCGCGACGGCTTGGCGCAAGGCAGCGCCCTGCGCGGACTGACGCTGTGCGATTTCCACCGGCAAAAACCGGTGCTGCTCATCATGGGCGGCTCGCTTGGCGCGCAAAAAATCAACGAGTCGGTGCGGGCGTCGCTTGACGAACTGCTGCCGTTCGTGCAAGTTGCGCACATTTGCGGCAAAGGCAACGTCGATTCGGCGTTCGCCGGGAAAAGAGGCTACAAGCAGTTCGAGTACGTGCAGGAAGAGCTGCCCGATTTGCTGGCTGCGGCCGACTTTGTCGTCTCCCGCGCCGGCTCCACGTCGATATTCGAATTTTTGTCGCTGCGCAAGCCGATGCTGCTTATTCCGCTGTCCAGGCAGGCGAGCCGGGGCGATCAGATCTTGAATGCGGAATCGTTCCGGGCGCGCGGCTATGCCGCCGTGCTGGCGGAAGAAGAGCTGACGCCGGCGTCGCTTGCGGCAGGCATCCGCGACGTACAGGCGCGCGCCGGCGAAATGCGCGAGGCGATGCAGGCCGCCGCTGCGGTTAGCGGCACCGATGCGGTGCTCGAGCTGATCCGGAAATCCGCCGGGGCATAGAAAACGGGGCGTTAAGCCAACCACGAACTGTCAGCACGATGCCGGACAGTTGTCCCTTGGCTTAACGCCCAGGCGTTTGGCCGGCCGTGCAGCGTTTGTCCATTGAACAGGCAGGCGTTGCTCCTCCGGCTTAACGCCCAGGCGTTTGGCCGGCCGTGCAGCGTTTGTCCATTGAACAGGCGTTGCTCCTCCGGCCAAACGCCTAGGCGATTGTCACACTCTCCGAGCTTACACATAAACTACACTATAACCGTGACAGACAACTGAGGCGGTCAAACCGCCCGCGCGATGAAGTGGCCACCATCGCGCCGGGGGCCGGATGGCCGAAAGCCGGCGGCACGCGCGTTGCGCTGTCTGCCGAGCCCTCAGCGTTCTGTGAAGGAGGTTAGCCTAATATGCAATCCGTCATTGCCGCCTTGCAAAAAGCCGATATCGGCGACATATCGCTGAACGTGCCGCTTGCTCCTTATACGACCTGGAAGATCGGCGGACCCGCCGACGTCCTGCTCGTTCCCCGCACGAAAGAGAAGCTCGCCCTGACGGTTCGGCTTTTGTTCGCGCACGGACAGCCGTGGACCGTCCTCGGGCGCGGCTCCAACGTGCTGATCGGCGACAGAGGCATTCGCGGCTTCGTCATCAAGCTGGGACCGGCGCTCGATACGCTGCGCGTGGAAGGAACGAGGCTCATTGCGGGAGGAGCGTACTCGTTCATCAAGCTGTCGGTAATGGCCGGCAAGGAAGGATTGACAGGGCTGGAATTCGCGGGCGGCATACCCGGATCGGTAGGGGGCGCCGTCTACATGAATGCGGGGGCTCACGGTTCCGATGTGTCACGCATTTTGAAACGAGCCGAGCTTGTGCTGGAAAACGGGGAATTGTTGACGTTGGAGCGGGAGCAGCTGGAGTATGCGTACCGGCATTCCGTGCTGCACGACAAGCTGCGGGGCATTGTGACCGAAGCAGTGTTCGAGCTGGAACACGGGGACCGGAAAGAAATCGCGGCCGCTCTGGCCGCTTTCAAAGACCGGCGTCTGCGCACGCAGCCGCTGCAGCTTGCCTGCGCCGGCAGCGTTTTCCGCAATCCGGAAGGCCATTTCGCCGCCAAACTGATCGAAGAAGCAGGCCTGAAGGGCTACCGCGTCGGCGGGGCGGAAGTGTCTCCGCTTCATGCCAATTTTATCGTCAATACCGGGCAAGCGACCGCTCATGATGTTGTCTCCCTCATGGAGGAGGTGCAGCGCGTCGTGATGGAGAAGTTCGGCGTGCAGCTGAATCCGGAAGTACTGGTGGTGGGGGAGCGGTAAACTCGGAGGTGGAACTTTGGAGAAGCTCTTCATCGAAGGCGGGAGACCTCTTTCCGGAGCGATCAGCATTCACGGCGCCAAAAACGCGGCGCTGCCCATCTTAGCCGCCAGCTTGATGGCGAGCGGCGTACACACCCTGCACAACGTACCGGATTTGCTCGACATTCAAACGATGCTTCAAATTGTTTGCGGTCTCGGCTGCAAAGCGGAGCTGCAGGGGGATACCGTTACGATCAATACGGCGACGGCGGATTCGTATCACGTGCCCGAACAATTGATGAAGCAGATGCGCTCCTCGATTTTCCTCATGGGGCCGCTGCTCGCCAGGTTCGGCCGCGTGCACGTATCTCAGCCCGGAGGCTGCGCGATCGGCGAACGCAAAATCGACATGCATCTGAAAGGTTTGGAATCGCTTGGCGCCCGCATCGAAGAAACGCCGCAGTCCATTATCTGCACTGCAGGCCAGTTGCACGGAGCCGATATCGTGCTCGATTTTCCCAGCGTAGGGGCGACGGAGAACATTATGATGGCGGCCGTCAAGGCGAAAGGGCGGACAACGATTTATAACGCCGCCCGCGAACCGGAAATTCAGGATTTGCAAAACTTTTTGAACGCAATGGGAGCGGACATCATCGGAGCAGGCACGGATACGATCACGATTTGCGGCGTTACGGAGCTGCAGCCGGTAGCGTACCGGATTATCCCGGACCGCATCGTGGCGGGTACCGTCATGGTGGCTGCGGCAGCGACGAAAGGGAACGTGACGCTGGAGCACGTAAATCCGGCCCATCTGACGTCGGTCATTCATGCGCTGAAACGGGCGGGTGTTCAAATGACCGTCGGTGATGATATAATAAATGTGAACTGCCTGGGTCGCCCGCGTGCGGTCGAACGGATCGTGACGTCGCCGTATCCGGCGTTCCCGACCGATCTCCAGGCGCAAATCATGGTGCTTTTGACGCTGGCCGACGGGCCCAGCATCGTTAAGGAAACGATCTTTGAAGGCAGATTCAAGCACGTCGACGAGCTGTCCCGCATGGGCGCCGATATTCGCGTCGATCTGAACTCGGCATTTATTCGCGGCGTTCCGCGTTTATACGGGGCGACAGTGGAAGCGACCGATTTGCGCGCCGGCGCCGCGCTTGTCATTGCCGGTTTGGCTGCGCACGGCACGACGGTGGTCGAGCAGGTGCATCATATCGATCGCGGCTACGACCGCATCGAACAAATGCTGAACCGCCTCGGCGCCAACATTCGCCGGTCATGACCGAAACGTCCGGTTGACCCGTTCTTATGTCTCGTTCCTTATCCCTTCTGGCCGGGCAGCGAGAGGGGATAAGGGATGTTTCTTTTTTCTCCGCATCAGAAAGTATAAGCTGCGCATATACTTGGCTGATTCCGCTACGGTAAACGCGTGCGTCCCATGGACGGCGTAAGCCGTTTATTTCCCGAGTTGGAAGAGGTGGATGCTCACGTGCCTGACGATCGCGTCATGCCGGTACTTCGCGAACCGAAGCGCCGCAGCCGCAGCAATCGGAAGCTGCTTGCGCTCTTGTTTCTATTTTTTATGACGGTGCTGCTGATCTTATTCTTCCAATCCTCGCTTAGCAAAATTACCGCAATAGACGTTCGCGGCAACGAGTTTCTGTCGGCGGAAGCGATCGGACAAGCTTCCGGCCTCCGGGTTGGCGACCATTTTTTTGCGCATTCCGGAGCAAGCATCGAGAAAAACGTTGCCTCGCTGCATATGGTGCAGTCCGTTCACGTGACCAAGCGGTTCCCGGGGCTCGTCACGATCGAAGTGAAGGAGTTTCCGAAAGTAGCTTTCCAGCTAGGAGAGGGCGGCAAGCTTGAAGCGGTGCTCGCGGACGGCTCGAGCGCGCCGCTGCAAAAAGAAGGCGCCGTTCCGGACAAGCCGCTGCTTACCGGCTGGAAAGAGGGCGATCCGCTCAGGCTGAAGCTGTGCAAGACGCTCGGGCAAATTCCGGCCGCTCTGCTCAGCGACATTTCCGAAATCAAGCCCGATCCGACAACCGGTTTCGAAGACAAAATCCGCATGTATACGCGCTCGCAATTCATCGTGGAGACGACGATAGGATTTCTTCCCGATAAAATCGAACGGCTGCCGTCCATCGTCGACAACTTGCACGAAAATAACGTGAACGGCGGCGTCATCACGATGCTGCTGACGGATTCCCACGCTCCTCTCGGCACAGACGATGCGGCAAGCGGCAACAAGGATGCGGCGGACGCGTCCGCTGGCAAAGATTCCGGCGCGGGAGCCGGCGGGGGCGCTAAATCCGGCGGCAAAGACGGCGGCAAAGATACGGGCAAGGAAAGCAAGCCGGGCGGGAAACCGGGGCCTACAAAGAGCGACGAGAAGAAGCAGGGCTGAGCGGTGCGCTGCTTTGCGCATCGCTCTTCTAACCATTCGGAAAAACTGATAAAGTATGGAAATGTTGGAAATGCCCTCATTTGTACTTTCCGCCTCATGCCTGAAAAAATAGACTACTCAACTGGTAGAAACCGTGATAGAATTATTATTATGGAATTTTGCGGGCTTTCTAGCCATGCTACATAACGTACCCTAGCATACGAAACGGCGAATATTGAAAAAAATTGTTGAAAAAAGAGGAAAGTAGAGCGCTGTGTGGAATAAGTACAGAAGGTTCGAGACTCCATGCCCGAGTTTATCGATGAAATGGGAGGTGCCAAGGGCTTGAGCAGTAATGACATCATTGTCAGTTTGGACATCGGTACATCCAAAGTGCGAGCGATTATTGGAGAAGTTGTTAACGGATCCATTAATATAATCGGTGTTGGCTCTGCAGATTCGGAAGGGATGCGCAAGGGAGCGATCGTCGATATCGACCAGACCGTGCAATCGATCCGCAGCGCGGTCGATCATGCGGAGCGCATGGTTGGCATCACGATTGACGAAGTATACGTGGCCATCACCGGCAATCATATTCTTCTTCAGTCCAGCCACGGCGTTGTTGCCGTTTCCAACGAAGACCGGGAAATCGGCGACGAGGACATCGATCGCGTCATCCAAGCGTCGCGGGTCATCGCTCTGCCGCCGGAGCGGGAAATTATCGGTGTCGTGCCGAAGCAATATTTGGTCGACGGCCAAGAAGGAATCCACGATCCGCGCGGCATGATCGGAGTTCGGCTCGAGGTCGAAGCGTCGATCATCACCGGTGCGAAGACGTCGATTCACAACTTGCTTCGCGTCGTAGACAAGGCGGGGCTCAAAGTGAGCGGATTGATTTTATCTTCGCTTGCAGCCGGCCAACTGGCCCTGTCCAAAGACGAAAAGTCGATCGGAACCGTTCTCGTCGACGTCGGCGCCGGAGCGACGACGATCGCCGTTTTCGAGAACGGCAATCTCGTCGCTACTACGACGATTCCGATCGGCGGCGAATTCATTACGAACGACATTGCAATCGGCCTCAGGACGCAAGTCGATGCGGCGGAACGGATCAAGCTGAAATACGGCTGCGCGGTCGTGGAAGATGCGGCGGGCGATCAGCTGTTCAAAGTGACGCGAATCGGCAGCAACGTCGACAAAGAATTTTCCCAGATCGATTTGGCGAACATCATCGAGCCTAGAGTGCAGGAAATTTTTCAGCTTATTCGTGCCGAAGTGCAGCGTCTCGGTTACGGGGAGCTGCCCGGCGGCTACGTGCTGACAGGCGGCACCGTATCGATGCCCGGCATGCTCGCCGTCGCGCAGCAGGAGCTGGAAACGTCGGTCCGCATTGCGGTGCCTGACTTTATCGGCGTTAGGGACCCCTCCTTTACAAGCGGCGTTGGCATCATACAATTCGCAGCCAAATATATGCGAAGCCGCCAGCCGTCCGCCGCAAGAAAGACGACCCCACCGGCGAAGACGTCCGCCGCCAAGGTGAAAAAGACGCCGGCGGACAAGCCCGGCGTGTTCGAACGATTCAAAAACTGGCTTAGCGAGTTTATTTAAAATGCACCGATAGTACAATGAGGGGGAACGACCCGCATGTTGGAATTTGATCTTGAAATGGATCAGCTGGCGCAAATTAAAGTAATCGGCGTCGGCGGCGGCGGCAGCAACGCCGTAAACCGAATGATTGAGAACGGCGTCAAGGGCGTCGAGTTTATTACAGTCAATACGGATGCGCAGGCGCTGCATTTGGCGAAATCCGAGCATAAGCTGCAAATCGGCGACAAGCTGACTCGCGGGCTCGGCGCCGGAGCGAATCCGGAAATCGGCAAGAAAGCGGCCGAAGAGTCCAAAGAACTGATTATGAATACGCTGCGCGGCGCCGACATGGTGTTTGTTACCGCCGGCATGGGCGGCGGCACCGGCACCGGTGCAGCGGCGGTCATTGCCGAGATCGCCAAGGAATGCGGCGCGCTGACGGTTGGCGTCGTAACGCGGCCGTTCACGTTCGAAGGCCGCAAGCGGGCGATGCAAGCCGAGCAAGGCATTGCGGCGCTTAAGGAAAAAGTCGATACGCTCATTATTATCCCGAACGACAGGCTGCTGGAAATCGTCGACAAGAAGACGCCGATGCTGGAAGCGTTCCGCGAAGCGGACAACGTGCTGCGCCAAGCGGTGCAGGGCATCTCCGACCTGATCGCTGTGCCCGGTTTGATCAACCTCGATTTTGCCGACGTGAAGACGGTAATGACCGAGCGCGGCTCCGCGCTGATGGGCATCGGGACCGGCACCGGGGAAAATCGCGCGGCCGAAGCGGCGCGCAAAGCGATCATGAGCCCGCTGCTCGAAACTTCGATCGAAGGCGCGCGCGGCGTGCTGATGAACATTCGGGGCGGCCTCAATTTGTCGCTGTACGAAGTAAACGAGGCGGCCGACATCGTCGCTTCCGCGTCCGACCCGGACGTGAACATGATTTTCGGTGCGGTCATCGATGAGGCGCTCAAGGATGAAATCATCGTCACCGTTATCGCAACCGGCTTCGAGCACCGTGCTTCGGCTTCGCCGGGGGTACGACGTCCGATGGGCCAGGAGCAGCACGATCCGCGCCCAAGCACGGGCAACCTGCGCCCGTTCGGCGCCCAGCCGTCCGGCGACCAGCTGGACATCCCGACTTTCCTGCGCAACCGACGGAATACGGATAAGTAAGCTTTCCTTAATTCAGCGCCCAGCTTGAAATTCCAGCCTCAAACTATGACCTTCTCAATTGGGGTAATTAACAAATAAATATGAAAAAGCCTGTCAGGACGTTGCATTCCCTGGGCAGGCTTTTTAGCGTTGGCGAAAGGGCTGCGCATAGAAAAGCAGCGGCCTTGTTAAAGGAACTTGCTGTAGTTCGGTACCTGCCTCCTCCGATAACCGGTAACTGCCAGGGCGATATTCGTTCGGCATCCAGCTGTTCGGACTGCGAGGTGCGTCTGCGCCCGGGAACCGCACTTGGCAGGCCATAGAGGAACTGTGTTCCGCTATTTCACGAAATGAGGATGAATCGGGCAAAATAACGGAATTTCTTTCCGTTATTAGAACGAAATTGCTGAGCAAACACGATTTTGTAGGAGAATAACGGAACCTCGCTCCGTTAGTTCCGGGAAATAACGGGAAATGCAACGCATAGCGGAACGGAGTTCCGTTATGATGCAGAAGTTACATTGCTAGAACGCCGGAGCGGGTGCATGTTTCAAATCCATGGCAGCAGCTCGCGAGATAGCCGGAGAACCTGCAGCCGCAAGAAGCTCTGCCGCATATGCGGCAGAGCTTCCCTTACAACGGTTGCGTCTCGATTACTCGTTTGCAGTTTCCGTGCGGTCCGCCAGCTTTTTAAATACCTCTGTGACCGTCCGCATTCGATCTTCTACTTTTTTGGCGGCCGCGTCCAGCGTATAGCCGTCGTCGAGCAGCTCTTTCACCAAAAGTATTTTTTTGATGCTGAGATAATCGTATTTGCGCGTCGTACCTTCGCCTTCTTTGACCGCCCGGATAATTCCCTTTTCTTCCCAATAGCGAATTTGCCGCTGCGGCACTCCGGTGATCTCCGATACTTCCCCGATACCGACCACCAGTTTTTTCAACAGCTCGACATCCAGCAGCCAAAGGTCCAACGGTTCGTTTGTGCTCATATGATCTACACCTTCTGTTTGGCCTTATTGTCTTCATTTTACGTTATACGAACGATGATTTCAATGATTGAAATATTATTGACAATGATTGTAGAAATATTACAATTTACGAAGAATATCAACGTTGTCCATCATTTTCAAAACGTGCACTTTATGTGCACTATATAAAAGGAGTGGTATCGAATGATGCAATGGGCTGAAAAAAGAACCAGGCCGGCTGCCCCGAATTACCCGTTAACGACCGGCTTGCTCGTATGGTGCGGCCTCGTTGTCGTGTCAAGCTTATACATTACGCTGCCGATGGTTTCCGTATTCGCGGGTGCTTTTCATGCTTCGCCGGATATGGCGGCATGGACCAGCAGCGCTTTTTCGCTTGCTTATGGCGCCGGCGGGTTGTTATTCGGCCCCGTGTCCGAGCGGTACGGCCGCAAGCACACGATCTTATGGGGGCTTGCCGCTTTGGCCTTCATTACCGTTCTCATGGGATTTGCCGCGAACTTGCCCGAGCTCATCGCATTCCGCGCCGTACAAGGCTTGGCGGCGGCGACCTTTGCCCCTTCCGCGCTCGCTTACATCGGGGAAACGTATCCGGCGGAAAAACGGGTAACGACCGTCGGGTTTGTCAGCACCGGTTTTTTGGTGGCGGGAATTGCCGGACAGCTGTTCAGCAGCGTCGTCAACGGGCTTCTGACCTGGTCTTATGTATTTTATTTTCTGGGCGCCCTGTATTTGTTATCCGCCGTACTGGTCGGCGCCTTCGTGCCGAAAGGGGAGCCCCGCCGTTCTCCGGCAACGGTGCTGGCATTTTTCAAGCAAATGGGTACAGTAAGTTTCCAACGATCGTTGTCCGTCTGTTACCTCATCGCAGTGACGCTGCTTTTTTCGTTTGTCGGCATGTATGCGGTGCTGGGCACTTATTTATCCCATGCCCCATTTGCTTTGAACGCGAATCAAATTTTTGCGGTCAGAGCGTTAGGGGCGATCGGGATGATTTGCTCTCCTTTCGCGGGGCGGCTTGTGGCGAAGTACGGGATGGAGGAGATGCTGCGGGCGGGACTTGCGCTTGCCGCCGCGGGACTTGCGGCAGTCGGCATGAGCTCCAGCCTTGCGGTTTCCATCGTCATGAGCGTCGTTTTTGTCGCCGGGATTTCGCTCACGGTCCCTACGCTGATCTCGATGGTCGGCAGCATAGCGGGTGATGCGCGCGGTGCCGCAATCACGCTCTATATGTTCGTCTTATTCGTTGGGGCGACGCTCGGCCCCATCGTTGCGCTCGCTCTGCTCAAAACGGGCAGCTACATGCTAACTTACGAAGCGCTCGCCGCCGTCCTCGCGCTCGCCTTCGCCGCCACCTTTTTCGTGCCGGATCGCAAACGAAAAGAAGCAAGCCGCTAACGTCCGGCTTGCTTCTTTTTTCGCCAACTCCGCATCTCGACAAAATAAGTCATAGCCTCCCGGCGCGATTAGACAGACTTCATGAACGTACTTCGCTATACTGTTCTCATCCGTCGGGAAAGGGCGCACAAGGCGATGGTCGTGTACCTCGATCTCATTTTCATGACCAACCTGCTCATGGACGGGGCTGTCTTGGCCACGACCGCATGGGCCAGACGCAAGCGCGTCGTCTGGTGGAGGTTGGCGCTGGCGTCCGCCCTGGGCGCCGGATACGTTTTCGTTTTGTTTTTGCCGAGCTTGCACGTGCTCTTCACCTTCGCTGTGAAAAGTATATTTTCCGTTTTCATGATTATGACTGCGTTCGGCTTCTCCAGCTTGCAAAATTTGGCCCGCGACCTCGGTATGTTCTACTTCGTCAACTTCGCTTATGCCGGCTGCATGTTCGGCCTCCGCTATTTGCTCCTGTCGTCCGGTGACGTGCTGAACGGCATTTTGCTCACGCAGACCGGCAGCACGTTGTACCAGTTCAGCACAGGCCCGCTGCTGACCGTCGTGACGGCGGTCGCCGCGATCGTGCTCGTGCGCCACGTGTTCGTGTTCACGAAGCGGAAGCAAGAGATGACCGAGCTGCTGGCGGAAGTCACCATTATGATCGGCAACGTGCAGGCGACGTGCACAGGGCTTATCGACACCGGCAACCAGCTGTACGATCCGCTTACCCGCACGCCGGTTCTCGTGATGGAAGCGGAGCGGCTCAAGCCGTGGCTGCCGCCCGCCTGGCTCGAGCGCATACGCCGCTGCGAAGTCGATCAGCTTATCGCGGGTTTTGGCGGCGAACCGTTCATATGGCAAGATCGGCTGCGGCTCGTGCCGTTTCGCGGCATCGGGCGGAGCACGCAATTTATGCTCGCGCTGAAGCCGGACCGGGTCGTTATCAGGCAAGGGGAACAAACGCGGGACATCACGAAGGTGCTTATCGGGCTTGATGGCGGCACGTTATCCCACGACAGCGCGTACCAAGCCATCATTCATCCGGCGATTATCGCCAATTGACGTTATTAGCGACAGCACAAGCATAACCGGGAGGAACTGCGATGCTTTGGAAGTGGAAGATGCGTTTGCAGCTGCAGATGTATAGGCTGCTCATGCTGCTGCGGCTGAAAGGCGAGGAAATTTACTACATCGGGGGCAGCGAAGCGCTACCGCCGCCGCTTACCCGGGAAGAAGAAGAATATTTGCTGGAGAAGCTGCCGACCGGAGATGCCGCGATCCGTGCGATGCTCATCGAACGCAACCTCCGGCTCGTCGTCTATATAGCCCGGAAATTCGAAAATACCGGCATCAACATCGAGGATCTCGTTTCCATCGGCGCTATCGGCTTGATCAAAGCGGTCAATACGTTCGATCCCGAGAAAAAAATCAAGCTGGCGACCTATGCGTCGCGCTGCATCGAGAACGAAATTTTGATGTACTTGCGCCGCAACAGCAAAATCCGCACGGAAGTATCGTTCGACGAGCCGCTGAACATCGATTGGGACGGCAACGAGCTGCTGCTCTCGGACGTACTCGGCACGGAGAACGATACGATTTACCGCAACATTGAGGAGCAGGTGGACCGCAAGCTGCTGCACAAGGCGCTCGACAAGCTGACCGAACGGGAGCGGATCATTATGGAGCTGCGCTTCGGGCTCCAGGACGGCGAGGAGAAGACGCAGAAAGACGTCGCCGACTTGCTGGGCATTTCCCAATCGTACATATCGCGTCTGGAAAAACGGATCATTAAGCGGCTCCGCAAAGAATTCAACAAAATGGTGTAAGGCCGACCGAACAGCGGGCGCAAGTCCGCATTTTTTTTCTTGATTGTGGAAGCGTTGCCGCTGCTTGGCGCATCTGCGATTGCCGTTTGCGGGGCGCTGCGGAAGCGCTCTCAGCGGTGTTCGCATCGCATAAAAATGCCGCCCGAGGAGATAATGTACAGTAATGTTTCTCCTTGGGAGGTATTCACGGTGACCCGAAACAAAGTCGAGATTTGCGGTGTCGACACTGCAAAGCTGCCCGTACTGACCAACGCCGAAATGCGCGAGCTTTTTGTACAGCTGCAGACGAGGGGCGATCGATCGGCAAGAGAGAAATTGGTGAACGGCAACCTGCGGCTTGTGCTGAGCGTCATTCAGCGCTTCAACAACCGCGGCGAATTTGTGGACGACTTGTTCCAGGTCGGCTGTATCGGACTTATGAAGGCGATCGACAATTTTGACTTAAGCCAAAATGTGAAGTTCTCGACTTACGCGGTACCGATGATCATCGGCGAAATTCGCCGCTACCTCCGCGACAACAACCCGATCCGGGTATCGCGGTCTCTCCGCGACATCGCCTACAAGGCGCTGCAAGTGCGGGACAACCTGACGAACAAAAACTCCCGCGAGCCGACGATTTACGAAATTTCCGAAGCGCTCGGCGTGCCGAAGGAAGATGTCGTGTTCGCGCTGGACGCGATCCAGGACCCGGTATCGCTGTTCGAGCCGATTTATCATGACGGCGGCGATCCGATTTACGTCATGGATCAAATTAGCGACGAGCGCAACAAGGATATGTCGTGGATCGAGGGAATCGCTCTGCGGGAAGCGATGCGGAAGCTGAACGCGCGGGAGAAAATGATTTTATCGATGCGGTTTTTCGAAGGCAAGACGCAGATGGAGGTTGCCGACGAGATCGGCATTTCGCAGGCGCAAGTGTCGCGGCTGGAAAAGTCGGCCATCTCGCAAATGCAAAAGCACGTCAAAACGTAACGCACGCTAGCGAGCACGGCCCGGATAAAGGGCGGGTAAGTCTGCCCGAGAAAGCGGGCTGCGCTGCGGACCTAAGAATGCGGGTCTCCGGCTTTATTGAACTCGAATAAGAAACATGGTGGGAACACGAGTTCAAAGGCTTATGCTTACGAAGCGAGTTTTGCTACGCAAAACTTGTAGCTCCAAGGCCTACATTCCCATCCTCCACTCCGCTTTTCCCGACACACGTGCCCGGCCCGGACAAGGGCCGGGCGTTTTTTTGTGCGCGGAGGGCGCAGGCGGACATTTTGCCCGGCTTGCACATATACTAAAACAGATAGGCGATCTCCTAACGAAGCGTGGTGACTGGCGCTTGAAAATTTCCGATTTCCAGACGAAAGACGTCATCAACATTGTCGACGGCAAAAAGCTCGGCCAAGTGAGCGACCTCGAGCTCGATTTGCGGCAAGGGCGGATCGATGCGATCGTCGTGCCGAGCCAGGGCAAATTTTTCGGCTTGTTCGGCAGCGGCACGGACGTCATCATTCCGTGGAAAAACATCGTCAAGATCGGGATGGACGTCGTGCTCGTCAAACTGGACGACGTCCGCGTGAACCGCGTGCCCGAAGAAGTCGACCAGCAGCAATATTACGAATACAACCGGCAGTTCCGCGGATAAAGGCGAGGCTGCGCACACATTTAGCCGCTACGGCCACAAATGCCGTTTTTCCGACAGCGTTTGCATGTGGTACACTGAAGCCAGCGCCGCATGGCGAAGCCGGAAAGGAGCGGACATGGATGGAACCGTTCATATATAGAGAAGCGGATAAGAAATATGGGCCCTCGCTTTATGTGCTGGAATCGTGGACAAAGCGTTACCCCGGCCTCACGGCAGGCTTTACGTCGCGCCACGGAGGCGTCAGCGAGCCTCCGTACGGCACGTTCAACTGCGGCCTTCACGTCGAAGACGATCCGGCGCGCGTTCGTCGCCAACCGGGAGCGCCTGGCGCGGGCGGTCGGCGTCCCGTTCGCGGGACATACGTACGCCGAGCAGGTGCACGGCACGAACGTGGCCGTCGTCGGCCTGAACGGACGGGGAGCCGGCCGCGCCAGCCGCGAGTCGGCGTTGGCCGATACGGACGGCCTCGTCACGGCGGAGCCCGGCGTGTCGCTCAATTTGATGTATGCGGACTGCGTGCCGCTTTATTTTTACGATCCCGTGCGCCGCGCCATCGGGCTTGCCCATGCCGGATGGAAAGGTACGGTAGGCGACATCGCGCGGGCGACTGTCTTGCGCATGCAGGAAACGTTCGGCACGAAGCCGGAGGAGCTGCTCGCCGCGATCGGTCCGTCGATCGGCGCATGCTGCTACGAGGTCGATGAGACGGTAGCAGGAAAAGTGCGCGAGGCGCTCAGCGCTCACGACGCGGCGCCGGAGGAAAGCGCCGAAGTGCTGCAGGCCGGACGGGAAGCGGGCAAATATCAGCTGAGCCTGCAAAAATTGAATCGACTTTTGATGACAAAAGCAGGAATATTGTCGTCTCGTATCGAAGTATCAACGTTGTGCACCGGCTGCAGCACCGATCGGCTGTTCTCGCACCGCAAGGAAGGCGGGAGAACGGGGCGCATGGTCGCTTGGATCGCGCTGCGCCAGGACGGCACGGAAACGTAAGGAGAACGGATAGCAATGACGATGGAAGAGCGAATCGAACACGTAAACGCCCGTATCGCGGCTGCCGCCTCAAGGTGCGGCAGATCGCCGGACGAGGTGCAGATCATCGCCGTCACGAAATATGTATCGCTGGAGACGACGAAGCAGGCGCTCGATCTCGGCCTGATGCATATCGGCGAAAACCGTTGGCAAGACGTTCAGCCCAAGTGGGAAGCACTGCACGAGCGGGGCACATGGCATTTTATCGGCCATCTGCAGACGAACAAAGTGAAGGACGTTGTCGGCAAGTTTGCCTACATTCATTCGCTGGACAGGCTGTCGCTCGCAAAGGAAATCGAGAAAAAAGCGGCGGGGCTCGGTATCGTGCAAAACTGCTTTGTCCAAGTGAACGTATCCGGCGAAGAGAGCAAGCAGGGCTTGCCGCCGCAAGAGCTGGCGGACTTCGCCGGGCAGCTGCGGGACATGCCGCATATCCGCGTCGTCGGCCTGATGACGATGGCTCCGCTCGAGCTGGAGGCCGAGGCGACGAGGCCGGTATTCCGCGCGCTGCGCGAATTGCGGGACGAACTGAACCGCAGCGGCTCGCTCGGTTATGAAGCGCCGCACCTGTCGATGGGCATGTCGGGCGATTTCGAAATCGCCATCGAGGAAGGGGCCACCTGGATTCGGCTCGGCACGGTACTCGTCGGCAAGGAGCTCTAATTTCCCGGCACGGATGGAAGACGAACATACATAGTTCACCATGAGGGAGGAGACATTATGGGCGTTATGAACAAATTCATGAATTTTTTGGGGCTGCAGGAAGAAGAAGAAGTGATCGAGCGGGAACGAATCGTGGAACAAGTCGAAGAACCTGAAACCAACCCGTTCGAGGCACGTAATAGTAAAGGGAAAAACAATATCGTCAGCATTCATTCGCAAAAAAACGTCAAAGTCGTGCTCAACGAGCCGCGCTCCTACGAGGAGACGCAGGAAATCGCCGACCATCTGCGTTCGCGCCGCCCCGTTATCGTCAATTTGCAGCGCGTGCGCGCCGATCAGGCGATCCGGATCGTCGACTTTCTGAGCGGTACAGTGTATGCGCTGAACGGAACGATCGCCAAGGTCGGGCCGAACATTTTCCTGTGTACGCCGGATTCGGTCGACATTCAAGGCTCGATTACGGAAATGATTAATGAGGGGTAGAAGCCCTTCGGAATTGAGGTGAACCGTTTGGCTCTAGTGTACATCCTGAAAACTATCAGCGTGCTGCAGGAAATTTACACGTACATGATTATCGGCTACATTTTGCTGTCATGGTTTCCGAACGCGCGCGACAGTTTCATCGGCAACTTGCTTGCGACGTTCACCGAGCCGTATTTGCGTATTTTCCGCCGCATTATTCCGTCGATCGGACCGATCGATATTTCGCCGGTCGTCGCCCTTATTGCGCTCCGCTTCGTGGCGCTCGGTCTTTTTGCCGTCATCGAATTCATTTTCGGCAGGTTTGCGGGGTAACGTGCGGTGAATACGGAAATTCATAAACATTTTCATCCCGACGAGCATTCGTTTGTGGATAAAGCCCGGGATTGGATCGAGCGCGCCGTAGACCAGCATCGTCTGCGGCGCACCGATTTTCTCGACCCGAGACAGGCCTTTATATTGACGACGCTGTTGAACCGCAATCCGGATGCGCAGCTTCGCCTGGACGGCGGGTATCCCGGGGCGGAGCGGCGAAGAGCGCTGATCGCTCCGGATTATATGCGGCTTGACGACGAGGATATGGGCATCCGGGTGCTGGCCGTGACGTCGGGAGATGCCAAGATCGCCGAGCTTGACCATTCCGACTATATGGGGGCGCTGCTGGCGCTCGGCATGAAACGGGATAAAATCGGCGATATCCATGCCGGCCCGACGGGCTGCCACTACTTGGTGGAGGAAGAGGCTGCCGACTATTTGCACCTGAACTTGACTCATGTCGGCAAAGTCGCCGTGCATACGGAGGTGCTGCCGCCGGATCGGCTTATCGCGACCGAATCGAAGCTGCAGGAGCTGCAGCTGTCGGTCGCCTCGATGCGGCTGGACGGCATTGTCTCGGACGTATTCCGGCTCAGCCGGGCGAAGGCGATCGTCCCGATTCAAGCCGGCCGCTGCCGCGTCAACTGGAAGCCGGAGGCGAACCCGAGCGCGCAGCTGAAAGCGGGCGACATCGTGTCGATGCAAGGGTTCGGGCGGTTTAAAGTGCTGGATGTCGAAGGCGTGACGAAGAGCGGCCGCATGCGGGTTAAAGTCGGGAAGTACGTATAACGGGCACGGAATTGGCGGGACCGCGGCAGGAGCCGCAGGCGCGAAGCGTCATGACGCTTCGCCGCTAATTTTTTGTCGCGAGGATTGCAGGAATTCCCTCTTTCCTGTCGAATGGAGTACATAGCGATTTCTACTTTTGCCGGAGGTGCACCAATGCCGTTAACGCCGCTCGATATACACAACAAAGAGTTTGGTCGTTCTTTCCGCGGATATGACGAAGATGAAGTGAACGAGTTTCTCGATCAAGTAATCAAAGATTACGAGGTGCTCATTCGCGAAAACAAAGACTTGCAAAACCAGGTCACAGCGCTGCAGGAGCGGCTCGACCATTTCGCCAATATCGAAGAGACGCTGAGCAAAACGATCATCGTCGCGCAGGAGGCGGCGGACGAGGTCAAGAACAATTCCAAGAAAGAAGCGCAGCTCATTTTGAAAGAAGCGGAGAAGAACGCCGACCGCATTATTAATGAAGCGCTCTCCCGTTCGCGCAAAATCGCCCTCGAAATCGAGGAGCTGAAGAAGCAGGCTTCCGTCTACCGGACCCGCTTCAAAACGCTTGTCGAAGCCCAGCTCGAGCTGCTCAGCAAAGACGATTGGAAGGCGCTTGAGCCGGTCGAATCCGACACGGACAACCGTTCGTATTGAACGGCGAAAGCCCCGGGGCCGGGGGGATGGCTGCCATGTTGACTATAAGCCTGCGATTCGCTATACTTCGAACATATAAGTCATGACAGCAACACGATGATTGGGCCGAGTAGTTCGTCCATGCGAAGCCAGCGAATCGGGGACAGTGGAAGCCCGACCCTTCGGACACGAGCGAAAATCTCCCAAGAGTGCCGCCGGAACGACGGCTGCCGCAAGCTTGCGTTTTTGCGCATCGCTGCGGTCCGTTCAGTATGGAAGGCCGGGTCATTCCGTTACCGATGGCGCAAGCGAACATGCGCTAGTTCCGTGCTGCCACGCAGCGCGCAGAGCCGGCGGTATGTTAATTAGGGTGGTACCGCGAGAGCTCCTCGTCCCTTTTGGGATGAGGGGCTTTTTTGATTTTGTAAGGGAGGTTACGACAGATGGATTACAGCAAGACGCTCAATTTGCTCCAGACGGAGTTTCCGATGCGCGGCAACTTGCCGCAGGCGGAGCCGAAAATGCAGGCTTGGTGGGACGAAGTCGACATGTACGCGAAAGTGCAGGAGAGCCGGCGCGGCCGGCCGAAATGGATTTTGCACGACGGTCCGCCGTACGCGAACGGAGACATTCATATCGGCCATGCGCTCAACAAGACGCTGAAAGATATTGTCGTCCGCTTCCGGACGCTGCAGGGCTACGACTCTCCGTATGTGCCCGGTTGGGATACGCACGGCCTGCCGATCGAGCAGGCGATCGCCAACAGCGGCAAAGTCGACCGCAAAAAGATGAGCGTGTCCGAATTTCGCGAATATTGCAAAGAGTATGCGCTGCAGTGGGTGGAGAAGCAGAAAGAACAGTTCAAGCGGATCGGCGTGCGCGGCGACTGGAACAACCCGTACATCACGCTTGAGCCGCAGTTCGAGGCGCAGCAAATTCGCCTGTTTGGCGGTATGGTCGAGAAAGGCTACATTTACAAAGGGCTGAAGCCGGTCTATTGGTCGCCGTCGTCGGAAAGCGCGCTCGCCGAAGCCGAAATCGAATACCGCGACAAAACGTCTCCGTCTATCTACGTGGCGTTTGGCGTCAAAGACGGCAAGGGCAAGCTGCCGCAAGACGCGGCCATCGTCATTTGGACGACGACGCCGTGGACGCTGCCGGCGAACCTCGGCATCAGCGTCCATCCGGAATTCGATTATGCCGTTGTGGAAGCAGGCGGCCGCAAATTTGTGCTTGCGCAAGGCTTGCTGGAAGCGGCGGCGAAAGAAATCGGCTGGACCGATGTGAAAGTGCTGTCGACCGTCAAAGGCAGCGAGCTGGAGTACGTCACGTGCCGGCATCCGTTCTATGACCGCGAGTCGCTCGTCATGACCGGCGAGCATGTGACGCTGGACGCCGGTACCGGCTGCGTCCATACGGCGCCGGGGCACGGCGAAGACGACTTCGCTATCGGCCAGCGCTACAATCTCGGCGTACTTAACCCCATCGATGACCAGGGGCATTTTACGAGCGAAGCGCCGGGCTTTGAGGGCGTGTTTTACGAGAAGGGCAACGGCATGGTCATCGCCAAGCTCGAGGAAAGCGGCCACCTGCTGAAGCAGTCGACGATCCAGCACCAGTATCCGCACGATTGGCGGACGAAGAAGCCGGTCATTTTCCGTGCGACAGAGCAGTGGTTCGCTTCCGTCGACAAGTTCCGGCAGGCGATGCTGGACGAAATCAAGCGCTTGAAGTGGACGCCGGAATGGGGCGAAGTGCGGCTGCACAACATGATCGCCGAGCGCGGCGACTGGTGCATTTCGCGGCAGCGCGCCTGGGGCGTGCCGATTCCGATCGTGTACTGCCGCTCGTGCAACCACCCGCTCGTCAACAAGGACACAATCGAGCATATCGCCGGCATCTTCGAGCGCGAAGGTTCGAACGCGTGGTTCCTGAAAGAAGCTGAGGAGCTGCTTCCGGCCGGGACGAAATGTCCGGAATGCGGGCACGGCGAGTTCCGCAAAGAGACGGACATTATGGACGTTTGGTTCGACTCCGGCTCTTCCCACATGGGCGTGCTGGAAACGCGCGAGGAGCTGCAGTGGCCGGCCGACCTGTATTTGGAAGGCTCCGACCAATACCGCGGCTGGTTCAACTCGTCGCTCATCACCGGTGTCGCCGTCAAGGGCGCCGCACCGTACAAGGGCATCCTGAGCCATGGCTTCACGCTTGACGGCGAAGGTCGCAAAATGTCCAAGTCGCTCGGCAATACGGTCGACCCGAACCAAGTGTGCCAAAAGCTCGGCGCCGACATTTTGCGGCTGTGGGTGTCGTCCGTCGACTACCAGTCCGACCATCGCATTTCCGATGCGATCCTGAATCAAATTACGGAAGTGTACCGCAAAATCCGCAATACGCTCCGTTTTATGCTCGGCAACTTGAGCGGCTTCGATCCGAACGCAGACCGGGTGCCGGCCGGGGCGATGAGCGAGCTCGACCGGTTCGCGCTGGCGCGGCTGCACCGCATGATCGAACGCGTCGTGAAGGCTTACGACAACTATGAGTTTCATTTGGTGTACCAAACGATCCATCACTTCTGCGCGGTGGAGATGAGCTCGTTCTATCTCGACATCATCAAGGATCGGCTGTACGCCGGCGCTGTGCACGACCCGGCGCGGAAGGCGTCGCAAACCGTTATGTACGATGCGCTCGTGGCGATTACGATTTTGATGTCGCCGATCATTCCGCATACGAGCGATGAAGTGTGGAAGTTCATCCCGGGCACGGACCTGTTCAGCGTGCAGGTGGCGGAGCTGCCGAAAGTCGACGCGTCGCTGTTCGACGATGCGCTGGAGCGCAAGTGGGAACAGTTCCTGTTCGTCCGCGACGAGGTGCTGAAGGCACTGGAGGAAGCCCGCCAGGCGAAAGCGATCGGCAACTCGCTCGGGGCCAAAGTGCTGCTGTATCCGACTGCGGAAACGGCGAAGCTGCTCAGCGGCTTCGAGCAGCTCGATCAGCTGTTCATCGTCTCGCAAGCGGAGACGGCCGGAAGCTTCGAACAAGCACCGAACGACGCGCTGAAAGGCAAGCACACAGCCGTCAAAATCGTGCCGGCGGAAGGAGGCAAATGCGAGCGCTGCTGGATAGTAACGCCGGAAGTCGGGCAAAATAAGGAGCATCCCACTCTGTGCAACAGGTGTAACGACGTCGTGCAGACGCATTACGCCGGTCAACACTAACGGATCCCTCCTTGATGGCCGCTTCGCTGCGGCGGTTCAGTCCCGCGCGCGGGGCGCTCCGGCAAGGCCGGGGGCCGGTTCGGAGGCAGGCTTCGGAAATGGCAAGGACAGCGGATGACACTGCCGCGTCGGCAGCGGAGCAGCGCAAGCTGGTCGCGACGCTACGCGAACGCGTGGAACAAATTGCACAAACCATGGAAAAATCGCAAATCGCCGATTACGTGCAGCTGATGCACAAGCCGCGGCGGCTCATTTGGCTGAACCTTGTGGCCGGCATCTCCCGCGGCGTCGGTATTGCAATCGGGTTTACGATTTTTACCTCGTCCATCGTTTATTTGCTGCGCATGCTCGGGGCGCTGGACTTGCCGATCATCGGCGGATATATCGCGGAAGTAGTCAAGCATGTGCAAATGCAATTAGAGCATGACGGCTACGTGTATTGAAGCTGAATGTGAAAAATGGAGCCCGAAGCGGGCTCCCTTTCAATATGTTTCTTCCGTCCTGTCAGGCTCAAGCAGGCCTTCGCCTTCGCCGCTGCTCATATAATCCCGGTACGCTTTGCTGCGGACGACGGTGACGTTCTGCCCGTACATGTCGGTAGCCAGGAAGCTTTCGTACAGCTCGACGAAGCCTTCGTGCTCGTCTGCCTCGATATAGACGTCTTTGTAGTCGTCGACGTTGCGGTTTTCGGACATGGCGGGGGTGTTCGATGTACCCCAGCTGGCGACGATTTGCCACGCGTCTTCGCCGTCGAACTGATTTTGCGAGCTGGCGAGCTCGTCAAGGCTCGTGCGGCCGAACGGCGGCTCGAGCAGCCGCTCTTCGATCGGCCTTCGTTCCGACGGATGCGGGTCGGGGACGTGCTCTTTGCAATATTCCGTCGTCGGAATGGCTTCGAGGCGGTCGTAGCCGATCGGAGCGCCGCACGTTTTGCAAATGCCGTAAGCGCCCTGTTCGATATTTTCGAGTGCAGTATTGACTTGCTCGAGCTGATGCTCGGCGCTTTCGGTCAAGGCGATGTCTTTCGCCCGCTCGTACGTTTCGGTGCCAATGTCGGCAGGGTGGTTGTCATACGTCGAGAGCTCGGCGGTATTTTCGCGCTGCGAGTCGTGGGACAGGCCGAAATGCTCCGTGTCGTGAAGCCGCCGTTCCAGGCTCACCTTTTCGTCCAGCAGTTTCAGCCTGAGCTCGCTTAGCTGCGCGTCGGTCAGACGATTCGTTTGGGTCATCCGCGAAAAGCTCCTTTCGCAAGTCGTGCGGGTTTTACGCGCTGTGCCGTTAGTGTTGGCCAGCCGCGGCCGTTTTAGTGAGGAAATTGAAGGAGGGAATTCGGAGTTGAGATATTATGTGTATGCGCTTCTGATCATCGCCGTCGACCAATTGACCAAATGGATCGTCAAAAGCCGGCTCACGCTCGGCGAAGCGAGATCGGTTATCGGCGATTTTTTTCTCATAACGTCGCACCGCAACAAGGGCGCCGCGTTTTCGATTTTGCAAGGGCAGCGCTGGTTTTTCATCCTGATCACGCTCGTCGTCGTAGGGGGCGTCATCTGGTATTTGCAGCGCATGCGCAGCGAACGCCGCACGCTCATGTGCACCGCGCTCAGCTTGCTGCTCGGCGGGGCGGTCGGCAATTTGATCGATCGCGCTTTTACGGGCGAAGTGGTCGATTTTCTGCAATTCAATTTTCATTTTTTCTGGTTCGGCAAAGAAGTGTATTACACGTATCCGATTTTTAACGTGGCCGATTCGGCGATCGTCGTCGGCGTCGCTTTGATTTTCCTCGAGGCGCTTGTTCGGCTGGAAAAAGGACAAACAGCGGGGTAAGGCGGCCAATGAGCTTGAACAACGGGAACAAGGCTGAGCCGAAGCGGTTTCCGGCGGCAAGCGAAGATGCGCAGGAGGCCGAGCTCGAGACGCTGGAATGGATAGTTTCGGAGGCGGAGGCGGGCGAGCGTATCGACAAGTTCGTTACCGACTCGCTGCAGACGGAGACGTCGCGCACGCAAGTACAGTTGTGGATCAAGGACGGCCATGTGACTGTAAACGGCGCGGCGGTGAAGCCGAATTACAAGCTGGCTGCGGGCGATGCGGTGCACGTGGCCGTTCCCGAGCCGGTGGACGCGGACGTGCGGCCGGAGCCGATCCCGCTTCATATCGTGTACGAGGATGCGGACGTTATCGTCGTGAACAAGCCTCGCGGCCTCGTCGTTCATCCGGCTCCGGGACATACGTCGGGCACGCTCGTGAATGCGCTGCTTTACCATTGCCAAGACTTGTCCGGCATTAACGGCGTGCTGCGGCCAGGCATCGTGCACCGCATCGATAAGGATACGAGCGGGCTGCTCATGGCGGCCAAAAACGATCAGGCGCACGCCGGCCTCGCCGAGCAGCTGAAGCGGCATACGGTGACGCGCAAATATATCGCGCTCGTGCACGGCAACGTCGCCCACGATCACGGCACTATCGACGCCCCGATCGGACGCGACGCGCACGACCGGAAAATGTACACGGTCACGGACAAAAACAGCAAGCCGGCGGTGACTCACTTCCTCGTCGTCGAGCGGTTCGGGGACTACACGCTCGTCGAGCTGAAGCTGGAGACCGGGCGGACGCATCAAATCCGCGTTCATATGAAATTTATCGGGCATCCGCTTGTCGGCGACCCGATGTACGGCCGGAGCAAGGGGCTGACGATGGACGGACAGGCGCTGCACGCTGCGGTGCTCGGCTTCGAGCATCCGCGGACGAAGGAGCAGCTGCTGTTCGAGGCGCCGCTGCCGGACGATATGGAGCATTTGCTGCACGTGCTGCGGACGTCGTGACAGTGTGGCGCAGCGGGTAGACTGGCCGAAATGGGAGAGAGGAACGGTCATGAGCATGGAGCATCTCATCAATCCGCAGGTGAAAGATATTCAAATATCGGGCATCCGCAAAATTTCGAACAAAGTAGCGGGCATGCCGGGGGCGCTGACGCTCACGATCGGGCAGCCGGATTTTCCGACGCCGGCGCATATCGTGGAAGCGGGGAAGCGGGCGCTTGACGCGCAGCGGACCGTATATACGCCCAATCCCGGCATTTTGGAGCTGCGGCAAGCCGCGGCGCAGTTCGTGCGGAGCAAGTACGGACTGGATTACCGCGGCGAGGACGAGGTTATCGTCACCGTCGGGGCAAGCGAAGCGGTCGACATCGTGCTGCGCACGATCGTGACGCCGGGCGCGGAAGTCGTGCTGCCGGCGCCGGTCTACCCCGGCTATGAGCCGCTTATCCGGCTTGCCGGAGGCGTGCCGGTCTATGTCGATACGCGCGAGAGCGGGTTCAAGCTGACTGCCGAGCTGCTGGAGCCGCATTTGACGGAGCGGACGCGCTGTGTCATCCTGTGTTACCCGTCCAATCCGACGGGACAAACGCTGGAGGAAAATGAGCTGCGCGCTTTGGCGGAGCTGCTCGCGGATCGCGAGCTGTTCGTGCTGTCCGACGAAATTTACAGCGAGCTCGTCTACGGTGCGCCGCACCGCTCCATTGCCACGATTGGGAAAATGCGGGAGAAGACGATCGTCATTAACGGCTTGTCCAAATCGCATGCGATGACGGGGTGGCGGATCGGGTTCACGTTCGCGCCGGCCGCACTCACGCAGCACATGGTCAAGGTGCACCAGTATAACGTTACTTGCGCCAGCTCGGTCAGCCAATACGCCGCGCTCGAGGCGTTGACGAACGGCGCTGACGACGCTTTGCCGATGCGCGCCGCTTATGTGAAGCGCCGCCACTACGTGCTGGAACGGCTGCAGGCGATGGGACTCGAAGCCGAGAAGCCGTCCGGAGCGTTTTACGTGTTCCCGTCCATTGCCGGATACGGGCTGAGCTCCGAGGAATTCGCCTACCGGCTGCTCGAGGAAGAGAAAGTGGCCGTCGTGCCCGGGGATGCGTTCACGCCTTACGGCGAAGGGTATATCCGGATTTCGTACGCGTATGCCGAGAGCGTGCTGGAGCAAGCGCTGGACAGGCTGGAAAAGTTTGTGCGGAAGCTGTAACCAGGTTTCTTTGTGAAGAGACTCTTCCGATCATAGCTTCATTCATGAAAAACGGCACGTCCTCCGCGGTTTGGAGGGCGTGCCGTTTTCATGGCTCTCTCGGTCAAGTTTTAGCTGTTCCCATTCGCGCTGCCGATGCCGCTGCGGGTAAGCGGATGGCTAGGCAATTGATCTTGGCAACAGGCAGGGGGGGGCTCTGTAATTAACGATGGGGTTCGCTAAACAGCGTCGTGCCGGGCGTATTAGGCGCCAATGTGACGGAAGGAACATACAAGACCGATTGTTCTATGAATAGCGACGAAAATTCGCATGGAGCGAACTTTGGGGCGCTAATCGGCCATTTGTTCATTTTGGCGCAAAATCAGCGTACGTAAAGACTCTGATTAGCGAACCTGGTTTTATTTTGATTGAGATTGCATCAGTTCATTGCGATCATTTGAACACTGTCCCGTTTCGAAACCACTTACTCGCCCGATTTCCAGCGCAAGTAGCGGGTGACAGTCGAAATCGCCGCCTCGATGGCGTCTTCGTTTGGCTCGATGCGGGAATGGTGCAGGCCGTACGGCGTGTCGACGCCGAACCAGAACATAAAGCCGGGAATGCGCTCGAGGAAGTAACCGAAATCTTCGCCGGTCATCGCCTCGGTGCATTCTACGAGCCTAACGCCCGTGTACTCGTTCTCGCCGCGCAGCCAGTCCATGAATTCGCCGGTAAGCGCCGGATCGTTGTACACTTGCCGGTAGTTTGAGCCGTAGTCGATCGCCGCCTTGCATTCGAACGACTGCTCGATGCCCCGCACGATCGCTTCGATGCGGCCTTTGACAAGCTCCATCGACTGCGCCGAAAGCGTGCGGATCGTGCCTTCCAGGCGAGCAGTCTCGGCGATGATGTTTTGCTTCGTGCCGCCCTCGATTTTGCCGACGGTAATGACGGCGGAATCGAGCGGATCGACGTTGCGGGCGACGATCGTCTGCAGCTGGCCGACAAGCTGCGCCGCGGCGACGACCATATCGTTGGCCCGATGCGGGTATGCGGCATGTCCGCCTTTGCCGGTCAAGTCGATGAACAGCTCGGACGTATTGGCGAACAAAATGCCGGGCTTCGTGGCGACCGTGCCTACGGGATACTCGGGCGCAATGTGCAGCCCGACGATCTGCTCCGGCATCCAGTCCTGCAGTTCGTCAGCGCCAAGCATCGGCAATGCCCCGCCCGGACCTTCTTCCGCCGGCTGAAACAGCACGATGAGGTCGTCCTTCATCGGGGTCGAAGCAAATTCGGTAACGATCCCCATCGCGATCGCCATGTGCATATCGTGGCCGCATGCATGCATGTAGCCGGGATGCGTGGAAGGGAACGGCAGCGTCGTCTGTTCGGCGATTGGCAGCCCGTCCATGTCGGTGCGGTAGCCGAAGCGGCGCGACGGCTGGGTGCCGGCGATGCGGACAAGTATGCCGGTGCGCCACGTGCGGATCGCCAGCCGCTCCTGGGGCAGCTTCGCCAGCTCGTCCAAGAGCAGCCGCTGCGTTTTGAATTCCTGAAAGCCTGGCTCCGGTATTTGATGCAGCCGGCGGCGCAGCTCTACGAATGGGCTAATCACGTGCGGGTCCCGCTCCTTTCCTGTTGTTGAGTTAGACGGAACAATCAGGCTGCCCAAAAAAGGCTGAGCGGAGGATGGGAATGCGGGTCTAGGAGCTACAAGTTTTGCGTAGCAAAACTCGCTATGCAAGCATTAGCCTTTGAACTCGTTATCTTCGAATTCATTGGAACACGAGTTGAACGAAGCCGCAAATCCACATTCCCATTCCGCAGCGCAGCCCGCTTTCCCGGGCAGCCTGAAAAGTCCCGCCAATGAGCGGCCACGGCGCTGCGTACTACAGCTTGCGCAGGTCGGCCAAAATTTCCGTCTTCGATTTCGTCTTGTCGTCAACCTTTTTGATGACGCGCGCCGGAGCTCCGGCCACGACCGTATAAGGCTCGACGTCCTGCGTTACGATTGCGCCTGCGGCGACGACGGCGCCCTGGCCGATGCGCACGCCCTCGAGAATAACGGCGTTGGCGCCGACAAGCACGTCGTCTTCAATGACGCAAGGCTGTGCGGAAGGCGGCTCGATCACGCCGGCAACGACGGCGCCGGCGCCGATGTGGCACATTTTGCCGACTTGGGCTCGTCCGCCGAGAATGGCGTTCATATCGATCATCGTGCCTTCGCCGACGGATGCGCCGATGTTGATCAGAGCGCCCATCATAATGACGGCGTTGTCGCCGATATGGACTTTATCGCGGATAATCGCGCCGGGCTCGATGCGGGCGTTGATCGGCTTCAGATCGAGCAGCGGAATGGCCGAATTGCGGCGGTCCGCTTCGACGACGTAATCTTCGATGTTCGCTTTATGCTCGTCCAGCAGGCGCTGAATGTCCGACCATTCACCGAACAGGACGCCGCTTTTGCCGGAGACGAACGATTGGATGCTATCGCCGAAATCGATTGCCTCGAGATTGCCTTTCACATACACTTTCACTGGGGTTTTCTTCTTGCTGTCGCGAATGAACTGGATAATTTCCATCGTATTCATTTCACTCATCGATCCGTTCAGCTCCTTCGGTGGTAGGTTTAACCTCATCTATATTACCAGAACATCGGCCCGGAGCCAATGCTGCCAGTCTTCGAAACGGCCCTATTGACATCTTTTGTCGAAAGTGTCATAATCGCTAGTAATAACAAAAGAGCCTTTAAACTCAGTCCAGAGAGGCTGACAAGGTGACGAAACGCAGCGACCCGGTCTGCGCGCGAGACGCGCAGATATGCGAGTCGGCTTGCGCCTACCTGCACATAAGCGGGGAAGCCGCATGCCGGCACGAAGCTGCACAGCGACGCAAGCGCGCCCCTTGTCCGACGGACAAGGGGCTTTTTGCTGGAGCTGGCGTCAATACGAAGCGAACGGAGGGAGGCAGCATGAGTTTGACCGAGGAACAGCGTCTCATTCTAGACGACATGGCCGTGCGCCGGGCGTAACGAGGATTGCCCACGAAATCCTGGAAAAAAATAAAGGCGTGGACAACTGCATGCTGATCGGCATCCGCACGCGCGGCATTTACCTTGCGCAGCGGGTGGCCGAGCGGATCCGGGACATCGAAGGCGTATCGGTGCCTGTCGGCGAACTCGACATTACGTCATACCGCGACGACCGGGCGCGCGCCAAATCGGTCGAGGCGGTGCCGAAAGGCGGCACGATCGATATCCACGACAAAAAAATTATTCTGTTCGACGACGTGCTGTATACGGGCAGGACGGTGCGGGCGGCGCTCGACGCCTTGATCGACCTCGGCCGGCCGCAGCTCATCCAGCTGGCCGTGCTCGTCGACCGCGGCCACCGCGAACTGCCGATCCGCCCCGACTACGTCGGCAAAAACGTACCGACCTCCAAGCAGGAGCGCATCATCGTACAGCTTACGGAAGTAGACGGCCAGGACGGCGTCGTCATCATCCAAAACAGGGGGAATGCGTGATGGGAGCTATTAGCGTGAAGTCGAAGCATTTGCTCGGGCTAAAGGGCATGGACAGGCAAGACATCGCAGACATTCTCGATCGCGCGGCCTACTGGGAGCGGCAGCCGAAAGTGTCGGACGCTTTGCGCGGCAAGTTCGTCGCCAACACGTTTTTCGAGAACAGCACCCGCACCCGCTTCTCGTTCGAAATGGCGGAAAAGCGGCTCGGCGCGGAGGTGCTGAACTTCTCGGCGGCGGAATCGAGCGTGCAGAAGGGCGAATCGATCTACGATACGATGCGCACGCTCGAATCGATCGGCATCGATGCGGCGGTCATCCGGCTGAAGCCTACCGGGGTGCTCGAAGAGCTGGCAGGCAAGCTGAACGTTGCGCTCGTCAACGCCGGCGACGGCAACAACGAGCATCCGACGCAGGCGCTGCTCGATCTGTACACGATGCGCAAACATTTCGGCGAAATCAAGGGGCTGACCGTATCGATTATCGGCGATATTAAGCACAGCCGGGTCGCGCGCTCGAACTTGTGGGGGCTGACGGCGATGGGGGCCAACGTCGCCTTCTGCGCGCCGGATACGATGCAGGCTCCCGAGCTTGAACATTACGCTCCTTTCGTCACGATGGACGAGGCGCTGCAAGCCGACATCGTTATGATGCTGCGCGTCCAGCTGGAGCGCCACGACAAAGGGCTGATCCGCTCGGCTGAAGATTACCGCGAGCAATACGGCCTGACCGCAGAGCGCGCGGCCCGCATGAAGCCGCATGCGATCATTATGCACCCGGCGCCGGTAAACCGCGGCGTGGAGATCGACGACGAGCTGGTGGAATGCGGCCGCAGCAAAATTTTCACGCAAATGGAGCACGGCGTACCGATCCGGATGGCGGTCATCGAGCGCGTACTGACAAGCTAGGGCGCGCCGGAAACGGACGCAGCGGTGAAAATACAAATAGACGGAGGCTGTGCAGTGGGAACTTGGATTTGATGGACTTACGGTCGGACGCGAAGGCCATGTACATCAGCATCTTCTCATCGAGGGCGGAAAGATCGCCCGCATCGTGGACGCCGGCCAGGGGCTACCGCAGACGGCGGGGCACGAGACGATCGACGCTGGCGGCAAGCTGGTGACGGCCGGGCTGATCGACATGCACGTGCACTTGCGCGAGCCCGGCTTCGAGCATAAAGAGACAATCGCGACCGGAACGCGTTCGGCGGCGAAAGGCGGGTTCACGACGATCGCCTGCATGCCGAACACGCGCCCGGTCATCGATACGGTCAGTACAGTAAAGTATGTGCTGGATAAAGCGGCCGGCGAAGGCGTCGTACGCGTGCTGCCTTACGGCTGCATCACGAAAAACGAGCTGGGCCGCGAGCTCACCGATTTTGCCACGCTGAAAGAAGCGGGCGCCATCGGCTTTACGGACGACGGCGTCGGCGTGCAAAGCGCGCAAATGATGAAGGACGCGATGGCACTCGCGGCGTCGCTCGGACTGCCGATCGTGGCGCACTGCGAAGACAATACGCTGGTCGAAGGCGCGCCGGTGACGGACGGGGCTTTCGCCCGAAAGCACGGGCTGAAAGGGATCCCGAACGAGTCCGAGGCGATCCACGTCGGGCGCGACATTTTGCTGGCGGAGGCGACGGGGGTTCATTACCATGTGTGCCACGTATCGACCGAGCAGTCGGTGCGCCTCATCCGTCAGGCAAAACGGCTCGGGCTGCAGGTGACGGCGGAAGTGTGCCCGCACCATCTGATTTTATCGGACGAAGACATTCCGGGGCTTGACGCCAACTGGAAAATGAACCCGCCGCTGCGCACCCCGCGCGACGTGCAGGCGGTCATCGAAGGGATCGAGGACGGCACGATCGACATCGTCGTCACCGACCACGCGCCGCACGCCGCCGAGGAAAAGGCGAAAGGGATGCAGCTCGCGCCGTTCGGCATCGTCGGCTTCGAAACGGCGTTCCCGCTCCTGTACACGAAATTTGTGCGGACAGGGCGCTGGTCGCTGCGGTTTCTGATCGAGCGGATGACGGAAAAGCCGGCGGACGTGTTCGGCCTGCCGTACGGAAGGCTGGAAGAGGGCGCTGCTGCGGATATCGCGATCATCGATCTGGAGACGGAACGTGCGGTTCAGCCGGAGACGTTCTTGTCCAAGAGCAAAAATACGCCGTTCGGCGGCTGGATGCTGTACGGCTGGCCGGTGCTGACGATGTTCGGCGGCAAGGTCGTATGGGCGGAGTAACATAGCGCGGCTTGGCGCCGGGCTCAAAAAATTTTTCACACATACAAAGCTGGCTTAAACAGACACAAGGATAGTAAAGGAGCTGAAGACGATGCAGGCAAGGCTGCTGCTGGAAGACGGCACGATCTTTACGGGGAAGGCGTTCGGCGCTACGGGCGATTCCGTCGGCGAGGTTGTGTTCAATACAGGGATTACAGGCTATCAGGAGGTGCTGTCCGACCCGTCGTACTGCGGGCAAATCGTGACGATGACGTATCCGCTCATCGGCAATTACGGCATTACGCGCGACGACTTCGAGTCGGTGCGGCCGTTCATCCACGGCTTCGTCGTGCGGCAGCACGAGCTGGCGCCGAGCAACTGGCGCGCCGAGTTTACGCTCGACAGTCTCCTCAAGGAGTATGGCATCATCGGCATCAGCGACATCGACACGCGCATGCTGACGCGGCGCATTCGCCATCACGGCACGATGAAAGGGCTGCTGACGACGTCCGACAAGCGCGCAGAGGAGCTGATGGAGCAGTTACAAGCGACTCCGCTCATGACCGATCAAGTGTCCCGCGTCTCGACGAAAAGCGTGTTCAGTGCGCCGGGGACGAAGGAACGCATCGTGCTCATCGATTACGGCGCCAAGAGCGGCATTATCCGCGACTTGTCGAAGCGGGGCTGCGACGTCGTCGTCGAGCCGCAGGACGCAACGGCGGATCAAATTTTGCGCTTGTCGCCGGACGGCGTGCTGCTGTCGAACGGCCCCGGCGATCCGAAAGACGTCCCGCATGCCGTTGAGACGGTTCGCCGTCTGCTCGGCAAAGTGCCGGTCTTCGGCATTTGCCTCGGCCACCAACTGTTCGCCCTCGCGTGCGGCGCCGATACCGGCAAGCTGAAATTCGGTCACCGCGGCGGCAACCATCCGGTGAAGGACCTGCTGTCCGGCCGCTGCTACATCACTTCGCAAAACCACGGCTACACGGTCGTCGAAGAGTCGATCGCCGGCACGGAGCTAGAAGTGACGCACATCAACAATAACGACGGCACGATCGAAGGGCTGCGCCATAAACAGCATGCGGCTTTCTCCGTGCAGTACCATCCGGAGGCGGCTCCCGGGCCGTTCGATTCGTCCTACCTGTTCGACGAATTCCTGGACATGATCCGCAGCCACAAGCTGGCCAACCCGCAGCTGCCGCGCCAGGCGCAAATGCAGGCGGCGTGGCGGGAAAGCGCCGGTACAGGAGCGGCAGACAATCGGAAAGGAGAGCTGCAGTATGCCCAAAAATAAAGACCTGAAAAAAATACTCGTCATCGGCTCCGGTCCGATCGTCATCGGCCAGGCAGCGGAATTCGACTATGCCGGCACCCAGGCGTGCCAAGCGCTCAAAGAAGAAGGCATGGAGGTCGTGCTGATCAACTCCAACCCGGCGACGATCATGACCGATACGAACATGGCCGACAAAGTATATATCGAACCGATCACGCTCGACTTTGTCACGCAAATTATCCGCACGGAGCGGCCGGACGGCTTGCTCCCGACGCTCGGCGGCCAGACGGGCCTCAACATGGCGGTCGAGCTGGCGCGGGCGGGCGTGCTGGAGCGGGAAAACGTGAAGCTGCTCGGCACGCAGCTGACCGCGATCGAAAAGGCGGAAGACCGCGATCTGTTCCGCGAGCTGATGCGCGAGCTGGAGCAGCCGGTGCCGGAGAGCGTGATCGTGACGACGGTGGCGCAGGCAGTCGATTTTGCCAACCAGATCGGTTACCCGATCATTGTTCGTCCGGCGTATACGCTGGGCGGCACTGGCGGCGGCATCTGCAACACGGACGAGGAACTGGTCGAGATCGTTTCGTCCGGCATCCGCTACAGCCCGATCGGCCAATGCCTCGTCGAGAAAAGCATCGCCGGCATGAAGGAAGTCGAATACGAAGTGATGCGCGACGCTAACGACAACTGCATCGTCGTCTGCAACATGGAGAACTTCGACCCGGTCGGCGTGCATACGGGCGATTCCATCGTCGTCGCGCCGAGCCAGACGCTGTCCGACCGCGAGTACCAAATGCTGCGCTCGGCGGCGATCAAAATCATCCGCGCGCTCAACATCGAAGGCGGCTGCAACGTTCAGTTCGCGCTCGATCCGTACAGCTACCAATACTATGTGATCGAAGTGAATCCGCGCGTCAGCCGTTCCTCGGCGCTCGCCTCGAAAGCGACGGGCTACCCGATCGCCAAAATGGCCGCCAAAATCGCCATCGGCTATACGCTCGACGAGCTGAAAAACCCGGTCACCGGGCAAACGTACGCCTGCTTCGAGCCGACGCTCGATTATATTGTAAGCAAAATTCCGCGCTGGCCGTTCGACAAGTTCACGAGCGCAAACCGCAAGCTCGGCACGCAGATGAAGGCAACCGGCGAAGTGATGGCCATCGGCCGCACGTTCGAAGAATCGATCCATAAAGCGATCCGCTCGCTGGAAATCGGCGTTCACCGCCTTTACTTGAAAGACGCAGTAGCGCTCGACGACGAGACGCTCAAGCTGCGGCTGGCCAAGCCTGACGACGAGCGCATCTTCCTAATCGCCGAAGCGTACCGCCGCGGCTATTCTTTGGAGCAGCTGCAGGAGCTGACGAAGATCGACTGGTGGTTTTTGCACAAGCTGGAAGGTCTCGTCGCGTTCGAGAGCAAGATCGGCGCGCAGCCGCTCACGACTGAGCTGCTGTACGAAGCGAAGCGGCTAGGGTTTACCGACCGTGCCATCGCCGAACTGCGGAGCGCAGCGGGGGCTGCGGATTACACGGCCGAGCCGGATGTCCGGACGCTGCGAATGCAGCATGGCTTGAAGCCGGTATACAAAATGGTCGACACGTGCGCGGCCGAATTCGAAGCGACGACGCCCTATTACTACTCGACGTACGAAACCGAAGACGAAGTGCTCGAAACGGGCAAGCAAAAAGTCGTCGTCCTCGGTTCCGGTCCGATCCGCATCGGGCAAGGCATCGAGTTCGACTACTCGACCGTGCACGCCGTATGGGCGATCCAAGCCGCCGGTTATGAAGCGGTCATCATTAACAACAACCCGGAGACGGTTTCGACCGACTTCAATACGTCGGACCGCCTGTACTTTGAACCGCTGTTTTTCGAAGACGTGATGAACGTGATCGAGCGCGAACAGCCGATCGGAGTCATCGTCCAGTTCGGCGGCCAGACGGCGATTAACCTCGCCGCGCCGCTCTCCCGCGCCGGAGTACGCATTCTCGGCTCCGACCTGGAAAGCATCGATACGGCCGAGGATCGTAAAAAATTCGAAGCGCTGCTGCGCAAGCTGAACATCGCCCAGCCTCCGGGCGGAACGGTGACGTCGGTGGACGAAGCGGTAGGGACTGCGGCCAAGTTCGGTTACCCGGTGCTCGTGCGCCCGTCGTACGTGCTCGGCGGCCGCGCTATGGAAATCGTCTACTCCGACGAAGAGCTGCTCAGCTATATGGAATACGCGGTAAAGATCAATCCGGAGCACCCGGTGCTGATCGACCGCTACATGCTTGGCAAAGAAGTCGAAGTCGATGCGATTTGCGACAAGGAAACGGTGCTCATTCCCGGCATCATGGAGCACGTCGAGCGGGCCGGGGTCCACTCCGGCGACTCGATCGCCGTGTACCCGCCGCAGTCGCTGTCTGCCGAGATCAAGCAGAAGATTGTCGACGTTACGATCCGGATTGCGCGCGAGCTGCGCGTCGTCGGTCTCGTCAACATCCAGTTCGTCATTTTCCAGGATGAGGTGTACGTGATCGAGGTCAACCCGCGCTCTTCGCGGACGGTGCCGTTCCTGAGCAAGGTGACGAACATTCCGATGGCGAACGTCGCGACGCGCGCCATTATGGGCGAGAAGCTGAAGGACATGGGCTACGAGACGGGACTGTGGCGCGAGGACGACCATGTGTCCGTCAAAGTGCCGGTATTCTCCTTCGCCAAGCTGCGCCGCGTCGACACGACGCTCGGCCCGGAGATGAAGTCGACCGGCGAAGTGATGGGGCGCGACATGACGTACGCGAAAGCTCTGTACAAAGGGCTTATCGGTGCAGGCATGAAAATCCCGCCGACCGGCAACATCATCGTGACGGTTGCGGATAAAGACAAGCAGGAAGCCGTCGAGCTCATGACCGGCTTCACCCGCCTCGGCTACAAGGTCGTGGCGACGGGCGGCACAGCGAGAGCGCTCGAGGATGCGGGCTTGCGCGTCACTCATGTAAACAAGCTGAGCGAAGGTTCGCCGAACATTCTCGACCTGATCCGTACCGGCGAAGCGCAAATCGTCGTCAACACGCTGACGAAAGGGAAAGAGCCGGAGCGCGACGGTTTCCGCATCCGCCGCGAGGCGGTCGAAAACGGCGTCGTCTGCTTGACGTCGCTCGATACGGTGCGGGCGCTTCTGTACATGCTCGATTCCGTCAACTTCTCGTCGCGGGCTATGCCGGCGCACGCTTGAGCCTAATGCGGGAGGAACGAAAGCGATGAACGACCGAAACGATATCGCCAGCCGCATTATGGTGGCGCTCGATTATCCGGACGCCGCCGCGGCCGAGTCGCTGATCGCGTCGCTCCAAGGCGTTCCGTGCTATTTGAAAGTGGGCATGCAGCTGTTTTACGCTGCAGGCCCACATTTTGTGCACGGGCTCAAGGAGCGGGGCTATCGCGTCTTTCTCGACGTGAAAATGCACGACATCCCGAACACGGTGAAGGGCGGCGCGGAAAGCGTCACCCGGCTTGGCGTCGACATGTTCAACGTGCATGCCGCCGGCGGCAAGGCGATGATGGAGCGGCGCTGGAAGGCGTCGACAAGGCGCTGGCCGGAGGCGGCGGAGCGAAGCCGCTCGTCATCGCCGTAACGCAGCTGACGAGCACGAGCCAAAGTACGCTCAACGCCGAAATCGGCATCCCCGGTACCGTCGAAGACGCGGTTCTGCGCTATGCGCGGCTCGCGCAGGAGGCCGGCCTGGACGGCGTCGTCGCCTCGGCGCTTGAAGTTGTTACGCTCAAGCGCGAGCTGGGCGCCGGCTTCGTCGCCGTGACGCCGGGCATCCGCCCCGCAGGAGCGGACCTCGGCGACCAGTCGCGAGTGCTGACGCCGGCCGCCGCGCTTCGCCAAGGGTCCGACTATCTCGTTATCGGCCGTCCGATTACGGGGGCGCCCGATCCGCGCGCCGCGCTGGAAGCGATCATCGAATCCATCCGAAAGGAAGATATCGCCCTATGAATTCGCAAAACTCGAATCTGGAGCAGTTATCCCGCACGATTGCCGCCTCGCTGCTGCGCATTGAAGCTGTAGCGCTGCGGCCTCATCAACCGTTCACCTGGACGTCCGGGCTGAAATCGCCGATCTACTGCGACAACCGGCTCACCATGTCGCACCCCGACATCCGCGAGCAAATCGCGGACGGCTTCGTGCAGCTCATCCGCGCCCATCATCCGGAGGCGGAAGTCATCGCCGGTACGGCGACGGCGGGCATCCCGCACGCCGCCTGGGTAGCGCAAAAGCTGAACTTGCCGATGATTTACGTGCGCGATAAGGCGAAGGGACACGGCAAAGAAAACTTGATTGAGGGCGTAGTGAAGCCCGGGCAAAAAGTCGTCGTCATCGAGGACCTCATCTCCACGGGCGGCAGCTCGCTCAAGGCGGCGCTGGCCGTGAACGAGGCGGGCGCTCAGGCGCTCGGCGTGCTGGCGATTTTCTCCTACAAGCTGGACAAAGCGACGTCGGCGTTCGCGGAAGCGGGCATGCCGCTCCATACGCTGTCCGACTACCCGACGCTGCTCGAAGTCGCAGCCGAGCAAGGCGCGATCCGCAGCGAAGACCTGGAGCTGCTGCAAGCATGGCGGGCCAACCCGGCCGCCTACGGCGCTCAAGTGTAACGCGAATAACATGAAATGGGCACGGATGCTTTTGCGGTGCTCCATCCGAACCTACTTCAAGTCAAAAACGATCCTTCGGCAGTGCGACGCGTCGCGGCCAGAGGATCGTTTTTTCTTGTTTTGAGGAAGGGGTATGCGAAGCGAGGACCGCCATACAAATCTAGTATAACTATCCTAAATTAGTGTTCATTCCAGCGCCCGGGACTTCAGGTAATGAAGAAGTCCTTTTGCGGAAAGCGTCTTCGAACGGACGCAGAATCCGTTATTTTCGTTTTTTTACTTATATATACGTTGTAGCGGACACAAAATCCGTTATCTGCTGCGTCATGTAGGCGGTAGGGCAGATTTTCCAGAAATAGCGTACCCTATGTTCGCTGCAGCCAGAAAATCCACCGTTTTGTCCAGATAACGTACCTGTAGTCCGTTACCTACCAGCGGCCAAAATTCTGTTCCGATAGCGTGTAGTTACACTTTTCAAAGAACGTAATACTTGAAAGCCGCTCGCCTTCGAAAATGCTCCGGGATGGGCCGGACTCGCCGGCAATAAGCTATGCAGGTTGCGGTGAAGCCGGCAAGCCGATCGGCTTTGTTGCTGCATCAGCGTCACTACGCAGAAGCCGCGACTATGCTTAGGCTTATTCCGCTAACGTAACCGCGCTTGTCATAAAGTCGTCGTAAGCGGGCAGGCAGGGGTGCTCTATTTTAAGACTCAGTTCGCTATATAACGTCTTGCGGGACGCTGTTAAGCGACGATTTGACGAAATGAAGGTGTAGGGACCCAAAGGTCCATAAATAGCGACGAACATTCGCATGGAGCGACCTTTGAGGCGGTAACGACCAAATGCTTTATTTTGGCTCAAATTCAGCGTCTGCAAAGTCTCTGATTAGCGAACACGGGCGTTATTTAATCAGTAGGGCTTGATCGAGACCAAGACCCGAATTCGAAGGAGCCCTAGGGCGCCAACTTATTGCCGCAGTGGCTTGACTCACCGGTAATGAGGCGCTGCGGGTTGGCTGTGAAGCAGACCGTACGGCCTTTTTTGTCCAATATTTTTTAGGGAGGACTATATTATGATAGAATGCCTCGGCTTCGATTCGAATGCCCGGTTACTCATCATTAACGCAGACGATTTCGGACTTTCCCCAGCCGCCAACGCAGCCATTATCGACTTGTTCCGCAGCAGTGCCATCACTTCCGCTTCAATCATGATGCCGTGCCCTTCGGCGCGGGAAGCGGCAAAATTATGCCGGAGCTGCCCGCAGGCCAGTACGGGCATCCACTTGACGTTAACAAGCACCGAGCAGGTGGAGTGCCGGCCGGTTTTTCGACGTTTCCGCCTGGACAGTTTGACGACAGAGGAAGGATTGCTGCCCCGCGACGCGTTGGCGGTCGAACGGGAGGCCGATCCCGATCAAGTGAAGCTGGAATTGGAGGCGCAAATCCGGCTCGCCCTCGCGATGGGCATCGACCCGACGCATCTCGACAGCCATGCCGGAACCGTTTTGGGCTTGCGGACCGGTCGAGACTTTCTGGAGGTCGTGTTCGAGCTGTGCGAGAAGTACGGGCTGCCGTTTTTGTTACCGACGCGGGCGGTGCAGCAGCCGTATTTCACCCTGGAGCAGCGGGAGCTGTTCCGCAAAAGGATCGAATCGGCGCGCCGGCGCGGCATTATGCTGATCGACGATCTGATCGCGCTCCCGTACGAGCTGGAAGCCGACGAGACGTACGAACGGTTTAAGAGCGCCATGATCCGGGCAATCAGCAACGCCGGGCCGGGCGTCACGCAAATCGTCATTCATCCCGCCGCGGCCGGCGCGGGGAGAGCCGCCATGCCCCACGCGGCAAAAAGGGCAATGGAGTACAGGCTGTTCCTCGATCCCGAGTTCAAAAGGCTGTTTGAACGGGAACAGATCAAGCTGATTTCGTGGCGGCAGGTGAGGGACTTGCAAAGATCGCTGCGCTAAGCGATATATTCGACACGATTCCGCACAAATGTTTCCCTTATGCAACTTCTGCGAGAAATACCGTGAAATCCGTTCAAAATCGCAGGAAACGTTCTGCACCGTTCCCCATAGCCGCTGTATGAAAGCGATCCGTACCCGTTCCTGACCGGAGCGGGTTTGCCGTACCCCGCCTTCAGGGGTAGAATGGTGTGGGTGCATGAGTCCGGAAAGAGCATGATGGGAGGAGCTGGTACATCTTGGCCGAAACGAGACGAGGGCTGCTTACCTCGTACTTACTCAGCAACAGTCCGATATATGCGACGGCCATCGGATTTTTGATCATGTCGAATATTGTGAACGCCGCTTTTCCGAAAACGCTCGGCCGCTTCACCGACGATTTGCAGAAGGGCGGCATGACGCCGGCTACGATCGAGCATTACGGCTTGCTGCTGCTGGCGATCGGCGTTACGTACGGGCTGCTGTTCGGCCTCGGGCAGTTTACGGTCGCGCGGCTCGGGCGGCACTTCGAATTCGTGACGCGGCAAAAGCTGTTCGCACATTTCACCAAGCTGAGCGAGCACTACTTCTCTCAGCACGGCATCGGCAAACTGCTCAGCTACGTCATGAACGACGTCACGAGCGTGCGCGAGTCGATCTCGAACGGCGTCAACCAGACGACGAACGCCGTGTTCCTCATTCTTTCCTGTATTGTGATGATGTCGTTCAGTTCGATTCCGTTTTACCTGATTGCCATTTGCGTCTTGCCGCTGCTGGCGATCCCGTTCATCGTCGTCCGCTTCGGTCCGGTGATCCGCGGCCGCTCGCTGAAGGTGCAGGAGTCTCTTGCGTCAATGACGGAATCTGCGGAGGAGCAGTTTGGGGGCATCCGCGTCACGAAAACGTTCGCCGCCGAAGACATGGCGATGCGCCGTTTCGGCGAAAAAGTCGACGCTATCCGCGACAACCAACTGCGGCTCGTTAAGGTGTCGTCGTTTTTCCAAGCGCTGCTGCCATTTTTGGGAGCGCTCTCGCTGGTGCTGGCGATTATCGTCGGCGGAACGCTGACCGCAACGCACCGCATTACGCTCGGCAGCTTTGTCGAGCTGACGCTGTACCTCAGGATGATCATGACTCCGCTGCAGCAAATCGGCAACGTCATCAATATGATGCAGCGTTCGCGCGCTTCGCTCGAGCGGATTAACGCGCTGCTCGCCCAGAAGCCGGATATCGTCAGCGCAAGCGAAGCCGAGCCGCTGCCGGAAGGGCCGCTCGGGGTTCGCGTGCGGGGGCTGACGTTCCGTTATCCCGGAGCAACCGAGCCGGCGCTGCGGGACATCAGCTTCGATATCGAACCGGGGCAGACGGTTGCGATCGTCGGTAAGACAGGCTCCGGCAAAACGACGCTCGTCAAGCTGCTGCTCCGGGTATACGACCCGCCGCGCGGCACGATTCGCGTCGGCGGGCGCGACATCGCTGACATTACGCTCGACAGCCTGCGCCGGCGAATCGCCTACGTGCCGCAGGACGGCTTCCTGTTCAGCACGACGATCCGCGACAACATCGCCTTCTCCGACGCTCGGCAGAGCTCGGGGAAGTGGAGCAGGCGGCGAAGCAGGCGCAAATCGCGGCCAGCATCGAGAGCTTGCCGCAGCAGTTCGACACGCGTCTCGGCGAGCGCGGCATTACGCTGTCCGGCGGACAGCGGCAGCGCACAAGCCTGGCGCGGGGCTTCATCAAACGGGCGCCGATCCTCATCCTCGACGACAGCGTCAGCGCCGTCGACGCCGTAACGGAAACGAACATTATCGCCGGCCTCCGCAAGTCGAAGACGAAGCAGACGACGATTTTGATCGCGCACCGGCTGTCGGCCGTCAAGCATGCAGATATCATTCTCGTCCTCGACGAAGGGCGCATCGTGCAGCGCGGCACTCACGAAGAGCTGCTGCAGCAAGAAGGGCTGTACGCTTCGCTCCATACCATCCAGGAGGAGGGGATCGCCCATGCGTAATCCGTTCCGCTTCGGCCAAGGCAAGCGGGCGAAAGAACAGCCCGAAATCAGCGGCTCCTACCAGACGACTCCCGCCGAACGCAAGGCGGCGTTCCGCCATATCGTCGCTTATGCGAAGCCGCATCTCGGAACGTTCCTGCTCGTGTTCGGCTGCTCGCTCGTGGCAATTCTCGCCGATTTGCTGCAGCCATACCTCGTCAAAATCGCAATCGACGACCATCTGATGGGCGGCAAGGCGGATGCGAAGCTGCTGTGGATGATCGGGGCGACCTACGCCGGGCTCGCTCTGCTCAGCTTGCTGTTCACTTACTGGCAAAACAATTTGCTGCAGCGCATCGGGCAAAGCATCGTCGCCAAGCTGCGCAAAGATTTGTTCCGCCACATTCAAAGCTTGTCGATGTCGTTCTTCGACCGGTTCCCGATCGGCAGCCTGGTGACGCACGAGTCGAGCGACACGGAGTCGATTTCGCAGTTTTTTACGCAAGTGCTGCTCAGTCTTATCCGCGACGGCATGACGCTGATTTTCATACTGATCTTTATGTTCAAGCTAGACGTCAAACTGGCGCTCATCAGCGCCACGCTGCTGCCGGTCATCGCAATCATCGCCGTCGTCTTTCGCTCGTGGCTGCGCCAAACGTACCAGGCGGCGCGCACGCAGCTGTCGCGGATGATCGCTTTCCTCGCGGAAAATCTCGCCGGCATGAGCCTCATTCAGGCGTTCAACCAGGAGGAGGAGCAGTTCAAGCAGTTCGAGGCGCGAAATCAGCGGTATTGGAAAGCCAACGTAAAGGAAATTCGTTCGAACGTGCTGTTCAACCGTTCCTTCGACATTCTCGGCAACGTGTCGGTGGCCTTGCTGACCTGGATCGGCGGCATGGCCGTATTTCACCGCGAGCTGGAGTTCGGCGTATTGTACGCCTTCATCAACTATATCCGGCAATTTTTCCAGCCGATTAACGCCATTACGCAGCAGTGGAATACGATGCAGTCGGCGACGGTGTCGATGGACCGGCTGTGGCGCATTTTTTCCACCAAGCCGGAAGTGGTCGATCCGGAGCCGGAACAGGCCGTCGATCCGAAGCTGGAAGACGTGCGCGGCGCAATCGCCTACCGCGGCGTCGAGTTCGGCTACCTGGAAGGGACGCGGGTCATTAACCGCCTCGATCTATCGATCCGCCCCGGCGAAATGATCGGCATCGTCGGCGTCACGGGCGCAGGCAAAAGCTCTCTGATGAGCCTGTTGTGCCGGTTTTACGATGTGACGGCGGGAGCGATCGAGATCGACGGCATCGATGTGCGCCGCATTCCGCAGGCGAAGCTGCACCGGATGATCGGACTCGTGCAGCAGGAGCCGTATTTGTACTCGGGCTCGATTATCGACAACGTCCGGATGTTCGATGAGCGGTACACGCGCGGGCAGGTCATCGAAGCGTGCCGCTTCGTCGGCGCCGATCCGCTCATCCGCCGCCTGAAGGATGGCTACGACACGCTGCTGTCGGAGCGGGGCAGCGGGTTGTCGGCGGGCGAGCGGCAACTGCTCTCGTTCGCGCGCATCGTGCTGCTCGAGCCGCGCATCCTTATTCTCGACGAGGCTACGGCGAACCTGGATTCTTTCACGGAGCAGCTTGTGCAGCACGCGCTGCAAGTTGTATCCGCAGGCCGTACGACGCTCGTCATCGCGCACCGGCTGTCGACAGTGATGCATGCCGACCGGATCATCGTCATGAAGCACGGCGACATCGTCGAGCAAGGCACTCACGCTGAGCTGATCGAGCAAGGCGGCTACTACAAGGAGCTGTACGAGCACGCCAAAGGCGGCCACGGCTTGGAAGAGCTGCAGACGGGGTAAGGAAGTCAATGTCGTAAAAAATCCGCCTGTCACGCGCGCGGCGCAAGCACAGGCGGATTTTTTTAGTGCAAAGGTGGTTGTACGAGATTTGGTTTGCCGAAATCTGCTTTCCCCGCTGTAAGAAGAAAATAAACTATTAGACTGAAAATTAAAGTATTAGACTAGGAAAATAAAGTATTAGACTAATTAGGGCGCTAAGCTAACGGGCAGTTATGCTTAATAAATCGTGATTTTGTACATATTTTCTAGCGTTTTTGACCTGATTTATGCGTCCAATCCTCCCTCATTTTATTGAATAACATATTATATTCAATAGTAGAGGAGGGACCAATAAATGGCCGTTACCGCATCCCTTTGCCGGCGTCTGGCCCGGATCCTTGGAGGAAAGGGCCAGCACGAAAATGATGAGTGTACAATCATGGTAAAACGCAATCTCAATGCAAGGATTTTAGGAAAAAAATATGATACTGAGCACGAGATAGTAATCCAGTCCTTAAAAAATGGGAAATCCCTTAATACTGCCGAGATTACTTTGTTGCAGCGGGAAGTTCAGCGATTTATACGGCAGGCAGTTAGACTTGGGTTAAAGGTAACAGCGGTACACAACCATTGGCTGTTCGATAAGCCCCGTTTGATGTACGTACATGTAGAGTCGGTGGAGAACCCGATTGTTTTTGCCAGTAAATTGGCGTCCATTATTAAACGTCTTAAACC
Source organism: Gordoniibacillus kamchatkensis (assembly GCF_000829455.1). Classification (GTDB taxonomy): domain Bacteria; phylum Bacillota; class Bacilli; order Paenibacillales; family NBRC-103111; genus Gordoniibacillus; species Gordoniibacillus kamchatkensis. The sequence goes on from NZ_JXAK01000006.1 coordinate 114,271, forward strand.
GTAGAAGGTAGGAGTGAAAGTCGGCTGTCAGTCAACGGTCGGCAGCGGTAGTTTGAGGAATGTGTAAAGAAAGGAAGGTATTATCACTAACGGATATGATAGCTCTATAAAAGTAAAACACGAAGCTGCCTCGGGTTATCGGCAGCTTTCCTCAACTAACGGAGACGTTAGTTGAATGACAACAGCGGCAGTCTAAGACTTTATTTTTCAAGTCTTGGTCCGCCGCTGTTTCTTTTAATGGATCAGTCTAAAACTTTTTTTTCAAAAGCTGACGACTCTTCAGTTCAAAAACCGCGTTAAATCAACGACTCTAGTCTAATGTTTTATTTTCACCTTACACCCGCATTGACAACAGCGAATCCGACGTCATTCGGCTGGTCGCCGGAGCGTCCGTCCCGGGAGACGACGATACGAAACATACGCTGTCCAAGCTCACACGGGATTTGCTTGTCGATGCACGGAATATGCGAAATGCAAAAAGTACAGTTTAATTGCGGAAATCAACGCAAAACATGAAATCACATGCATTTTGTGCATCAATTTCGAGCATAGAAGCCGAAATGAGGTTATTTCCTCGAATTTAACTGTACCTTTTGCATCTCGCGGCCGCTTTTTTGCTGTCTTCCTCATTCTGTGATGTACGATTTGCAGTTTGACTGCACCTTCTAACTCACAGCAGTGCCAAAATACCTTTCGTAGCTATGACCGCAGCAAATTCATCGTGCAAGCTGACAAGAGCATGGTTATGGATATCTTCGGCGCGGTACAATTTTCCGTCAAAACTAACCGTATCGAAAGTGGCCGTAGCGTCCGATACGATGAACGGGTTAAAACCGAGATTTTTTGCCATTCTGGTTGTTGTGGAGACGCAATGCTCTGTTGTCAGCCCAACAATGACAAGAGTTTCTATCCCGGCTTCTTTTAAATCGCGTTCAAGACTTGTGCCGATAAAAGCGCTGTTGACATGCTTGACCAGCACCGGTTCGCCCGGCAGCGGAGCTACAATATCTTTTATATCTCGGCCGGAGTGATGGGGCAGGGAAGGGTCGCTGATGTGCTGAATATGGATTACCGGCCGATTCGTTTTCCTCCATACATGTAACAAGGCAGCCATATTTTGTTCCGCGTTCGGATTGTTTCTTCTGCCAAGCGACGGATCGTCAAAATGATTTTGTACATCAATCAAGAGCAAAGCTGCGTTCAACGAGATTTTCATCTTAATCCTCCAAGCAAGATTTCGGCGCCTTGCGAGGATTATATGTTATACTTCATTATTAGTAAAATTGAAATACCTGATGAGCACGTTTGGAATTTCTGATAACAAAATGAACAACGGAGGGATACACATCGAGATCCGTCAGCTGCAATCATTCAAAACCGTTGCCGAATTGAATAGCTTCACTAAAGCCGCTCAAGCGCTTCAGTATTCCCAGGCTTCCATCACTTCGCATATCCAGCAGCTTGAAGACGAGCTCGGAGCTTCGTTGTTCGACCGTTTGGGAAAGCAAATTCAACTGACCGCGGTCGGCCAGGAACTGTATCTTTATGCGGTCGAACTGCTGACGGCATATTCCAAAATCAAGCACATGTCTTTGGGCGGCGCCGCCATGAAAGGCGAACTTCGCATCGGAGCTGCGGAAACGTTGACCGCATACAAACTGGGACCCGTGCTGGCCAAGTATAAAAAAAGCTATCCCGAGGTCGCTATTTCCCTAATCAACGATCATTGTCACCTTCTGCGGGAGCGGCTCCATAAGGGGGAGCTGGACATTGCGATAACGTTGGAGCCTAAGGTAAGCGATCCGCAGCTCGCAACGGAAATATGCTCGGAAGAACCGCTGGTTATTGTTGGGGAAGGCGGCCATTCCATCAAAACGATAGAGGAAGCCAAAGGCGAGTGTTTCATTTTCAGCGAGAAAAATTGCTCGTTGCGGTGTTTTTTTGAAGCGTATCTGGCCGAGAAAGGAGTGGATACGCACAACCATATGGAGTTTACCAGTATGGAAACGATGAAACAGTGCGTCGTAAGCGGGCTAGGAATCAGCCTGATGCCATACATAAGCGTGGAAGCGCTGCTGCGGGACAAGAAAATGAAAATCATCAAGCCCTCGAGCGACAATCTTACGTTCTATGCGCAACTCTCTTACCACAAAAACAAATGGCTGTCGAAAGCGCACAGGAAGTTCATCGAAATGGTTTTGAGCGAAGGAACGGGCCCTGGGATGTAACACGAAAAAACGCTGCTTACCCCGCTCTGGGGTAAGCAGCGTTTTCGTTAGGCGTCGTCGACCGTGTTTATTTCGGCAAATTCCCCAGCTTCTCCCAATAGAGTGCGAGCGTGCGCAGCCCCATGTCGAAGTTGTCGAGATCGAAATATTCGTTCGGCGCATGCATGTTTTCCTCGTTCAGGCTGAGGCCCATCAGGACGACCGGGGCGTCAAGCAGCCGGCTGAACACTTCGACGACGGGGATCGAGCCGCCGCCGCGGGTAAAGATCGGCGCTTTGCCGTATACCGCTTCGTATGAGGCGGCCGCAGCCTGCATGACCGGATGGTCGATCGGCGTAAGGAACGGATTGCCGCGCAGCGACCGCCGCATGACTGCTTTTACGCCGGCCGGAGTGTGCGACGCGATATGCTTGTCGATCAGATCCATCACTTCGTCGGGCGTCTGGTTGGCTACGAGGCGGCAGGTGATTTTGGCCAGCGCCTTGCCGGGAACGATCGGCTTAATGCCTTCCCCCTGGAAGCCGCCGGTAACGGATACGATTTCCAGCGTCGGCCGGCCTGTCGTCCGTTCGATGAAGCTGTAGCCGGGTTCGCCGTATAGCTCGGTCAGTCCGAGTTCTGTGCGGATTTTCGCTTCGTCGATGCCGACTTTGGCGAGCGAAGCCCGTTCTTCCGCCGAGAGGGGCCGCACGGTGTCGTAAAATCCGGCGACGGCCACTTTGCCGTCATCGCTATGGAACGAGTTCAGCAGTGCGGTCAACGCATGCAGCGCATTCGGCACGCCGCCGCCGTATACGCCGGAATGAAGGTCTTGATTGGCGGCCGTCACTTCGATTTCCGCGCCGATCAGCCCGCGCAGCCCGTACGTGATCGCCGGCTGGCCCTTCTCTTTCATCGGCGTATCGGAGATGACGACCACATCCGCCGCCAGCAGCTCGCGATTGGCTTCGACAAAACCCGGCGTATGCTTGCTGGCCACTTCCTCTTCACCCTCGATGCAAAACTTCACGTTGACCGGAAGCGAACCTGTCGTTTGCAACCAAGCTTCTATCATTTTCACGTACAGGAACAGCGGGCCCTTATCGTCGGTTGCGCCGCGCGCATACAGCTTGTTGTCCCGAATCTCCGGCTCGAACGGCGGCGTTTGCCACAGCTCGAGCGGTTCCGGCGGCTGGACGTCATAATGGCCGTAGACGAGCACCGTCGGCTTGCCCGGGGCGTGCAGCCAGTCCGCGTACACGACCGGGTGGCCCGCTGTCGGCATGATCTGCACGTGCTCGCAGCCGGCTCTGCGGAACGCGTCCGCCGTCCATTCCGCGCAGCGCCGTATATCGCTTGCATGCTCGGGCACCGCGCTCACGCTCGGAATGCGCAGAAACTGCTTCAGCTCCTCCAGATGCGCTTCGCGCTTGTTCCTGAAATAAGCTTCCAATTGCTGTTGAACATCCATCGCTATATACCGCTCCTGTCTGTTGGTTGTAACTTATTTATATTTCCCTAACCGCATAGGAAAATCCTGCCGCACAGCTGTTGGCCGATTTGGGCAGCAAGCCAGGTTATTGCCGCCTCTTCCATCATAACGAACCGTCCGGGCGCGATGCAAACCGCTTGGGGCTCCTCACCAGAAAATTTTCCCTCAGCTTGTAACTTTTTCACTCTATGTTCCGTTTATAGTTGAGTAGTCCAACGGATGGGGGAGAGAAATAGAGATGAAACGATGGTTTCGTAAACGCTCGCCGTCGGTTATACCGGACAGTCCGTCGTTAGCAGCGAACTCCGGGCCCGGCCCGGGCGATGCACAGTCCGAGCAGGCGGCGGCCCGCGAAGCCGGGCATGAGCGGCCGTCCTGGCGCGCCGGCAAGGCGGATCCGGGAAGCCCGATCTTGACCGTACAGCGGGTCGAGCGCTCGTTTCAAGTAGGCGGGGAAAAGCTGACCGTGTTGAAGAGCATCTCAATGGAGCTGTTTCCGCAGCAGCTTGTCATGCTGAGGGGGCGCTCCGGCTCGGGGAAGACGACGCTGCTCAACTTGATCGGCGGACTCGACCAGCCGAACCGGGGCGAAATCGTGTTCCGGGGGCACAAGTTCCATGAAGCCGGCGACGAGGAGCGGACGGCCGTCCGGCGCCGGGAGATCGGCTTCATTTTCCAATCGTTCGCGCTGCTGCCGCTGCTTTCCGCCTGGGAAAACGTCGAGCTCTCGCTGCGTATGGCCGGTACGCCGAAGGACGAATGGAAGCCGCGCGTGAAGCATTGCCTCGAGCTCGTCGGGCTCGGGAAGCGGATGCACCACCGTCCGTTCGAGCTGTCGGGGGGCGAGCAGCAGCGCGTCGCCATCGCCAAGGCGATCGCCCACCGGCCGAGCCTGCTGCTGGCCGACGAGCCGACGGCGGAGCTCGATTCACAGATGGGCGCGCAAGTGATGGCCGTTTTCCGCGACATTATCCGTTCGGAGAACGTGACGATATGCATGACGACACACGATCCTACAATTATGGAGGCTGCCGACCATGTTTACGAAATGGTGGACGGAACGTTCGTATCCTAATTCCCGCATGAAACCGCTGCTGACGATCGGCATGTCCGCCGCCCTATTGCTGGCGTCCGGCTGTTCGCTCCTGCCGAAAGAGCAAGAGGAGGAGCAGCTGCCGGCCATCAATCCGCCGAAGCTGTCGCAAAAGCCGACTTACGACGTAAAAACGCAAACGCTGGAAACGAAAGTGCGCGGCAGCGGCAAGCTGATGGCACGACCGAAGAGGAGCTGTATTTTACCGAAGAGAACGACGGCAAGCGGATCAAGACGCTGCCCGTCAAAGTCGGCGACCATGTCGAAGCGGGCCAGCTTATCGCCGAGCTTGACGTGGACGATTTGGCGACTCAGCTGAAGCAGAAACAGCTGCAGACGCGCAGCGACGAGCTAACGATGATTGAAAATCTGCGCAAGTCCGACGAATTGACGCCGGAGCAGATCGAGAAGCAAAAAATCGATTTCGAGCTCAAGCGCAAAGAGCTGACCGATCTGCAGACGAAGCTGGACAAGGCGAAGCTTACGGCGCCGTTCGCAGGCACGGTCGTCGCTCTGTACGTGAAGAAAGGCGACCAGATGAAAGCGTACGATACGATCGCTACCGTCGCCGATTTGAGCCAGCTGACCGTTGCGGCGAACATTAGCGGCGACGATCTGAAAAAAATCGCGGTCGGCATGGAAGCACAGGTCGACATTAACGGTGCCGGCACGCATAAAGGCAAGGTGAAGCAGCTGCCGAACCCGAAAACGCAAACCAATAACGGCGGCCAGGCCGGCGGCGGATTTTACCCGGGCGGAGACGGCAACGGGGCGCAGCGCGATTCGATCGACAACTATGTGCTGATTGACCTGGACAAGTTTCCGGACGGGCTGAACCGCGGCACGCCGCTGAGCGTATCGGTCATAACGTCGCGCAAGGAGAAGGCGGTGACGATTCCGGTTGCGGCGCTGCGCTCGTATTCGGGACGCAACTACGTGCAGGTAGTCGACGAGAAGGGGAACAAGAAGGAAGTGGACGTCGAGATCGGCCAGCAGACGGCGACGGACGTGGAGATTGTGAAGGGGCTTACCCCGGGACAGAAAGTCGTAGGTCGATAAACGTATGCAAATGCTGCGATTTTTGTACCGCAAAATGTGGAACACGCGCTGGCTGACGCTCAGCACGCTGCTCGGCCTCGTCATGGCAGTCGCCTTCACGACGAGCATTCCGATGTACGCCGATGGCTCGCTCAAGCGGGTGGTGGCCAAATCGCTGCAGGAGAAAAGCTCGGGTTTGCCCGCAGGCTCGCTGCTCATTCGCTACCAGGCGGCCGGCTCCGACCGGGCCGATCTGGACTCTTTGCGCCAGGTGGACGCGTACATCAAGAACGATATCCCGAACAACATCGGATTTCCTTACGATGCGTTCGCCCGCACGTATTCGATTCGCGGCGCGCAGCTGTCTCCTGAGGATCCGAAGAAAGTCGATCCGAGCAAGCGGCGCCAAATGACGCTGGCCTCGCTGGAGAAGCTGGAAGACCATATCGAGCTGACGAACGGGACGATGTTCGCCGCTTCGCCGCAGAACGGCGTCATCGAAGCGGTCGTGCTCGACGAAGCGCTGTACCGGAACGACATCCATATCGGCGACGTGTTCCTGTATCCGGTGCCGACCGGCCAGGCGCCGCTGAAAGTGAAAATCGTCGGCAGCTTCAAGCCGAAAAGCGATACCGACGCTTATTGGTACCAAGGCCTGGAAGGCCTTGTCGGCACGATGGCGGTCAGTCTTTCCGTTATGGAAGGGACGCTGCTGAAGGAGAAAAACATTCCTTTGCAGCTTGCCAACTGGTACTATGCGTTCAATTTGAAGGACATCAAGACGAGCCAGCTCGGCCCGCTCGAAGCGAAGCTGAACCGGCTCGACATCAACTTGTACCAGACGCTCAAAAATACGAAGGTCGACATCTCGTTCGTGTCGATATTGAACGACTTCAAACGGGAAAGCGTGCAGCTGCAAATCATGCTCTTTACGCTGGCGGCGCCGATGATCGCCATGGTGTTTTTTTACATCGTCATGAACGCGCGCCAGTCGCTCGACCGGCAGCGCAGCGTCATCGCCGTGCTCCGCTCGCGGGGCGGATCGACGCGGCAAATTATCGGCGTTTACTTGCTGGAAGGGCTGCTGCTCGGCATCGTTGCGCTGCTGGTCGGTCCGCTGCTCGGCTGGCTGATGGCCAAAAGCATCGGTTCGTCGAACGGCTTCCTCCAGTTCGTAGACCGCAAAGCGGTGCCTGTCGGCTTTACGCGCGAGTCGCTGCTGTACGGCATTGCCGCCGTTGCCGTGGCGATCGCCGCCACGGTCGTTCCGGCGGTCGGCTTCGCCCGCGCTTCCATCGTTTCCTACAAGCAGCAGCTGGCGCGCTCCGACCGGGCGCCCGTTTGGCAGCGGTGGTTTCTCGACGTCGCGCTGCTCGGCCTCGTCGCCTACGGCTACTATTTGTTCGACCAGCGCCATCTGCTTTCGGTGGAGACGGGACTGACGACGGATCAGCTGCAAGTGCATCCGCTGCTCTTTTTCGTGCCGGCCCTATCGATTTTTGCGCTCGGACTGTTTTTCTTGCGCGTATTCCCATGGCTGCTCCGCCTGTTCGGATGGCTCGGGCGCAAGTTTTTGCCGGTGCCGCTCTACTTGACGCTGGCGCAATTGTCGCGCTCGGCCAAGTCGTATTATCCGCTCATGCTGCTGCTGGTGCTGACGCTCGGCCTCGGCGTTTACAATTCGTCGGCGGCGCGCACGATCGATCTCAATTCGACGGAGCGGACGCTGTACCGGTACGGTTCCGACGTCATCGTTCAAGCGGTGTGGGAAGGGTTTTCCGACGATTTGCCGACCGACCCGAATGCGGGACAGAGCGGTCAGGGCGGCCAGGGCGGACAAAGCGGCGGAGGCGGTCAAGGAAGCGGGCAAGGCTCAGGCCAAACCGGCGGCGGACAGAACGGGGGCGCGCCCGGGCAAGGCGGTGCGGGCGGACCCGGCGGCGTTCAGCAGCCGGCGAAAATTCGTTACGTCGAGCCGCCGTTTGCCGTCTTCCGCGAGCTGCCCGGCGTATCGAACGCGGCGCGCGTGCTGCGCACGAACGGCAACGTCGTCGTCTCCGGTAAAAGCGTCGGCGAGGGCAGCGTGCTGGGCATCGACAACGTCGACTTCGCCAAAGTGGCGTGGTGGCGTGACGATTTGTTTCCGGCCCACCCTTACCGCTACTTGAATTTGCTCGGCAGCTACGAGCAAGCGGCTATCGTGCCGACCGGCTTCGCGAAAAAGTATCAGCTCAAGGAAGGCGATCTCGTCACGATCAGCATCGCCCAGACGCCGGTCGAGTTCGTCATCGTCGGCATGTTGCCATACTGGCCGAGCCAGTATCCGGATCAGAAGCCGTTCTTTGTCGTGAATCTGGATTACGTCTACGATCAGGCGCCGATCGTTCCGTACGAAGTTTGGCTCAAGATGAAAGAAGGCGCCAAGGTGGCGCCGCTGCTGGAGGCGCTGCAGGCCAAAAACATCGGAGTCGCCTCCGTCAAGGACGTGCGCAACGAATTGATTACCCAGGGCAAGCATCCGGCGCGCGGCGGCGTGTTCGGCATACTCAGCCTCGGCTTCCTCGTTTCGGTAGCCGTTTCGCTGATCGGCTATATGCTGTACTGGTTTTTCAACTTGTCGAGCCGGGTCGTGCAATTCGGGGTGCTGCGCGCGATGGGGCTTTCCCGCAAAGGGCTGACTGGCATGCTCTTGCTCGAGCAAATATTCACTGCCGGATTGTCGATCGCTCTCGGCATCGGCATCGGCAAGCTGACCAGCTACTTGTTCCTGCCGTTTTTGCAAACGTCGGAAAACGTGCAGACGGAAGTCCCCCCTTTCCGGGTCGTGTTCAACGCCCGCGACACGAGCCAGCTGTACGTTGTCGTTGCGGTCATGATGGGCATCGGCGCTGCGCTCTTGTTCCTGCACATTCGCAGGCTGCGCGTTCACCAGGCCGTGAAGCTCGGGGAGGAGAAGTGACGGCATGATTACGTGCGACGGACTCGTCAAAATATACAAAACCGACGACCTCGAAGTCGTTGCCCTGCAAGGGCTCAACATTCACGTCGAGCAAGGCGAGATGATGGCCATTATCGGCAACAGCGGTAGCGGCAAGTCGACGCTGCTGAACATTCTCGGCGGCCTCGACCGGCCGTCCGCCGGCCAGGTCAAAGTCGGCGACTGGGACTTGCTCAAAATTACCGACAAGCAGCTTGTCGAATACAAGCGCAGCACGGTCGGGTTCGTGTGGCAGAACAACGCCCGCAATCTGATTCCGTTCCTGACTGCGCTCGAGAACGTGGAAATGCCGATGATGCTGAGCGGCACGTACGACCGCGCGTACGCCCGCCAGCTGCTGGAGTGGGTCGGTCTCGGCCACCGGATGAACAATAAGCTGCACCAGCTGTCCGGAGGCGAGCAGCAGCGGGTAGCGATCGCGATCTCGCTGGCGAACAAGCCGAAGCTGCTGCTTGCCGACGAGCCGACAGGCTCCGTCGACACCCGGACGGCTGACATGATCATGGACATTTTCGGCCGCTTCAATAAAGAGCTGGGCGTCACGATCGTGATTGTTACCCACGACTTGTCGATGGCCGGCAAAGTCGGGCGGGTCGTCGCCATTCGCGACGGCATGACGAGCACCGAATTCGTGAAGCGCAATCCGAACTTGAATTTGCAAGGAGGTGAGGAGCGCAGCACGGTCTATCAGGTGCACGAGGAATACGTCGTGCTTGACCGGGCCGGACGGCTTCAGGTGCCGAAGGAATATTTGCAGCAGCTCAACATTAGCGGCAAAGCGTCGATGGAATTCGACGGCGAACAAATTATTATCAAACCCCCGAAATCGTTGGAAGGAGAATAAAGAGAATGAAACCATTGCTCAGAAAAACGTTGTCGGCCGCCGTCGTGCTGGCGCTGACGGTCCCGCTCGCCACCGCCTGTACGAAGGCGACGAAAAAAGAAACGGAAGGTCCCCATACGCTGCGCATCGCGACGACGATGTACGGCGGCGGCGACGACAACGAATATTTCCGCCAGCAGTTCACGGAAATATTCGAATTCGCCAATCCGAACATTAAAATCGAATTTGTACCGACGATGGACGACCGGTTCCGCTATGGCGGCGGCCCGAAGCCGGGAGAGAAAATTCCTGATCCGTTCGAGAAGATGAAGGAAGCGATGCAGGGCGACAATCCGCCGGATTTGGTCATGGTCGATTACGGACAGCTGCCCGATCTGATCGGCAGCAGTTTGCTGGCTCCGCTTGACCCGCTCATTCAGAAAGATAAGCTCGATACGAGCGGCATCGTTCCGGCCGTGCTGGAAGGCATCAAGCTGCCGCTCCCGACGGGAAGCTGTACGCGCTGTCGCCGCTCTTCAACTCCTCGGCGGTTATTTATAACAAAAAATTGTTCCAGGATGCCGGCGTCTCGTTCCCGAAAGACGGCATGACGTGGCAGGAAGCGTTCGACCTCGCCAAGCGCGTGGCGAAGCCGGACGGCGACAAGCCGATTTACGGCTTCAATTTCAACACGAATGCGCACGGCGGCGACATGTACTGGGCGACGCAAATTTACGCCCAGCCGCTGCAGCTGCGCATGTGGGACGAGAAGGGCGAGAAAATGACCGTCGACTCCGACCAGTGGGAAAAAGTGTGGACGACGATGATTCAGCTGCAGAAAGACAAGGTGATGCCGGAGGCGATCGATTTCAGCCAGCCGGGCAACCGCGCCAAGATGGTGCAGCCGGACCAAAATACGCCGTTCGCCTATGACGACTTCATGTCCGGACGGCTGGCGATGGCGGTAATTAATTACGGCTGGCTGCCGCAGCTGATCAACGCCAACAAGAGCTCCATTCAAGGCTATACGCCGATCGAGTGGGACGTCGTCTCGATGCCGACGCATCCGGAAGCGCCCGGAATCGGCGGGCAAATTTACATGAACGGCATTATGGGCATCAACGTCAAAGCGCAAAACCCGCAAGACGCCTGGAAGTTTATCCAGTTCGTCAACGGCGAAGACTGGGCGCGGCTCAAGTCGCACAGCTCGTATCAGCTCGTTTCTCGGAAAAAGTACATCAACCCGCCGGGAGGAGCGACGTTCAACATCGAAGCGTTCTACAACACGAAGCCGGTGCCTATTAATATTAACGATTACAAAATTACGCGCGAGCTGCCGAACATTTATTCCGTACAAGGGCTCGGCCAGCAGAACTTCATGCAAGCGCTGCAGGGCAAAATGTCGGTCCGCGACGCGCTCAAAAAGTGGCAAACGGACGGCGATGCGATGCTGAAGCAAATGAAAGAAAATCCGACCGGACCAATAACCCCGATGGGGATTTCTGCGGAAAAATAAGGTATAATGAAGCTATGATTTTACGAAATTTACCTATTAAACGATGAGAGGATGCTAGCCATGACCAAAAGCCGCAAGCGCGCCCCGCTCGTCATGACCGCTCTGCTCGCAGCAGTATTGGCGGGTTCGGCGCTGCCGGCCGCTGCATTCGCGGACGACGGCCGCGACGCCATTACGGCGGCCGCACTCGGCCGTGTCGATCTGAACGGCAGCAGCTACGCCGAGGTGAAGCAGGTGAACATGCTGTCCGATCAAAACGGCAAAGTCGTCACCTTTACGCTCAGCGTAACGAACACCGGCGGGAAGGACGTCTCGTTCATCGATTATTGGGTGCGCCTCATCAGCAAAAGCGGAGCCCAGTTCACGGTGAAAATGATGCCGCAGGATAAGGACAAAAACACCATTCCTGCGGGCTCGACGCAAGAGCTGTCGTTCTACTCGACCGTCAACGAAGCGACGTCGCTGAGCGACTTGAAGTTCCGCATCATCAAGTGGGACTTCACCCTCGACAATTTCGAGCGCACGCTCGGCGAAATTCCGGTGCCGGACGATTTCACGGGCGTGGCGCCGGCGGGCAGCTCGCAAACCGTCAAGCTGTCGGGTACGAACATGTCGCTCTACGTCGACAAATTCACGCTCGGCAAAAACGAGAAGTACAGCTTGCCGAACGTGAAGCTGAAGCTGGAAAACGTGGACAACCACAGCTTGACGATGCCGGCGTATCAGTTCGCGGTCCGCACGTCGCAAGGGTACACGTATCCGATGGAAGCCAAAGGACTCAAAGACCTTGTCATCAATCCGCAGGAGACGAAGGACGTCACGTTGTCCGGCAGCGTCCCGATCTCCGTCTCGACCGACGGCTTGCAGCTCGTGATCACGCAAAACTTGGCCGATCTGAAGCTCAACGTGCCGATCGCCTTTTTCCAGCTTCCGGCCGCCAATCAGCAGGATAGCGGCGGAGCGGGCGAGGAAGTGCAGTTCACGGACGAGAACGGGCTGTACACGGCGAAAATGAACGGCATGTACCGTCTCCCTTGGGAAGACCAGGACATACTGACCGCCGATTTGACGGTGTCGAACAACGGTTCGGACTCACTGCCGGTGCCGAACATGAGCGGGTACTTTTTGCTGGATGACGCGGTGAAGGTGGAAGCTAAAGTCGTTACTCCGGCCAAAGTGCTCGGCATGGCGAAAGGCAGCTCCGTCGGACTGCAGGTAGCGGCTAAAGTGCCGTACACGTACGAGTTCAAGAAGCTCAAGCTCGTGCTGCAGGAGAAGCCGGCGGATAAAACAGCGGCGGATCAAACGCCGGTAGACGTGCTGGAATTCGAAACGCCGGCGGAAGTGCTGAACGTGCCAATCTCCGATTCGGCCGCTTCGTTCGCGCTTACCGACCCGGGCTACCGTTCCAAATTTTCGGTTCAGGCCATGCGCAAGTACGAAGGCAAATCGACCGATTTGTATACGGCGGAAGTGCTGGTGGCGAACGAGGAGAAACGGTATGCCAACGTCGCGAAGCTGGTCGCGAACTTGCGGGCGGCTGACGGGACCGTATATCCGGCAAGCGTCCTGGACGTGAAGGACAAAGTGGGGCCGGGAGGTAAAGCTTTGCTCATTGTATCTTGCGTTCTGCCAAAAGGCGCGAATGCTAGCGGCATGAACTTGCTGCTCGGCGAAGCGGTGTCGTCCGACGGCAAGGTCGTGTCAGGTGGGGGTGGAAGCACAAGCAACACGAACAATACCACCACGACTGCAACTTCTGACCCTGATATGTACGTGAAGCCGTTCGCGTTCTGGCTGCCGCAAGTGAACAACGAAGTAAAGACGCCGCTGAAAGACATCCCGCTAGCGCCGTATACGCTGTCGATCGATCATATCGGAACGTCGCTGGAAAACAGGGTGCTGACATTAAAGTTCGACTACGAAATTACGAAAGATACGGGCACGCAAGTGAATACGGAAGGCCGCAAAGTCGTGTTCCAGCTCAACGATACGAACGGGCTGCGCGCCATTGAATGGTCAACCGATTTAAGCAGCTTCGAGCCGCAATCGAGCGATAGCCCGGATACGGCCCAGACGAAACTGAGGGTAGGCCAATACAAAGGCTTCCACATTAGTCTCAACAACGAAGACTTGATATACAAGCTTTCATTCCTGAAGGAATACGATTTCAACATCTACGAAGAATTCCAGGGCCACCGCCGTTTGGTAGGCACCGTGAAGAATACTTGGTTTGCGTACTCTCAGGACTAATCGATCGCTACCATCATAACCTTGAAAAAGACTCCGCCTGGCTACGTCTGCAGGTGGAGTCTTTTTGCTGTGGAGATCGGTCTCGAGAATGATTTGGCCGAAGCGCGAAGCCGCTATAATGAGAAATGGCCGCTGACTCAACCCGAAGTAAGATGCAGTCATGCGCAGTCATACGGCAGTGATATGACTGTTTTCACCGTCAAATCATGACTGTATTCACCTTACGGGTGGCTGGAGAACCGCTATAATGACAACAGTGGCATCGTCTATAGAAGGGGAGGCTCGGAAGGAGTGGGAGGTATCTGGAAAAATATCACAAAAAATTCGCAATGGCCGCATTTTTTCCAAATGATCTCCAATTACAATTAGGGTCAGGATGTACATACGCAAGTAAGGCATGCAAACGGAAGAGGAAAGTGGAGGAACTTTAAGGATGATCAAATTAACCAATTTCGCCATGAAAAACGTGGCAGCAGTGTTTATCCTCATCCTGCTGCTGATCGGCGGAGGAGCCTACTCGGCTTCCTCGTTGAAAGTGGAATCGATGCCGGACATCTCGTTTCCTTTCGTCGCCGTTGTAACGCAGTACACCGCTCCGCCAAGCGATGTGCTCGATCAAGTGACGAAGCCGCTGGAAAAGTCGGTCGCCGGCATCTCCGGTCTCAAAAATCTCGTATCTACGTCGGCCGACAACTATTCGCAAATTTTCATTACTCTTGACGGCGACCAGAAACCGGAGGACATCAAGAAAGACGTAGAGAGCCTGATTTCCAACGTGAAGCTGCCCGATGGAGCGGCGAAGCCGAAAGTGGTGACGCAAGGGTTCGCATCGTCGCCGGTCTATTATTTGGCTTTGTACGGCGAAGACGGCATGAACCAAAACGATCTGGATAAAGCATACAAGGACACCATGTTGCCAGGTTTCAATTCGATCAAGGGCATCGACCATGTCGACTCCGTCGGCAACGCCGAAGCGACGATGACGATCAAGCTCGACGTCAATGCGCTGAACAACTACGGTTTCACCCCTCCGCAGGCGGTGAGCATGCTGCAGGCGGCGCTCGTATCCAGCCCGGCCGGTACCGTAGACTTTAACGGCAATACGGAAATGGTGCGAATCAAAGGCCAATTGAACACCGTATATAACTTGCAGAACATGCCGCTCATGACCCCGAAGGGCGATACCTTGATGCTAAAGCAAATCGCCAAAGTGGAAGCGATCAACGAATCGACATTTTATGCCCGTTTGAACGGGAAACCGGCGATCGGCGTTCTTCTTTACAAGACGAAGGAAGCCAATACGGTCGAGTTCTCCGCAGCGGCCGACAAACTGATTGAAAGCTGGAAGAAGACGCTGCCCAGCGTGAAATTCCAAACGATTTACAACCAAGCGACCGACATCAAGGAATCGGTTCGCGGTATGCTGGAGGAAGGCATACTGGGCGCCATTTTGGCCTCGATCATGATTTTGCTCTTCTTGAAAAACGTTCGTATGACCTTGATCGTTTTAGTCTCCATTCCGCTTTCCATTCTCATCACACTGATGCTGATGGGTGTTATGGATATTTCTCTCAACATTATGACGCTCGGCGGAATGGCGATCGCTATCGGGCGTGTCGTCGACGACAGCATCGTTGTCATCGAGAACATATACAGCCAGCTGGTAAAGCGCCATGAACGCGACGAATCGGTCATCAAGTTCGCTACTCAGCAAGTGGCGGCTGCCATTACGTCGTCGACCATTACGACGGTCGGCGTGTTCGGTCCAATCGCCTTCGTATCCGGCGTCGTCGGCTCCGTATTCCGCCCGTTTGCAATTACGATTGTTTGCGCAATTTTGTCGTCGCTCATCGTTGCGCTCACGGTTATTCCGATGCTGGCTAAGCTGCTTGTGCTCAGGTCGAAGAAGCTGCCCCACCACGACGAGAACCGCGTCGGTCCGATTATGCGCCGCTACAAAGGCATTATGAATTGGACGCTGACCCGGCCGAAGAGAACGTTGGGACTTGCTTTCCTCGTATTTGTTTTGACGCTCGTGGTCACTGTACCTAATCTCCCGGTCGCCTTCTTTGGAGCCGACGAGTCGCAGAAGCAAATGTTTTTCTCCATCAAGATGCCGAGAGAGACTTCCTTCGAATCGATGAATATTAAGGCAAAAGAGCTCGAGCAAATGATGCTGGATGCGAAAGATTCGAACGGGAAGCCGATTTTTACTTACGTGGAATCGCTGGTCGGGTACAATGCCAACGCCTCCAGCGCCACTTCCGGCGACCGCGTTTCCTACTTGACGACCATGTTCGCCGAAGTATCCGCGACAACGAATGCGGAGAAAGCTGCCAAAGAATGGCAGGATAAAATTAAAGCGGAAGTGCCGAAAGGCTCCGAGGTGAATGGAAGCACGTTCTCGGCAGGACCTCCAAGCAGCAGCGGCGCCGACTTCTCCTATGCGCTGAAGGGCGACGACGAGCAATATTTGGAGCAGGCCGTTCAGATGGTCAAGGAGAAAATGAAAGAGTTCCCCGAGCTGCGCGACATTACCGACAGCATGGCGGACAAGAAAAACCAGATCGAGATTACCGTCGACGAGAACAAAGCAAAAATGTACGGATTGAACTCCGGAATGGTGCTGAGCACCGTCGCGGGCTGGATTGCCGAAACGAAGCTGGGCGATCTGAAGTTCGACAATACGCTGTTCAAAACCAAGGTCATGATCGATACTTCTTTCAAAGATTCCGTCAAAAAAATCGGCGAATTTACGATCAAAACCCAGACCGGGGCTGTCATTCAAATTAACGAAATCGCCAAAGTTGCGGAAGTGGAAGCTCCGGTCTCCATTAACCGCGAGATGCAAAGCCAGACGCTGAAAGTGAGCGCCAAGATCGATTCGAACAACAAAGGCGGCGTCAGCGCCAAAGTGAAAGCGGCACTCGACCAATTGAAGCTTCCGCCGGGCGTCAGCACCGAAGTGCAGGGCGTCTCCGACGATATTCAGAAAGGCTTTATGCAAATGTTCCTGGCTATGGCCGCATCGATCTTTATCGTCTATTTAATCATGGTGTTGGCGTTTGGAAACGCCAGCGCGCCGTTCGCCATTTTGTTCTCGCTGCCGCTCGCTCTCATCGGCGGACTGCTCGGCCTCCTGATCACCCGCCAGACGCTGGACATTACGGCTTTGATCGGCTTCCTGATGCTGATCGGGATCGTCGTAACGAATGCGATCGTCTTGATCGACCGCGTGCAACAGCTGCGCGAGCAGGGCTACGAAGTGCGCGATGCTTTGCTGGAAGCGGGGATGACTCGCCTGCGCCCGATCATTATGACTGCCGGCGCTACGATCATAGCGCTGCTGCCGCTTGCTCTCGGTTTATCGAAGGGGACGATTATTTCCAAGGGACTCGCAATCGTCGTCATCGGCGGATTGACGACTTCCACGCTGCTTACGCTCGTTGTCGTGCCGATCGTTTACGAACTTATCGATGCGTTCAAAAAACGTACCCGCCGTATATTTCACAAGCACGACAAAGCCGAAGCCGGACATTCGAACGCGGGCCTAACACACTGAGGGGATAAAGGAGAAAACCAATGAGAATGCGTCATACGAACGAAATGAAAAAGCCGCTGGCTACAATAGCTTTCCAAAGCGCCAAGCTGATCAGCGCCGTCGTGCTGACGGCGGCCCTGGCCGCCGGCTGCTCCAAGGCGCCGGCCAAACCGGCGCAAGGAGCCGCCCAGGAACAACAAATTCCTGCCGTCCGGGTACAGCCCATTGCCAAAACGATGATCGCCGATCCGCTCGAGCAAGTGGCGGACGTCGTGTCCGCCATTCAGCTCGACGTCGTGGCGAAGACTGGCGGGGACGTGCTGGAAATCGTCAAGAAGAAGGGCGAGTTGGTGAACAAGGGCGATGTCATTTTCCGCATCGACCCGACTGATATCGAGCTCCAGCATGAGCAGGCGGAGCTGAATCAGCGCAATTCGCAGCTGCAGTACAGCATATCCAAAGATAATATCGAAAACAGCAAAACCGACGCCCGCAACGGAGTCGCGAAGCTCGAGCAAGCGGTCAAAGATCTGGAGAAGACGTACAACAAGCTGCGCAACGATTACGACGCCGGACTAGTCGCCAAACCGCAGGTCGATCAGGCGGAAACCCAGCTGAACAATACGAAGCTCGATTTGCAGAGTGCCCGCGACAAGCTGAATGCGCTGGAGACGAACAAATCGCTGGAGCAGCTCCAAGTTGCCGCCGATCTCGCTGGCGTAAGCCTGAAGCAAGCGGACCGGGCGCTCGGCAACCTGGAAGTCAAAGCGCCGGCAAGCGGCGTAGTGACGGACCTTGGCATCGAAGTCGGCATGTCGGTGCCGTCGGGTTTCCGGGCAGGCACCGTTCAACAGCTCGATCCGATCAAAATCAAAGCCGAATTGACGGAGGAAACCGCCAAGCTCGTCCGCGGCAAACAAGAGCTCACGTTCTACATACCCGGCGTCGTCGACAAGACGAAGGCGAAAGTGAGCTATTTGGCCGACGTTATGAACGCAACGACCAAATCGTACACGCTCGAGCTGGAAGTGCCGAATCCGGACCGCAAAATCCGTCCCGGCACGAAAGCGCAAGTGCTGCTCACCGAAGCGCAGGATCAGAACGTTGTCGCCATTCCGACGCTGAGCGTCGTGCGCGAAGGCAGCGATACGTATGTGTTTGTCGTAAACGGCGACCATGTCGAGAAGCGCAAAGTCGAGCTAGGACGCTTGAAGGATGCGAACCAGGAAGTGCTGTCCGGCGTCAAGGAAGGCGAACAGCTCGTCGTGACCGGCCAGCATCTGCTGAAGGATAAAGACAAAGTACAGCTAGCGAAATAACCGAGGAGGACTTATCCGTGAAAAAATATTTGAAAACAACATTCGCAACCGTCCTGTTGTCCGCAGCCATCGCCACTTCCGCTCTGCCGGCAGCTCGCGCCGACGGCGAACCGGCAGGCGCGCCGGCTACGCTTCAGTCCTACACGTTGAACGACTCGCTGCGGGTCGAAGTGAAGAGCGTGCTGAACGAACGGGTGAAAGACGGAACAAGGCTCGGCGCGGTCGTCCGGCTGACGAACACGACCGGCAAATTAACCCGGGTGCCGGATTACGAGCTGCGCCTGAAGACGGAAGACGGCACCGAATATACGCTGCAGCCGAGCGCGACGAACGTGCCGTCCGTGAACGGCAAAGCGACCCGTGAGCTGAGCTATATGCTGACTGTCGACCGCTCCGACGACATCAAGATCGCCGATATCGAATGGGTTGACGTCGATCTCTATGTCTATCCGAAAAAAGAAACGCTCATGTTGGACATTCCGGCCGCGGGCATGATCTGGGAAGGCAAAGAGAGCGCAATCGAGGACAGCAACGCGATGAGAAAATGGGGCGAAAGTTTTACGCTGCCGTCTTTGAATTCTCCGCTCGTCTACAAGCCGGTCGATCTGACCCGCGACTTTAACGGCCAAAGCCCGGTCAGCGTCGTTCAAGTGCTCGTCGAAAACCCGACCTCCGACCGTCAGGCACTGCCGGACTTGGCGATGGACGGCAAATCGGCGACCGACGTGTACAGCGGCCAGCTCGTCGAGCAAGGCCCGATCGTGCTTGAAGCCGGCGAGAAGCGTTACGTGCATTTCGCCATCCAAACGGATATCGATACCGTGCTGCAAAGCTTGAATGTGCTTACCGTCGAAAAGTATGCGAGCGCTGAAGGGCAGAAGACGTTTAATGTCGGACATTTGAACATCGTGCTGCCGACAGCAACAGTGACCGCTCCGTCGGCAAGCGATGCCAAATACAAGCTTGGTACGCCGATCGCATTCGACAAGCTGAACAAAATCATTCACCAGAATTTGGAAGTATCTCTCGTCGAGCTTCACGTCCAGGATAACGACAGAGACGGCTTCAAGACAGCCATCGCAAAATTCAAGCTGCTGAACAAAAGCGATCGTCCGCTGCCGGTGCCGTCGTTCGCGACCGAGCTGGTCAGCACAGATGGCTACGTCTATGCCGGATTCGCTCAAGCGATAACGGCACAGCGCGTCATCCCGAGCGGAGCGACGACCGTATCGTACTCGTTTACAGTGCCGAAGTCGCAGGAGAGCACGGATCTGGAGCTGCGCCTGCTCGACGCGCAAACGGTGAAGCCGTACAAATCGGTCATTGCTGCCATTCGTGCAGATGCCCAGCTGGACGATACGATTCAGGTCACAGAGCTCAATATGTATCCGTTCAAGCTGAAAATGAACAATTGGACGGCCAGCGCCAACTTCCAAGGCGTATATACGTACAAGCTCAAGCTGGACCTCGATATTCAGCAAGATCCGCAAGCGATCGTCGACAGCTCTTCGCCGAAGCTGCAGATCGATGTCGTAGGCTCCGACGGCCGCGTTATCGCCAGCTTGCCGAACTTGGGCTTGACCGGCGTGAACGCGCTGATCAACGGTTCCAACGAAATTTCTTTGAGCGCTGCTACCACGCAGCTGGAAATTCCGTTCACGTTCCGCATTTACGAATCGTTCACGAACACGAACGGCGAGGTGGCCAAACGGCTGCTGACGACGCTGAAGTAATACCGCGCCATGAAAAATGCCGCGTTCGCCCTGCAGGGCGGACGCGGCATTTTTGCCATAGCGGGAAGTTGCGGCCGTCAGCCGCGCAGCAGAAACGTTTGGTGCGCCGTCCAGGCGCCGTTGTCGGTCTGGTACAGCAGGTGGAAACGGTCAATCCGGCTCGTCAAGTCGAGCTTTTTCGATTTGACGCTGGCGAGCACGTCGTGCAGCTCGTCGCTATTCATTGCCTGGCCGATCGTCAGGTGTGGATTGAACAGGTACGTCCGTTTCGGCTCCTCTAACCCGCCGGTGCAAATTGCCTCGTACAGACGCTGCATCGGCTTTGTATCGGACAAGGCCATGTAGACGACATTCGCGACCGGATAAAACGAACTAAAGCGGTTGAAATGGATCGTGAACGGCGCTGTCGTTTGAGCGGCCTGCTCAAGCAAAGCGACTGCCCGCTCCAGCTGCTCGTCGGTCCATTCATCCTTCTCCCGAATCGTTAAATGCGGCTGGATGAGACTGTAATGAGGGTCATACCGTTTGCGGAAACTGTTGGCGATATCCTGCACTTCTTTCGATGGGAAGACGGCGATGCCGAATTGCACGGAAATCCCTCCTCCGGACTGTTTAGATCTATTATAAAGGAACAGGGGCTGCAAGCAAAGCCGCACCGTCTACAGTTTACCCTAAATTGGGAGGATGCACGCATCGCAGCAGCATATCGTGAAGCAAGCCGTTAGAAGGGCCGGTTTTTGGATATGCTAAAGGACAGACAATCCCTGACAACAAGGAGTGCAAACCGTCATGCAATGGGTGTACTGGGCCAAGCTGTACGACAGCAAATTCCAAGCCGGATGCTTGGCGAAGCGGATGGAGGAAGACTGGTGGATCTACGGCTACGAATGCCCGCAGCAGGTGGAAGTGTACAAATCGCGCAAAGGACGATTCGGCGTCCGCTATTCGCTTTAGTTTGTCCAAGCAGAAAAAATTCCTTTTTTCCTTGACTTCGAGCTTTCAATTAGTGTATATTTATTTTTGTCGCTGCGAATTGCGATTTGCAGCCGATTGGACGTTACCGCGGGGTGGAGCAGCCCGGTAGCTCGTCGGGCTCATAACCCGAAGGCCGCAGGTTCAAATCCTGCCCCCGCAACCAATTTCACATTCGCAGGGGCCCTTAGCTCAGTTGGTTAGAGCGGTCGGCTCATAACCGATTGGTCGCAGGTTCGAGTCCTGCAGGGCCCATTCGATATCGCGCAACCCTTACAATTGTAAGGTTTTTTTTATTTTTTCCCAAAAGGAAGCCCGCCATTCGTTGTCTTGAAAATGCCGAGACAACAGCGCGGGCTTTTCGTTTGCAGCGCCACGCATTACAGGCGTCTTTCTCCATTTTTCGACTTGTTCGCCAAACTTCGCATTCGCTATCAAAAAAAATTTAAAATTTCATAGGAAATTAGAGGGATTTTGGCCGATTCTGTCAAACTTATTGTACAGAATTCATTTCTTTATTAATCGAGGGGTGCTCAGCATGATTGCCGCCAAAAATCGAGTCATGATCCTGATGTCATTGCTGCTAATCGTATTGTCATTTATTGTGCACGCGTTACACCGCTCCGGTCATCTTTTTCATCGCGAAGGGAGCGTCGGGGCCGTAACGCTGAACGTGCTGCTCGCCATCCCGGTTCTCTTCTTCGCAATAACCGTCGTTTGCTACGCGATTCGCAAAAACCAAGTATGGATTCCGTATCTCAATATGCTCACGTTAACGTTTGGAAGCATTTCGATCATAGCCGGCGGCTCGGGTATGGTGGAGTATCATTTTTCCGTCTTCATGGTACTGGCCATGCTGCTGTACTACGAAATGATTCCGCTGCTGTTGATCAGCGCCGTCCTTTTCGCCATTCATCATATCGCGGGTCTGTTTGTGATGCCGGAGCTTGTGTTCGGGTCCAAAGACTACTCCTTCGCGATGGTTTGCATCCATCTTGTTTTCGTTGTGCTCTTTATGGCCAGCGTCGTGTATCAGCTCGTTGCCAGGAAGCGGGCGGCCGCCGCGTATAAACAAGAGCAGGAGGCCAAATTTCAACAAGCTGTCAGCCACATCGTATCGGACATTTCCGAATCCTCGTCCCATGTCGAACAAAATTCGAAAGTACTCGCGGGAAGCTCGGACCAGCTGCTTCAGCTGACCGGCAACATCGCGGGCCTCATGGCGAATGTCAACCGCGTAGCGGAAAAATTGTACCAAGGCTCCGAGGATAGCCTACGCTCGATAGAGGAAATTTCCGTCGGGGTGAGCTCGATTGCGGAAACATCCTCTCATGTCGCCGAATCGTCTTCGGTCGTTAGCGGCGAGGTGGAGAAGGGCGCCACTTCCGCCGCGGAAGCCGTCCGCATCATAACGGGGGCGAACGAAGCGGTGAGACGGGCAATCGATAAATTTTCAAACGTAAAAAGCCGATCGGAAGAAATCAACAACATTGCCTCCGTCATCTCGGACATTTCGTTTCAAACGAATTTATTGGCGCTTAATGCCGGTATCGAAGCGGTTCGGGCAGGAGAGCAGGGAAGAGGGTTTGCCGTCGTCGCCAGCGAGGTAAGAAAGCTCGCCGAGCAATCGAGCAACTCATCGAACCAAATTTCCGAGTTCATCGGGCATATTTTGCACGAAATCGAGACGACAAGCACGTCCATGGGCGAAGTGCGGCAGGAAGTGGAGCAGGGCATGCAGGCGATTCAAATTGTCGGCGAAGCGCTGAACAATATTCTTGAATCTACGCAGAAAGTCGCCGAGGAAATTTTGAACGTGTCGGCCATTTCCCAACAAATTTCCGCCAGCAGCGAACAAATCGTAAGTTCGTTCAAAGAAATTTCGCAAACTTCCGGGACGGTAGCCGAGAGCGTCCAAGGCGTTACATCGCTATCGAACGAACAAGTTCAATTGATCCAGGCGTCGTCAGATCTGGCCGGGACTTTGGCGCAGCTGGGTGAAAGGCTGAGCGCGATCATCGATCGAACGAGAAGCATCTCCCAGAGCATTGCCGCCGAGTAGCATGACGAACTCTATATTTTGATTTAATTTACAATTGACATACTATATATAGAGGTTTATACTTGAGATGTGGAAGTCAGAATTGTCGCACAAATCTTTGTTTTAGCTTTTAGGCTTTTCATCATAACCTTTTATATTGATTAAGCCTGCCCGATTGCGGGCAGGTTTTTTTGCATAGACGTATTTGGCTGACCGGCAAGACGCACGAGGTAGCGATAGCGAAGGCAGATGTGCTAAAATAAATGCATAAGTGACGATAATCGCGCATTTGTGCTGACATTGAAAGGGGTTCTTCCCGTGATACCCACTTTAATTTTCTCGCTCGTGATCGCAGCTCTCATCCTGTGGGGTACGATCTGGGTAACAAACAAAGCTTATGCGAAAAAATGGGAACAGCCCGATGACGAGAACTGATCCCGGTCTAGGAATAGGCAACGGTTCCATCTCGGCAGGGATGGCTGAAAAAAAAGCGCCAAGAGATCGCTCTCGGCGCTTTTTCATTTTTTATAGCGAGATGCTGCGAATGAGCCAACCTTCGGACGGGCTGCGGACGAGGTCGAAGGTCAAATCGGCGCCGCGGCCTCTGGACGATCCTTCCTCATATAAGGTGACGTGCATCGTCCAGGCGACGCTCGGTTCGCCCGTTTCGAACCGTTCCGCATCTTCCCACCGGGGGAGCGGTTCGCTAACGCGCAGAAGCTTCACTCTCCTGTCCCGGAAAGCGTCCGAGACGATGGTTTGGGCATCGCCTTCGGCTGCTAGCATATCGAGCAATTGCCGGTCTTGCTGATTATAAGCAATAACGAACAGCTCTGAGATTTGATAAGGAGACAGGCCGCGCAAAAACGAAGGCAGCTTTCCTGCGGCCCTGTGAATCATCGTTTGGTGGGCGAGATCGATATTCGCTTTGCCGTGCGTCATGCTGTCGAGAAAATGGATGCAGAAATGGCCGTTGAAGCCGTTGCCGGGTATGCCGTCGCCGCCGTGGGGCATGCCGTTCATCGAGGCTGCGAACAGCCGGTTGTCGTAACGAAGCAGCACCGCGCGCCGGTCCCAGCTCCAGCTGCCGCCGTAAATGCGTTTCATCGTGGCCGAGTCGTTTTTGGTAAGCGGCTGAACGTCTGCATGGGCGCTGCCTGCCCGCCGCTGTGCTTGGAACGTAAGCCCTGTCTCGAGATCGATAACATCGAACTTGGCCATGCGAGGCACCGCCGCTTTCGCCTCGCTCCACGGGAGCAATACCCCGTAAAAGCGGGCTCGCACGCGCTCCTGCGCGCTGCGCAGCTCGCGCCGCCACCGTTCGGACAATTGGAGCCGGACACCCGCGGCAAGGTCGACGACGGACCCGTCTTCGTCGACGGCGTATGTCCCGTTCGTGCCCGGCCAGGATACGAACGTATCCAGCCGCTCCGTGCGCGTGCGCGATTGCGGAGCGTCCTCCCGATGCTGCGCCGCATTTTCCAACGCACGGCGCAAGCCGCGGCTAGGCAGCTCCTCGCGCGCTTCATATGCCGCTGTGCGGGATGTTCGCACCGTCAGCACGACGGCATCGAGCGAGTCGCTTGCAGCCGAACGTTGCCCGGGCTGTTCCGCATCCCCAGCTTCCGGTTCCGGTGCGATATTTTGCAGGAAGGATAAGGTTCGTGCGCTTATGCCCGCTGTGACGGTGTTAGCAGCAGACGCTGCTATTGCTGGTTTCAGTACGTTTGCTCCGGCGGCGGCAACGAGCGCTGCCGCAAGTACCGACACAACGAGCCGGACCGCCGCTTGTTTCGCTTGTCGCATGGATCCTGACCTCCCGTCATCCTCGGCTCGTAACTTTCTCATTATTTGTCGTTGGCAGGGGAAGCATGCATGTACATAATGCGCAGTAAATTTGAAATAAGCTCATATAAAATGGTAGCGATATGCTACAATAGCAATCGGACCATTTTCCAATCCTGTTGCGGAGGTGTTACATATGAATCGACGTTTGCGCTGGGGCGTTGTCGCTGCGCCCAAATTGCATTCAGATCGTTCATTCCGGCCGTCAAGCAGTCGCAGTTCGGCGAGGTCGCCGCGATTGCCAGCCGGGACCGGGAGAAGGCGCGTACAGCCGCCGAAACGCACGGCATTGCGAAGCATTACGGCAGCTATGCCGAGCTGCTGGCCGATCCGGATATCGATGCCGTGTACATTCCGCTGCCTAATCATTTGCATCGCGAATGGACGATTCGCGCCGCGCGGGCTGGCAAGCACGTTCTGTGCGAGAAGCCGATGTCGCTGTCGGAGCGGCACGCGGTGCAAATGGTCGAAGCGTGCGAGCAGTTCGGTGTGAAACTGCAGGAATCGTTCGTATACCGGTATCACCCCCGATACGACCGTGTCCGTGAAATCGTGGCTTCCGGGGAGCTAGGCGACATTCGGGCGATGCACGGAACGTACACGTTCAACAAGTCTGCCGTAGCCCAAGACGTACGCTTCTCGCGGGAGATGGGAGGGGGCGGCTTGTACGACGTCGGCTGCTACTTGATCAGCGCGGCCAGATACGTGCTCGGACAAGAGCCGGTCGCTGCGACGGTGCAGGCTCTGTTTTCTCCGCAATATGACGATGTCGACATGATGGCCTCCGGTCTGTTGGAGTTCCCGAACAGCGTCGGGTTTACGTTCCAATGCGGGATGTGGGCGGAGTTCACGAACAGGCTTGAAATCCGCGGGACGGATGGCTTGATCGTGCTGCCGTCGGCGTTTACGCTGCGCGACCCGCTGAATCCGAACTTGCTTGTGACGGTGCGTGGGGAGACGCGCGAGGAGCCGATGGAGCGGCTTAACCAGTTCGCGCTGGAGGTAGACCGGTTTGCGAGGACGATACTGTTCGGCGAGCCGGAGCCGTTCGATCCGTGGGATAGCGTAAGGAACATGAAAGCGCTGGAAGCTTGCCTTACATCCGCTCGCGAGGGGAAGCGGATCGTCATCGAGCAGTAATCTTATTAGGGAACATCGGAGCGGCGCTCGAGGAGCGCCGACCACTTATTTATAACAATTTTTTCCGGTGGAGACTCTTGCCAAAAAGAGCGGATTTCGGTATAGTACTAATCGTGATCTTAAATAGAACGACTAGTCGTTTTATAGCATGATCCGCCAATACTACCATTTTCAGCAAGAGGTGCATTCTTTATGATGAAACAATTCGTTACCGGCGCAGTGCTTTTATCTGTTATTGCGACCGGCGCAGCTTGCGGCAAGAACGATTCCGGAGCGACTCAAACCGTTAACGCCGGAGGCCAGCAGCAGCCAGCCGCCGGGCAGCAGACTCCAGCCGCCGCTCCCGCGGAAACCCAGGACGCGATCAATACGAAAGCGTATTTGGCAGCGCGTATGGCGCAAGAAAAAATCGATTTTGTCTTTCACGATAACAAAGACAAAGACGGCAATTTCATTTTGAACAAGTATTATCCTGATCAAGACAAGGCAACGGCGTTCTTGTCCGGATTTTATGATCCGGCGCTCGTCAAGAGCATGGTGGCGTTCTACGTGACCGACAAAAAATCCGGCGACTCGCCTATCATTAACAAGGACAACTTCTACAAAAAATCTCTCACCGACTCGAAGAAAGAAGAGATTGCCTTCGACGCGGCCAACACGAAAGATCAAGTGAAGTTCACGACGAAGGACGGAGCCGTCTATACGATGAAGAAATCCGGCGACAACTTCATCGTGGCGAACCTGGAACAAAAATAAGACAGGCTGTGCCCGGTGCAGCCTGCCTCGGAGCCGCTTCGCAAACCGCGATGCGGCCCTTCTATTTCCCGGGCGAGCGCAGGAATCGGTCGCGTTCGACACCGGCTGCAGATTAGCGGCATGCGAAGGGGAAAGACGTGGCGATTGTTGTCGTCGGCGGATAGCTTGTTTTCGTTAAAAATGCTTTGTCCGCGGTTGACATCTGTTCCAATCCTTGATATCATACAACTTGTCGCCGCAAAACGACGCTAGCATGACTCGGTAGCTCAGCCGGGAGAGCACCATCTTGACAGGGTGGGGGTCGCTGGTTCGAACCCAGTCCGAGTCATTAGTTTTATTACGGAAGAAGCCCTTTAACAAAAGGGCTTTTTTTGATGCGCGATCGGCAGCGCACAATGCTCGAGGGTGAAAGTCGCAGCTGCGCCGCAGGTGGCGGAAGCGGATAGAAGACCTATAGTGTCTACCTGAAGTGCGATGAGCCGATGACGAACACCCCCGACAGCGGCTATGCTCATCCCAAAAAATAAGCCTCGAATGAGATTCGAGAGCTCGATGACGGTCACCCATGTCCGGGCACCTGCTTTGGCGTGAACTGCTTGCCCGGAAAGCGCAGTACAAAAGTAGTTCCTTTGTCGCGCTCCGTTTCGGCTACTAGAATAGAGCCGCCGTGCTTTTGCATGACGCCGTAGCAATAGCTGAGTCCAAGCCCGAACCGGTCCGGATTCCTTTTGGTCGTAAAGAAGGGATCGAATATTTTCTCGATGTTTGCGTCGGCGATGCCGGAACCGTTGTCCTTGACGGCGATCGTCAATTTATTTTTGCTGTATTTGGTGGATATTTCGAGAACCCCCTCGCCCGGCCGCATCGCATCAACCGCATTCAGGCATAGGTTGTTCAACACTTCCTTCAGATGGTCGATGTCGCAGATCAATTCTCCGTCCGCTTCGCAGCGGGTCATGAGCTTCATATGCTTGGCCTCGAGGATCGGGGCAATCGTTTGAATCGTATAGTCGATAATCGTCTGGAGCGAATATGGGCGCTCGATCAGAATGATATTGTTCGCCTTCTCCTTGATCCGGTTGATCATGTTCAGCATATGACTCGTAATCTGGTGAATGACCGCCAGCTGTTCGACAGCCGTCTCAGGTTGCCCGTTCTCGATATAAGTTTTCGTTCGTTCGTTCAAGTAATTGATTTTGGAGATTTCGTTTTTGAGCGAATGGCTGAGGATGGACGTTCCTAACGTCAAAGCTCGCATCGAGTAATCGTACCTCTCTCTCTCAAACCGCACTTTGATTCCCCACATGCCGTATTTCACGCCGTAAACGATAAAGCAGACAACCATCAGCAAAATAAGCAAATAATTGAACTGCCACAGGCCGTTGCTTTCGATGGTCACTCCCGAGAGCTCAAACGTCAGCCGGGAGGTGCCGGCGAAATCCATAGAGTAGGACCAGAGAAGGGCGATAATAGTGACGCTGGCCGTTCGAATATGGCCCTTGCGGATCGCGGCATTTTTTTCTTTCCAGCAGCCGATAACAAAGCCGATGCAGCCGGCCAGCATATAGATGCCGACTTTGTATCGGATGGACGCGATGTCGATGACGTGAAAGGGACTGGTGGCGAGATGGTAGATTAGCAGGAGGAGAGGCGGAAGCGCAAGAAGAGCGATGACGGTTTTCCTCCGCTTGAATTTCCAGTTGCAGAAGTAGAAGGAGCTGGCCAGGAAAGCCCAATGTAGAAAGTACCAGTACATATATGCCGCGATGACAGTGATCGTGATCAGCGTTTGTTTGAACGGGAGCGGGAGCGGATGGTGTCGTTCCAGGAAGGGGATGATGACCAGGTTCGTAGAAGCCGAGAAGCTGCTGCAGCCCCCGATGGCCAAAGCGATTCCTATCATGAGCGGAAATCCGGTTTTTCCGTTGCGAATCAGGATAATCGAAAGAGACCAAACGGCTATAAACATAAGGATATAAACGATAGGAGTAGCCCCCTAAAAAAGAGATCTTCTGCTAAAAAATAGAAGCCCATATAATGAAGATATTAATGGAAAATCGGTTTCATTAAAAGAGGGATACGATGAGCAAAATCAAAGTTTTGCTAGTGGAAGACGACGCTTTTTGGCGATCGCGATTGTCCCGGGATTTGGGCGCCGAGGCGGATATCGAGGTGGTGGGAACGGCCACCGACCGGGAGGAAGCGGTAGCCGTTCTGCGGCGGAGCGAGGCGGATGTCGTCCTGCTCGATGTCAACTTGACGGAAAATAATCTCGATGGCTTGGAGGCAGCCAGAGAAATAAACCGCCTATCCACGCAGCAGCGCCCGATCCGGATCGTGATGCTGACTTCCATAGACGAAGAAGACGTCATTATTCGCTCGTTTCAGAACGGCGCAACGAACTATATGACCAAATCAAGCTGCGAGGACATCCTGAAGGCGATTCGAGACGCTTACTCCGGCAGGTCGGCCATCCATCCGGATGCCGCTCCGGTGCTTGTCCGGGAAATGCAGCTGAGCGTTCTTACCCCGATGGAAAAAGAGGTTTATAAATGGCGGGAAAAGGGACTAAGCAAAAACCAAATTGCCGAAAAGCTGTTCAAATCGGTCAACACGATCAAATCTCAGCTGAAGAGCATCAGAAATAAACTGCGGACCGACGATCGTCAGGACGAATGAAGGGGGTGAGAAAAATCACCCTTTCTGCAGCGCGAGTTGTCAGGTATACTCCGATTTGTTGTTCATCCAAACCTTGGAAGGGAGATACCTGTATTGTTCGTACGATTCAACAAAATCCGGCTTCGTCTGCCGGCAGCATTCATGGCTTGCGTGCTGATGCTGAGCGTCTTCGGATTGTTCGGTCCGGCCAATTCCGCGGCAGCGGAGGTTTCCATAGAAACGTCCGCCGAAGCGCTCCCGGCGACCGTGAGTCCCGGTTCGAGCACCGTCGTGAATGTGAATGTCAAGTCTCCGGAAAATTTATCTGTCTTAGTCGATTTGGAAATTTTCGATGCTTCCTTGAAGAAAGTGGCGCAAATGTTCAAGGATAATGTGAATGTAACTGCAGGTGAGCAGACGACGGTCCCGTTCACGTGGAGCGTCCCAGCCAATCTGCCGCAAGGCAGCTATATCGTCAGCCTCGGCATCTTCGGCGCCGGCTGGAACGGCCAGTACAAATGGCAAGCGGGAGCAGCCAAAATCAATGTAAGCGGCGGCGGCTCCTCCGCGCCCGGCTTTACGAGCAGCGCGGCGGCGACCCCGAGCAGTCTCGCGCCAGGCAATTCGGTCGGCATTGACGCTACCGTAACGGCCAGCGTATATGCCGAAGCGCTGGTTGACGTCAATGTGATCCGGCCGGACGGCGTCAAGGCTCTGGTACAAACGTTTGCGCAAACGTTTGAAGCGGCGCAAGCCAAACATTTTCCCGCCTCATGGGCCGTTCCGCAAGATGCGCCGGCAGGCCCGTATAAAGTGGAGATCGACGTCCTGAAACCGGACCGCACCCAAACGTACCATGTGAACGCGGATGCCGGGCAATTTACGGTCGCTTCCTCCACGAGCGGTTCCAAAATCAAAGTAAGCGTAAAAACGAACTCGAACGCGTCCACCCAGCAGCCGAGTCCAGGCCTCGAAATTACGAATGTGAGCAATGAGCCGCTGAATCTCAGCGACATGAAAGCGAGATATTATTTTACCATTGACGGCGAGAAGCCGTTGGCGGTTGACTTCTGGACGACAACGGCAAAAGCGAACGTTACGGCGCGCTTCGTCAAAATGCCGGTTCCGTCGGCCAGCGCGGATTATTATTTGGAGATCGGGTTTACTGCCGCCGCCGGGACGCTGGCGCCAAACGCCAAAGTCGGCGTATACACATGGTTCAACAAGCAGGATTGGTCCTCCTTCAACCAGACCGATGATTATTCGTTTACGAACTCTTCCGCAGTCCAGGACAGCGTAAAATCAACCGGCTACTTGTCCGGTCACTTGAATTGGGGCGCTGAGCCCGCGCTGCTCGACATCCCGCCTTATCCGTCCAATCTGACCGCCGCTGCGGCGGATACGTCCATTGCCGTCACCTGGGATGCCGTAGTGGACGCAACCGGATACGATGTGGAGGCGGACGGCCGGCTTATCGAAAATTTGACCGAATCGCGCTACACCGACTCCTGGCTTCGGCCTGGAACGTGGCACACTTATAAAGTGCGAACCAAGCAAGCGGGCAAGGTAAGCATATGGAGCTCTCCGCTCACCGTGAAGACGACAGGCCAGCAAGTGCTGCCCGCGCCTGCGAATGTTAAAGCGAAGCCGGCGGAGACTGCGGTGACCGTCACCTGGGACCGCTTGACCGAAGCCGTTACAGGCTATGACATCGAGGTCGACGGTACCGTTACGGACGTCAGCACGAACACAACCTACCAGCATAGCGGCCTCGTCTCCGGGTCTCAGCACTCTTACAGGGTTAGAGCGAAGGACGGCGGCACACTCGGTCCTTGGAGCGATTTGATCAAAGCGAATACGATTTTTGTGCCGACAGGACCGTTCACGGTGAACTTCCAGGTGGACACTTCAGCGGACAGAGCGCCGATCAGCCCTTATATTTACGGGACGAACGAAGATCTTGCCGGAATCGACAAGTGGGGCGCCAGAAGAATTGGC
The DNA here is from genome assembly GCF_000829455.1 of Gordoniibacillus kamchatkensis. Taxonomy (GTDB): domain Bacteria; phylum Bacillota; class Bacilli; order Paenibacillales; family NBRC-103111; genus Gordoniibacillus; species Gordoniibacillus kamchatkensis. Next base: position 145,694 of record NZ_JXAK01000006.1, read on the forward strand.
GGCAACCGGATGTCCACCTACAACTGGGAGAACAACGCTTCCAATGCCGGTGCCGACTATTTCAATAGAAGCGACAACTACATTCCTTGGTACTATGGCGGCGTGCCTTGGGGCGGGAATATGGATGAGCCCGGGGTCGGCGTGGCGGGTTTCCATCGAAAATCTCTGGAGAAGGGAAGCCTTCACCCTGGCGACGCTGCAGACGGCAGGGTATGTGGCAAGAGATAAGAACGGGGACGTGACGCAGGGGGAAACGGCACCTTCCGAAAGATGGGACGAAGTCAAGGCGGCCAAAGGAGCACCGTTCAGCTTGACCCCGGATTTGAACGATCATGTCGTGTACATGGACGAATTCGTCAACCTGATGGCGCACCAGTTCGGCGACGCCTCGACACCGACGGGAATCAAAGGCTATGAGATCGATAACGAGCCTAGCCTGTGGTACAGCTCCCATCCTTATATGCATCCTTCCAAACCTGGGGCCGCCGAAGTGGTGAGCAAAGGAATCGATCTGGCGAAAGCGGTCAAGAAAGTTGACCCTTCCGCTCAAATGTTCGGTCCCGTCTCCTACGGCATCGACGAAATGTACGATATGCACGGCGCCGACGACTGGATCTCGGTGAAGGGCAGCTACAGCTGGTATATGGATTACTATCTGGACAAATTCAGAATCGCTTCTCTTCAAGAGGGCCGGAGATTGCTTGACGTACTGGATATTCACTGGTATCCCGAAGTGCAGGCCGGCGGCTACCGGATTACGGACCGCGCCTCCTACGACAACCTGGAAGCGAACAAAGCGCGCATGCAGGCGCCGCGGTCGCTGTGGGATCCGAGCTACACGGAGAACAGCTGGATCAGCCAATGGCGCAGCTCCTACCTGCCGCTCATTCCGAGGCTGAAGCAGTCGATCGACATGTACAATCCCGATACGAAGATCGCCATTACGGAATACAACTACGGCGGAGAAAATAACGTATACGGCGGTATCGCGGAAGCGGATTTGCTCGGTATTTTCGGCAAATACGGGGTGTACGAAACGAATTTCTGGAAAATGGTCAACGGCTTGACGGATGCTCCTTACATCAATTCGGCTTTCAACCTGTACACCAACTATGACGGCAATCATTCCGCGTTCGGAGATACGAAGATCAAAGCGGAAACATCGGATATCGACAACAGCTCCATCTACGGCTCGGTATTCAAAGACAGCAACAATGACCTTCACCTGATCGCGCTCAACAAGAATAACGACTTTGACATGAACGCCGTCTTCAACATCGCCGGAGGAACCCGGTATGCGTCGGCCAGAGTCTGGGCCTTCGACGGCAGCAGCCCGACCGTAACGGAACGGGCGCCGGTCACCGGCATCAGCGGTTCGACCTTTGCGTACACGATCCCGAAGCTGACGGCCGTACACATCGTACTGAAGGCGCAATAGCCGAAATCGGTCCGGGGCGATCACAAAAAAGCTCTTGCAAAAGAGCTTTTTTTGTTGTGAGGAACTTATCATACGAATCATTGCGGGAACTGCTGCGGCAATCTTTTTTGTGCAGGAAAAAACGGGAAGAGCGTCGAATTTTGTTGCATCAACAGCGGAGGATAACACGGATGAACGAATTTGAAAGACAGCAGCGAATTTATAACGACGAAATGATACGCCAGCAAGCAAGATCGGATTACCATAACCAAAATAAAAACGGCGATGGTGATGCAGGAACTGCAGTTATAGTCATCGTTTTACTAATAGGTTCGGGAGTATTATGGATATTTAACCATCATCCCATCATTTTTTGGTCTATAGTGGGGCTGTTAATACTTTTTGTGATAAGTTTTATTTTATACAAAATAGGAATGAAAATTGACGAAAGAACCCGTCAACGAGAAGCACTTCGAAGACGTGAGGAAGAAAGACTAAAGAAATTTCAAGAGCAACAACTGCTTCTCGAGAAAGAAAAAGAACAAAAGCGGTTCGAAAAAGAGAAACAAAGGCTGGAGAAAGAAAGGGAAGCGCAAGCTTCGGGAAAAAAGATACTTATCGTCGATGATCAGAACGGTATTAGAGTCTTATTGATGGTGGAGTTTGGGAGGCACGGTTTAAAACCATACCAAGCATCGAATGGCAAACTTGCGCTTGAGATCTATCGCGAAGTGAAACCGGATGTCGTGATTTTGGATATGAAAATGCCTGGGATGGATGGACTCGAAGTATTGAAAGAAATCAAAAAAACGGATCCAATAGCAAAGATTATCATGATTTCGGCATACGGCGAATTAGATATGATAAAGGAGCTTCGAATATGGAGCGCTGGATTGCTTTAATAAGCCGTTCGATATGGAGGACTTATTAGTCAGGACATTTGAAGTTCTCAGTTTGGAAATTGTTCCCCCCGATTGGGAAGAATGCACGTTTGAAGAAGCGGAAAACCAATATAATGCGGGCAAATTAATCAAATCTCTTGTCAGCAATAAGGAGTTTTCCAAAAGCACCATGGAACTTCATTTGAGTCCCGAGGAATATAAAGGGAAGTGGGTCTACCGCAAAAGCGGTTATGAAGCATCTTCAAAGGCAACGGCTGAAGTAACAGCTCCCACCCCGGTCTGGGAAGAGTGCCTTTTTGAGGAGGCAGAAAATTATTTTAAAACCGGAATCCCGATAAAATCGGCTGTCACCAACAAAATGTACTCCAAGGACGGGGAAGACTTGAGCTTTTTAATCCCCTCCGAAATCAGAGGGAAATGGCTGTATTTAAGACCTTAGCATGAAGTGAAGAAGCCTTGCTTTGCAAGGCTTCTTCGCATTTTCAGCTCATTTCAAACAAGATCGGTATCGGGAGGATTGTAACCTAAGTGCCGAGCCATCGAGACGATTTGTCCCTTATGATGAAACTCGTGTGTCTCGGTATGGGTTAAGAGCCATAACGGAGTCGTGCTCCACGGTTCTTCCTGCCACTTCACGTGATTCGCCACAGGCTCGAGCATGCGGGAATGGAATTCATCCAAAAACTTCTGCACCGCCTCGTCCGCTGCCTCGAATCTGTCCCGAACCTTCCTGACGTCCGAATGCTCAATATCATGCGCGGAAGCGAACGAAAAGTCGGCTCGCCTCAGTTTAAAGGCGAAGGACCCAAGCCAGTAGCGATAGCAATCAGCAACGTGTATGTGAGTCTTTATAATGCTGCCGCTGCCGAAGTTTGGAACCGTGATATGTAACGTTTGCAACGGAATCTCTTCCAGAAACGCAAACAAAGTTTGTCTCGTGGACTTAATTAAGCCGTATTGTTGCTTCAAAACATCCTGCATTGAACATCAACCCTTTCTGAATAACAACCCTATAAAACTATACTACATGAACGAACGGAGATGCAGCTATGCATGGTTTATATGTAAATTAACCTTGCCGCACGGCCTGAACATATGGGACGCGGCGGCCGGCGCTCTCATCGTGCAGGTAGCCGGCGGGCGCATTACCGATACGCGGGGCAATCCGTTCGGGCTCGCGACGAAGGACGTATTTTGCAGCAACGGTTTGATCCATCGGGAGCTGCAGGCTTACTTGAAATAGGCGGCGCAGAACAGGACTGAACGCGTTCGAGTCCTGTTCCATGTCGTCATCATTGCGGAGGTCCGAATCGGTAATCTGCGCATAGCTTTGCGTCCGCTTCCTCATAATACAGAAAAAAACTAATGGTGGTAAACGCATGGCGCCCGACCAAATTCAACATTTGAAGCAGCTGAAAAATTTGGAATCCGATGCGGCAAGCTCGTGGGCATCGTATTGGATGCATTATTCGCACATGGGAACGTGGCAGTTTTGGTTCATCGTCCTATTGCTCGTCGGGCCGCTTGTCGCCGTGTTCTTATGGATGGATCGGCGAAAAGCGCTCTTGCTTGGTTTTTACGGATTTAGCGTGCACGTCTGCTATACGTATATCGACTTGTTCGGTTCGAAGAACGGATGGTGGGAGTACCCGTACAAGGCGCTCCCTTTCGTGCCGATCAATTTGGCTCTGGACACGTCGTTCGTGCCCGTCGCCTACATGCTGATGTACCAATGGTCGCTTAACCGCGGCTACAACTACTATGTCGTGCAAACCGGGGTCAGCATCGTGTTTGCGGGCGTGATCAAGCCGTTTTTGACGGCGCTGCATCTGTTTGAGATGTACGGCTGGATGAATTATTTTTACTTGTTCGTCGGTTATATGGTCGTTACGCTGTTGTCGAAATGGATAACCGACTTGTTTATATGGTTTCAAAAAAACGAACGGGCCCGTGCTGCCTAAGCAAAATGCCTCGGGCTGCCCGAGAAGGCGGAGAGGAGGATGGGAATGTGGGCCTTGGAGCGCAGCGTGCGCCTTTGAACTCGTGTTCCCACCACATTACAATTCGAGGGAACACGAGTTCAAGGAAGCCGGAGACCCGCATTTCCAATCTGCAGCGCAGCCATACTTTCCCGGGCAGCCTGGATGTCTGCTTCTGCGTTGCGCAGGGCAGGCATTTTGCGGTACTATTACAGAAGGCTTGCAAACGTCCGCCGCTTCGGCACGGTTGCATAGCGAATTCGGTTCATCAGGCGAAAGGCGAAGCTTTGTGCGTGCAAGGCTTATTTTGTTTTGCGCCGCGAATCGAAATGACACGTTGCTGGGAGAGTTTACGTATGTTCATAGAATCGGAATTGGGATCGGGATCGGTCCCCGCCAGGCTGCGTTCCGGCTATAGGCGAATACTCGTTGTCACCGCGGTTGCTGCGGAGCGGGACGCGGTTGTGCGCGGACTTGGCGGCGACAGCCGGTTTGACGTAGTGGCGGCCGGCGTCGGTCCGGCTGCGGCCGCGGCCGGCGCTGCGCGCGCGCTCGCGGCCCGCGAATACGATTTGGCCGTAAGCGCCGGCATCGGCGGCGGCTTCGCCGGGCGCGCCGGCGTAGGCTCGCTCGTTGTTGCAAGCGAGATGATCGCCGCCGATCTCGGAGCGGAGACGCCGGAAGGCTTTCGCAGCGTGGACGAGCTTGGATTCGGCTCCGCCCGCATTGCCGCCCCTGCAGAGCTTGCCGCCCGCCTGTCGGAGTCGCTGGTGACGGCAGGGTGCGCGGCTATCCTCGGGCCAATCGTTACCGTAAGTACGGCGACCGGAACGGCTGCCACAGCTGCCGAGCTCGGAGCCCGCGTACCCGGTGCGGCGGCCGAAGCGATGGAGGGGTACGGCGTAGCGGTCGCAGCCCAAGCGTTCGGTTTGCCGGCGCTGGAAATTCGCGCTATTTCGAACGCCGTCGGTCCGCGCGACCGAAGCGCTTGGCGGATCGCCGACGCGCTCCGGGCACTGGAGCAGGCGGCTTCACATTTATCGGAGGTGCTATCATGAAAATCGCATTTTCCCCTTGTCCGAACGATACGTTCGTATTTCACGCCTGGGTGCACGGGCTCGTGCCCGGCGCGCCGAAGCTCGACGTCACTTATGCGGATATCGATATTACAAACGGACTCGCCGCAGGCCAAGGCAATCTCGATGTCCTGAAAATTTCGTATGCAGCCCTGCCGTGGGTATTGTCGGAATATGCGCTGCTCCCTTGCGGAGGCGCTCTGGGGCGAGGCTGCGGACCGCTCGTGCTGACGGTCGGCGGCACGTCCGGAATGACGGCTCCGGCGGCGCTTGCCGGCCGCAAAGTAGCCGTTCCGAGCGAGCGCTCCACCGCCTACTTGCTGTTCCGCTTATGGGCGGCGCAAAACGTTCCGGGCGGCGTGGGCGAAATCGTCGTCATGCCGTTTCACGAAATTATGCCTGCGGTGCGAGACGGCTTGATTGACGCCGGCCTCGTCATCCACGAGGCGCGTTTCACTTATCCGTCCTACGGGCTTACGATGCTGGCCGACTTGGGCAGCTGGTGGGAAGCCGATACGGGGCTGCCGATCCCGCTCGGAGCGATCGTTGCGCGCCGTTCGCTCGATCTGCAGGCGATTGCCGCGTGGACGCGTGCATCCGTCGAGTACGCTTGGGCGCATCCGGAAGCGTCGCGCGATTACGTGCTGCGCCATGCACAGGAGATGGACCCGAAAGTAGCCGAGGCTCATATTAACCTTTACGTCAACGACTTCACGGCGAACTTGGGCGACGACGGCTACGCGGCCGTCAATGCGCTGCTCGGCCGGGCCGCCGAGGAAGGGCTCGTGCCGACAATCGATCCGGCGGCGCTTCGCTAAAATTTACTCGCTGCTCAATGAACGAGGATGCGCGAAGGAGTCCGGATATGCTCCACATACCGCGCAGCTTCCAGTGCAAGCTCGTCATCCGTCGCCCGGGAAGCGTTGTACACGACAAAAGCGGGAAGAAACGTACCGTTGCAGCGGGTGACCGTCCTTTGTACCGGTTTGAGATATTCGCTGATCGTAAACCAGTTGTCTCCACCAGAGCGGTACGCTTTTTCGGTACCTCCCGCCGTAGTGGCGACGACAAATTCTTTCCCGAGCTAGCGCTCGCCGCCCGGTCCGTACGCCCATCCGAAGGTAAGCACGTCATCGAACCATTTTTTCAGCAGCGGCGGGCAGCTGTACCAGTAGAAAGGGAACTGAAATACAATCCGGTCGTATTCCATCAGCAATTGCTGCTCCTTCTCCACATCGATGCTCCAGTCTGGATATTCCCGGTAAAGATCGCGAACGGCGATATCCGCTTGAGCTTTCAGCGCAAGCGCCAAGGCGCGGTTGGCACGCGAGTTTTTCAGATCGGGATGTGCAACAATGACCATCGTTTTCATTACGATCATCCTTTCGCGGAAGTGTGATGGTTTCTACGACGTTCATTATGGACCGTTAAAGAATCGTTGAAAAGTACGCTTTTTTTCAGAACTTAGTTCTATTTTCCATACCTTTGAGGGATAAAGCGGCTTTAGCGCACTTGGCTTAGGGAGGAGGTAACGATGCACGAGCGTTTTTACGGTTCTGCCGATACAAACGGGATTTTGGCGACCTTGCAGGCGATCGGGGGGAAGTGGAAACCGTTCATCCTGTTCATCCTGCTGCACGAGGGGACGAAACGATTCGGGGAATTGCGGCGGCTCATCCCGGAAGTGAAGCAAAGCATGCTGACCAGCCAGCTTCGGGAAATGGAACAGGACGGATTGATCGTCCGCAAGGTGTATCCCGAGGTGCCGCCCCGTGTGGAATACTCCTTGTCCGAACACGGCAAAACTTTGGGGCCGATTTTGACGGATATGTGCAGCTGGGGATTTGTGCACAGCAAATTTCTGAACAAATCCGAGCTGTCCAATGCAAAACAGTGAGCCGCCCGCTCCGGGCAGCTCAGGCTATCGAGGAGGGCGGAGGCCCCCCATTCCCGTTCCGCAGCGCAGCCCCGCTTTTTCGACAAAACCGGGCAGCCTCTCTTTGTCTTGGGGCGGAAATTTTCGTCTCGCAATTGTTTTGTCAGCTATCAGGAAATCGTTTACAATAGAAACTGGCAGCTTACACTAGAGCGGAAGGTGGAGAGGCGGCATGACGGAGAACGGTTGGAGTCGGCCGGTTGATATGATTCGCGATATACGGGAGCAGATCGGACGCGTCATCGTCGGGAAGACGGACACGGTCGATCTGCTCCTTGCTTGTTTGCTGGCAGGAGGGCATGCGCTGCTGGAAGACGTTCCCGGCACCGGCAAAACGCTTCTGGCGAAGGCGCTCGCCCGCACGATAAGCGGCACGTTCAGACGCATTCAGTTCACGCCCGATTTGCTTCCTTCGGATTTGAGCGGCATTTATTTTTACAATCAGAAAAAGAGCGATTTCGAGTTTCGGCCTGGGCCTGTGTTCACCAACGTGCTGCTCGCCGACGAGATCAATCGGGCGACGCCGCGCACGCAGTCCAGCCTGCTGGAGTGCATGGAAGAGCGCCAGGTGACGATCGACGGCGTGACGCACCGGCTGGAGCAGCCTTTTCTCGTGCTCGCGACGCAAAATCCGGTCGAGCAGCACGGTACGTTTCCGCTGCCCGAGGCGCAGCTGGACCGGTTCCTCATGAGGCTGAGCATGGGCTACCCGTCGTTTGAAGAAGGAGTCGGCATCCTCAAACGGTTCCGCGCGGAAAGCCCGCTGGGCGAAGTGGTCCCGGTCGCATCCGCGGCGGAAGTGGCCGATGCACAGCGGCTGGCGGCGGATGTGCGGGTAAGCGACGATTTGCTCGGGTACATCGTCCGCATCGCCGAGGCGTCGCGCCGGCACCCGGACGTCGCCCTTGGCGTCAGCCGCGCGGCAGCCAGGCGCTGCTGCGCGCAGCGCAGGCATACGCCTTCGTCCAAGGGAGGGCGTATATCGTTCCTGACGATATCAAACGTCTCGCTGCGCCTGTGCTCGGCCACCGTCTAGTCGCCAGGCGCGATCTTCGGCCGGACGCCCGCCGCAGCGGCGAACTCGTAGCCGGCTTGCTGGCGTCGGTCGAAGTGCCGGCCGAACCGGCGGATATGCGTTAGAGGGGCCGGCCATGCTGCAGCTCCTGTTCATAACCGGCCTCGTGTTTGCGGCTCTCGCCTGGCTGTATAAGCGGCGGGCGCTGCGGCACGTTTCCTATGAGCGTACGTTCTCCACGGCGGCAGCGAGCGAAGGCGATACGATCGAGATGATCGAGCGGATCGCGAACCGCAAGCTGCTGCCCTTGCCGTGGCTGCGGCTCGAATCGCTCTTGTCGTCGCGCCTCGTGTTCGAGCGGCAAGCCGATCTCGACATTCGCGGCGGCGATTTGTTCCAAAATCATATAAGCTTGTTCAGCTTGCGCCCGTATCGTCTCATCGTGCGCCGCCACCTGGTGCGCTGCGCGGCGAGAGGCGTGTACGCGCTCGATTCGGCGACGATGACGGCGGGCGATCCGTTCGGCTTCGGGACTGTGTCCGTCCGCTGCCCGTTATCGCTGCAGCTGCTCGTATACCCGAAGCCGCTGCCGCTTCGGGACGTGCCGCTGCCGAGCCACAGCTGGCTCGGCGAGCTCGAGGTCAAACGCTGGATTCTGGAAGATCCGTTTCTGACGACGGGGGTGCGCGAGTATGAGGCTGGCGACAGCTTTCGTTCCATTCATTGGAAAGCGACGGCCCGCGCCGGAACGCTGCAAGTGCACAAACGGCCGGCGACCGCCGACCATAGGATGTGGATCGCCCTCAACGTCGAAATCAGCGAATCGATGTGGAAGCAGGTGACGGATCCGCCGCGCATCGAGCGAGCGATCCGTTACGCCGCTTCAATCGCGCAAGCGGCGCTGGAGCGGGGAATCGAGACGGGCCTGCTCTGCAACGCCTGGTGCCTTGGCTCGGCCAAACGTCCGGTCCGCATCGCGCCGCAAGGAGGCTCCGGCCAGCTGGAGCTGCTGCTGGAAGCGATGGCGCGGCTCGAGCTGGAATCGGTCATGATGTTTGCCGATCTGCTGCAGGAAGAGCTGGAGAGCGGTGAATCGGGCGCGGACTATCTCATTCTCACTTGTCATCAGGCAGACGGCATGATCGCCGGAGCGGAGGCGCTGCGGCGAAGCGGCAACGGCGTCGAATTCGTCATCGTTCCGGACACCGGCGTGAACGGGGGGGATGAAGCCTATGGAACGTCAGCAACCGGAAATCGAGCTTAATGGCCGGATAAGGAGGCTGCTCCTGTTTTGGCTGCGCGGCGTAACGGAGCTGCTGCTGTATGCGCCGGTATGGCTCATCCCGGCCGTTTACGGCTTCGATACAGGCTACAGACAGCTGCTGTGGCTGTTCCATTTGCCGCTCGCCGTCCTTGTCGGCGCCTTATCCGCGCATTTTGTCCGGCGAGTCTGGCTCCGCGGGGTGCTTGCTTTCGCCGCCGGAGCGCTGGAAGGGGCACTGCTTGCGCCGACGTTCTGGTGGCCGGGGGCGCTGATCGCCGCCGGCAGCGGAGCCGCTGTATGGCGCGGCATGGCGGTTACTTCCGCCGCATCGCGGGCGGCCGATGTCCCGCGGTATGGCGTCGGCATCGCCACCTATGCGATCAGCGGTATCGTCTGCAGCCGTTTGCCGGAATGGTCGGCATATATGCCGTGGCTGACGGCTGCGGGCATCGTTTCTTTGGCGATTTTGTTATTTCGCTGGAACGGCCAGCTGCTCCAGCGCGAGACGCTGTCGGCAGAGTCCAGGCCGGTTCCGGCCGCGGCGCGGCGGCATAACCGTCTCATGGTCGCGGCTGTCATCGTGCTAAGCACGTTCGTTGCCGCCGCTACGTCGGAAGCGGTCGGACGCATGCTGCTGCAGCTGCTGCGCGAGCTCATCGGCATCCTTGCTTCCGCTCCCGGCAAACGGCAAGCGGACGTGCCGCCGCCGCCGCAGCCCCCGCCGCCGCAGCTGCCCCCGCCAGGAGAGCCGGGCTGGCTCGCTCGCGCACTGGACCTGTTGGTTTATGTTGCGGGCATCGCCGCGGCGGCGGCCGCCATTCTGCTGCTGGCCCGCAGCGCGTACCGCCGTCGCCGCGAAATCGCGGCCTGGGCCGGACGCATGCTGGCGCGAATCGCGGCGCTGCTCGGCCGCGCAAGCCGGCCGGCCGAAAATGCCGGCTACACCGATGAAGAATCCGTCATTTGGTCGTGGGAGCTGGCGGAGAAGGCGCTGAAACGGAGCTGGCTGCGCCGGTTCGCCGGCGGCGCCGCGGGCGTGCGGTGGAACGAACTGCGCAGCAATGGCGAACGGGTCCGGTATTTATACCGGCAATGGCTCGGCCGGCTGCGCCGCGCGGGCTTCGCGGCGCCGGGCCATCTGACGCCGGAAGAAATACGCCGCGCCGCCGCCGATTGGGAGCGGGAAGCTGCCGCGGGCCGCAGCTCTGTGTCTGGCGCCGGCAGCGGGCAAGCCGATAAGCTCATCGAGCTCTATTATAAGGCGCGCTACAGCGGCGGCGACGGAGACATCGCAGATGAAGACGTCGAGCTGCTGCGCCGCGAGAGCCCGGCACCACGCCATAAAACCCGCTCGTAACCGATGCGGGTTTCTGGCGCCAGGTGCGAAGAGTGTGTTCGCGTTATATTTCGTAGCCGTCCCAATGCGACGACTTTCGATTTTCGTCGTCTTCGCCGAGCTTCAGCCCCGTCCGTTCGTGTTTTTGCGTATCCTCGAAGGCGGTTGTCGGGTCGCCGTCGGTTTCCGTGCGCAGCTTTTCGTCGGGCATCGCAAACGTTCCCTCCTTTTTAGAGGATATGTTTTCCGATTGTTGGGGCGATTATCCCGGCAAGCGCCTCTTCCGCATAATTGCCTTGCCGCTTCGCACAATAGTGGTGGAGCCCATACTATACGGCGGAAACGGCGGTGAACGCACTATGCAAGATCGAAAGCGCAAAGGTCTTGTCGGGTTCCGGCAGCCTGCGGCGAAGCTCGTGGCGGAAGCGCCGAGCGACGAAGAGATGCGCGGCAAACTCGAGGAGTGGCGCATGAACGACGGGTATCCGGGTTCGTGCGGCATCGCCGGCAGCGATAAGCCGGAATGAGTCTGCCAAGTCAAAAAACAAAGCACCCGGCCCGGACTGGTCAAGACCCCAAATAGCGGACATTGAAAAAAGCCCTAAGCTGCTAGCTGACGTCGGTACTCTGCCGGCGTCAGCTTGTTTAGCTTTCTTTGCGCTC